>JAJPIE010000081.1 GCA_021324935.1 Acidobacteriota bacterium
GAGCGCGATGGTAATCAGCATCATGCCGGCGATCGTGCCAACGCCAAAAATCAGCAAATAGAGCACGCCCCAGCGCGGATTGTGAATCGTGGTGAGCACCAGAAGCGCCACCGCCGCGGAGCCTGCTAGCCCGTGCACAATGCCAATCAACAGCGGCCGGAGAGCGTGGAAAACGCCCAGCTTGGCGAATGGACCGCGCAGCCAGGCGGGCGCGGCCAGCGCTTCGCCATGATGCTGGGAGCCCGGCACGTGGGAATGCCAGTGATAGTGCAGCTTGGTGCCATGTTCGTGTACGTGGACGTGCTCGCCGACAACTTTCGGATGCGCGGGCGAAAATCGTTCACTCAGCCAGCGCGTGACTCCCGTCAGATTCAGGATGCCGAGGAGGATCAGCATCAGGCCCACGGCAAGCTCCATGCTCAGGCCAACACGCGTGGGGATGGCAACGTTGAAAAGAATAATCGCCGCGCCCACCAGCAGAATTGTGAGCGTGTGTCCAAGTCCCCAGAGCGCGCCGATCAACCCCGCCCGGCCGATCGAAGGTTCGCGGCTGACGATGGTGGAAACCGCGATGACGTGGTCGGGATCGGTGGCATGACGCATGCCCAGGAAGAAGCCGATGGCCAGGATGGTGAGCCCGCTGAGCATAGCTGAGGCAAAATCGCGATCCGCCGCGATGGTTTAGGATACTGGACGCAAGGAACGTAAGGGAGTGATTTTTATCACATTCCGGGGGACAGGTCAGGCCTTCTTTAGAAGCCTCATAAACTCAGCGGCCGTATGCGGCAGGCGTGCGCCCCGCCGGGAGATGAGATAGAGGTGCCGGGGGATACTCATCTGGCGGATGTGCACCTCTTTTAGCCAGCCGTGTTCCACCTCCCAGGTGACGCACATGCGCGGCACGATGGCCACGCCCATGCCCATCTGCACGAAACGCTTGATGCTTTCGATGGTGGGCATTTCCATGGGCATGTTCAGCGGGGTGCGGTGGCGCGCGAAGAGCTCGATCACCTTGCGCCGGAAGGGCGATTCCACGATATGCGCGATGAAGGCTTCCTTGCCGAGCTCTTCCACGTCCACGTCTTTGTGCTTGGCCAGCGGATGCTTCACCGGCACGACGAGGGTCAACTCATCCTTCAGAATTTCCGCAGCCTGGAGTTGCGCATCGCGCGGCACAAACGAGACCGCGCCCAGATCAAGGCGGTAGTTCACCACTTCGTGCGGAATATCGCGGGAAAACATGCGGTGCACGCGCACCTGCACGCCGGGATGCGCTTCGCGGAACGCGGAGAGGGCCGGCAGCAGGGCATGGATTGAACTCTCATTCACACCCAGGGAGAGTTCGCCGCGATTCAGGCCTTCGAGCTCCATCAGGCCCTTCTTCACCTCGTCGCGCAAGTTCAGCAAGCGCTCCGCGTATTCCTGCAGCAGGATGCCCGCATCGGTGAGCCGCACGGGGCGCGCACCACGCACAAACAGCGGCTGTTCAAGCGATTCTTCGAGCTTGCGGATGGTCAGGCTGACGGCCGGCTGGGTGCGGTAAAGTCGCTCGGCGGCGCGGCTGAAGCTGCCCTCCTTGGCAACGGTCAGAAAAACCTGTAATTCGCTCAAATCCATGAAAGGCAACCTCGGTTGAAGGGGCGCACGGGGCGGCCCTGGGTAAGCGGAATTTGGGGGAGCCGTATGGCCCGGCAGGGAAGCGGCATCGACGCCCCAATGTGCTAGTATAAGGCAGAATTATCAAATACAGAATGAAGATAAATTGGACTAGAGACCCTTGTCCATGCATTAGTGGAAGTCTAGGTCTGGGAGTAGCTATGAGCCACGTTCGCATCTTTGACACCACGCTCCGGGACGGCGAGCAGTCGCCCGGCTTTTCCATGAATACGCAGGAAAAAATCCGCATGGCGCACCAGCTTGCGGCTCTTGGCGTCGATGTGATCGAAGCCGGCTTTCCGATCTCCTCCCGGGGAGACCTGGAGGCTGTGCAGGCCGTCGCCCGCGAGGTGCGCGAAGTGCCGATTGCGGCGCTGGCCCGCGCGCGCAAGGACGATATTCTGGCCGCGGCCGAAGCGCTGCGGTCGGCGGCCTCTCCGCGGATGCACGTGTTTCTGGCCACTTCCGACCTGCACTTGCAGGTGAAACTTCACATGACGCGCGAGCAGGCGCTGGAAGCCATCGGCTCGATGATCCAGATGGCGCGGAACCACGTCGAAGAAGTCGAATTTTCGGCGGAAGACGCCGGACGCACGGAAATCGAATTTCTTTGCAAGGCCTGCCAGACGGCGGTGGATAGCGGCGCAACGGTGCTGAACCTGCCGGACACGGTGGGCTACGCGGTGCCGGAAGAGTACGGCGCGATGTTCACCAAGATTCGGGAACACCTGGGTGATCCGCAGCACGTGACGCTCAGCGCGCATTGCCACGACGACCTGGGCTTGGCGGTGGCCAATTCGCTGGCCGCGGTGCGCGCCGGCGTTCGCCAGATCGAATGCACGGTGAACGGCATCGGCGAGCGCGCCGGAAACGCCGCGCTGGAAGAGATTGCCGTAGCGCTGGCGGTGCGCAAAGAAAATTTTGGCGTGGCCACGAAGCTGAACCTGAAGGAACTATACAAGTCCAGCCGCCTGCTGAGCGAAATCACCGGCGCGCACATCGCCCCCAATAAGGCCGTAGTCGGCGCGAATGCTTTCGCGCACGAAGCCGGCATTCACCAGGATGGCATCATCAAGAATCCGCTCACCTACGAAATCATTTCACCGGACGCCGTCGGCGTGCCTTCGCGCTCGCTGGTGCTCGGCAAGCATTCCGGGCGCAACGCGCTGCGGCAGTCGCTCAAGGAGTTGGGCTACGATCCTTCCGAGGCCGAACTGGCCGAGTGCTACCGCCGGGTCACGTCGCTCGCCGACGAGTCCAAGAATGTCCGCGCGCGCGACCTGATGGCCATCGCTCACGAGGTAATCCGTCGCAAGGCGGTGGCGGTTGCCAGCGAAGCCTCGCCGGCCGCGTGAGGGGTGCAGCTCGCCCCTTCAGGGGTGAGGCTTTTCATGGGGTGGGGCGCCATCGCAAGGGAAACCCTCAGGCCTGGAAGGGCTGAGCTACAATCTTGAGAGGAAATTGCACCGGGGTCTCACGATATGAAGCTGAAGAAGACGATTGTTCTGCTTCCGGGCGACGGCATTGGCCCGGAAGTCACCCGCGCGGCCGCGAACGTTTTGCACGAATGCGCGCGGGAATTCCAGCATCAATTCACATTCCTGGAGCTGCCCGTGGGCGGCGCCGCCATCGACAAGACCGGCGGCCCACTGCCCCACGAAACGCTGGATGCGTGCAGGAAAGCCGACGCGATTTTTCTGGGCGCAGTGGGCGGGCCGAAGTGGGATTCCATCCCGGTGGGCAAGCGGCCGGAAACCGGCTTGCTGGAACTGCGCAAGGGCCTGGGGCTCTACGTGAATCTGCGGCCGGTGAAGTTGATCGAGCCGCTCCGCAATATTTCTCCGCTGAAGCCGGAGCGCATCCGGGAACTGGATATCGAAATCGTGCGCGAACTGGCCGGCGGCATGTATTTCGGGGAGCGCGGCAACGTGAAGGAAAATGGCGTCGAGCGTGCCTTCGACACGGAATCGTATTCCACGCGGGAGATCGAGCGCATCGCCACGTTCGCGTTTCACCGCGCCGAAGCGAGATCGCGCCGGATTTGTTCGGTGGACAAGGCCAACGTGCTGGCGAGTTCGCAGCTCTGGCGGCGCACCGTTTCCGCGGTGGGCACAGTTTATCCGAACGTGAAGCTCGAGCATATGTACGTGGACAACGCCGCGATGCAGCTCACCTTGAATCCCACGCAATTCGATGTGATGCTCAGCACGAACATGTTCGGCGACATTCTGAGCGACGCCGCGGCGGCGCTGGTTGGCTCGATCGGCTTGATTCCTTCGGCAAGTTTCGGCAGCAGCGCGCCTCTGTTCGAACCCATTCACGGCTCGGCGCCCACGCTGGCAGGCAAAGACGCGGCCAACCCCATTGGCTCGATCCTGAGCGCCACGATGATGCTCCGCGACGCGTTTGGATTGAGCCTCGAAGCCGATTGGGTCGAACAGTCCCTTGTGCGCGTGCTGAATACCGGAGTGCGCACCGCCGACATTGCCGAGCCCGGCAAGAAAACCGTGGGCTGCTCGGTCTTCATCGACATGCTGCACGACGAGATGCAGCGCACTTTTGAGCACGCCGAAAAATACGGCTGGGGCGTTTAAGCGGATTAGAGCGGATATTACCGGCCGGGGCCGCTGCCGCGCGCGCCGGCGTCCGCGGGATTTTGCAGCGCGGAGGAAACCACCCGGCTGGGCCAGATGATTTCGAGCGCGGTCTGGTGCTTCACGAGCAGATGCGCGCGCCGGTTGACGTGGACTTCCATCGAGTTTCCGCCGCCAGCCTGAAGTTCCGAATCGTTTTCCTTTTCCGCCGCGGTATCTTTGCCATCATGTGAGACCACGACGCGAAGCCGGTGATTCCCGGCCAAGACTGGGCAGATAAATCGCAGTGTGTCGCCGCGATGCTCGCTTTCCAGCGGGATGGTGAGCAGCAACTCGTTGTCAGAATAAACTTCCAGCGTTTCGTCGGAGACTTCGGAAATCACGGCAATTTTCAGCGAAGTCAGGTGCGAAACGGGCACGATGGCCGCCTTGAAAGGCGCAGCTGTTCCTGCATAGATAGGATGGGACGCCGAAGCCAAATTCGCAGCCACCGGAGTGGTGACTATCGCCGTTCGAGCGGCGACGTTGTCCGCGGAAGAGTCCCTTGTGATGCCGCGGAAAGAAGAACCTTCCTTCGTCGTGTCGCTCGCAAGGTTATCCGGAGCCGATGGGGAGTTGCGAACGCCAGGCGCAGATGTAGTTTCCCGCGGGCCACCCAAGGCTTCGGTGGATTCCGTGTCATTGCGCCTTGTGGGCAAATTTGCCGATACTGAATCGGAAGCGGCCGCGGCGGCGCGCATCTCTTGATTGGCTGATTTCCGCTGGGAATCCTGCAGCAGCAGGCCGACCGCGGGCACGAGCAACAGAACACAAATTGCCGCCGACCCACCCGTGGCCCAAAGTGTCCGTCCTCGCAACGGCTGATACCACCAGGAAGTGATCTTGTTCCAAAAACGCGGACGTCCAGCATGATTGCCGGGCAAAACCGCGGTGCGCCGCGTAGCGCGCCGGGTTGCAAGGGCTGGAACTCGCGCGGTGGAGGAGACTTCGGAGGCTGCTGGCTCCGCGTTTTTCTTCGTTCGCGCAAGAGGATAAAGCTCCGCCGCGAGCTCCTGTGCGCTCGCGAAACGTTCGGCGGGGGCCTTGGCCAGGCAGCGCATCACGATTTGGTCGAACTCCGCGGGCAGCGAAGGATTGTGCCGCGAGGGAGGCGCGGGGGTGGAGGAAAGAATCTTCATGCACACGGCGCCGACGGAATCCGCGTCGAACGGATGGACCCCCGTGGTCATGAGATACAGAATGATGCCCAGGGAAAACAGGTCGGAGCGAGCATCCTGTTTCTGCTCGGCGATCTGTTCGGGTGAAAGAAACGCGGGTGTTCCTTTCACTTCATCGGAAGTCGGCGCTTGCGCCGCAAAGCGCGCTATGCCGAAGTCGCCCAGCTTTGGCCGGCCTTCTTTGGTGATCAGGATGTTCGCGGGTTTCACGTCGCCGTGAAGGATGCCCGCCAGGTGCGCCTGGTCCAGCGCCGTGGCCAGGTCGCCGCCCCACGCGGCGGCCTTTTCCAGGGGAAGCGGAGCCGCCTCTAGCGCGGTTTCCAGTGTGTGGCCTTCCACGTATTCCATAACGAAGTAAGGGCAGCCATTCTCGTCGGTGCCGAGGTCGAAAAGGCTGACGATCGAGGGATGCGCGAGTTGCCCGATTATATGCGCTTCCCGTAGGAACTGTTCGCGGAGTTGGTGCGAGCCAAAACCGTTGAGAAACGTCTTGAGCGCCACGGTGCGGCCGATCAACGTGTCGTGCGCCTTCTCGACGCGGCTGGTCGCACCAGTGCCGAGCAGTTCGAACACTTCATAGCGACCGTTTTTAATGGCCATAAAGCAAGGACCCAGCGAGCAAGTCAGAAAGTGGTAGTCTGGGGGTGGGCCGTGCGGCAGGGAATGGGCCGATGGTACCAGTGGAGGCCATCCTATGTACTGCCCTCTTGCCGAGCCGTGTGGCCGGCGCGTTTGCCGCATCGTTCGCGGCCGACAGGCTGCCGAGTTCTGACCGCCTTGTCTCTTGCCAGCCGCTTGTATCCGGCTCGGAATCGGCTTTCCACCATGCGCCTGTTGCGAATCGTCGCCATTCTTTTCGCGCTCTGCGCTCTGTTCCTGCTGCTTGCGTATTACTCCTATCAGCGGGTCGCGCCAAAGCAACAGCAGGGACTGAAGCCACACCTCTCGCAAAGCATGGATCCGGCGGCGAATCGCGCGCCACCGTTGTCCTCAAC
The DNA here is from genome assembly GCA_021324935.1 of Acidobacteriota bacterium. Lineage (GTDB taxonomy): Bacteria > Acidobacteriota > Terriglobia > Acidiferrales > UBA7541 > Acidiferrum. The sequence continues at coordinate 6,463 of JAJPIE010000081.1, forward strand.
GGCTAGGACCGCAATTCCAATCGCGGAAAGCCACAGATGGTTGGTTGCGGTAAGGACTGGGGGATGATAATTTTAGTAATTCTCGGTTTTCCGTGCACAGGGGAAGGGGCCTGCAGAGCGAGCATATCCGGTTGACCCGGTTTTTATTAGAACGTCCCAAGGGAAGTCTCGTATTTTCTGAAGGTTACCCTTCCCCCAGTTTTGCCGGTTGTGTTGAATATCCGAAAAATGGCAGCACCTTCTTCCAATCAGAGCGGCGGCGAAGCCGGGCGTGTGCCCAGGGTGACCTACTGGCGCGTGGAAGGTTCGCTGCTGGAGATCAGCGCGCTGCGCAGTGTCGGCTTTTTCAACTGGAACAGCCAGAATTTCCTGCAGCGCTGGGTGCGCCGTGCCGGAATGATCGGCCAGACGCTGGTGCGTCCCCCCGCTTACTTCGCCAGCCGCACGTTTGCCACGCGTTTGCTGCACAGCGTGCTGCGCGGCTTGACGCGCGACCGCCTGGACCTGCTCGGCGAAGAATATTTCCAATACGAACTGAAGCCGCGCATGCGCCGGGAAGCCGTCGAAAGGCTGGCGGAAGCCGTGCACAACGGCGAACGCGTTGTGCTGGTCAGCCAGCTTCTCGACCATATCGTCCGTCCGCTCGCCGGCTATTTCGGCGCCGAAGGATTTATCTCCAACCGGCTGGAGTTTCGCGACGGCCAGGCCACGGGACGCCTGCGCGAGCCGGTGATTCCTCCGCGCGGACCTTTGGCATGGCTCGTCAGCGGTTCTGCCAACGGCTGCATTCCGGGGGAAAAGCTGCTTTCGCAGCTTGGCTGGAAAAACACGCCGGATTTGCTCGACACCTCGGTGCAAACCCCCGCGCGCCCTCATCCACCGGGCCGCGCCGTGGTCGAGCGGTTGAGCAGCACGCCGCTGGTGGCGCATCTCAATGTGCGCGGCTCGCTGGCCGGGAAGCACATTCTGCTTGTCGGCGTCACGGGTTTCATCGGCAAGGTCTGGCTGGCGGATCTGCTGGAAAAAATTCCGGAGATTGGCAAGATCACGCTGCTGATCCGCCGCAATCGCACCACCTCCGCGCAGCGACGCTTCGAAAAAATCGTCGAGGAGTCGCCGACCCTGGACCGCTTGCAGGAAATCCACGGCGCGAGGCTGGCCGCGTTCCTCAAGGAAAAAGTGGAAGTCGTGGAAGGGGACGTCAGCCGGGCCGGCCTGGGCCTCGACGCCGCCACCCAGCAGCGGCTCCAGCGTTCGCTGGACGTCATCGCCAACAGCGCCGGCCTTACCGATTTCAATCCCGACCTGCGCGACGCGCTTGCCTCCAACGTTGATTCCACGCACAACCTTTTGGATTTCGTGCGCAACTGCGACCACGCCGGGCTGATGCACCTTTCCACGTGCTATGTGGTGGGTATGCGCGATGGCCGCGTCAACGAAGAGCTGCACGCCAACTATAATCCGTTCAATCACTCCGATTTCGATGCCGAAAAGGAGATTGCCTCGCTGCGTGAACTGGTGGCGCGCATCGAAGAGCGCTCGGAAAGCCCGGAACTTGCCAAGGCGCTGCGGCGCCAGGCGCTTGGCCGTGGAGGCGATTCTACTAACGTCGCGGCCGACGAACTCGATGCCGTCACCAAGCGCAACCGCGCCCGCTGGGTGCGCAATCGCCTGGTGCGCGCGGGCATGAAACGCGCGCAGCATCTCGGCTGGCCCAATACCTATACCTTCACGAAGAGCCTCGGCGAATCGATCCTGGCCCTGCGGGGTCGCGACCTGCCCATTGCCATCGTGCGTCCGTCGATCGTCGAAAGCTCGGAGCGCACGCCATTCACGGGATGGAACGAAGGGATCAATACTTCCGGGCCGCTTTCCTACCTGCTGGGCACCACGTTCCGCCAGCTTCCTTCGAACGAGCGCAAATGCCTGGACGTTATCCCGGTGGACATGGTGACGCGCGGCATGACGCTGATCGCCGCGGCGCTGGTCGAGCGCAAACACGCGCGGCTCTATCAATTGGCCACCTCGGCGATCAATCCGGTGAACATGGCCCGTTCGATCGAGCTGACCGGCCTGGCGCACCGCAAGCACTACAAAACGCAAAATGGCATCGAGCATTGGCTGAAGGTGAAGTTCGAAACCATTCCCGTTTCCAAGCAGCGCTATGAGCGGCTGTCGATTCCCATGCAAAAGGCCGTGGTTTCGCGCATCAACAAAGCGGCCACGTCGCTGCATATCAGCAAGCCGCCGCTGGCGAAAACGGAGCGCGATCTGGTGCGCGCCGAAAAACTCATTGAGCTTTACGAGCCCTTTATTTTGCACAATGAACATGTCTTCGAATGCGAAAACGCGCGCCTGCTTTCCGCGGCGTTGTCTCCCGAGGAAAAGGCCCTGTTCGATTTTTCGCCCGAAGCCATTGACTGGTGGGATTACTGGATTAACATCCACATACCGGCGTTGCGCCGCTGGTGCTACCCGTTGATGGAGGGTCGGCCGCTCGAGTCCCGCGAGCCGCGCGTTCTGGATTGGCAGGCGCCTCCGGAGGAGGCGTCCGCGGCGATTCCCTGAGTCGTCAACCGCCTATGGCTATTTTCCTGACAGGCTCCACCGGTTATCTGGGCAGCTATCTGGCCCACGGCTTGTTCACAGGCCATATCGATCGGCTGAACCTCTTGGTGCGCGCAAAAAGCGAGCAGGAAGCGCGCGAACGCCTCTGGCAATCGCTGCAGCTCCATCTTGCGTTCCCGGAATTTCTGGAGTACATCCATTCGCGCGTCCGCATTTTCCGCGGCGACCTCACTGCCGGGCGCTTCGGCCTTTCCGACGAGGAATACCGCGCGCTGGTCGATTCCACCGATTCCATCCTGCACTGCGCCGCATCGCTGAACCGCAAGTCCGAAAAGCAGTGCCTGAACGTGAATCTCCGGGGCTCGCTGGAAGTGATCCAGCTGGCCCGCCGGGCGCAGAATCGAAACGGCCTGCGGCGCTATTCGCACGTTTCCACGGTGGCCGTGGCGGGAAAACGCCGGAACGAAGTGATCGGCGAAGACACTTCCATCGACTGGAACCTCTCCGATTACGATCCCTACGCGCGCACCAAGAAATTCTGCGAGCACATGGCGCACCAGCTTTTGGCCGACGTGCCGCACACGATTTTCCGCCCGGCCATCGTGCTGGGCGATTCGCGCAAGCCGGAAACCACCCAATTCGAGATGGTGCAGGCCTTCGACAAGCTGGCGCGCTTCCCCGTGCTGCCGCTGCGCCCCGCGGACAAGATCGACATCGTGCCCGCGAATTATGTCGCTGCCGCCATCGTGAAAATCCACCAGGCGGCAGAACCGAAATATGGCATCTATCATCTGTCTTCGGGAGTGGGCTCGCAGACTTTCAAAGAAATTACTGATGCGCTCGCCGAAGCCGGCGGCTGGTCGAAGCCCAGCTATCAGCCTTGGCTCGGAGGGCCGTTTTCGAAAACGGTCAACTGGCTGGCGTTCAAGGGAGGCGCGGTTGGCTATGGAGCTTCCTTGCTGAAAGTGTTCTGGCCGTACCTGGATTGGAATACGGTGTTCGATAATACGCGCGTGGTCGAGGAAATGGGCGAAGCGCCGGCCAAATTCTCGACGTATGCGTATCCGCTGTTGAAATTCAGCCGGGAAAATAAATTCAAATATCCCGCGAAGCCGTGGCCGGCGGACGCGGGCAAGAGCGCCGTCGTCAGCGCCGGGAGCGCGGCCCGATGACGGACTTCCTTCTGGTCGCCTGGGTCAGCGCGCTGATCGAGATTCGACGCTTCGGCTGGATGTTTGGCCTCGGCAGGCGCTGGACGCCCGGGGAAAAGCTCAAGCTGCTTTTCGCCGGCTACAACGGCACGCGCAATACCGGCAGCGACGTGCGCGTGCAGGAAACGCTTCGGCAGCTTCGCCACGTGCTGGGCGCGGATCACGTCGAGTTCAGCGTGATGACGCAGAATTTCGAGCGCACACGCGGCTATTTCGACGGCGCGCGCCAGGTATATCTCCCGGACGTCTATCCGCCATTTCTTTTCCGCGAAGTCCACGCGAATCACGGCGTGGTGGCCTGCGAAGGCTCGATGTTCAAGAGCAAATTCGCCAACGCGCTGACCACCATGATGATCGGGTCGCTCGGCCTGGCCAGCGCACAGAACAAGCTTTCCGTGGCTTATGCCGGCGACGCCGGTCACATGGACGACTTGATCCAGCGGATGTGCGCGCGCTACACGCGGGAGTCCCTCGTCGTTACGCGCAGCCTGGAATCGCAGCAGCTTTTAACCAGCCTCGGCGTGCCCAACGAACTGGGTGCGGACACCGCCTGGACCTTTGAGCCGCATCCGCCGGAATACGCCCGCGCCGCGTTGATTCGCGCCGGTTGGGACGCGAAAACTCCCGTCCTCGCGCTGTGCCCCATTCATCCGTTCGTCTGGCCCGTTCGCGCTTCGATCGCCAAATATCTCGCCGCAGCCACCAGCGGCGCTTACAAAGCGAGCCAGTACCGCACCGTTTACTTTTTTGAATCCGGCGCAGAAGTCGACCGCAAGTTTAAGCACTATATCGGGGGCTACGTGCACGCCACGAAGGCCTTTCTGCAACGTCACAATGTGTTTCCGATTCTTGTGGCCATGGAACGCCTCGACGCGGTGGCCTGCCGCGCCATCGAACACGAAATTCCCGGCACACCGGTGCTGACCTCCGACGATTTCGACATGTTCGAACTTGTCTCGATTCTGCGCGCTTGCACCTACATGGTCTCTTCGCGGTATCACGGCATCGTCACCTGCATGCCCGCGGGCGTGGTTTCCGCCGGCGTAACCATGGATGAGCGCATCCGCAACCTGATGCGCGAGCGCGGCCATCAGCACCTAGTGCTCACCGTCGATGATCCAGACCTCGGCCCGAAGCTCCTCGAAGTGATGGAGCGCCTGGTCCTGGAACCCGACGCCATTCGCGATTCCATCGGCCGGACAGTGGTTGCGAATCTCAAGGCGATGTCGCGCATGGCGGGTTTCTTCGAAGACGAAGTGCGCAAGACGTATCCAGAATTTCCGCTGCGCCGGGGCGTGATGAGCTGGGAAGACAATCTACCGCCTTTAAGCGACCACCTGCGCAAGCTGGTGGAAACCTACGATTCCGCGCCGGCCGTGCTGGCCGCGGGGCGCTGACGCCGATGCCCAATTACCTCGAAAACGCGTTCGCGCAGCTTGAAAAGGCTTCCGGTCGCGTGGTGATGCGCGAAATCCGCGGGGCAGAGTTCACCAGCGTGTCGGCGAAGGAGCTTTTGGATTTGGTTGCGCGCGCCCGTGGGTTTTTGCGCCAGGCGGGATTGCAGCCCGGCGATCGCTGCGCGCTGCTGGGCCCGAACTCCATCCGCTGGGCCGCGATCGATCTTGCAATCATGGCGGAGGCCGGCGTCGTGGTGCCGCTCTATTCGCGCCAGGCGCCGGCGGAGCTCGCCGTGATGGTGCAGGATTCCGCGCCGCGGCTGCTGATCGCCGGCGACGCCGCGCTGGGCGACGCCGTTGCGCAGGCCTTGCCCTCCGGGCCGCGCCGGGTCACCTTTGACGAAATGTTCCAGGCTGTTCCCGCCGGGCAGGGCATTGCCGCGCCGCCGCTCGCCCGTGAGAGCGATGATTTGGTTACGATCATCTACACTTCCGGCACTTCCGGCGAGCCGAAAGGCGTTTGCTTGAATACGAAAAACCTCGACCACATGCTTGGCTGCACGACCGGCTGGATCGACCGTCTCGAAAGCAATCCGCGCGAGCCGCTGCGCGTGTTTCAATATTTGCCGTTCAATTTCGCCGCGTCCTGGATCGTGATGATGTCCTGCCTGACGCGCGAAACCGTGCTGACGCTTTCCACCGACCTCAACAAGTTGGCCGACGAGATTCGGCTCTCCGCTCCGCAATATTTCTTCAATGTGCCCACATTACTGGAGCGCGTGAAGCGCGCCGTGGAGGAAGGACTTGCCAAACGAGGCTCGCTGATCCAGTCCATTTACCGAAAAGGGCGCGCGGCCTGGCTAAAGCAGAACGCGGGGGAATCCGGCGGCGGAATCTGGCTGCTCCTTGCCAACAAACTCATCTTCAGCAAAATCCGCGACCGTTTCGGACCGAATCTCCGCGGGCTGGTGTGCGGCTCCGCGCCGCTTGCCCCGGAAACGCAGGAATTTTTCGCTATGCTGGGCATCCCCATCTGGCAGGTGTACGGACTCACGGAAACCTGCGGCATCTGCACGATGGACGATCCGCGCGTGCCTTCGGAGCCCGGGCGAGTCGGCCCGGCGGTTCCTGGCATCGAGATGAAGGCCGGAGACAACGACGAAATCCTCGTGCGCGGCCCGAATATCTTTCCCGGTTACTGGAGCCGCCCCGAAGAAACCGCGCGCGTGCTGCGCGATGGCTGGTTTCACACCGGCGATCAGGGCGAAGCGAACCTGCGCGGCAATTGGCGCATCAGTGGCCGCATCAAGAACCTGATCATTCTCAATTCCGGCCACAATATCGCGCCGGAGCCCATCGAGGAGAAAATCGCGCAGCGCCTCCCAGGCGCGCAACAGGTGGTTGTGGTTGGAAATGGCCGCGGCTATTTGTGCGCGCTGGTCACGGGCGGCGTCGCAAGGGATGCTGCGCAGGCGGCCATCGACGCGGTGAATACGGAATTGCCGCACTACCGCCAGGTGCGCAATTTCACGATCTTGCCGGAAGCTTTTACGCCAGAAAGCGGCCTGCTGACCGCCAATGGCAAGCTGAAGCGCGACGCCATTAGCCGGAAGTATCGCGAGGAGATTGAGCAGATGTACCAGAAACACGCGGCGGCGGCGGGGAGCAACGCATGAAGACGGCGCGCCGCAAAACCGAACCGGTAAGAGAATTTCGCGGCCAGGCGTTGCGTTGGGAATGGTGCGATGGGGTCGTGGAATTGACGCTCGACCATGCGCCGCTCAACGAAATCGGCACGCCGATGCTCGGCGAGCTTGAGAAGTTCGCCGCCGCGCTCAGCGGACTGGCTGCCATCACCAGCGCATGCATCATCACCAGTGCACGCCCGGGTGGGTTTTGCGCCGGGGCGGATTTGAAAGAACTTTATTATTCCGCGCTGCCGCTTTCTCCGCAGAAACGCGCCGCCGGCATCCGTAAATTCATCGGGCGTATTCACGGCGTAGCCAACGCCATCGACGCGGCGCCAATAGTCACCATCGCCGCGGTGCATGGCCTCTGCATGGGGGGCGGGCTCGAACTCGCGCTGCTTTGTGACCTCATCGTCGCGGACAAGATGGCGCGCTTTGGCTTTCCGGAACTCCGCCTCGGCCTGATCCCCGGCTTCGGCGGCATCCCGCGCATGCGCCGCGACGTCGGCAACAGTTTCATTCGCGATTTGCTATTCACCGGGCGCACCGTGAAAGCGGAAGCGGCGCAACAGGCAGGGCTCGTCACGCATCTTGCCGGCGAGGGCTACGCGCTGCAGGTGGCGCGTTCTATGGCGCTGCAAATTACCAAGTTCGACGCGGAAACGCGCGCCGCCGCCAAAAAATTCATCAAGCCGATTCCGCGCAAAGAACTCCGCGAAGAAATCGCGCTGTTTTGCAAACTCTTCGACCGGCCCGCGGTGATGGACAGCCTCAAGCGCTTCGTCGAAACCGAAGATCCCTTGAAGCATCTCCCTGTCGCCCCGAAATCCTAATCCCCGCGGGAAACGTTGGCCCCCATAACGCAAGGTTTGCCGGCTGCTTCCCGCACTTGCAGACATTTTCCTTACCGCGCCGGGAATGATAAATTTAGAAATATGCGTTCCATCGAACAGACCACCCAGGAGATCCTCCAACTGGCCGCACAGCAGTTCAAGCTTCCCGCGGGCTCCCTGGCGCCCGGGGACGATTTTTACAAGAAGCTCGGCATCGACAGCCTCCAGGCCCTGGAAATGCTCTCGCGCCTCGAGAATCACTTCAAAATCGAGCTGCCCGATTACGAAGTGCAGGGCGTGAGCGATTTTCGAACCCTTGCCGAACGAATCCAAGCCCGCCTCTGATGCTCGATTTACGAAACTACAGTTCCATCGGTGAAGCCCTGCGCGACGCGCTGGAGACCTGGCCCACCGATGTTTGCCTGATTGAATCGGACCGCGGCGAAGAAAAGCTGCGCCTCACTTACCACGAATTTCGGGAGGCCGCCCTTCCGCTGGCGAAGGCCATGCAGGATTTCGGCATTGCTCCCGGCGACCGCGTCTCCATCATCATGACCAACCAGTCGAAATGGCTGATCTCCGCCTACGCCATTTTCTTCTGCGGCGCCACGCTCGTGCCCCTGGACTACAAACTGAAACCCGAAGAGCAGTGGCAGCTCCTGAAACACTCCGGCGCAAAGATGCTCATCACCGAGTACGGCATTTGGCGGCAGCTCGGCGTTTCGCCGGGCCGTGCGAACGCCGCAAATCTGATAACCGTGCTGGCCACCGAAGCGCCCGAAAACGCCGATCTTGCCGGTGCGCTGCGCTGGGAAGAAGCGCGCGGCGCGCAGCCGCCTGTTTTTGTGCCACGGACGCGGCGCGACGTCGCCTGCATCGTCTATTCTTCCGGCAACGGCGGCGTCCCCAAGGGCTGCATGATGACGCACGAAAATTATCTCGAGCAGTGCATGTCGCTCACCGCCGTCTACCCCTTCTGGCCGGGCGTGCGTTATCTCAGCATCCTGCCAACGAACCACGCCATCGATTTCATGGTTGGTTTTTTCGGTCCATTTACCTGCGGCGCCGCCGTGGTGCACCTGCGCACGCTGCGGCCGGAATACGTGCGCGAGGCGTTTCCGAAATACGAGATCACCTACGTCAGCCTGGTGCCGCTGGTGTTGAAAAATCTGCAAAAGGGACTGCAAGCGAGATTTGACGAGCTGCCGGCATCCAGGCGGCGCGCGTTCGAGGCGCTGCGCAATATCAATCGCACCTTAACCAGGGACCATCCGCGCCTTTGGCTCAGCCGCAAGCTCCTCGGCCAGGTACACGCGGCGTTTGGCGGAAAGCTTGAAGCGATAATTGTCGGCGGAGCGTTCACCGAGCCGCAAACCCTGCAATTTTTCTACGATCTGGGCATTCCGGTCGCCAACGGCTACGGCCTTACGGAGGCCGGCACGGCGGTCACGGTGAATGACTTGAAGCCTTTCCGCGCGGACACCGTCGGCAAGCCGCTGCCCGGCATGGAGGTGGAAATTCGCAATCCGGACGCGGACGGGATCGGTGAGGTCACCGTGCGCAGCAAGACGGTCATGGCCGGCTATCTCAACGAGCCGGACCTCACAGCGGAAACCATCGTCGATGGCTGGCTGCGCACCGGCGACATGGGCCGCTTCGATTCCAGCGGTCATTTGCAGCTTTTCGGCCGCAGGAAAAATATGATCGTCACCGAAGAGGGCAAGAATGTTTACGCGGAAGACGTTGAGCAAGCATTTGAAGGCTTGCGCGTCAAGGAGTTTTGCGTTTTCGCCGCGAATTTCATCTGGCCGCAACGATCCATGCGCAACGAAAAACTGATCCTCGTGATACATCTGGAGCCTGGGCAGGCGTTCACCGACGAACTGAGAGCGGAGATCGCCGCGCGCAACTCGCGGCTGATCAACTACAAGCGCTTGCATGGCCTGGTCCTCTATCCGGACGATTTCCCGCTGACCGCCTCGCTGAAAATCAAGCGCAACGAACTCGCGCAGCGCCTCGGCGCCCTCGACCGCGAGCAATCCATCCTGCCGATTTAGCCGCGGAACCTGTAGAATGCTTTCTCCGGAAAAATCGTGAGCGATAAATTCCTGGCCATCGTGAACCCAGCGGCGGGCGGCGGACGCTCAGCGAAGCTTGCCGGGGCGGAGCTTGCCCGCTTGAAACAACAGGGCCTGCGCGTGGATGCCATCGCTTCCATGTCGCCGGGGCACGCCGGGCAGCTCGCTCGGGAGGCCTACGATCAGGGCTATCGCCGCTTTCTCGCCGTCGGCGGAGACGGCACCGCGCACGAAATCATCAACGGCATTTTCTCCCGCGAAGGCCGCACGGAGCGCATCGAGCTGGGGTTCCTTCCCATGGGCACCGGCAATTCGTTCCTGCGCGATTTCACGGACAAGGGCGCGGAAGCTTCACTCGAAGCCGTGCTGGCTGGCCGCAAGCGCTGCGTGGATCTAATTCGGTTGACCCATGCGAAGGGCGCGATCTACTCCTTCAATTTGCTGAGTATGGGCTTTACCGCCGACGTCGCCGTGCTGACGAACCGCATGTTCAAGCCCTTCGGTCACCTTGGCTACCTGCTCGGCGTGTTCGTTCGTGTGGCGCAGCTTAAGCGCCGGCCCTTCAAGCTGCGTTGCGACGGCGACGCCAATTGGGACGATCGCCGCTGCCTGTTCCTCACCTTCAACAACAGCAAATACACCGGCGGCACCATGCTGATTGCTCCCACTGCCGACGCTACGGACGGCTTCATCGAATTCGTGCGTTGGGGACCGATTGGGCGCCTCGGCCTGCTGAAAATGTTGCCGCGGCTTTATGACGGCACGCATATTTCTCACCCCCTTGCGGAAACGCGGAGCGTGAAGCACGTCGAGTTTGCGCTGGATGCGCCGGTGGACGTGATGGTCGACGGCGAGGTGGTCACCCTGAACGCCAAGGCGCTCGATATCCTGCCCGGCGCGGTGGACGTTTACGTATGAAGCGGATCTGGGAAGCCGTGCTCAGCCTAATGTTGTGGGGCTTGAGCTGGCTGCACTTTCTGATCGCGGTGCCGGTCCTGATCTTGCTGGCCATTTTCCTGGATCCACGGAAGCACGATTATCTGCAGCGCGGGCTCTGCCGCCGCATCGTGTTTTTTTCCGGCGCCAAAGTCGTTGTCCAGCAGGATCCGGGATTCGACCCCCAGCGCACCTCCTTCTTCATGGTCAATCACGTCAACCTGTTTGATCCGTTCGTTCTCTACTGTGCGATTCCGCAGTTGGTGCGCGGCTGGGAACTCGAATCCCATTTCCGCATCCCGGTGTACGGCTGGCTAATGAAACGCTTCGGCAATGTGCCGGTGCCTGACGTGCGCGCCCCCAAGGATCTCAAGCGGCTCTGGCGCATGACCCAGGAAGCGATCAACGGCGGCGTCAGCCTGATTATTTTTCCGGAGGCGCGCCGCACACGGGACGGCCACATCGGCGAATTCGAAGACGGCGGTTTCCGCCTGGCGCAGCAACTTGGCGTGCCGATCGTTCCAGTCAGCCTGGTGGGCGCATTCCAACATCTGCGCACGGGCCAGTGGCTGCTGCGCCCGGGCACCATCACCGTGGTACTTCACGCCACGATCGAAACGAAAGGTCTCACCAAAGACGACCTGCCGGCCCTGAAGGCCCGCGTCCGCGAGCAAATCGCCGCGCCTGTCGAAGCTTGGCTAACCATCCAGGAGAGTTTGCATGCGCAGGTTAAACGGGATTGAGGGGATCAAAAACTTGAAGGCCCTCAACTGCCGCGGCGGTCTTGAGCTGTTTTTCGGAAGTGGCGAACTGCAGGACTCCGCTGCCTGCACGAGGCGAGATGGTGGTCCTCAGTGCGGTTTGCAGCCACAGAGCGGACGCCAGGCGGATGGCGTCCGCTCCTTTCAGCAGGTGCTTATTGACGAGACCTGGGACAAAGGCCAACACGCCAAATCCAAGATCGACGCGTGACAATTTTTCCGTCCAAACGTCCTGAAATGACCGCTGAAGCAGCGCGCTTCCCTCCTCAGTGAGCTGGCTATCTCTCAGCAATCTGGCAAGCGTCGGGTAGATCTCCGCGTTCCCGACGACAGAAACAAAAATCCCTTCCTGGTCCTTTGATTCTTGAAGGATCTTCATCTGGATGGCGTCGGTTCCAGGTTTGCAAAGGCGGTGTTGGAGAAGTGCAGATGCATCGAGGTAGATCACCACCGCCGGTCTTCCAGAAGCATTTCAGAGGCAAGTTTTCCGCGGGTGCGGACCGCCTTGAAAGGGCCCATCGACTCCCTGGCAAGGTGGACCAGGCCCTGCGCTTCCAGTTCCATCAAGCGAGGTTTGATCGAATCGATCGAGGAGTCTTCCGGCTCGGCGGGCGTTACCTTGGCCACCGCGCGGCTGCGAGACATAATCAGGAGCGACTGTCCCCATTTAACCGCCGCCAGGTATCGCCCCATGCGGTTCTTGAATTCGGGAGTGCCGATTTTGCGCATGTAGCCACCTCACATGCACTGTAGCCACATTAACGAAGGAGGGCAATCAGGACTTCAGGCTGGGAAGCACACGGCCGGCTTTGGTTTCCTGCCAGGTGTAGACGATGCGGTGAATCACCGTAATGGTGGAAATCACGGCAATCACCCAAAGAACCTGGGCCATGCGGTTGAACATACCCCCGATGATCAGCAGCACCAGGCGCTCCGGCCGCTCCATGAAGCCGACCTTGCAGAGTGGAATCAGTGACTCCGCACGGGCCCGCGCGTAACTGACCATCACCGAGCCCGCCGTCGCAACCGCGGCCAGCACAACGTAGGGCGTCCGACCGCTCACCGAGTAATAGACCAGCAGGCCCATGTACAGCGCCATGTCCGCGTAGCGGTCCAACGTGGAATCGTAAAATGCCCCGAATGCGGTAACGCGGCCCTGGCGGCGGGCCACTTGACCGTCCAGCATGTCCAGGAATCCCGCGAAAAATATGATGATCGCGCCGGTGCGGAAATTGCCGACGGCGAAGCTGGCCGCCGCGCCGAAATTTACCACCAGCCCCAGGAAAGTAAGCAGGTTGGGATTGATGCCGGTGGCGGCGATTGCGCCCACAATCCGGTCAAGCAGCCATTTCGAGCCGGTTCCGATTGCGCCAGTAAATGTCATTGTTTAGGCCAAAACGAATGATACTTCACCCGGGGCCTCTCTCCCAAGGGTCGCCTGGGATTTCTCTCCGACTTTTTCTGCCAGCCATTTGGGCGGCTCGCGAAGCCGTGCAAAACCGGAGAGGGATGCTTTCGTCTTGACGCCGCCCGCGACAATTCGTAGATTGCTTGGGTCACTGGGGGACCATGACTTCCTTCCAACCCGCTCGCCGCGATTTTCTGCAATTGCTGTCGGGAACTGCCGGAGCCGCCTGGCTGGCCGCAAATTTGCCGGCCATCGTGGTCGCCGCCGAGCACGCGCGTCAAGCCGTCAGGCGTCCGAATCCGCCGCTGGAGGTCCTGACCGCGGATCAGGCGCAGGAGCTCGACGCGATTACCTCTCGCTTGATTCCCACCGACGACGTGGCGGGCGCCCATGAAGCCGGAGTGGTGTTTTTCATCGACCGCGCCTTGAAAACCTTCGCCAGCGACTCCCTGCCCGAGTATCGGAAAGGCCTCACGGAAATCCAGGAGCGCACGACAAAACGTTTCCCCGGCGTCGCGAGTTTTTCCGCCGCAACTCCGGAGCAGCAGGACAAAATTCTCGCGGAGCTTTTTGCCGAATCGGAAAATAAGGACACGACGCGCCGCCTCGAACCTTCCGCCGAAAAGTCCGCTTTTATCGAAACCCTCCGCATTCACACTATTTTCGGCTATCTGGTGGATCCGGAGGGCGGCGGCAATCGCGACTTCGTGGGCTGGAAAGCCATCGGCCGCGATCCCGCGCACATGTTTTCCCCTCCGTTTGGTTTTTACGACAAGGACTATCCCGGCTGGCAGCCTGCGCCCGCGGAAACGGATAAGAAATGACCCAGGGCAAAGTCACCTACAAGCCCGCCGAGGAAGTCGACTTCGTCATCGTGGGCTCCGGCGCGGCCGGCGGCGTGCTCGCCAAGGAACTCTCCACCAACGGCTTCAGCGTCGTCGTGCTGGAACAGGGGCCGTACCTCCGCGAAAGCGATTTCAACCACGACGAAACGAAGGTCTTTACCCAGCATCTCCTCACGAATGAACCTAAACGCCAGCCGGTCACATTCCGCAAGATCCCTCAGGACACCGCTAAAACGCAGACGTGCGTGATTTATGGGCGTTGCGTCGGGGGCAGCAGCGTGCATTTCACCGCCAACTACTGGCGTTTGCACGAAATCGATTTTCGCGAGCACAGCAAGACCGGCGACATTCCCGGTGCCAACTTCGCCGATTGGCCGATCACCTACGCGGACCTTGAACCTTACTACACCAAGGTGGAATGGGAAGTTGGCGTTTCCGGCCTCGCGGGCGCCAGCCCGTTTGATCCGCCGCGTTCGAAGCCCTACCCGATGCCGCCGCTGCCGGTGAAAGGCTGCGGCGTGCTGTTTGAACGAGCCGCGCGCAAGCTCGGCTACCATCCCTTTCCCGCGCCGATGGCCATTCTCTCGCAGCCGCGCCCCGGGCGCTCGGCTTGCATGAACTGCGGATTTTGCCTAGGCTTCGGCTGTGAATTTGGCGCGAAGTCCAGCTCACTTTCCAGCGTCATCCCCATGGCCGAAAAAACCGGCCGCTGCGAGATTCGCCCGAACTCCTATGTGCACCGCATCGAAATCGATAAAAAGGGCCGCGTGATCGGTGCACTCTACTTCGACGCGAAACGCAACACGCAGTTGCAGCGCGCCAAAGCCGTGATCCTGGCCGCCAACGGCGCCGAAACGCCTCGCCTTCTTTTGCTTTCCACCTCGAATCTTTTTCCGCAGGGCCTGGCCAATTCCAGCGGCTACGTGGGCAAAAACCTGATGCCCAACAGCAACGTGGTTACTTGCGGCGTTTTCGACGAGCCGCTGAACGATTACAAGGGCTTTGCCGTCAGCCGAGTGCTCCACGATTTCTATGAGCTCGATCCGAAACTCGGGCTCTACGGCGGCGGAGGGCTTGACGCGCGCTATGATTTCACTCCCATCGCGGCGGCTCTTAGCGGAATGCCGCCGGGAGCCCCCAAGTGGGGCGCGGATTTCAAGAAAACGCTGCGCCAGAATTTCACGCGCACCTTTGAGGTGTTTTGTCACGGCACTTCGCTGCCCGTCGAAAGCAACGGTTTCACCCTCGATCCTCAGGTGAAGGACGCCTGGGGCCTGCCCGCGCTGCGCATGACCTTCCGCGACCACCCGAACGACCTGAAAATGATGAGCTGGATGAAGGATCGCGCCCTGGAACTTCTCGACGCGGCGGGCGCCAAAACCAAATGGTCGAATCCGGTGGCCGAGCAGGAATTTGTCGTGCACCTGCTCGGCACCTGCCGCATGGGCAACGATCCGAAGCGCTCCGTGATCGACGCCGACCATCGCGCGCACGACGTCAAGAATCTTTTCCTCTGCGACGGCAGCAGCATGGTCACCTCCGGCCGCGGCCAGCCGACAATGACCATTCAGGCGCTGGCCTATCGAGCCGCCGATCGCATCACCGCCCTGGCCAAGCGCGGCGAAATCTCCGGCTAGCCCGCGCCGCGTCGCATCGCGGCCTTGCGCAATCGAAAAAATCCTTCACAATCGTTTTCTGGGAATTTCAGGAGATTCCAGGATGACCCGCGTCTCGATTCGGCGTTCTGCCGCGATACTTATTCTTTGCGGATTCACTCTGGCGATGACCGCATCCATCGCCCTTACCCAGCAACCCCCCGCTCCCAAGACCGCCGCTGAGCAGTTCAAAAACATTCAGGTCCTGAAGGACATCCCCGCCGATCAACTGATCCCCACGATGCAGTTCATCGCCGGGGCGCTCGGGGTCGACTGCGAGTTCTGCCACGTGCAGCACGCCATGGACAAGGACGACAAAAAAGAAAAACAGACCGCGCGAAAAATGATGGCCATGGAACTGGCCATCGACAAAAACCATTTCAACAACGAGATTGAAGTCACCTGTTACACCTGCCATCGCGGTTCGCCGCACCCGGCCGGCATTCCCATCCTCTCCGCCGAATCCGCCAATCTGCCGCCGCAGGAACACCATCACGATGAGGTCTCGGAGGGCGCCGATCTGCCTTCCGCGGACCAGATTCTCGACAAGTATCTGGCTGCGGCTGGCGGCGCCGGCGCGCTGCGCAAAATCAAGTCGCGCATTCAGAAGGGAACCATCGACGCCATGGGCGAGCGGTATCCCATCGAGATCTACTCCGAAGCGCCGGAAAAGCGCGTCTCAATCTCGCATCCTTCCTTTGGCGACAGCGTCACGGCATTTAACGGCGAAGTTGGCTGGCTCGGTACTCCTCGTGGCATTCACCCGATGAGTTCCCAGGAAAACGCCGCCGCGCGCATCGATGCGCAACTCTGTTTCCCCGTTCGCGTGCGCGAATTGTTTCAGGAATTCCACGTTGCGCCCGGTGAAACCATTTCCGGGCATCAGACCTACTTGGTCACCGCGAAAGGCGCCGGGCTTTCTCCCGTTCGCCTCTATTTCGACCAGCAATCCGGCTTGCTGCTGCGCCTGTTGCGCTATGCGGAAACGCCGCTGGGCCGCAATCCCACGCAGATCGACTACGCCGACTATCGCGACACGAGCGGCGTCAAGATTCCCTACCAGTGGACGCTCACACGCACCAACGGCTCCTTCACCATCCGGATCAACTCCGTAGAGCAAAACGTTCCCATCAACGAAAAGCTCTTCGTCATGCCGCCGCCAACCCCCATGCCGCCGCCACCGCATTCCTGACGGGGGAGGCCATCCGAACCCAAAAGAAAAGGGCCAGGAAGCACTACCTCCCTGGCCCCGGGGTGGCGGGAACTTCAGCCGGTTAAAAATGGAAGATCAATCCGCCCACGATATTCGCGCGGTTTAGCCAGTTGGAAACGTTGGCCGGATAACAGAAGCCATAAATCGGGTCGCAATACGTTCCGTAGGAAGAGTTGCCGTAGGTCGGCAAATAGCGGACATCGCCGCGCAGCCCGAAGTGCGGCGACAGGTAGTATTTCACGCCGCCGCCGATGCTCCAGCTGAAGGCCGTGCGATTGGAATTACCCCCGCTATTCGCCTCATGCGTGAACCCGAGGCTCGCCGCGGCGTAGGGCCGAAGCTTGTGCGTGCTGTCCAGGAACATGTAATTGGCGCCGAACTGAAACTGGTCGACGTTGGTGTCGAAGGCCTTGTAATACGTCTGGGACAATGCCTGGCGCGCGCTGTACGACGTGTTGTTGTGGTCCCACAGGAATTCGCCCTGGAAATTTTCCGTCACGTTGTAGTCGAAAAAGGTTCCGAATGCCGTTGCCTGGTTCACGCGCAACTGGTCGATCGAATTGTTCACCCCACTGGCGGTGGTTACCGGGTAATTCCCGCTGCTTTCGAATCCAACGAATGGCGTGATTTCGTATTTTCCCTGGGCATGCGTGGATACTGCACTCCCTAGAACGAAAGCCAGCAGGCTAAGCCACATTGCTCGCTGCTTCATGATCGCAACGCTCCTTAAGTTGAAATGTTCCTGGCGAGGCCAACCCCGAATTGCTTGCAACGCAGGCTAGCCGGATAGTCCCGAGTCATGGGCGCAGGAAAGCCCGCACTGCGCGGGCAAATGGTAAGAAGCTCCGGCGAGTCAGCGATCCCCTGAATACAAACCCGGCGGTGCGCCAGAAGTTGCGCGTACCACAGGCTCATATCTTCAATTGCCGATAAATTAGACGTGTATGGCGCGGAGGAAGTTGCGATGAAGTTACTCGTTCGGGCAAGACGCGCGGGTTTTCCACGGGCCGGAAATTGCGGGGCCCGCAAAGTTCCTGTTCGCTATTCTTTCTTCTTTTCCACGCCGGCCGCGGCAGCCGCCGGCCTCCCACCGCTCTTTTCCAGCGGATTCGCGTTGCTTTCCTTCTCGCCCGGCGGCTTTTCTCCCTCAGCCTTTTCCCCGCCGGCATCATCCGCCGCGGGCTTCTTGTTCAGGTATTGAACAATCAGGGAAATGCGCCGGTTTGAGGGATCCATTGGCGCATCCGGCTTGCGCAATCTTTGGTCGGCGAAGCCCCTCACCTGAGTTACCTGGTTCGCGCCGATTCCATATTCCTGCATCAACCGGCGCGCCGCGTTCGCGCGGTCCGCCGAAAGCTCCCAGTTCGTGTACGTGGCTCCCGGCGGATACTGTTTCGAGTCCGTGTGTCCCTCGATCGCCAAATGATTCGGAAGTTTTCCGAGTTCTTGCGCCAGCAGCTTCAGCAAATCGCTGCCGTCGCCGCTCATCTGCGCGCTGCCGCTTTCAAAAAAAGTTCCCGCCGCCGATTCCGTCAATTCGATGCGCAGGCCCTCGTTCGTCACCGTCATATCGATGTGATTTTGCAGTTTGTCGAATTTCGGCACTTCCCGGATTGCTTTTTGGAGCTGCTCTTTCAGCTCTTCCATATTGTCTTTGCTGACGATAAAATTCTCGCCAGAGCCCACCATATCGCTGCCGACCATCTTCGAGGTGCCCGTGGGATCCTTGAAGTAGCCCCCGACCGCTTTTTTGACCTTGTCGCTGGAATTGAGCAGCCACAGCACGATGAACAGCGCCATCATCGCGGTCACGAAGTCGGCGTACGCTACCTTCCACGCGCCGCCGTGATGGCCTCCGTGCGAGACCTTCTTCTTGATGATGATTGGCGGAGGTCCCGGCATCGCCCCGCCTACTTATTCTCCGCCGGCGGAGCTTCGCCCCCGCGGTCCTTCAGGTACTTCTCCGTCTCCTGGAACGACGGGCGTACGTTCCCCGGAATCGCCCGCCGCCCGAACTCCACCGCCACCGACGGGGGCGATCCTTTGATGAAGCTGACGATCACCACGCGCATCACGTGATAAAAAGCGTGCTCTTCCTCCGCGGCCTTCGCCATGTTCTGGGAAATCGGCCCGATGAATCCATAGCACAACAGAATGCCGAGGAAGGTTCCCACCAGTGCTGCCGCCACCTTGTGCCCGATCTCTTCCGGTGGCCCGCCGAGGGCACCCATGGTGATCACTACGCCGAGCACCGCTGCCACAATGCCCAGGCCGGGCAGGGAATCGGCCATCGTCGAGAGCGCAGCCACCGGCTGGCCGGCGTCGTGATGGTGGACCTCCATGTCCGCTTCGATCATCTGGTCCACGTCAAAGGGCTCGATCCCGCCGCCCGCGGCCATGCGAATGGTGTCGCACACGAAAGGAAGCGCGTGATGATCCTTCAGGAATTGCGGATATTTGGATAAAACCGGGCTTTGCTCCGGATTGTCGCTGTCGGTCTCCAGCGCCATCAGCCCTTCCTTGCGGGCGCGCGAAAATAACTCGTAGAGCATTTTCAGTGTTTCCAGGTACTTCTGCTTTCCGTATTTCGAGCTCCCAAAAACTCCGCCGATTCCTCCCGCTATTTTTTTCAGGATGTGCAGCGGGTTGGCGATCAGCACGGTGCCAAGGGCCGCGCCGCCGATGATCACGAGCTCCGCGGGTTGCACCAGCACGCGGATATTGCCGTGCTCCATCAGGTAGCCACCCAGGATGGCGCCGATCACCACCACAATTCCGATAATCACGAACATGTCAAAGGGCCCCCGTCTCGGCGTTGCCTTCTGTCGCTCCGCGAACAATTGTAGTTCGCCTCAACGCATCACCACCACAATGCCGTTACCGCCCGCATCCGCGCATTGCCGCATGCCTTGTTCCGCGCGGCTCACCGTCGAGCCCACCGTGTCCAGGTCGTGCGCCGGCGTGGCCCCCACCGAAATCGTCACGTGCCACGCGTCGCCCCACCAGTTCACCTGCGAATGGTGGACCATCTTCCGCAGCCGCTCGCCAACTTTCGTCAGGTCGCTTTCGCCGCACTCGGTCAGGATCACCAGGAACTCCTGCTCCAGCCAGCGGCCCACGAAATCGGTCGGGCGCACGGCGCTTTCCAGGGTCTGACCCACCACGCGCAGGGTCGCCTCCACGGCTGCCTGCCCGAAGCGCTCGCGAATTTTCGGCAAGCCGTCAATCGCGACGCAAAGAACGCAAAACGGGATGGGATAAACCTTGTAGAGGCTAAGCGCTTCCTGTAAGTGCGCCTGAATCATGCTGTGATTCAGCAGGCCGGTAAGCTGGTCCAGGCAGCCCAGCGCCGCCAGCTTGTCGTGCCGGCGTTCCACCGGCGTTCGCGTTTGGATCTCTTCGAAGATCTCCGCCGCCCCCTGCAACCGGCCGTCATCCCCGCGCAGCGTGACCGTCTTTACGCGCACGCTCACCGATTGTCCGGATTTTTTGCGCAGCGAAGCCTGCACCACCACGCAGTTGCCGTTCCGCATCGTCTCCAGCAGCGGCGCGGCGTTTCCTTCCAGCGGGTTGTTCTCCGCGTCGGCGTGCTCCAGAAACGCTTCCGTGCACATGCGGCCCAGCACGTCTTGCCGCAAATACCCGGTGACGCGCTCCGCACCCTCATTCCACAAGACCACTTTCCCTTCGCGGTTGACCGCGCACACGGCCACCGGCAGCGAATCCAGCACGGCGCGGTAGATCTCGTGGCTCCCTAATTCCGTCATAGCCTTCGGGCGCACGCCCAAAATCCTTCAGGCACGCAGGAGTCCATTGGGCTGGTGGGAAATCCCGCATTTCCGGCACATTTGCTTCACGAAAGTGCGCTCGGAAGCGGGATAAGTCCCAACCTGGCCGACGCCATTCGCATTTGAAACATAACCCTGCCTTTCCTACATAGGAAACTCTGCCCCGAAGGACAGTTGTCCTTCGATAGCGCTCATTGAAGAATTGTATTGAGGTGATTTCCGCCATGAGAAAATTGCCGCCCCGTTTTTGTCTGTGGTCCTCGTGTGTCCCGCATTTGGAGCGGGAGTAACCCGCGAACAAAATCGCCTGGAAGCCTGCGAAGAAGTTCTGAAGGAGATACTGGACACCCCCGACGGAATCCCCAAGGATTTGCTGAATGAAGCGGAGTGCGTGATCGTGATCTCCTCGATGCTGAAGTTTGCCATCGGAATTGGCGGTGACTTTGGCCGCGGCGCCATCACCTGCCGCACTGGCCAGCACTTTACCGGCCGCTGGGGCGCTCCGGCGATGTTCGCTCTGGGAGGCGCAAACATCGGTTTTCAATTGGGCGGGCAGGCCACTGATTTTGTGCTCCTGGTGATGAATCCCAGGGGAGCGTAGTCCATTCTCGATAGTAAAGTGAAACTCGGCGTGGATGCCGCCGCCGCTGTCGGTCCCAAGGGCCGTGATGCTGCCGCGGACACCGACGTCGTGATGAAGGCCGAAGTATTGAGCTACTCGCGCTCGCGGGGCCTGTTCGCTGGAATCTCTTTGGAAGGTTCCACGTTACGCTCCGATGGCAGCACCAATCACAAGCTCTATGGCCGTGAACTTAACGCGCAAGAAATCGTGCGCCAAGGCAAAGTCGGTGTGCCTGCCGCCGGCCACGAACTGATCTCCCCGCTCGACCAAAAGTCTCCGAAAAACGAATCCGACCCCGTTTCCCTTAAGGAATAGGAGTCTCCGCCTCCCGTTCGGCAACTCCCCCAAAGTTGCCTGGTGAACGCTGGCGGGCCCTGGTTGACGATCTTAGAACTATTTCCGGATTCAGTTAGAACTAGTTTTTCGCACCCTGTATAACGCATTGGATGACGTAAGAGAGGTTCCCTTTTTCTTCGCTGCTTGTGATAGACTTTTCGTGAGATTCCGGCGTCAGAATGATTATCCACAATGGCCCGTCACTCTGAGGAAAGCTATCCTTGCGTATTTGTGGCGCTGCCTTGTACCGTGTTGGTCTGCAATGACTAGGCCGATAGTACTGGAAATTTGTGCCGGTGGAGGGGGACAAGCCACAGGGCTCGAAGCAGCCGGATTCGAGCTGGCGGCCGCCGTCGATATCGACCGGGAGGCTTGCGAAACACTCCGCCACAATCGCCCCCACTGGAATGTCATCGAAAAGTCGGTCGCGGAAATCAACGGCAAGGACTTTCGCGGCATAGACCTTTTCGCAGGTGGCGTCCCATGTCCGCCATTCTCGATAGCGGGCAAACAACTCGGATATCAAGATGAACGTGACCTCTTTCCCGAGGCGCTCAGGCTAATAGGAGAAGCGAGGCCAAGGGCCGTTCTGCTTGAAAATGTTCCGGGATTCGCCTCTGAGAAATTCTCGGAATATCGCCGCAACCTGGTTCGGAAATTCGACCGCATGGGTTACGCGGTTCAATGGCGAGTGATTAACGCGTGCTGGTTTGGCGTTCCCCAGCTTCGTCCGCGTTTCGTCCTCGTTGCCTTTCAAAGATCTTTTCCAGACTCATTTCAATGGCCCGAACCGAGCGGACAATTGCCCCCGAGCGTTGGTGATACGCTGATCGATCTCATGTCTTCACGAGACTGGAAGGGGGCGGAGAAATGGAGGCAAAAAGCAGCGGGCATCGCACCGACGCTCGTGGGTGGCTCCAAAAAACATGGGGGACCAGATCTTGGGCCGACTCGTGCAAGAAAACAGTGGGCCGCTATCGGAGTTGACGGATTGGGCCTAGCCAACGAGCCGCCTGGTCGTGAACACCCAATCCACCATATCCCGCGTCTTACGGTGCGCATGGCCGCGCGCATTCAAGGCTTCCCGGACTCGTGGCTTTTTTGCGGCGGAAAGACGGCGGCCTATCGGCAGGTGGGAAATGCCTTGCCCCCGAATGTGGCGTTCGCAGTCGGCAACGCCATCAAGTCCGTATTCCTAGGAAAGACTGAGAGGGCACGGCGCCTGCAGATTCCGCTTTTCGAGATGGCGCACTGATGTCCAAAATCCCTGACGAAATCGGTAAGGGTTCCCGCGCTCGTGTGTTGCGATTCCTGCTGGCGAACCTGACGAAGGTCGTCAACAGCGATGAGATTAGAAAGGCAGCCGGCAGTTCCGAATGGGCGCGCCGTCTGAGAGAGCTGCGAGACGAGTTTGGTTACCCAATCCTATCGCACAAGGACAGGCGACAACTCAAGCCGGGCCAATATCTGTTGGAGACGGACGCAAGAAATCCCGTCCTTCCCCGCACGATTTCCAAGGAAACGCGGGCTTTCGTTCTCGAACGCAATGGGTACACTTGCCAGATGTGCGGCCTCGCGGCGAGCGACCCTGATCCGCTGCATCCCGGTCAAAAGATTCGTCTCACAATGGGACACATCATCGACAAGTCGAAGGGCGGCACTGACAGGCCGGAGAACCTACGCGCCGTTTGTACAAACTGCAATGAGGGGCTGCAGAATATTGCGCCACCAAAGCCCGGCCGTATCGAGCTGCTGAAGCAAGTCCGCCGCGCTACAATCGAGGACCAGCTCCATCTTCTCGATTGGCTTGAGAAAAAATACGGGAAGATCAAGCGCCCTGAAACAAAATAGGATTCGAAAAGGCAATGGCGGACTGGCTTTCCCGAGAACAACGCTCGCGAAACATGGCGAGCATTCATTCGAAGGGTAACGCGACAACAGAAAGAGCATTTCTGCAGCTGCTGCGAGGAGCTGGACTCTCCGGCTGGCGAAGGCACGCTGACCTACCTGGCAAACCCGATTTTGTTTTCCGTACACAACGATTGGCTGTTTTCATTGACGGTTGCTTTTGGCACGGTTGCCCTCGATGTTATCGACTGCCCGAGGACAACAGGGGCTACTGGAGAGCTAAGATTTTCGGAAACCGCAGCCGTGATCGCCGCCGCATAAAGGAATTGCGGGCACTTAATTGGCAAGTAATAAGAATATGGGAACACTCTCTGAAGTCGCCACCTGCGCGGACTCGTGTCGTGACGAGACTAAGGAAAGCATTAGGACTGAGACACTGACATCAGGGCCGTAGCTTGCCTTTCCAACCTGTTTCAAGGGGGGCCTCTGACCTGGTTATCCCTCTCGACCCGAGCTGTCGGTTTCTGCGGCAACGAGCAGAACACAGAAACACAGCCATCGTTCTGGTCGAAAAATACCGCTCGCGTTCTGCGGCGCGTCGGCAAGCGTGAACAAAGGAACACAAGCAGTGTTCACCCGTAAACGTAGTCGTTCCGTTCACCTAGGCCGCGTCACAAGTCTCCGCAGAAGAACACACTGCGGAAATTGACTCTGAAAAAAGACCGCGGACGAAAAGCTCGATTTGGGCGGGAGCGACCCGGGTGTTTGTGCGGTTTTGCCGCCAAACGTGCGCGCCGGGTCGCTCCCGCCCAAATTTCTTTTTGAATGCGCCAGTTGTTTCGTCCGCGTTTCGGAAGGGAGAAAACGAGACCAGGAATATTTTGAAATCGCACGCGTATTTTTTCTTTGGGGAGTTTTTCCGACTTCTTGCCCATTAGTATAAGTAGGGAGCGAGTGTTTTCGGGCTGGTGCGCGTTTCCGAAAACCCGCATGAGAAGAATCGTTACATCGCACGACGGCGGAACCTTGCACTTTTTGTGAGCATTTTTTCTTTGAGCACTTTTGCTCGCTCGGCGGCTATTAGTACATAGAGGGGCACTCGCCAAGTCATCCCTCTAATCTTCCTCAGAATTCCACACAGCCATGCGCTCTACTGCCGACAGCAGCGACTCGTCTCAACTCCAAGAAGTCGAAGGGACCACAGGAGGGAAGCAACTTGCTCCCGATGATTTGCTTGCCTTGCGCACGTTTTTCCTCTTGCTCGACGCATGGGACCGAAACGACAATCCTGCGAGTAGTGTCTCAGCTTGGAATTCAATCTCTATTACGGATATTGTTGACGTGTGAAAATATTGCGATGAAAAACTTGCTTGTCTTTTTCTGTGTAGGTCCGTTTTTAATATTTGTTGGAGTTCTACAAATCCAAAACGTCCGC
>JAJPIE010000031.1 GCA_021324935.1 Acidobacteriota bacterium
GGGGGGTACCTGGTGAATCGCTACGCGGGCGGCGGGAAGGCCTTCTCCAGCCCCGGTAATGTCCTGAGGTATTCGGGATTGGCCGGTGTATTGTCCACGCTGGTGAGCGCCACCCTGGGCACTACTTTTCTCTACGCACATCTGGACCCCAGCCGGACCGAGGTGCTTGGAACGCTGGCGGCCTGGTGGGCAGGTCATGCGCTGGGCGTGCTGGTGGTGGCGCCGTTCCTGGTTTTGCAGTTGCAAGGCACGCATCATCCGCTGCACCTGAGCGAGCTGGCGGAAATGGTGGCGTTGCTGGTCGGGCTCAGCATCGTGTGCGTGGTAAGCTTTGGGCCGGCGGGAATCTTCACGGACCGCGTGGATACGCCGCTGTTTCTGTGCGTACCGTTTTTGGTGTGGGTGGGTATCCGCTTCTGCCCGCTGGAAGCGTCGGGGACGTGTCTGGTGCTTTGCGGCTTTGCCACCTGGGGATCGCTGCACGGGTACGGGCCGTTTGCTACGGCGACGGCGATGCCGCTTGCGCTGGTGGCATACATTTGCGTGGCCACGACGATGACGCTCACGGGCACGGCCACGATCGCTCGCCAGCGCAACCTTTCCGAACAGCTCCTTGAGAATCTGTATCGCGTTGAACAATCCAAGGATCTGGAGATCAGCCGGCTCAGCTCCGAACTCGAATTTTTCCGTGACGAACTCATTCGCCGGGTGCATGCCAAGACGCAACCGGCCCTGGACCGCCAGTTCGCGGAAGCGAAGCTGGCTTCCAACGAAGTGCTCTGGTTCGTCGAAGCCGAAACCGAAAACGTTCTCTACATCAGCCCGTCCTACGAAACCGTCTGGGGCCGCTCGCGCGAGGAGTTGACCCGCGATTGCCATTCCTGGATCGATGCCGTTGTTCCCGAGGACAGGGAAAACGCCTTTCTTTTCATCGGGCAGGAATTTCCGGGAGGCCGGATTGAAAGTACCTATCGCATCCGCCGCCCGGATGGGACTGTTCGCTGGATTTTCGATCGGGGATTCGTCATTCGCGATCCCGAGGGGCGCATTGTGCGCTTTCTGGGCCTCGCGAGCGACATCACCGAGCAGGTAGATCAAGGTCAGGTAATTCCGATGCAACTCGAGCAATCGTCCCCCACTACTCTTCGCAGGGGAGCAGGCGGAACACAAACAAGGAGAACACAGGAATGATCGGAGAACGTTTGCGGGATATTCGCAGGGAAAAGAAACTGTCGCAGGGCGACCTGGAAGAGCGCACGGGGCTTTCGCGTTGCTATCTCTCCCGGATCGAGAATGGCCATACCACGCCGTCGATCGAAACGCTGGAAAAGCTGGCGAGCGCCATGCAGGTGCCGCTTTACCAGCTGTTCTATCAGGGCAGCGGTCCGGCGAAGCCGCTGGTAATTCCCCGGCAGAAGGATGCCACGTCGGAGGAATGGGGGCTTTCCGGCAAGTGGGGCGGATTTATCAATCGCCTGCGGGGTTTGCTGGGGCAAATGGAAGAGAACGACCGCAAGCTGCTGCTGGGCGTGGCCGTCAAGCTGGCGCGCAAGAAGTAACGGCGGGGTTCGTTTGCGATCGTGCTGAGGAGCCGGCCCTGGGACAGGTCCCAGGGCCGAAGCGGACGCTTTCGCCGCTTTCGAGGGGAACTTCAGCAATTCCGTCAAAATTGCACGCCTATCGCCGCCGGGTTCCCTCTTTGGCGCTTCCTTGAAGAAGCGCGTCGCGCAAGGCGTGAATGCGGGTTAGAATTCTGGCAACGCCCCCTGCCATGACCGCACGGATCGAACGCCGAACACAAACCCGCAAGCGCCCCGTCAGCCTTGTGTACGTGGAGCTTCCCCCCGCGAATGGCGGCATGATGCGCGACCTATCCGAGCACGGATTCGCGGTTCGGGCGATGCTGCCCTTGCAGCAATCCGAGAAGGTCGCCTTCTCTTTCATCCTGGAACCGGGCGCGCGCATCGATGGAGACGCCATTGTCGTGCGGTTGCAGGACACCGGGCACCTCGCGGCGCTTGAGTTCGCAGGGCTTTCCGCGCACGCGCGAGATCAGATTCGCCGGTGGCTGGATCAATCGGACAGGCCTCTGGGCAAAAAGAGTCAGGCGGCACAGGCGCCGGCGGAGGAGAATTCGAGCTTCGAAGAACTGCGGGACGAGATTCGCGCCACGGAGCGCCGCCCCCTGCCACCTGCGGTGCAACTCCCGGTTTCCAACCCTGCGCCGGCGCCGCCAACGCCAAAACTTTCGGAACCTGAGGAACTCCCTCCGCTACTGAAACTCTCCTCCATTCGACCGAACTCCAAGAAGAAGGAATTAGCCGAACAAGTTGGGCCGGCGCCCACGGAAGCGGCGCTTGCGCCATTGGTTCCAGCCGTTGCCGTGCCGGAGCCAGAACCAGAACCGGAACCGGAATTCCGACGAGAGATGCCACTGGCAGAGCCTGTGGTTCACCCTTCACAGGAACCTCTTCGTGACCTACAAGCGGACCTTCCCCCGGCGCTGGAGCCGCTCTCGTCTCTGGAAGGTGAGAACGAGCAAGCCATGCCCGGATGGATGGACCGCTTTACGTTGAGCCGGGCCATTGGCATCATGCTCGTGCTTACCTTGGTTGCGGGTTCTTTCGTCTACCATCGCGAACTCGGCCGTGCCTTGATCTGGCTGGGGCAGAAAATCGCCGGGGACGACATCTCTGGAAGTGTGCAGCCATCGCGTTCCGCGGCACTGGCTGCCGCCGGGCCGCCGGCCATTGCGGAATCCGGGCAAACCGCGGCCGGCACGAATCCACCGAGGCCGCCGGCATCTGCAACCGCCCCATCCGCCGCCGACTCAAATGCCAACGTGACGCAGAGCACGGAACTGCCGGCAGCTTCGGAAGCGACACCTGTACCGCAGTTGAAAGACGCAACCTCTGCTTCGCTGGTGCCGCTGACCCAGGTCACGCGCGCACCACCCGCTTCCGCTCCCGCGGAATCTTCCAACGCCGCGGACCAGCCGGAATACCAGCGAGCTCTGGCCATCTTGCACGCACGTAACCGCGAAGCGGAAGTGCCCGAAGCCGTGCGGCTGCTCTGGGCAGCAGTGGAAAAAGGCAATCTGGCCGCGGAAGTGACCCTGGCCGATTTGTATCGCACGGGCCGCGGAGTCTCCAAGAATTGCGCGCAGGCGAAGGTCCTGCTGTCCACGGCCGCGCGCCGGGGGAGCGCGGACGCCCAGAAGCATCTGGACGAGTTGCAACGGGAAGGGTGTGAGGAATAAGCTAGGCGCTCGAAAATTCAGGCGCGTTTCCAAAATAGGCCTGGTGAATCAGAATGGAGGGCGCTGACCGTGTATTGCTCCAAGTGTGGTGGAAGTCTGACGGCGGATGCCGCATTTTGCGGCGGATGCGGAACGCCGGTTGGGCGGCCGGCGCCAGTTGCAGCTGCGCCGCCGGTGACGGCGGGCTATCCGCTTGCCGCGGCAGGTTCTACGTATGCGGATCCGGCGGGGCTTGTGATATCGCGAAGCTTCGTCTATGCCGGGTTTTGGCTGCGATTTTTCGCCTACCTAATTGATGGCCTGATTCTCACTGTGGCGATTCTGATTCTGCTTCTCCCGTTTCTGTTTTTGACGGGACTCGCTGCGAGCATCGGCACGATCGGGGAAATCCATGGACAGCCTAATGCCGCGCAGGTTGGCGCATTCATTACCTTGATTTTGTTCTTCGTGGCCATTTCGATTCTGATCCAGTGGTTGTACCACGCGTATCTGGAGAGCGGCGAAAAACAGGCCACCTGGGGCAAGCAGGCGTTGGGCATCTATGTGACCGATTTGATGGGGAACCGGCTCAGTTTCGGCCGGGCGTCCGGGCGCTTTTTCGCGAAGATAGTTACCGGGATGATTCCCTTGGGAATCGGTTACATCATGGCCGGGTTCACCGAACGAAAGCAGGCGCTCCACGACATGATTGCGAGTTGCCTGGTGCTGAAGCGCTAGATTCTGCAGAATTGCATGGAGCCCGGATTCACACGCAGCCGGGTAGAGTGCGCCTTCGCTTACTCGTAGGAATTGGCCGCGCGAAGCAGCGTGCTCTCCATGCGCAGGAACGCAAGTTCCGTCAGCCAGAGCACATTGTGTTTTGGGCTGCGATTGAGCTCCGTGATGTCGATAAGGCGGTAGCCGTGCCCGGCCATGAATTGCACGACCGCTGCAACGGAGTTCTCAAAAGGGCAGAGCACCGAAGCTTCAACCAGGAAGACTTCCGTCTTTCCCAGCAGGTTCGTGGCTCCGCGCAATACCTTCAAATCAAAACCCTCGGCGTCGATTTTCACCATCTCCGGGACCGGGAGTTTGTGCTCCACGAGAAGATCGTTCAGCGCCCAAACCTCAATGGGGACAGCGGGCCCCGAGGCACCTTCCGGCGAGAGAAACGAACTGCTGTCGTCGCGATGAGAGAGATGGAAGGGAAGCTTGCCGGTGGCGTCGGAAGCTCCCGCGCTGATCCAGGTGATATTTTTGCCGGCCTTCCGCAAGTCCTCGATGTAGACCTTCAGCGGGTCCTGGGGCTCGAGGAGTGTATATTGCGCGCCGGGAAAAAACTGGAGCGCCGTGCGCGTCCAATTCCCATGATTCGCGCCAACGTCGAGAATGTGGGCAGGCGCAAAGCCCGCCTGGCGAAGCACCGAAAACAGGACTTCCGCGCCAAATTCCCGCCTTTGAACGCCCTGCAGCCTCGCCAAGCGCAAACCGAAGGGCCGCAAGAGGGACTGAAGCAGAGTTTTCACAAGAGGCATCATAGCAAAACCTCCCAAAATTCCTCGCTGCAGCTCGCTGGGTCACAGGGCACAGGCGCCAGAAATGCCGTGGGCTTTTGGTCGAAACACGGGGCGAAAGCCAGTACTAGTAACTCCAGTTGACCGAACCGCAGCGAATCGCCCGGCTTCTTGCCTCGATTTCTTGACTTACCCCCCTTCTGCCCAAATAATGGATAAGCATGAGCGCACGCGCCGGAGGCGCCGCAGATATGTTCCTCGACGTAAAGGAACTAGCCGTCCGTAAGGTGCACATCCGGAAAGAATACGCTCCGGGCAGCATCGATTACGGCGCCAATGAGGTGAAGCAGGCAGGGCCCTTGGAGGTCACCGCCGCGGCCGAATTATTGGACGGGCAGATTCGCGTTGCGGGGATCCTGGAGACAAAGATCGAGATGGTCTGCGCCCGCTGCCTGGAGCCTGTAATCGAGGAAGTTCACAAGGATTTCGACCTCTTCTATCAGCCGCTTCCGAAAGGTGCCAAGCACGAGGAGGAGCGGCTGAGAGACGACGACACAGAAATCGGGTTTTTCGAAGGAGAAGGGCTGTTTCTGGCCGACGTGCTCAAGGAACAGGTGCTATTGTCACTGCCGATGAAGGTGATTTGCCAAAGCGATTGCCGCGGATTGTGTTCCACCTGCGGCGCGAATCTCAATCACGAAGAGTGCCGCTGCGAGACCCACGCCACGGATCCGCGGTTGGCTCCCCTCGCACGGCTAAAGCAGGACTGGCTCAAGAAACAATAGATTTCCGGGCTAAAAGCCCATAGAATCCGACCTTGTTCGGACTGGCGCAGTGTGTTGCCACGAGCGAGGCGAGAACCAGGAGTGAAGTAATGCCTAATCCAAAACGTAGACATTCCAAGGCGCGCAAGAACAAGCGTCGCGCTCACGATCACTTGTTTGCGCCTGCGATGGCCAAGTGTCCGAATTGCCACGAAATGAAGCAGCCCCACCGGGCTTGCCCTCATTGCGGCTATTACAAAGGCCGGCCGGTTCACGACACGAAGTAAGCGGTTGAAATATTTGCCAGGCCCCGGATGGGCGTTGGTTCAGGTGTGTGCTTTCATCGAGGGCTTGCCGGAGTCGCCGAGTAAAACTCCATGATCACAATCGCCGTGGATGCCATGGGGGGAGACCACGCACCCCGTCCGGAGGTGGAGGGGAGCGTTCGCGCCGCCAAGGAGTACGGCGTACGCGTGCTTCTGGTTGGACAACCGCAAGTGATCCGCCCGGTGCTGGAGACGTATATCAAGCCTTCGCTGCCGATTGAGATTGTTCCGGCCAGCGAAGTGATCACCATGCAGGATCACCCGGCGCAGGCCTTCCGGCGAAAGAAGGATAGCTCGGTGCACGTGGCGGCGCGCCTGGTGAAGGATGGCGCGGCGGACGCGATCGTCAGCGCAGGGAACACCGGCGCGGTGATGACCACGGCGAAGTTCATCCTCGGCACGCTGGAATCGGTGGACCGCGTGGCGCTGGCCGCGCCATTTCCCAACGCCAAGGGCGGCGTATCCGTGCTCCTGGACGTCGGGGCGAACGTAGACTCGAAGCCGGAGCACCTGCTGCAGTTCGGTGTGATGGGCGAGATTTACTACCGGCTGACGTTCGGCAGCCGCAAGCCGCGTGTGGGGCTGCTATCGGTC
The DNA here is from genome assembly GCA_021324935.1 of Acidobacteriota bacterium. Lineage (GTDB taxonomy): Bacteria > Acidobacteriota > Terriglobia > Acidiferrales > UBA7541 > Acidiferrum. The sequence continues at coordinate 6,437 of JAJPIE010000031.1, forward strand.
GGCGAGGAAGAGATCAAGGGCAATGAACTAACGCGTGCCGTGTACGACCGCTTCAAGACTTTGCCGGTGCAGTTTGTCGGCAATGTGGAAGGCAACGACTTGTTTTCCGGCAAGGTGGACGTGATTGTCTGCGACGGATTCGTCGGCAACATCGCGCTGAAGATTTGCGAAGCGCTGGCGATGGAAATCGTCAAGTATCTGCGCAAGACGTACAAGAGTTCGCTGTCCTCGAAGTTGGGCTATCTGTTTTCCAAGGGGGCCTTCAAGGGTCTCAAACGCACCATGGACTACTCGGAATACGGCGGTGCGCCGCTGCTGGGAGTGCGTGGCGTTTGCGTGATTGGCCATGGCCGCTCCAACGCCAACGCCATCAAGAACGCCATTCGCGTGGCGGCGGGTCTTGCTCGCGCGCGGTTGAATGAGAAAATCGAACAAGAGCTCTCCCTGACCCACGCGCAAATGTGACGTCCGGAGAGAGGAGCATTTTATGGGCAAAGTAGCATTCATCTTCCCGGGGCAGGCTTCGCAATACTCCGGCATGGGCAAGGAACTTGCGGAAAAGTATCCGGCGGCGCGCGCGATTTTCGACGAAGCCGACAAAGCGCTGGGCTTTTCCATTTCCAGGATTTGCTTTGAAGGCACGGAAGAGGAGTTGAAGCAGACGGCTTATACGCAGCCCGCGATTTTGACGGTTTCCGTCGCGGCGCTTTGGGCGCTTTCGGAAAAGCGCATCGGAGCGGAGTTTGTGGCCGGGCATAGCCTGGGCGAATATTCGGCGCTGGTGGCCGCCGGCACATTGAATTTTGCCGAGGCGGTGAAACTGGTGCACAAGCGCGGAAAGTACATGCAGGAAGCGGTTCCGGCGGGGCAGGGCGCGATGGCCGCGATTCTGGGATTGTCGCCCGCGGTGGTGGCCGATGCGTGCAAACGAGCGGCGGAGGGCGGCGTGTGCGCGCCGGCAAATCTGAATTCGCCAGAGCAGACTGTGATTTCCGGGGAAGCCGCGGCCGTGAAACGCGCGGTGGAGATTGCTTCGCAGTTGGGCGCAAAGCGGGCTGTGATACTGCCGGTATCGGCGCCGTTTCATTCGGCGATGATGATGCCCGCGCAGGAAAAGCTGGAAAAGGATCTTCGTGCCATCCAGTTTGCCGATCCTCATGTGCCGGTGGTCACCAACGTGGACGCGGACACGATCCAGAAGGGCGACGACGCCCGCGAAGCTTTGATCCGGCAGGTGTCCATGCCCGTGCGCTGGGAAGAATCCATGCGATTACTGCTCGACGAAGGCGTGACCACGTTTATCGAAGTTGGCCCGGGCAAGGTGCTCACCGGATTGATGCGCCAGATCGAGCGTTCGGTGACCACACTGAACGTGGAAGACGAAAAGAGTTTGCAAGCAACAGTGGAGAAAATCGCCGCGGCCAAATCGGACGCGGCTTGAATCCGCTGTGCAGGAGCGGCGTTGCGCTGCTTTCTTGCTGGCAGAACGTTTTTGTCCGGAGTGGGGATGCTTCGATGTTGGCTCGGCAGCACAGGCTAAAGCCTGTGCAACAGGAGCGGGCGAGGCGTGAGGGATTGTAGCTCGGGACTCCAGGCCCGGTGGTTTTCGGATTTGCGGGCGGAATTGCAGATGGCAGGGAAAAGCCTCACCCCTGAAGGGGTGAGCTACAGGTTGAATCGCAATGTTTAGTCTGAAGGATAAGGTTGCGGTTGTTACCGGCGCCTCGCAAGGGATCGGGCGCGACACCGCACATGCGCTTGCCGAGGTTGGCGCGAAGGTTGCCGTGGCGGCGCGCAATGAAGAGAAGCTCGCCGAACTGGTGCGGGAAATTTGCGCCAAGGGTGGCGAAGCGCTGGCTGTCAAGATGGACGTGGCCGATCTGGAGCAGATTAAAGCTGGATTCAAA
>JAJPIE010000035.1 GCA_021324935.1 Acidobacteriota bacterium
CGCCAGATATTTTCGGCGGTGCCGCCCTTGTAGCGCTTGGTGGAGCTGCCTTGCCAGGGAAGGCGAGTGAAGAAGAGGGTTTTCCCGTCGGGAGTGAAGGCGCCTTCGGCGGACTGTGAGAGCGGAAGGATTTCGCGGCGGCCTTCGGCGTCGATGGCCTCCAGCTTCGGATCGGGCAGCGTGGAGTGGCGGCGCGTGCGGAACAGGACGCGGCCGTCAGGCGTCCATCCGGCGACGTCGGCTCCGGCATCCCAGGTGCGGCGTTCCGGCAAACCACCGTCGACGGGCATGGTATAGACGTCGACCGGGCCTTCATAGTCGGCGGTGAAGGCGACGGTTTTGCCGTCAGGAGAGATTGCGGCGTGCGTTTCCTGGCCGGGATTCGTAGTGAGACGGCGGGCGGGGCCTCCCTTGGCGCTGACTGACCAGAGATCGCCTTCGGCGGTAAAGATGATTGTGTCGCCATGAATCGCAGGGAAGCGATAGTAGCCGACGCGGGTGGAGGTGATGTTGTCGGCGTTGAGGGGCGCGGCAAAAAGCGCAGCGAATAGAGCCGCCACCGAGAAAACCAGAATGTGGACGAGCCGGGAAATGGTGGACTGCATGCTGGATTGACTCCTGCCGCGCAGCGCCGTCAGTAGAGGAAATGAGAAGCGGGCTTGCCGGAAGAGGCCGCGGCACGGGATGCCAACCGCAGGCTCAGCGGGAATTTCCGGCGGCAGAGAGTATACACCGGGAGCCGCGGTCGACACTGAGTTTGGGGTTCGCGGGGCGTGTGCTACATTGAAAATATTCACCGACGCAGATGAAATCGACCCCAGCCAAAGCCGTTAAGGTTCGCTCCGCGAGCGGAGACTATGTTGTGTTGTGCCAGCGCGGGATTCTGGAGCGGGCGGAAAGAGAAATCGCGCGACTCGGAAGATTTTCCTCCATCCATATTTTAACTTCGCCGAAAGTGTGGAAGGCATTGGGCAAAGAAATCCGGCGCGGAATGCCGGAGGGATTCGCTAAGCACGTCCACCAGTTTGATGACGCGGAAGAAGCCAAGAATCTGCAGACCGTGGAGAAGATTTCGCGCGCCCTCGTGAGGACGGGCGCGGACCGGAAAGCGTTGCTGGTGGCCGTCGGCGGCGGAGTGGTTGGAGACGTCGTGGGATTTGCGGCGGCTTCGTACCTGCGCGGGGTGCAGTTGGTGCAGGTGCCGACGACGCTGGTGGCGCAAGTAGACAGCGCCGTTGGTGGAAAGACCGGCGTGAATCTGCCGGAAGGGAAGAACCTGGTTGGGGCCTTTTACCCGCCAAGGCTGGTGCTGGTGGACCCAAAGGCGCTGGGGACTTTGCCCGACCGCGAGTTTCGCAGCGGACTGGCGGAAGTGATCAAGTATGGGGTGATTGCCGATCCGAAGCTTTTTGCGTTTCTCGAAAGCGGGATGGATGCGATTTTGCGGCGCGACGCAAGGGCGCTGGAGCACGTGATTCGGCGCTCGATCGAGATTAAGGCCCGGGTGGTGGGGAAAGACGAACGAGAATCGGGTTTGCGGGAGATTTTGAATTTCGGGCACACGTTCGGGCACGCGCTGGAGTCGGCGACGCGGTACCGGAGATTCCAGCACGGAGAAGCGGTGGCATGGGGCATGATGTGCGCCGGATTGCTCGGGCACGAAGTGACGGGAACGCCGGCGGATGCAGTGTCGCGCATCGTGACACTGGTGCGACGCATCGGACCGCTGCCGGAGTGGCCGGAAACGTCGGCGAAACGATTGTTGCAGGCGATGCATGCCGACAAGAAGACGCGGGAAGGGAAGTTGCGCTTCGTGCTGGCGCCGCGGATCGGAGAGGCGGAGACATTTGACGACGTGCCGGAGAAAAAAGTGGAGTGCATTTTGCGCTGTGCGCCGCAATTCTTTGCGCGGCCGCTGAAAGCGCTGGGGAAGTGCGATGCCTGACGTGGAAAGCTTGCCCAAGGGCACGCAGCCGGAGGGCGCGACGAGCGAGCAGGACGCTTCGCGCAAGGTGCGCGAGATGTTTACGCGGATCGCCCCGCGCTACGATCTGTTGAATCACCTGCTTTCCGGGCAGATGGACAAACGCTGGCGGGCGCGCGCGGCGCGGGAACTGAACCCGATTCTGGACCGCGCGGAGTCACTGGCGTTGGACCTGTGCTGCGGCACGGGCGATCTGGCCTTTTCTCTGGCGCGAAAGGCAAATGCAAAGATAATCGGGGCGGATTTTTCGCACACCATGTTGGTGCGCGCGCGAGAGAAAGCGCTGGAGGAAGCCAGCGGCGCGGCGCCGATTCCGTTTTTTGAGGCGGACGCGCTGCATTTGCCCTTGGCCGACAGTTCGTTTGATCTGGTGACCAGCGCTTTCGGTTTTCGCAACCTGGCGAATTACGAAGCGGGACTGCGGGAAATTCTCCGCGTGCTGAAGCCGGGAGGCAGCGTGGCGATCCTGGAGTTCACGGAACCGGCGCCAGGCATGCTGGGCGACGCGTATCGATTTTATTGCCAGCGGATGTTGCCGAAAATCGGCGGGTGGATTTCCGGCGACCCGGCGGCGTATGCCTACTTGCCCAAATCGGTGGCGCGATTTTTCCGGCCCGAGGAATTGGCCGGCCTGATGAAGCACGTGGGTTATGGAGAAGTGCGGATTGTGCTGATGATGCTGAATTCGGTGGCGCTGCATATAGCGCGAAAGCCCAATTGAGATGCTTCATTCGGCAGCCTAGCGGGAGTTCGTGTGGATTCGGAATATCTGATCTTCTCAAGCCGCATCTATAAGATCGGCATGGTGCGGTTCGTGGATGTTCCGGCGGACGTTTCCAAACAAATTGGGGAGGGAGCGCACGTTCCGGTGATGGGAACCGTGGAAGGTGTTCCATTTCGGAGCACGTTGGTTTCACGCGGGAGGGGTGCGTACCGGCTGGCAATTCACGGAGACATTCGCAGGAAGCTGAGACTGGACACTGGCGCGGTGGTGGAGATTGCGATCCGCCGGGATCAAGAATCCCGCGAGCCGCAATTGCCGCCGGCGCTGGTGCTGGCCTTGCGGAACTCGCCGAAGGCACAACAGATGTTTCGAGGAATGACGACCGCGCTGCGCCGGCAAATCGTGCGGTATTTGGTGGCGGTTAAGTCGCAAGCAACTCTGGAGCGGCGCATAAGGAAATTTGTAGAACGGCTGGAGCGACGCACCGCCGCCAAGCCGAAAACAAAAACGAAGAAGAGATCCTCCGCAAGAAAAGCCCGCCGATAGACGCCCAAGAAAGCCAGCGTGAGTTTGTGTACTGAGGGGTATTGACTGTTTCGCGTGGTCTATTGTGACAACACAAAAGAAGCCAGTAGGCTCTCGGTGTCGCGAGACTCTCGAAAGGAGAGCCAGGCCATGAACCGAGGACAGATGGAGCGCCCCGTGGAAGATCGCAGCGTGGCCGAACTGGCCCTGCAGGAGCTGCAGGACCGCATCGAGGCGAGTTGCTTGGAATCGCGTTACGCCGGGATGGTGTGCGACCTGTGCATCGGGCAGGTTTCGCTGGAACAGGCGTTTCAGGAGATTCATCAGAAGGCGATGGAGCAGCTGGTGGGGCTGCTGGATGCGCGCGTGCTGGACGACGAGGCCGCCCTGGACGCTTGCCTGGAGAAGATTGCGGAGGAGTCTGAACGGCTGGCGTGGGCCGCGCTGGAGCGCGGAACCGAGGCATTGAGGGAAGGGTTGGCGATGCTGGAAAAAGGCCAAGCTGTGCTGGACAGCGGATTCGTGAATTAAAGCGTTCTTCCGAAGTGTGATTCAGGTCCCACGTTCCCTCTCTTGTCTAAAAACGGAATCCTTGCCGTCAGGATGGCGAGGCGGCCAGCTAAGTTCGGTTGATGACAATTGCCGTGAGGTCTTCCATCTGTTTGGTTTGCCCGGCGAATTTCAAGACATCCTGATACAAGCCGGAAATAATCTCGGCCGCGGACAGATGGCGAGCGGCCCGCACGGATATGCCGAGACGATCGGTGCCGAAGCGCTCCTCCGCGGTGTTGGCCCATTTGAAAAAGCCGTCGGTGGCAAGAACCAGCAAATCACCCGGAGCCATATCCAGCGTGACCGGTGGATCGGAAAAGAACGCAGCGGAGATGCCGAGGGGCAGGGCGTGGGCTTCGAGAAGCTCGAAACGATCGTATTTCAGCCAGTAGAGGAAAAGCGCAGCATGGCCGGCGGAGGGGATTTCCAGCGTGGCTGCGTCGAGGCCGAGGCTGCCGGCGACAAAGTTGATGAAGCGACCTTCCTTGACGTCCCCGCTATGGCGGCATTGATTTCCTCCATGGCCTTGAGGAACGTCTCTTGCGTGCGGAAATTGGCGTCATTGCGCGTCGCGAGCTTTGAGGCGCGCAGCGTGGCCCTTTCGACGCAGACTACGGCTATCGTCATTCCCGTAAAGAGATAAAACGTGGGCAGATTTTCCGGCGTCGGCGCGATCACCGTGCGAACCGCGCGAATGGCCAGAATGAAAGCAATCGGGGCGAGAAAAATGTAAATGCGCAGGCGTTCGCTTTCAAAGAGCGCCTTGCGAAACGCGGGGGACTGACGATGGAGCGCGGTCATGGACTCTTGGAGGAACCACTGGGAATCCTGATTGGAGCCCGAGCGCATTGTCCTGAAGAATGACGACGAAAACAAGTGCGGTGGACACGAGGGGAGGCGATTTGAGAAAGGCGATGGAGAAAATAAACGTTGCGGTTTTGCGGTTGGGCGCGTGGCCAAGGCGCAGATTGGCAACCCGAGTTCCGGAGCTCGCGTGAGCTGAGTGTTGTTTGTGCGAAATAGGGTGAGCTAGCGCGCCCAGCCGGGATCGCCGCCCGCTTTGCGAAGGTCGTCTTCCAGATCGCTCATCTGCTGCTTGAGGGATTCGAGTTCCTTCTTTTTGGCCTCGATCTTGGCGGTTTTCTCGTTGATGTCAGAGCGGCTGTACTGCTGCTGCAGAGCCTTCTGCGGATCGGGGTAATACTGGACCTGATCCTTGTTGAGCTCGCGTTGAAGGACGTCGAGTTCCTGCTCGGTCTGGCTGATTTTGTCGCGGAGTTTCTGGAAGCGCTTGCGCCAATAGGTTTCGCTCTTGGGATTATTTTCGTCGCCTCCCTCGGAGGCGGCTTGCGTCTCGCCCGGGGCGCCCTCGGCAGGCTTGGCGGAGGTCTCGGCCGGGGTGGCGGGCATGTCGTCGTTGGTAAAGACCTTTTTAGGTTTGGGAGCGGTTTTTTGCTCAGCGCGTGCCTTGCGAGCGGCCTCGGCAACGGCGTCGGTAGAGGGCTGTTGAGAGGTGTCTTGCTGGGCCCAGGCGAGGCCTGCCGTAAGGTAGAAAAGCCCGGCAAGAGCGGCCATGCGGTAAAGAGATGAAATTCGCATAATACAACCTCCAAAGGAGCGGCCAGGCAGCTCCGAAACGCCTTGCTGGGTTCAAAACCTATTTTAGCGCGTTCGAGGGGATGAGGGGATGGGGGGTGCGAAAGGATAACTGGACCGATGTATGCCGCGAAGGCTTATAGGGAATTAGCGCAGGAATAGGTCGAGCAGGCTGGGCACAAGGTAAACGACTCCCATGGCGCCGACGCCAAGGAATGTCCCCAAGGGCAATTGATATTGCGAGACGATGGCCCAGCGCAGGTTGGAGACGCTGCCGAGACCACGGCGCGCGGCGCGCTCCGCCAGTTTGCGCTTCCAGCCATAAAGGTAGAGCAAAGCAATCCAGGAGAGGCCGACAATGCTGCCGAGCAGAGTGCCGACGAGGATCGTCAGGAAAGCGCCGCGAGGGCCAAGAAAGGCGCCCACCATCGCCATCATTTTGACATCACCGAAGCCCATACCTTCACGCTTGCGAACGAGTTTATAGGCAGCGGCCGCCCCCCACAGGAGCAGGCTGCCGAGCAACAGGCCGAGAACGGAATTCAGGACATTGAACACCACGCCGGGGTAGGGCGGGAGCCTATGGAAAGCGCAGTAGTAGAGAGTGCCCGCAGTGGGGTCATAGATGGTGATCAGGAAAGAGAGCAGCAGGCCCAGCGTGGCTCCAGGAAACGTAACCGCGTCAGGCAGCAGGCGGACGCGAAGATCGGTCACCGTCAGGGTGATGATCAGGCAGGAGAGGATCAGCCATTTCAGGGTGAGAAAGGTGACGCCGAATTCGTAATAGGTGAGGACGAAAATCGCGCCGGTGAGGAACTCGATGATCGGATACATCGGGGAGATGGGCAGGCCGCAATTCCGGCATTTCCCGCGCAGGAAAAGCCAACCGAAAACAGGGATGTTGTCGTAAGGCTTGATCGGCATCTCACAGCGGGGGCAGCGGGAGCCCGGCGAGATGACGGATATGCCTTCCGGAATGCGCGTGATGCAAACATTCAGAAAGCTGCCGATGCAGATGCCGAAGAGGAAGAAGAAGAGGGGGATCACAGTTTCGACTGTGCCACAGGAGGGAGAGGCGCTCAACGCGGGGTATAGGGAAAGTTGTCGGATGACTAAAGAGAGCAAGGGCAGGAAAGGCTTACCACAGAGACCACAGAGGAGCGCAGAGGCAACGGAGGCTCTGGTGGCGTGACTCAGTTTTGGAGGCCACCGGGCGATTCGCTAAACTGGAACTATGGCGATGAGTTGGCATGAGCACTGGATCCGGCGGTATGAGCACCGGCGATGGACCACGGACGATAACCGGATGGTGCGGCCGTTCGCGTGGGGATTGGAACATTTGGAGGAAGTGGCGAGTGACGAGTGGCGGGTGGCGAGCCGGATGAAGACCCCAGCGCTGGCCGATCCGCGGGCGTTCTTGCGGGAGTATGCGCGAGAAGCGACAGAGCGCAGCGCGGAATGGTATTCGCCAGAAGAAGTGACTGACTACCGGCTGGACCGGGAGAACGTGCTCACGTTTACGAGCCCGATGAAATCGCCTTGGACGGAAAATAACGTCGTGCACGCGCAGTTTTTCCCAGCAAGGAAGCATGGACCGGCGGTGCTGGTGTTGCCGAACTGGAACGCAAAGTGGCACGGGCAGGTGGCGCTGTGTCATTGGCTGCAACGCATGGGCATTTCGGCGATGAAGATGAGCTTGCCCTACCACGACCGGCGCATGGCCAAGGGGCATGAGCGAGCGGATCAGTTGGTGGGGCCGAACATCGGCTTAACGCTGGCCGCCAACCGGCAAGCGGTGAAGGATGCGCGGGCCTGCCTGAGTTGGCTGGAACAGCGCGGGTACACGCGGCTTGGGATTTTGGGAACCAGCATCGGATCGTCGGTGGGGTACATCACACTTGTACATGACAAGCGCGTGCGGGCCGGTGGATTTTTCCACGTTTCCACGTATTTCGCGGATGTAGTGAGCCAGGGAATGACCACAAACCACGTGTGGGAAGGATTGCGGCAGGAAGTGAGCGTGGAGGAACTCCGCGAATATTGGGCGCCGATCAGTCCGATGCCGTACGTGGAACGCGGGATGGGCGCGGGGCGAAATACGTTTATGGTGTACGGAAAATATGACCCTACATTCCTGCCGGAATTGACGCAGCAGATGCTGCGAGCGCTGCGATGGCACGGAGCCGAGCCTCGAACCCTGGAATTGCCGGTGGGGCATTATTCGTTGGAGTTGGCGCCGTTCAGTTACGTTGCCGGGTGGCGGATGTTTACCTACTTTTGGGAAGCCTTGGGTTAGGTTGTTGGTCGACCAAGACTGACAATCTAGCGCAGAGAAATAGACGGGGGCTGAGGAATCGCTGAGAAGAAGGTCAGTGCAAGATTTTGGCGATGGCCGCTTGGGCGACGAGATCGGCGACGGCGTTGATGTCCGGGGCGAGGGGGCGGTCGGCGGTGACTTTGGGGGAGGCGGCGCGGACGGCGTCATAGGCCTTTTTCGCGAGGTTGCCGGTTTGCAGCGGGGCCAGCAGGTCGATGCCCTGACAGGCGCAGAGCAGTTCAATCGCTAAAATGTGGCGCAAGTTATGGAGCATGCGTTCCAGACGGCGCGCGCCGCCCATGCCCATGCTGACGTAATCTTCCTGGTTGCCTGAGGTAGAAATCGAATCAACCGAATGCGGGGCGGCAAGAGCGCGGTTTTCGCTGGTCAGAGCCGCGGCGGTGACCTGCGCGATCATGAAGCCGGAATTGAGGCCCGGATCGGGAGTGAGAAACGCCGGGAGCATGCTCGTGAGCGGATTGGTCATCTGCTCGATGCGGCGTTCGGAAATGCCGCTAAGTGTGGCGATGGCGATGGCTGCCTGATCGGCGGCCATGGCCAGCGGCTGTCCGTGAAAATTGCCGCCACTGATGATGTCGCCCTTGCCGTCGAATTTTGCGTCGGCGGCATCGGCGGGCCGGTCCAAAGTCCGGCCACTACAAAAGACCAGAGGGTTATCCGTGGCACTATTGAGTTCGACCAGCGTCATTTCGCGGGCCTGTACCAGAGAATCGCGGACTGCACCGTGAACTTGCGGTGTGCAGCGGAGGCTGTAGGCGTCCTGCACTCGCTTGTCGGCTTCCGAGGAACGGTGCGACTCGCGAATCTGGCTGCCTTCGTTGAGGTGCGCCAGGTTGCGGGCGGTGGTGCCGGCTCCGGCGTACGCGCGAGCGTGCATGATGCGGGCGTCGAAGGCGCCGGGGCTGCCGCGGAGGGCGTCTAGGGAAAGGGAAGCGGCGACGTCGGCAGTGTCGGTGAGAATATCCGCTTCGAGGAGCGCCAAGCTGAGAAGCGCGAGCATGCCTTGTGTGCCGTTTAAGAGCGAGAGGCCTTCCTTTGCTTCCAGCGCGACGGGACTAATGCCGGCTTTGCGCATGGCGTCGCCGCCGGACAGCTTTTCGTTCTTCAGATGGGCTTCGCCTTCGCCGATGACGACTTGGGCAAGATGCGCAAGCGGGGCAAGATCACCGGAAGCGCCGACGGAGCCTTGCGAGGGAATTACGGGATGAACGCCGGCGTTGAGCATGGCGCAGAGCGTTTCGACAACGACGGGCCGCACGCCGCTGAGTCCCTTGGCAAGCGCATTGGCCCGCAGCAGGATCATCGCGCGAGTTTCGGAAATCGAAAGAGGAGCGCCGACTCCACACGCGTGAGAGCGCACCAGATTGATTTGCAACTGGCGGACTTGTTCCGCGGAAATACGGACGGAAGCAAGCTTGCCGAATCCGGTGTTGATGCCGTAGGCGGTTTCGTTGGCGGAGACAAGGCGATCGACGACGGCGCGCGAGGCTTGCATACGGGTGACCGCGGCCGGCGCCAGCGAAACGGGCTCGTGGCGCAAGGCAACGGCGTAGAGCTGGTCGAACGTGAGGTCATTCCCAGTGAGGACGATGCTCATGCATGGCTCCGGTTTGCGTTTTGCCCAGCAATCTTGAGGAAGGCCTGCTTATATTTTTCGGGGAAGTGCGTTACGTGCCCGGCGCGGTTGCAGGCAACGTGAATGGTGTGGCCCGTCGCGAGCAGTTTGTTGTCCGGCTGGCGAAAGAGTTCGTAGCCGAATTTCAGCGTTCGGGTTTTGGCTTCCAGGATGCGCGTCCGGACGGTCAGCAGTTCGTCATACCGCGCCGGTTGGTGGTAGCGGCAATGCACATCGGCGACGACGATGAAGGTGTCGTCCTGGATTTCCATCTGTTTGTATTCGAAGCCGAGGGCGCGCATGAGTTCGACTCTTCCCACCTCGTACCAAATTAAGTAGTTGGAGTGATACACCACTCCCATTTGGTCAGTCTCTGCATAGCGAACGCGCACGGTGACGTCGTGGTATTCAAGCATGATCGGTTTTCTAGTATGCATGAAATCAGTCGCCAGCCGTGAGTCGTTAGCCGTTAGCCGGAAGACAGACCCCGGCGGGACTTGGCGGTGAATTGTGTTTCCGGGCGCTTGAGCCTCACGGAAACGGGAAGAGTTTAACCTGTAGCTCAGGCCTTCCACCCTGAGAGTTTTCTGATGGGTGCGCGAAGGAGGTTGTACCAGGAAGGGCCTCACCTCCGAAGGGACGAGCCACAGATTTTGCGGCGGGCTTACGGCTTGGGCTCGGTGGATCCGTCTTGCCAGACCGGTTTGCGCTTTTCGAGGAAGCTGGCGAGGCCTTCCTTGAAGTCGGGAGTGCAGCGCATGCGGGCGTTTTCGAGCACGGCGCGCTCGAGATCCGCATCGAGGCTGGCGGCGGCCGCGCTGATTAACAGGCGCTTGGCGCGGGTGACGCTGATGGGGCTGGCGGCGATGATGACTTCCGCAAGGGCGCTGACGCGTTCCGCCAACCGCTCCGCCGCAACGATTTCGTTGACCAGGCCAAGCTCTTTTGCCTCGGCGGCATCGACCAGCCGGCCGGTGAGGAGCAGATCGCGGGCGCGCTTTTCCCCGATTTGCCGCGTAAGGAAGACGGAAACGATCGCGGGAAGGAAACCGATTTTGACTTCGGTGTAGCCGAATTTGGCGTCGGGCACCGCGATGGTGAAATCGCAGAGCGTGGCGATGCCGCAGCCTCCCGCCAAGGCGTGGCCGTTGACGGCCGCGATCAGGGGTTTCGAGTAGCTCCAGATGCGGCGAAACATTTTGGCCATGCGGCGGGAATCTTCCTGATTTTCCGACGGGGATTGCGTGGCGATGGCCTGCAACAGAGCGAGGTCCATGCCGGCGCAGAAGACCGAGCCCGCTCCGGTGAGAACCACGACGCGGGCGTGAGTTTTTTCCACCGCGTCGAGGGCGGACTGCAAATCCGCGATCATCTGGGTGTTGATGGAATTGCGCTTATCGGGGCGGTTGAGGGTAATCGTGGCGACGTGACCGCTGGACTCGACGAGGAGCGTTTCGTAGGGCATGAATTTTCCCCTGGTTACGGCTCTATCGTTGGGCAATTCGGGGAAAAATGCAAATGGGGAGGGAGGAGCCGTTAGCTATGAGCCGTTAGCTATTAGCAAGAGGTCGGAATCTGGGGTATGCTTCTCAAGTCGGCCAGGTTACTATGCCGTTCCGTTAACCCATGCAACACTACGGCAAACTTGAAGTCTGGCGTCGGAGTCATCGGCCCGTGCTCCACCTTTACAGGACAACTCTGGGGTTTCCGGTCTCCGAGAAATTTGCCCTGACTTCCCAGCTCCGGCGCGCAGCTTTCTCTGTTCCTGCAAACATTGCTGAAGGCTCGCGCCGGATTAACGCGAGGGAATATGCACGGTTTCTGAATATTGCCGAGGGTTCGCTCTCCGAAATGGAGTACTTCATCGTCCTCAGTCGCGATCTCAAATATTTGACGCCTGCCGTCGCCGCCCAGTACCTGCGGGAAATCACGGAAGTCACGAAAATGCTTTGCGCCTTGCGGAAGTCAGTCCAAGCCGACATCCCCAGCTGAGGTTTGGAATTAGCATCAAGGAGTCTCACTCTTTCCTATCTCTTGCTGATGGCTGACGGCTAGTGGCTGTGGGCTGCATAGCGCGTGCGGATTTCGTTGGTTAGCGCGACGGCATTGGCGAGTGCGGCGGAGGTGAACGAGTGCGCGGCACCGAGTTTGGTGAGGGCGGCCAGGACGGATTCGGTGGGGATGTTGCCGACGAGGTCGTCGCCGGCGAAGGGGCACCCGCCCAGGCCCGTGAGCGCGGAGTCAAAGCGGCGGCAGCCAGCGGAGTAGGCGGCAGCGACTTTTTCTTCGGCGTTGTCCGGGCGGGAATGGAGATGGACGCCGAGTTCGATGCCGGCGACATGATCTTTCACTTGGGAGTAGAGGCTGTGCACGAGATCGGGCGTGGCCGTGCCGACGGTGTCCGCGAGAGAGACCGTGGAGACGCGAATATCTTTGAGCCACTCAAGCGTGTCCTGGACGATCTCGGGGCCCCAGGGCTCGTCGTAGGGATTTCCGAAGGCCATGGAGATGTAGATAACGAGATCCTTGTTGGCCTTTTTGGTTTCGGCTTTGAGGGTTTCGACCAGGGCGCGGGATTCGGCGCGGGTCATGTTGGCGTTGGCGCGGCGGAAATAAGCGGAGATGGAGTAGGGGTAGCCGATGCTGGAGACGCCGGGCGTGGCGAGGGCGCGCTGGAGGCCTTTTTCGTTGACGACGATGCCGATGATTTCAGGAAGCACGGCGCCGTCGGGCAGGGAAGCGAGCAGTTTGGACATGACTTCTTCGCTGTCGGCCATTTGCTTGACGTGCTTCGGGGAGACAAAGCTGACGGCGTCAATATGTTCGAAGCCGTCGGTTATGAGCTCGCGGAGGTAGTTCACCTTGACTTCGGTGGGGATAAATTCGGGCAGGCCTTGCCAGGCATCGCGGGGACATTCGATGAGTTTGATGGGGCTTGTCATGGAGGGAATAGTTTAGCGGAGGTTTGCTGGCAGCCGTTAGCCATTAGCCGTCAGCAAGAAAAGAAGGTGCCTAGCTATTTTGAATCGGTTCGCTTGTGATTTCCGGAGACCGAGGAGATCAGAAATGCCAGGAAGAGGCAGAAGCCCAGGATGCCGATGGCGCCGAGAGATTTGAAGAAGGGAACGCTGTTGCCGAGGACGGATTCGAGGGTGCGATGGTGGGCGAAGACGACGAAGAGAACGTAGAGTGTGCCAGCGACGAGGCCGAAGATGCAAAGGGCGAAGGCCGCGCACATCCCAAGAAAGAGAAAACGAGTGCGGGGAGACATGGAAGTGATAGTTTACCGCTAGCAGGTGCCAGTTATCAGCGGAAGAGGAAGATTTCGCCCCAGAGGTAGCACAGAGGAGCAGAGGTAACGGAGGGTGGGGAGTTGAGGATCGTGTCGATTGGGCATAGAGTGCACGGAAGAGGAGCACGCAGAGCGCCGTGAAGAGGAAAAAACTGAACGCAGAGATCGCGGAGAGATCAGAGGAAGAGAAAAGCAGCACCCCCGGAAACGAGGTAGCGGCACGTTAGGAGCCTGGTTTGTTTTTGAGCCATCGAATAACATCGAAAACTGACAGCGATAGGCCCAGCAAGGTGAGGAACAACGCCAGGACTCCCGACATTCGGAACAGGAGCGGCATCGGGAATACGGCCGAACCGAACTCGTATCTGACTACAGGACTGATATGACTGTAAAAATAAAAGACATAGCCCCATGGACATAGCGCGATTAAGAGCACGAGGAATCCGCGTTTTCCCAGAAGGGTGATCGGCAAATGACAAAATCGGCCGGCGAGATCAATCGATTGAACAACAATGCCAGCCAGGAATAGCAAAACACCCAAAGGGAGCAAGACTTGGAGGGGCCAATGGATGCTGACGTAAGGGTAAGTGGAGATGTCGCAGGGATAGTGAGATGGGTCGACGTTGGGGATGCGCAAAAGCTGGCCAAGGAAGCCTGAATAATACCAAACGAGAAGAATCGAGCCGCCCAGAGACATCATTGCCAAGCCTCGGAGACGAAGGGCTTTCGGAGAATATGGGATCGGGCTCATCGCAACTTCATCGGGATTTGCGCCAGGACAGTAGGTCGCGCACTAGAAGATAGACACCAAGGAGAAAAGAAATGATCCCGAAATCCCGGATCGCTTCCAGTTGAGAAGGCACTGGGAAAGCAACGGAGCCAATTTCATTTCCAAAAGGGCTATTTTGAATTTGACGGACGGCGTGACCAAACCAGGCAAGGGCAGCGAAGCCTATAGCAAACCAGAGAAGGCAGCGGAGTCGCATCATGGGGTCCATGATGCCGTGCGCGAAAGGGGAACCATGCCAAGGACAGTTTACTGCGGATTGTGGATCGTTGTGGGGCGAAAGAGGAAGATATCACCACAGAGATAGCAGAGGAGAGCAGAGATAGCGGAGGCTTGGGAGTCAGGGAGAAGGTTGATTGAACACAGAAAGCAAAGCGGAAGAGGACAGAGACCAAACGAAGAGAGGACCCACGCCTTCCTCGAACCTTAGGGGCGGCAGCAGGCAAGGATGATGAAGTTTCACAAAGCGCCGGAGTCAGATTTGTTACCGCCGCGACGCAAAATTACGAAATCGAATATCGCGGTAAGGACACCCGCCACTACCGTCATTATGGCGACGAGCGCCGCTGTCCCACCAAGGGTAAGAAGTGTCGAGTCTTCACTGTCTTCGAAAAACCAGCCATTCGAGTAACTGGTTCTTTGGTGCTGCCAGCCGGCAAACAGCGAGAACAAAACCAGAGGCAAGGAAGCCAGCAACAGCTTGAGGCTACGCTTGCGCATCAGGTTTGGAGGACGCCGGTTTTTAATTCGGGGACATGCGTGTTGAGGGAGGCGGCGTTGAGAGCCCAGATGAGGGCGTCGCGGGTGTGGGCGGGGTCGATGATGGCGTCGAGCCAGAGGCGGGCGGCGGCGTAGCGCGGGTCGGTCTGGTGGTCGTAGGTGGATTTGAC
>JAJPIE010000047.1 GCA_021324935.1 Acidobacteriota bacterium
AGCACTTCTTAGACCGTGATGCACAGTCCGTGCACACAGGGCTTGCCACCGCGCTTCCCGGGTTCAATGGTGATGAAGTCTTCGTACTTATAGCCTCACTCTAGGCAAATTCATCTTCTGTGGCAATCGATAATTCCAGGCTGAGGCGAATCTGCGCATTTCCGGCACCCAGGCCCTCTCGCCCAAGCCGTTGACGCTTCCCGGAAACGAACACAAAATATTCGTAATAAGGGCATGCCGCGCCACCGTCGACAAAGGCGTAACGGAATCGTTGCCCCTCAGATCTGTTTGTTCCGCCGCCGCGGGCTCTCAATCTCCGGGAATCTGCGTAAAGGAACACACCGCAAGCCACTCGCTCAATGCTCGCGACTTACGAACTCCGACTTACCTGCTTTTCCGGGTCGCTGGCCGCCGGGCGCTGACCGCTTTACCGCCTCACGGATCAAACCAGAACTTCACCGTCACCACCACTTTCGACGCCACCGCCTTCCCTCCCTGCGTCGCCGGCGCATACTCATATTGCTTCAGCGCGTCGATTGCCGCCTGCCGCAGCGCGGGCGGCCCCACCAGAATTTTAAAATCGCCAATGTGTCCCGCCGCATCCACCACCGCTTCAATCCGCACGTCGCCCGTGATGTAATTCCGCATCGCGTCCGGTGGATAGATCGGCTGCACGGCATGCAGCAGCTTTGCCGGCAGCACCGGCGCATCCGCCGGCACCACGGACTCTGCCGGCTTCGGCGTCGACTCCGAACTCGTCTCCGCCTTCCCGTGATTCTTTCCGCTTTTCGCGCCGCCCGCCTTCGCCGCGGACTCTTTCTTCCCGCTTGCCTTCGCTTCCGCCGCTTTCTTTTCCGGCGCCTTTTCTTCCGCTACCGCCGGCGCGGTAGCTTCACTCTTCGGCGACGCAAATGTATTTGAACCGCCCGAGGCATGCTCCGTCGCCACTGGTGTCGCATTGGTTCCCGTCGTAGCTCCGGCCGTCCCGTTATTTCCCGCAGCAGGCACGCTCGTTGTCCCTGGGTTGGCCACCGCGCTGCTCGCAACTGCCGCAGGTCTCGCCGGAGTCGCAGCCTTCGTCGCCGCAGGCCCCGCTGTTTTCGGCGGCCGGTGCGCAAACGGCAGCCAGCCCTTGTACCAAGCGAATCCTCCCCCGCCCACCAGCAGCACCACCAGGACACCCGCGACCACGACTTCCACCCAGCCGGCTTTCTTCCGCAGCGGCTTGTAGATGTTGTACGGGTCGTTCGGGTCCAGCCCCTTTGGCGCCCGCGAAAAATCCAGCGACGGTTTGGGCAGCAATTCATCCAGCGGATCAATTTCTTCTTTGGCCTGGTTCGCTGTCACGCCCTCAGGCGACACTGGCGCGGCGGTCTCTAAGGGCGTAAACGCTGCCGCGCTCGGCAGCTTCATGCCAATCTTCGGGACGGTCGGCGCCGGTGGCGGCGCTGCCGCCGGCACTTCCTTCACCTGCTCCGGTGCTGCTGGTGGATTTTCTCCCTCTGCCTGCTCGCGCTCCCGTCGCTCCTGCTCATCCTGCTTCCGCTTCCGCTCGTTCTCGATCGACTCCAGTTCCCACTTCCGGGCTTCCTCGGAAGCCTTCTTCGACTCTTCGTCAGTTGCCCAAGAACCTTTCTGCCGCGCCTCGGTCTCCGCCGCCGCGCGTGCCGCCGCTTCCGCCTCCGCCAATCTTCGTGACGTCTCGTCCTGCGCCGGCTGGTTCACCTCACTCGGCTGGACGTTCCGCGCCTGCTGCGCCTGCAATTTCTGCCGCGCTTCTTCCACCAGCCGCGCCGCGCGCTCTCTCGCTTCCCGTTCGATGCGTTCCGCGCGTTCCTTCGCTTCGGATTCCGCCGCCGCACGGGCTGCCGCCTCGGCTTCCGCCAGCCGCCGCGCCTGCGTGTCGCGGTCTTCGTCCGGTTTCTTTTCTTCCGCTGTCTGCTTCTGTTGCAGTTCGCGGAGCTGCGCTCTCAGCGCTTCCACTTCCTTCTTGAGCTGAGTCACGTCTTCCGTCTTGGGCGCTGTAACCGGCTCGCTTCGATCGTCCTCGGTCGTATCCTCGGCCTCTACCGCTTCCGCTGTCGGCGGACGCTGCTCCGTTTCCTCATGCTCCGGAAACGATACGCCCCAGAAATTGTCCGCCGGCTCCGTGAACTCCAATTCCACGTAGCAGCTCGTCGGCCGGAAATTTCGCTTGTGCACCACCTGGCACACCACTTCGCGTTTCGACCGCTTGTCGGTGAGGAAAAGCAGCTGTCCTACAGTTATTGCCGCCGAAAGTTGAATCACCGCCCCGTCTTTAAACACCAGCACCGTCGTCGTGTCTTCGGTGAAAAGCTCACGCTTGTCCTGCGCGCTCGCGGGACGCGCTCCCGCCACGCTCACCGGCACTTCCAAAGCCACCGGGTTCGGCCGCTTGGCTTTCGGCTCGCTCTTGCCCGCTGCTCCCGGCTTGTCCTTGACCTTTTCGTCTGTCGCGGATGACACTTCGTTCGCCCTCAGTTGAAGCCGTCCAACGCTACTTCCAGAATCCGCAGCCGCGGCTCCGTCCCCGCGCAGCCGCTTACTTCGCCGCTCTGCGCGGGCGGACTCCTCCGCCTGCCGCCACTGCGCGCTCTACTAGTTTTTCAGCCTGCCATCCGGCCAGCCATAGTACGCACGTACAGGCGTGACCAATCCGCCCATACCCTCCCGGACCTCTTCTATGCCCAGTTTATCGGCCCGCCTCTTCTCCCACTCCGTTCCTCGTGTATTGGCCGACCTTTGGGTCGGCTCTGCTCTTGCCGCTTCTCCCTATTTTTCCCCCGCCTCGTTCCTGGCCACCTTCCCGCCCTTCATCACAAACGCCGGCGCCTCCAGCAGCTTGACGTCCGCCAGCGGATCGCCCTTCACCCCAACGATGTCCGCGTAATGCCCCGTCTCGATCACGCCCACCTTATCCTTCCATCCAATCAAATCCGCAGCGTTGATTGTCGCCGCCTGGATGGCGGCAATCGGCTGCATCCCCCATTCCACCATCTTGGCAAACTGCCTCGCATTGTCCCCGTGCGGATAAACTCCCGCATCCGTACCGAACGCCATCTTCGCCCCCGCCTGAAACGCCTTGCGAAAATTCTCCCTCTGCATTCGTCCCACCTTCTTTTCTTTTTCGATGGACTCCGGCAGCATTCCCGCCTTTGCACCTTCTTGCAAAATGTAATCGTCGTTATAAATGTCGAAGACCAGGTAAGTTCCGTGCTGCTTCGCCAGGGCGATCCCTTCGTCGTCAATCAGGCTCGAATGCTCAATGGAATCGATCCCCGCCAAAATCGCATCCTTGATAGATTGTGTCCCGTGCGCGTGCGCCGCCACTTTGCGCCCCAGTTTGTGCGCCTCGTCCGCAATCGCCTTTAACTCCTCCGGCGTGTATTGCGGCGTCCCCGGCTGGTCTCCCTTGCTCAACACCCCGCCCGACGCGCACACCTTGATCAAGTCCGCGCCATACTTCACCACTTCCCGCACTTTCGCGCGTGCCGCCCACGGGCCGTCCGCCACGCCCCCTTCTCGAAAGTGAAATTCATACGGAAGCAGGTTGTTGTCGCAATGCCCGCCCGTAATCCCAAGCGGCGGACCCGATACCAGCATCCGCGGCCCGGGAACGTCGCCATCGTTGATCCCGTCGCGCAGCGCCACGTCCGTGAAATTCCCCGCGCCCACGTTCCGCACCGTCGTGAATCCCGCGTGCAGCGTCTTTGCCGCGTTCTTCGCTCCGATAAGCGCTTCGCGCGGCACGGATATCCCCAGTCCCGCATAGCCGCTCGCGCTCGGATCCGAAGTCAAGTGCGTATGCACATCGATCAGCCCCGGCAGGCAAGTCTCCTGCGAAAGATCGACCGGCGTAACGCCCGCGGGCAGCGCCGCATTCTCGGAAACCGCGGTAATTGTGCCGTCTTCGTCGAACACAACCGTCTGGTCCGCCAGCATCTTTCCCGTTCGCACATCCAGCAGCTTCCCGCAGCGCACCGCCCCCGGCCCCGCCAACGCCAACGACGCCATCCCCAGCCACACCGCCGCCACACGCGCCAGAATCTTCATATCGCCTCTCCTAGAAATCGGAAATTGCGCCAGCCAGCATACTCGAACCCGCGCCGCAAGTCACAAATCGCGGGCCCAACCTCTCGACGATCACCCATCCGGCGACCATCCTTGCTCTGCTTGGTATCCCAAGCAAATTCCCCCAGGCGCCCGCCCGTCGCGCTTTTCCGCCTACGATTCATCCATGTACAGCATCACCAAGCTTTTTAAGGGGGACCACGGGTATGAGTATGGGCCAGTTGTACCGGTGTCAGAATCCAGCTTGCCGAAAGGAGATTGTTCTTCCGCATGCGCCAGCCAGCCGTCGCGAAAATCCCACTTGCTCGTGTGGGTCGGCGATGAAAAGGCCCTATCAAAGGCCTGAATTGCGAGTCCTTTCCGCTTCCGGAGCGCCCCCTTCCCGCGGCAATCGCACGCCTTCGCGGAAGTAACCCGGCTCGGTCAGGAATTCGACATGCGCGACTTCTTCACTCCATGCGTCTGCGGCGTTCTCTTTCTGTTCCTCGGCGCCGCCCTGCTCACCAATGCAGGCTCCAGCTCCCAATCGAGCGCAACCCCTTTCCTCCTCCTTGGCGCAGTGCTTCTCTCCTGTGGCATTTTTGCGCTTTGGTATGTCGGCAAATGCTGGTGGGGCTGGCGCAAGGAATACCGTCGCGACCGCAACGAATAGCCAATCGGCCTCCGCTTATCGCCAGAACCTCATCCTGGGCCAGCCTTCCGCGGCGGTCCCTTTCCTTGTTCACCCGATATCGCCAAATTAGGCCCGCGGAACATTTTCCCCGGCAACGGCGTATCAAAGGTGGTCATTAGGCGGAAGGTTTGGCTTCAACTGGGACGCACCCTGACCTTCTCGCCGCCGTATCGGCTTTTTAACGAACCGCCAAGCACGCCTCGGCGGCACCTGGGAGAATGCAATGTCTAGATCCCTTTGCTCGCTTGTGGTTTTACTCTGCGCCGTGCTTCCTTCCGTTGCGCGGCAAGACCCCGTGAATCAACCGCCCACTCCAGCACGCGCCGAAGTTCTTGTGCTCGGCGTCTATCACATGGACAACCCCGGACGCGACCTCTTCAACATGCAAGCTGACGATGTCCTCGCTCCCAAGCGCCAGGCAGAAATCGCCCAGGTCATCGAGGCTCTCAAGAAATTCCACCCCACGAAAATTGCCGTCGAAAGCGACGTCAGCAGCGACCGCCTGCCCAAGCTCTATGCCGATTATCTCGCCGGCAAACACGAACTCACCCGGGACGAACGGGAACAACTCGGTTTCCGTCTGGCCAAAGAACTCGCTCACAAAACGGTCTATCCCGTCGATGCCGACGGCGACTTCCCTTTCCAACGCGTCGTGGATTATGCGAAAGCCACCAACCGCTCTGAGGAACTCGACGCCATCATGGCTGAACTCGGCGCCATGGTGAAAGCCCAGGACGATTTCCTCCACTCACACACCGTACTCGAAACGCTTCTACACATGAATTCGGACGCAAAGGTCGCCGAGGATGTCGGCTTCTACTTCCGCGAAGGCTCTTACGGCGAACCGGGCGACTGGGCCGGCGCCGACCTGCTCGCCGAGTGGTTCCGCCGCAACGCGCGGATCTACAGCAACGTCATGCAGATCGTCGAATCTCCCAACGAGCGTGTTCTGGTCATTTTTGGCGCCGGGCACCTGGGCTGGCTTCGCAACGATTTTGCCGGCAACCCTGCTGTGCAACTCCGCAAACTCTCGGAGTTCGCTCAATAACGCATCCTCTAGGGTTCGTGCCGCCCGCAATTATTCCTGAAACCTGGGCCGCGGCTTACCCTTCTCCGCCTCGTCGCCCGGCTCAAGCTCGCAGCGATGCCAGGCTTCGTCCTCGGCGTGTACCACGCAAAACCACTTCCCGCAGACGCTGCAATGGCACGTCGCGGCCAATTTGCACGCTTCTTCGGTCGCCGTGATCGCCTGGCACACCCATTCGTAGTTCGCCCTCTCCGTCTGTTTCTCTAGTTGCATCCTGGCTACTCCCTTCACGCGCCCCGCGCCGCCCAGGTCCCCGGTCAATCCGTCAGCGCACCGCGTACACGTACGACTCCAGCACATCCGCCCGCTCTTTCTCGTCCCAGACCATCGCTTTCAGCAGGTCGTTGATCGACAGCATGCCGTGAAATTCGCCGTTCTCCTCCACAATCACCAGGTGGTGTACGCCTTCCTGCTCCATCAACTTCATGCCCTCCTCAAAGTGCATGTGCGGCGTCACCCTGAAGAGCCTCGTGCTCATAATGTCCGAAACCTTCACCCAGGCCGGGCACAGATTTTTCGCCGCCACCTTGTCGGAAATGTCGCTTTGCGCAATCACTCCCGCCAGTTGCCCCAGCCTGTTCACCACGCCCGCCGCGCGAATCTGCTTTTCGTATAAATACTGTGCGGCTTCCAGCACCGAGGCGTCTTCCAGAACCGCAAAAATTTCTCTCCGGGACCCGATCAAGTCTGAAACTTTCATGGGATCCTCCCCATCGGAATGCGCTCACAGTGATCGGCGCGATTCCCCCTCATTCGGCCTTGCCGAGGGCTCCCCCGCTCTGGCTCGGTGGAAAGCCTCTCGATAGGTCGCTTACACGCCGTGTACCGCCCTGCATCACTTCTGTCTGTACCCGGCGTCACTCCACTTGGCCCACGCTGAACCTTTCGACGCCCCGCCTGGCAATCCGCCGTTCCCAAACCACAAGCTTCTCCTACCGCCGCCCGGCCAGTAACCCGGCCACTGTCTTTCCCTCCCGCAAATCTGCACCTCATGCCAGTTACGCTCCGCATCTCGCGCGCTCACCATTCGCTGGTGCAGTCTTCCCTGGCAACTCGCGCTTCCCAGTT
Organism: Acidobacteriota bacterium; assembly: GCA_021324935.1. GTDB lineage: Bacteria > Acidobacteriota > Terriglobia > Acidiferrales > UBA7541 > Acidiferrum. Next base: position 6,921 of record JAJPIE010000047.1, read on the forward strand.
GGCCGTTCGCGCGCTTTTCTACTTCCTCGTCCCGGCCGCCCTTGCCTGCGTTTTCCCGCTTCGCGCCCAGCAATCCTCGCCAGCGCTGTCCGCCGCGCTCACCGAACCTTCCCTGCCTGAGCCTATCGCCCTCAAGGAAAGCCCCAGCGTCGAGTCGCCCGCGCCTATCCAACCCCGCGTCGCTCCTTCCAATGATCGCCTTTTCTGGGTCATGCCCAACTACCTGAGCGTCGAAGGCCACCAGGAAATTCAGCCGCTCTCCGCAAAAATTAAATTTCGGCTCTCCGAAAAGACCATGACCGACCCGGTCACCGTCTCTTTCCTCGGCACACTCGCCCTCATGAGCCAGGCCGGCAATTCCAATCCGTCTTATGGTCAGGAGCTTTCCGGTTACGCCAAGCGCTACGCCACGCTCTATGCCAACACCGGCATCGGCACCCTGATGACTGCTTCCGTCTTCCCCACGGTATTCAAACAAGATCCGCGTTACTTCCAGCTCGGCTCCGGCAGCCCCTGGCGCCGCACCGTCTATTCCCTCAGCCGCATCTTCGTCACACGCGGCGATAGCGGCGCCGTTCAATTCAACTATTCCGAAATCCTCGGCAACGGCGTCGCCGCCGGCCTCTCCAACACCTACCTGCCGCAAAATCAGCGCAACCTCGGCAACACCCTTCGCGTCTGGGGCGCCAACATCATGCTCAACACCATCTGCAACGTGGCCAAGGAATTCTGGCCCGACCTCCGCCGCAAAGCTCGCCGCCCGCGCAATTTCGATTAGCCCGCCCTTCGTCATCGCGCTTGTTCATCATGCGTTTTCTCCAGCGGCTTCCGTGACGCACATCCTTGCCGTACGATTACACCGGGCATAACCTAATTGCGTTTTCTTCCCGCGGCCGCGTGTATCCTCCGCGGAGCAGCTATAGGTAGTGCGCGCCATGCCAATCATCAAAGAATTTACCGTTTTAGTGGAAGACCAACCGAATGCACTCGGAGTACTCTGCCGAACCCTTGCCGAACACGAAGTAAATATCCTCGCCCTTCAATGTTTCCCGGTGCGGGATAAATTCGTGACTCGATTCATCGTGGACAATCCCGAAAACGCGAAGTCCGTCCTGAACCGCAAGCAGCTCCCCTTTACGGAAACGAAGATCGTTCAGGCCAAAATCCTGCATCGCCCCGGCGAAATCGCCCGCCTCGCTTCCCGTTTGGGCAAGGCCAATATCAACATCAATTACGCCTATTGCGGCCTGGAGCCCGGCTCGAATGCGCCTTTGGTTTTCTTCAGTGTCGCGGAAGTCGAGGAAGCGGAGAAACTTCTCCGGGAGACCGCCGTAGCGGCGGTGGAGAAATCAGGTTCACGACTCGCCTGAGCCGGAGTGCCTGCACCCGGACGCTTCGATTTTCCTCACGACAGATCGACTCTTCCAGCCTAAACCCCGCTGTTCCGGCCACCCCATTTTTCTTGGACTAGCCTTGTGTTCGCGTCCGGTTCTTGGCGAGAAGCTGCCCGATCACTTTCTCAGGTTCCGGATGACCCGCGCCAAATTTCCGCGTGAACCAGTTTCCGCCTCGCTCCACAATTCTTTTGCCATCCGCAATCACGTCGAACTGGCCGGTCTTCCCAGGCGTACAAACCGCTTCGAGATTGAGGCGCTGCTGGATCAGGGTCACGGGACTCGCGTCCTTGGCGCTATTGTTCTGTCCTGCTGGGCAGTGCACAATTTCGAGCTTCACAGCATCCTGGATGCTACTCGCCTCAGCCCGGTACCAGAAGCTATTTGCGGGCATCGTGTCCCCTTTTGTTACTTCCGCCCGCACGGGCGGTTTCGCCGTTACTCGAAACTTGATTGCTGCAGTATCCTGCTGCGACCAACAAGCCAGGAAAAACCCGATGAAATTTCTTCGTGTGACGGCTGCGATCGCAGTCTTGGGTCTCAGCCCTTTTCCCGGCCTCGCGAAATCTCGGAAAACGGCCAAAACGAACGCTCCTCCCGGCCCACACTTTGCGGGTCTTGCGCCGCGGCTTTAATTTCCGCTTCCGCAAGCGATGGGAGTGAACGCACTGAGCGCTACCGTTTGATCTCCAAAGGTCGGAGAAACCGCAGGCACAAAGGTCTGTGAACCCGAACAGATGTTTCCCCCGCCGTCGATCACGTCGTCGCTGGTGTATGTCCAGCGCTGGCCGCCCGCGAACGTAAGCCGCCGAAACACTTGGCCAAAGCTGTTATTCGCGAAAAGATTCTTTACCGTAATGAATTGCTCCGGCGTGGGATCGGTTCCAGGCAGCTCCGGCGATGTCGCGTAAGACAGGCTGGAGTACACGACGGCTTCTATCGAGCCAACCTGCTCGGTCAGGAATACAAGCGGCTGCGAAAGAGCATTCCCGCTGAATTGATTTTGCGTGAAATTGACTGTGCTTTCCGCGGGCATATCCGCTGGAATGTTATAGAAAAAGTAAGGGAGATTCCGTGCCCCGGCGGCTCGCAAGCCTCCGTATCGGGCGTAGCGGATACCCATGTATTCGATATTGGTCAAGACATTTTGCGCATACTCCGCATTGCTCACGCTCAGGTAATACCACCCTCCGATTCCTGTGCCGACGGTATCGATGAAATTATTGGACAGCGTGATGTCCTTCATGAATCCCACCGTCTCAATCCCGCAATCGAAGGTGTTGACGAGAAGATTGCCGGAAATCAGCGATCCCGGGCCCGTTTCATCTTCAATCAAAATGTCGTCATCGCTGCCCACCGAATTGTAGTAATAATTGCCGTTTTCCCCGATCGGAAGTGGGTTCCCCAGGCCGTTCACGGTGTTATTCACCACGTGCGTGCTTTTACCGCCGAAAATCCCGATCACGAAAGGGTTCGCCGCACTGCTTGTACCCGATGTCAGAGCGTTCCCCTCGATCACCAGACCAACGTTATTCGCATCGCTCAGGAAACCATAGACGGTGTTGCTCGCCGCCGGCGCATTCGACAGTTGCGCGGCAACAGCAGGATTTGCAGTGGCGCTAACCGATGGATTTGCGGGTGCCCTGGGCAAAGGACTCCCGAACGTGACATTGCTGCTTTCGGAAATGAACACTCCTCCGAGATTGCTCTGGTTCGAACCGAATGTGGACCCTGTGACCGTTCCTCCGTTCACGTTATTCAGGCTCAGCAGGACGGAAGCGCCGTCGCCGATCCCCGTGGCCACGTCGCAATTTTTAATCGTGAGGCCATTCACATTCAAAACGCTGATCCCGTATTCACCGGCCCCGCTAATCGAATTTCCATTGCAATTCAGTGTGACGTTATTGACGTTGGCGATCGTGATGCACGGCTCCGCGCCCGCCGGCGTCGTCAGATTCCCATCGAGCGAATAATTCCCTGCGGTACGAACCGTTGCCCCGCACGCGGTTACCACGTTTGGCTGCGGGATGCTTGGCCCTCCGGGCGGCTGCGCTCCTGAACTTGCGCCTGGAGTGGAACCTGCGACACCGTTATTGCAAGCCGAAAGCAACACCAGGCACGCCAAGGGAATTGCAGTCAAAATTGAAGAGAGGCTCTTGCTCATCGCGGTCCTCCCTGTTTGGCCTGTGCCGGAAGAACCTCGTCCAACTCCTCCATGCAGCTCTGGAAATCCCCCGACTGCATGATCCGCGCGAGTTTCTCATGCCTGGCTTGTACCGCGCCCCAAACCGCGGGATTCTCCGCGCCATATTTTGCGACGTCCTGAAACATTGTTTCGAGATATCTCGAGTTGCGCGCTCGCAAATTCTGAATCTGCCGGTTTCTCCGCTCGGCCAACGGATTGGCGTTCGAATCGGCATCCATAAAATCCGGATCATACAAAGTCGGGTTATTCCTGGGCCCGAAATGGATCGTGACTTGCCCTGGATTCGCCGTCTCCCCTTTCCTTCGCGCCGGCGGATGGTTCCATTCAGCTTTTTTGTCCCGCAGCTTTTGAATCGCAAAATCGAACCGCTTTTCCATCACGTTGCTCTGGTTGCAAAACTCCCGGAGCTGGTACAGTTTCACGACTTCCTGCGCGTTCGGCGGCGGCGCTGCCGTCTGGCCAAACCACGCGTGCCGTCCCAATAGCCAATCAGCGGCGAGCCCGGTCGTTGGCACCGCGATCACACACGCAAGGATAGCGATCTTTATTCTTCGTCCACGGAGACACCGCTTTCCCTCGCCATGAACCATCTCAGTGGCGAAAAAGCATTAGAGCTGCCAAAGGAACGCCCCGCTTGAGGAGCCCTCGGGATCGGATCGATTTTGGTTCTCCGGGCGCGGAGCACCGGCCGAAACCTCGACCCTCAAATCCTCTTCCGTCTAATTAAACGAAGGCTTTCCATGCACTTGACGCCAGGTTCCCCGTCCAGAATGGCCCCTTCCACTCGCGGAGAACGCTGCGCCCTCGGTGAAAACCAAAGATTTCCGTCGTCCGATTTTGACGCCTGCACTTTTATGCTTCCCAAGAAGCGTGCCAATATGAACTCGCCGTCCTTTTCTGACATCCCACGTCAACGCTCCCAATATCCCGATCCCCGCAGGTTAGCCTGTCCCGAGAGCCCCTATTTGTGCCAACCCTGCGGCTCCAAAGTGCGAGAAAATGAACCTGCGAGGATCACTTTATGCGCAACGCTGGATCATCCGCAGCCGTTCTCCTGCGGCCCGAAACGCTCAAATCCTATGACCGCGGAGCCGGCGCTCGAACCACTCCACTGGTTACTTCTTCCCTGGGCGCTCGGCAATTTATCAACGGAATCACATCGTTCGACCCGGGCGCCGCGATTCCCTTCCACAGCCACAATTGTGAAGAAAGCGTCACCTTGCTGGAAGGCGAAGCCGCGCTGGAACTCGAAAACGAGGTGCACGTCCTGAAAGTCTTCGACACCACGTGGATTCCCGCGAACGTGTCTCACCGCTTTCGCAATCTCTCTCCCACAAACCCGATGAAAATCCTCTGGACCTACGGCGCCATCGACGCCACCCGCACCCTCACCGGTACCGGAGTCACGCAACCTGTCTCGATGGAACATCGCAAGCCAACCTCTGCACGAGATTAGCGCTTGCACATTCCCGCGCTCCGGGCAGTCGATGCGCAACCAGGCATTGCCCCCCTTCATTTTTACAGCCATCCGATTCATCGGCTGCCGGGATCCGCGTCTGGATTACCAAGTCACAGCCTCGCGCCGCAGCCTGTCGACTGGACCACAACGTCCTTCAGGGCAAGCTGGTGACTTTTCGCTCGCTCGTTCCGCGAAGACCGGTTCTGCAAGCTGGATGTCACCTCACCCGTTTCCCTTCTTAAAGCTTCAACGCATCCATCCGCGGGTTTTCGTACGTATCGTCTTCGCCCGGATATCGCAGCTCGCTTTCAAAACGTCCGGTTTCTTTCGCCAGCGCCCAGATCAGGCTCTCTCCCGCGGGCACGATTTTTGGCTGTCGGTCGTAAATGCTGTCCTCGTACGCGTGGGACGCGTCTATGGGTCTCCATCCTTTCTCCACAAACATTCCAATGAGATTATCCAGAAAGAATGCGTTCAGCGGATTGTGGTGCAGCAGCACCGTATGCCGCACGGGACGCGCAACCACGCGCAGCGCCAGCGAATCGTAAAACTCCCCCCGCTCCCAGATGTGTTGCAGGAAATAATCCCGGTATCCATCCAGGTTGGCTTTCGCATCCGCCGCAACCCTCTTTTCCAGGCGCGCGCTAATGGCCCAGTCCGAAGCATCAATCGTCGCGCGCCCCGCGCGGTATCCGTGCTCCTTCAAGAATGCGCGCATCCCGTCGCGCTTCTCCGCCGTGTCCCCTTCCTTGAAAAACGGATACCGGAACAATCGCGTGAAATGCGCGTAGCCCTCGATCAACGGCTCATCCCTCAACGCATCGATTTCAAATTCGCTCAGCGTCACGCCGCGGGGTCCGCTGCCATTGAAAAAAAGGTGCGAATACGAATGGTTGCAAATGATGTGCCCGGCGCGGTCCCAACTCGCGATCAACTCCCGCCCGTCCGCGCTATCCACTCGCATCCCGCAAACGAACAGCGCCGCCTTCACTCCCTGCTTTGCCAGCGCGCTGAGAATCCGCTCATTCAACTCCTGCCAGCGAAGATTCGCCCGGCTGTCCGTCCGCGGATCGTCAAACGTGAACGCAATCTCCGGTTCCGGCTTCGTGCCCGCCGCCAGTGCCAATCCGGAAACGGACGCCACCGCCGCGGCCCCTTGTAAAAATTCCCTGCGATTCATAAAGGAAGGCTTCCAGACGATGGCGTCTCCAATCTCAATTCTTTATTCCTCTTTGCCCAACCCGCCATCCGCAAGCGGCATCGAACTTGGCGTTTCTATGCTTTCTGCTCCACCGCCCACGCCGAATTTTCTTCTCCCAGCTGCACGTCGAAAAAGCCCTCCGCCGGCAGCACGTCAATCGGCAAGCCGCCGTGCCACAGCGCCACGCCCACCGTGAACTTCGAGAGCCCCTTCAACCCCAGCGCCTCCCGATTCACCGCCACTTCCAGTGTCCGCTGAAACGCCACTTCCGCCAGCTCTTCCGGATTCAACAGGCACACGCGGCTCTTCTCCACCGCATACTCTTTCACCCGCCCGCGCTCCAGGTTTACCACCACCGCCAGTTCTTCGTTGCCTCCGATCACGATCCGGAACTCCGGGTCCTCCAGTTCTCCCAGGCTTTCCGTAAAACACTCCACGCGCATCACGAAGCGTTCGTCCTCAAATCCATAGCGCAACTCCTTCAGGTAAAACACGCGCCCGTGCATTGAGCCGCCGCGCCGCTCCGGCGAATACACTCCGGCGCCCAGCCACTCGAAATAGCTCGAATCCACCCCATCCACTTTCACCTTCAAATTGGCCGACGGCGCCAACTGGTAAGCGCGCTCCGCCACGCGCTTGATCGGTTTTGCCAACTCCTCCGGCGCCACCTGCCCCAGCGCCAGGTACACGCCGGTCAGATGCTTCCGGTAGAGTGCGTCAAACTCCGCGTCGTTCGCCGTGCTGTGCTCCGGCCCGTACCACCAGCACCAGTCGCTTCCCTCTGCCGCCAGCAGCGACTCCTGCGCCTCCGCCAGTCCTTCCTTTGTCGGCGCACCCGGCCTCCCTTTCTGAAAAGCCGACTCCGCCTTTCCATACGCCTCACGCGCGTCCCACAGCAGGTCCCACGCGGTCACGTCTTCCTGGTGCCCGATCCACACGTCGAAATTCGCGTTGATCCAGGAAGCCGGAAAAATCGTATTCGTGGTGGCGATTCCGTCCGCGGCGGCAATCGCTTCGCTGGCGGTCAACGACCGGAAATCGGCGTCGCCCGCGATGCGCTTGTAAAACTCGCGCAAGAATTCGCGCCCGTTCCCCGGGTAATATTCCCAGGCATTTTCTCCGTCCAGAAAAATGCAAATCGTCAGCGGCTTGCCGTTCTGCACCGTTTCGCCGATGTGCCGCAGTCGGCCGTGCAGATCCGCCGCGGCGGCCCGGCTGTCCATCCGGCTGTAGACAAATCCAATCAAATCCGAAATGTGGTGGTCGCGGAATAACCCGGTAATTCCCGTCGATTGCATTTGCAAACGCCATGGCTGGTACAAGCGGTCCGCATTCGCCGCGATTCCCGAAGCTTCCCGGAAAAAGCCCACGTTCAGCGTCCGCCCCAGCACTCCTTCATCCGTGCCGAACCACTGAAACCCTTCTTCGGCCGCGATCGCCAGCGCCTGATCGGACACCGATCCCTCGCTCGGCCACAATCCCACCGGCTTCGCCCCAAAAACCCGCTCGTGATACTCCTTCGCGCGGCGCAACTGCTCCCGCGCATCTTCCGGCCGGCGGTAGGCGCGCCTCGGCAGCGGAGTTCCGGGATTCGCCACCCGCGCCACGTCCGAATCGCATAGCAGCGGTAGAATCGGGTGATAAAACGGAGTAGTGCTGATCTCAATTTGACCGCGCGCCGCCGCTTCGCGGTACGACGGCAACACCAGCCGGATCAGCTCCAACTGCTTTTCCTTTAGCTCCGTCTTGTCTTTTTCCGTGTAGTCTTTTCCCCGGCTGGCCAGCCGGTTCACCACCGGGTCGCTTGCAAACCACGCCTCGTCCATCCACGCCAACTGGGAAAGAACCTGCAAGTCGCGCCAGTCTCGCGCGCGAAACGTAATCAGCGCCTGCGCTCCGCCCGCTCCCCGCGACCAATCATACAGTTCCAGAAACCTTGGCCACCGCGTCAGCAGCCGCTCGTGATTCACCTGAAACGCCCGCCCCAGTATTTCCCCTTTGTCTTCGCGCGTCAGTTCATCCGCGTGCTTGAACGCCAGCGCGAACCACGGTTCCTTGAAATTTCCGCTGGCATACTCTTCCAGTTGCATGCACAGCGACGGCACCATGTTGAACGTCGCATGGAAGCCCGGCACCTCCTCCATCAGCTTCACCATGCCGTAATAATCCTTGGTCGCGTGCAGCCGCGTCCACGGCAACACGTAGCAGCCCGTCTCTGGATCGCGGTACTGCGGCTGGTGCATGTGCCATAGCACCACCAGGTGTATCCGATTCATTCCCCGTCCTCTGGTAACTCAGGTCTCCGCCCGTGGAGGCAACACATGCCGCCAGCGTCAAACCCGCCATTTCCTGGCTAGCCCGCCGCCTTCAGCGCAAAACTCCCGGCCAACATCTGTCTGGCTCGAGGTCAGCGGCTCGCGGCTTATGGCTAACGGCTGGCTGCGCTCCTCCCCATGTTACACTGCCCCTTCGCGCCATGCGCATCCTCGATCGCTACATTGTTCGCGAAATCGTTCGCCACGCCCTCCTCGGCCTCCTCATCTTCACTTTCGTGCTTTTCGTTCCCAAGCTGGTCCGCTTGATGGAGCTCTTCGTCCGTCACACCGGTTCCGGCACGCAAATCCTCACCCTCTTTCTTTGCATCATCCCCGGCATTCTCGTCTTCACCATCCCTATGGCCGTGCTCATCGGCGTGCTGCTCGGCCTTGGCCGCATGTCCATGGACAGCGAAATCATCGCCCTCACCTCGCTTGGCATCAGCCGCAGGCGCATCTTGCTGCCGGTCGGCGTCCTTGCCGTCGCCGCCGCCGCGCTCACCTTATTGATGACCATCGTCCTTGCCCCGCGCAGCCTCCGCGCCTTCCGCAATATCGAAGCCTCGCTCATCGCCTCGCAAATCTCCTTTCAGGTGCAGCCTCGCGTCTTCGACGAGCGCTTCCCCCACATCGTCCTCTACGTCAACGACGTCTCCGCCAGCGGCGCGCACTGGCACGGCGTCTTCCTTGCCGAATCCAGCGGCGATTCCGGCTCCCGCATCACCGTCAGCCAGGATGCCATCGTCATCGCCGAACCCTCCTTCGGCAAGCTCGAGCTCCACCTCAACTCCGGCACCACCCACGAATTTCAGCGCGATCATCCCGATCAGTATTCCGTCACCGGCTTCGAGCGCAGCGACTGGCCCATCGAATTCAGCGCGCTCGAATCCACCAAAGAGCGCGCCCTCAGCAATCCAGAGCGTTCGGTCCCCGATCTTTGGCACGATCGCGGCCCGCACTGGCGCGAAGCCCGCGTCGAACTCTACCAGCGCTTTGCTTTTCCCTTCGCGTGCTTTGCTTTCGCGCTGGTGGCGGTTCCCATCGGCGCGCAGCCTCGCCGTGGCGGCCGCGCCGCGGGCACGCTCCTCTCCGTTCTGATTATCGCCAGTTATTACTTGCTGTTCATCATCGGCGCCGGACTCGCCCGCCAAGGGATCGTTCCTCCTTTCTGGGGCATGTGGGCCGCCAATTTGATTCTCGTGCTTGTCGGCCTCGCGCTTCTCCCTCGCATGGAGCGCTACTGGAGCGAGCCTTCTCCTCTCCACTTCCTCGAGCGCTTCATCGCCTTCCGCCGCCTGCTGCGTCGCCGCCGCAATCAGCTCAGAACCCGTGTGCTCGTCCGAGCCGAAAACGGCGACGCCGCCGAACCCTTTCCGCGCAGCGCCTCCAACTATCCCACCATCATCGATCTCTACATCCTCCGCCGTTTCCTTTATTACTTTTTCCTCATCCTCGGCGCCTTCATCCTGCTCTTTGAAACGTTCACTTTCTTCGAACTCCTCGACGACATTGCCCGCCATCGCATTCCCTTTCTCGTCGTCGTCAACTACTTTCGCTTCCTGATCCCCTACCTCGTTTACCAGCTCTCGCCGCTCACCGCGCTGGTCGCCACGCTCGTCACCCTCGGCGTCCTTAGCAAAAACAACGAAATCGTCGCCTTCAAGGCCAGCGGCGTCAGCCTCTATCGCCTCGCCCTCCCGCTCCTCATCTCCGGCCTCGTTCTCGCCGCCGCTTTGCTCGTGATGGACGACACCTATCTCCCCTACGCCAACCAGCGCCAGGACGCCCTTCGCAACCAGATTAAAGGCAAGCCGGCGCAGACCTACACGCGCCCGCAGCGCTGGATCTTCGGCGAAAATTCCAAGGTCTATAACTACGACCTCTTCGATTCCACGCAGAAACTCTTCGGCGGCCTCACGGTCATCGAAATCGATCCCCTCACCTTTCAAATGAAGCGCCGCATTTTTGCCACCCGCGCGCAGTGGCTGGACACCGAAAAAGCCTGGGCCCTCGAATCCGGATGGGTGCGCGACTTCAACGCCGAAGGCTCCGTCGAAAAATACACGCCTTTCAAAGTCACCTCGCTGCCCGAACTCGTCGAGCCGCCTTCCTATTTCAGTCGCGAAGTGATTCAGGCCTTTCAGATGAGCTGGCGCGACCTGCGCCATTACATCGACGGCCTGCAACTCGCCGGCTTCGACGTCTCCTCCCTCACCGTCCAGTGGCACAAGAAAATCGCCTACCCGCTCATCGCTCCCATCAGCATGTTGCTCGCGATTCCATTCGCCATTCTCGTCGGCAGCCGCGGCGCCATCGGCGGCATCGCCCTCGGTGTCGGCATCGGCATCGCCTATTGGGCTATCGCCGCGCTCCTCGAAGCCATGGGCGGCATCGGTCAACTCCCTCCCATGCTCGCCGCCTGGTCTCCCGACCTCATCTTCTTCTTCCTCGGTCTCTACTTCTTCCTCAAGATGCCCACCTAGCCGTGTGCGAACGGCGCGCTCCTCCATTAAAATTCCCTCACACCATTGGTACTTGACAATAGTAACCACGGCGCTATTCTCCCCCGCACTCCCTTCCAGAATTCCAATCTTCGCGGCGTCCTCTCCGCTCGCGTCAGGAGACTCTCATGCAGAAGCTCGAAAAACGCACCAACCCGCGCCAATCTCTCCAGATCCCGCTCCGCTTTCATTCCAAAGAGATGGCCGTTACGGACCCCGAAATCGCCTCGGAAACTTCCAACATCTCGCGCTCCGGCCTGTTCATGCGCAGTCCCCTGCGCCTGAAGATTGGCGAACCGCTTTCGATGGTTTTGCGCGTTCCCACCTATCTATCCGGCAACGCGCGCTCCGTTCTGCAGTGCTCCGGCCGCGTGATTCACGAACGCCGCCTTTCCAGCGGCGACCTCGGCTACGGCATCCAGTTCGAGCAAACCCTCAACTTCCAGCGCTCCTCCGCCTCCGCACCCGCTCCCTCCCCCACGTAGTCCCTCCTTATTTCCAGAAACGCCGACGCCAGAAAAGAACAAAAGAATGAAAGAATGAAAGAATGAAGGAATGTAGGAATGAAGGAATGAAGCAGGGATGGAATACGGCGCCCAGGGCCGCGGGTTTTCGCGCAAAATCCTTCCCAGACCCACGGCCCGCGACGGCCGGAAAGTCGCTAAACTTTAAAAATCGAATACCTCCGCTCGACAATCCATGGCCTCTATCCCATGGCTTGCAACCTATGGCTTACGGCCGGCTGCCGAAATCCCCAAACTTTCTCCTGGTATCGTTACTCCCTTACTTCTTTATTTCACCGCCTCCGCAATCTTCCTCATCATCCCCAGCAACACCTCCGCGTCTCCCGCTTGCATGGAAAACCGCCTTAACATCCGCCGCAATTTCTCCTCCGCCAATTCCCTCTTCCGCGGGCCCACGTACCCGCTCTTCACCAGCGCCTCCAGCAGCACCTCTCCAATCCGCTCCACCACTTCCATCTCTGCAAACTCTTTCGACTCTACCTTCGTCCCTGTGGTGCTGGCCGATTCTGCTTCGTTCGGTTTTGAGGGGGCAGGTTTTTCTCTCTTCTTCTTTTCCTCCTCCCGCAGCAATCCTTTTCTTCGCTTCTTCTCTTCTCTCCGCGTCCTCTGCCCCTCTGCGTTCCGCTCTTCCGTTTTAACGGTGGCCACAACCTTCTGCTCGTCCTCTCCGAATCCTTTCCTTCCTCGACCTCCCAATTCATACAACACCACCGCCGCGGCTTGCCCCAGGTTCATCGACCGGTGCGCCTCCCGCGTCGGAATCCGCAGCAGCCAGTGGCAAAAGCTCAACTCCTCATTCGATAATCCCCACTTCTCCGACCCGAACAGCACCGCCACGCGCCCCATCCGCATCCTCTTGTGCAGCAACGGCGACGCCTCCGCCAGATCGTGCAGCGGATGCTTCAACTCCCGATTCCCCACCGAAGTCGTCCCCACCACCAGCGAACAATCCGCCACCGCCTCCGCGATCGTCGCAAACTCTTTCGCCCCGGCCATCACTTCGCCCGCTCCCACCGCCGACCGCGCTTCCCTCCACGCCTTCCCATACGGCTCGACCGCGCGCAATTCCGCCGCCCCGAAATTGCTCATCGCCCGCGCCACCGCCCCCAAATTCAGCGGATTCCGCGTCCGCACCAGCACCACCACCAGATTGTCCAGCGTTTCGCTCACACCCGCAGTCTATGGCATCTGCCAAGCCCCAGCAATGCAACGCCACTTGGGAAAGAGACTCGGCATTCGGCGATAAGGACCAGCCGCCGTGCTTCCCATGCCGGCTGGGCAACGATGTAAAATGAAATCCATGGCCAAGAAAGCGATCTCCCCTGGCACGGTACACACCGTTCCCCCGGATTTACGGAAGGTGCTCAACTCCGATCCCGTTGCTCGGGCAAAGTGGGAGGATATTACGCCGCTCGCGCGCAATGAGTGGATCTGCTGGGCGATCTCCGTCAAGAAACCCGAAACCAGAAGGCAGCACATGGAGCGTGTTCGCACGGAGCTCAAGGAAGGAATGCGCCGCCCTTGTTGCTGGCCAGGCTGTCCTCACCGCTGAAAGAGGTGGCCGGACTCTATGCTCTGCCGCCTTAGACCACTGGTCCGTACCCCGCTGAAAGGGTAATCCACCATTTGGGTACTGGTAGGAACTTATCCCGACTTTGGGGAATCTAAACTTTCTCTTTCAATGACCGGGAGAGTTGTTCGGTTTCTGCGTAAACGTACTGAAGGGTAGCTTGCCAATCTGCAATTCCCCCTCCGCCGGTGCAATTTCCCGCACCTCCAGGGTCTGCATCTGGGTCTCGGGAAAATAACCGACGGCGAAAAAATAAATCTGCCCCGCCTCCGCTGTGAACGTGGTTGCCACCAGGGAAGCATTGGTTACGCTTTCAAACGCTCCTTTGCCGCTCGTGCAGAGATTGTGCGTGCCGGGTGCGACCGCGAAGTAAAAATAAGATGCCTTAAAGTTTGCACCAACCCAGGTTCCATCGACGCCTACTCGCGCAGGCGGTATCCCGACGCCCACCCCGCCGCGGTTGTCGAGAATGTAGACGAGCGCCTTCCCCGGCTCCAATACCCCTTTGGGGTGTTGTTTCTTGTCTTGCTTCACATCAAATTGAATCTCGTTGGGACCGCATCCAGCGGACCGACGCGCCGCCTCATCCTGGCCAAACGCAAGCAGTGGCGTTGCCAGCAAAACCAGCAGGGTCAAAACCTTTCTCATCAAGTTCACCGCTCTCAAAGACTGCTACTAATTGGACGCCTGCATTTCCGCTTCCGTTTCGACAATAACAAACGACTTTCCCCCGAATGAACCCCTCCAGTACCCTGAAAATGTGCTTAAAATATCGCACAATGAAGAAACCGGCCCGGCAATCCTGAACAAACTGAATTGCAAAATGAGGTACGCGCCCGATGAATGGGGTAACCGGACGAGTAGCTCCAAGCCCTCAAAATCCTCTTATCATCGTTCCGGCAGGCGCGGGGGCGACATTTGGACACCTATTCCGTAACGATTTTTGCAAAGGTTGAAGAATGTCGAACAGAAGCGGAAGTTTCACGTGACCTCCGGGTTGTGACGATTGTCTACGAGTCGTCGGACGGGTGGCACACCCAGATACTCGACCCGGGGCTAAAACAGCCTGAAAGTGATTTTCAAGAGGCCGTACAGAGTGCCCGCAAGACACTGTCTCACTACGCGAATCGACCGGGGAATCACCCGCCGAATCTGTCTGGCATTTTTGTGCGCCACCGAGGAGATTGCGCGTTAGTTACTTTCCTTCCGCTTCCTGCTGGCTGGTCGCACGGTCTGTTAACTGTCGACTGTCGACTCCAATTCTTGCTGACTACTGATCACTGACAACGGATAACTGCCTTCCTACCGCGCCACGACTGCCTTCGGCACAAACACCCGCTTCATCGGCTTCGCCCCCGACGCGGGAAACGCCATACTCCAGAAATTCTGCTCCGCGCACAGCATCTCGAATGCCCCAAGGAGTTTCCCTTCCTTCCCCGCGCGTACCGACACAATCCGGCAGGCTGCCTTCCGGTGATTGAATTCGTTCACCAGGTGAAACTTCTGCCCCACCGGCAGCGGCGCATCCAGCAGGATCACCCCGCCGTTCCCGCTCACCGACACCGTCTTGGTCAAAAATTGAAACTTATGCTTGGTTTCATCTAGACCCGTTACCACCAGTTCGATGGTCACCACCGCGCGCGCCGTGCGCCGCCGCTCGATGCTCCTGCAATGCAGTATCGCCATGTCCAGCCTTCCTCCGCCTTCTCCTTTGGCCCGTTTTTTCATCCCGTGGTCACCGCTGCTGCTCTCCAGGCCCTGGCGCGTGTCGAAACCCAGCCAAGCTGGGCAAAGCCCAGGCAGGACGCAACGAACACGAACCAGTTCCACACTGGCTCCATCTTAGAAACCCCGCTCCCCTCTGGCCATAGCGAGCCCGTACCAATTCCGCTCCCGCGTTTCTAGTACTCCTCTGCTAGCACCCGCGCATCCCCTTCCACCCGCCGCAGCTTCGCCCTCCGCCATCCCTGCCCTGTAAGCGCCGGGCTTTACACCGGCCAGCTCTCCGGCAACGCCACTGTAGCCCTTTAGTACAGTATCTTTCTGTTATCCAACTCCTTACCATTTGGAAGAAATTCCACGAACGCACCGCCCAGGGAAAGTCCGTCCTGCTTCAGGCGGCAACCCTCAAGAAAAGGATCCTTTCTGGTTCGAAGCCATGCAGGCTGTGGCTCTCGCCGAAGGCTGGGACAAAGCGGATGCCCGCGCACTTTTCGACCAGGCCATCGCCTTTGAACCTTCCTACTATCATTACTACCGGGATTACGGCAATTTCCCCCTCCCCAAGTGGTACGGCGACGAAGGCTACACTCAGACTTTCGCCGAAGAGGCAACCGCCAAACTTCCCGAGCCGGATGGCTCCATCATCTACTTCGAAATCTCCAGCCTCCTCGCCTGCCAATGCGATCCGCGGCGCGACACCCTCGACGGCTTGTCCTGGCCGCGCATCAAGCTGGGCTATGCCAATCTCAAGAACCTCTACGGCACCACAAACTTGAAGGCCAATCGTTTTGCCTACATGTCCTACGTCGAGGGCGACAAACCTTCTGCGCGCGACGCCTTCCAATTTATCGGCGACGCCGCGAACCACGACGTCTGGCACGGCCCTGAAGACTTCGCCCAAGCCCAGGATTGGGCCAATTCTTCCGCCAACCAATAGCCTCGGCCAACCGCATTTTCAGATCTCCACGGCCTCCGCGATATGCTCCTCCGCGGTTTCCTCACCCCTGGCCCTCGTCCACAAAGCGGCCGCGGCAGCGGACTCTCGCCAGTTCACAGTTTTGCCTTCTCCGCGCCGGGACAATTATTTCCGCCGCTTTCCTTTTCCATAAAAATTTCAAGTATTGACAGCCGGGCCAACGGAGCGCGATTATCCGGCCATCAGCAAGTCTCCTTTCCCGCTCCAGAAAGACTTGTCCGGCCAAAATCTATTTTGTGTGGGCTGCACATGCTCTCCTCTTCCTCTCCGGCCCGCCGGCGCATTCCACGTCTCCCCTCCGCGGACGTGTGGGTCTATTGGGAAGGTTTGTCCTGCCACGATGTCTCCCGCGTGCGCGATCTGAGCGCCTCGGGCCTGTTCGTGGAGACGCAGTTCCGCAAGAGCAAGGGCGACCTGTTGCACATCCATTTCCTGGTCCAAGAAGGTTCGATTCGCCTTGACGCTCAGGTGCGCCATGCCAGCCACGGCCATGGCCTGGGCCTGAAGATCCAATCGGTGGCCGCCAAAGATGTCCCGCTGTTCGACGCCCTGCTCCGGCGCGTCGGCTCTTTCACCCGCATCCCTGCCGGATAGCCCGCGCGTGCCTGTATCCAAGCTGCACCTTCCAGCATCTGTATATTCGGCAAGTAACGCTTCCCGGTATTGGCGCTCGCGCCCCTGGTTCGTCACTTTCCATTTTCCCAGCCCCGAAAGGAATTTCCCATGACCGCCGCAAAGGAAAGCGCCCTCGACCAGCCAAACATTGTGCCCAGCCGGGTGCCTCACGTCTCACATCAGTACGCCGAAGCGGACGGCGTAAACGTTTTCTATCGCGAAGCCGGCCCGGCCGATGCTCCGGTCGTGCTTTTGCTCCACGGCTTCCCGGCTTCGTCGTTCCAGTTCCGCGACTTGATTCCGCGGCTTGCCGACCGCTACCGCGTCATCGCGCCGGACCTGCCCGGCTTCGGTTTCACCCAGGTTCCCGACGCTCGCAATTACGTCTACACGTTCGACGCGCTGGCGCAAACCATGCTGGCGTTCACCGACGCGCTACAACTTCGCTCCTACGCGCTCTACGTCTTCGACTACGGCGCGCCCACGGGCTTTCGCCTCGCCATGGCGCGGCCCGAACGCGTCTCCGCCATCGTCTCGCAAAATGGAAATGCCTATGAGGAAGGGCTCGGGGACGCCTGGGCGGCGATTCGCCGCTACTGGAGCAATCCCACAATCGAGAATCGCGAGTTCATTCGCGGAGCGCTCACCCCCGAAGGCATTCGCCGCGAATATCACCAGGGAATGTCTGAAAACCAGCGCGTCGCTCCCGAAAGCTACACGCTCGATGCCGCGCTGATCGCGCGTCCCGGCAACGCCGATATTCAACTCGATCTGTTTCTCTACTATGCCAACAACGTGAAACTCTACCCGGAATTCCACCGCTACTTCCATGCTTCGCAGCCGCCGCTGCTCGCCATCTGGGGCAAGAACGATCCCTACTTCATTCCGCCCGGCGCCGAAGCTTTCCTCCGCGACAATCCCAATGCCACCGTGCAGTTCCTCGACACCGGCCACTTCGCGCTGGAAACCCACCTCGAAGAAATCGCCTCCGCCATGCGCGATTTCCTGGCTAAGCACCTCGACTCCGCCCGCGCCGCCAGTGCGTAGCTCCACCGGGGTAAACAGCGGCAGTCGCTTATCCAATTCTCATAGTCATTTGGCTACACGTGTGATGCATATCACCGCAGGCTCTTTCCTCCATGCTTAGTGTTGCCTAATATCGCTCGGGGAATGCCTCCTGCAATTCTGCTTTGCACGATCCGCAGATCCCTCCGCAGCCGGCTTCCTGCGCAAGCCCCCTGCCACGGAGGCAACCATGCGAAAAAAGTTCGCCCTTGCGTCCCTTTTCATTTCGAGTCTCTTCGCCATCTGGGGAATCCCCACCAAAGCGGGGAATGATCACTCCCGCCACACCATCGCCTCATTCGCGAAATACGTGGAGATTCCCGGTGCCAAGGCCATCGGCGTGGAGAATTGCGCGAACTGCCACGACGTGGAGGCAAAAAATTTCACCCACGCCTTTCACGCGCAGCAAGACGTGGAGTGCGAAGACTGCCACGGCGCCGGCAGCCTGCACACAACGCCTCGGCCCTCGGCAACCAATGCCTGATTTCCACCGGCGCGTTCAATCAGACCTTGTTTGGCGCTCCAGGCGAGACCTGCGCGGCTTCCGGGCCCGGCACCACCGCCTTGGGTAACTTGTATCTCAGCTCTACCTTGATTTCTCAGGTCATCGTGCCGCAGTGGATCGGCCAGGGGAAGGTCTACTACGAGTTTCCATGGAAAGTTGAAGGCGGCTTCGTCTTCTATTACGGCAGCTATCGCGACTACTTCAATCCAAACCTGAACGGCGACCTGCGCACCGCGACGCTCTATATCGGCAAGCCCTGGTAGCGCCAGTTGCACGCGGAAGCCGGCCGCCCCACGCGCCGGCTTCCATCCCGGCTCGGCACGAAATCGGGGCACGGCCAATTCAGGGCGCAAGCGCGCCTTGCGTCCCCAGTTCTTCCTTCTTTACTTCATTCCTTCGTTTTTCTACCAGATCCTCACGCGCTGCTCCGGCGTCAGTACAACTTTTCTCCCGGCTTCACGGCAAACGCCGCGTACCACGCGTCGATGTTTCGCACCGTGTCGGTGCGGTATTCCGAAGGCGCGTGCGGGTCGGTCAGCACCTGCTGCCGCAGCGCTCCTTCTCTCGCTTTCCCCGCGCGCGTCTGCCCGTAGGCCAGAAAAAACTGCTGATCTCCGTTGAATCCCGCTTGTTCCGGAGGAGTCTTTCCCGCCAGTTCCGCGCGATACGCGTCGTAGGACGCGGCAATTCCCGCCACGTCGGCGATATTTTCCGCCAGCGTTTGCTTCCCGTTGACGGTCAGGTCCGGAAACGGATGGTACGTGTCGTATTGCTCGGCGAGCTTCTGCGTCGAAGCCTCGAAGTGCGCCAGGTCCGCCGGCGTCCACCAGTTTCGCACCCTGCCCTTGGCGTCAAACGCCGCGCCTTCCGTGTCGAACGTGTGGCTCACTTCATGCCCGATCACCGAGCCGATCGCGCCGTAATTGAACGCGTCGGAAGCTTGTGCGTCGAAAAACGGCGGCTCGAGAATCGCCGCCGGGAAATTCAGCGCGTTTTGCAGCGGCAGATTCACCGCGTTCACCGTCTGCGGCGTCATCGACCATTCCCGGCGGTCCACGGGCTTTCCGATACGCGCCGCCTTTTCGTGGTACGCGAAAATTCCCGCGCGCCATAGGTTGCCGAACGCATCGTCCGCCTTCACCTCGTAGCGCGAATAGTCCTGCCAGCGATCCGTGTAACCGATCCCGACGTACAACGTGTTCAGCTTCGCCTTCGCTTCCGCCTTCGTCGCCGGATCCATCCACGTCAGCGCGTCGATGCGCTTTTGGAACGCCGCCTTGATGTTTGCCACCATCTTCTCTACTCGTAACCGCGATTCCGGCGGAAAGTATTGCTTGGCGTACATCTGCCCCACCGCATCGCCGAGCAACGCATTCTCCAGCCCCATCGCGCGCTGCCAGCGCGGCCGCTGTTCGGATGCTCCCGTCAGCGCCTTGCCGAAAAACGCGAACCGTTCGTCCGCCAGCGCCTTGGGCAACACCCCCGCATTGGCTTCAATCAGGTGATACGCCAGCCAGTCTTTCCAGTCGTCGAGCGGCTCGGAAGCCACCAGCGCCGCCTCTCCTGCAAACGCGCTCGGCTGCCACACGATAAACGCCGTCTGCTTTTCCAGTCCGGCGCCGCGAAAATATTCTTCCCAATCCAGTCCCGGCGCTCTAGCCGGAAATTCCGCCCGCTTCCAGTGGTTGTTCGCCTTGTGAACGTCCTCGTTTTGCGCCAGCGTCAGGTGCTTCTCGGCAATCGCGTGCTCAAGTTCCACAATCTTCGCCGCGCGCTCCTCGGCGCCGGAGAATCCCGCAAGTTGCAGCATCGCCGCCACGTGCTTCTGGTATTCGGCGAGCAGATTCTTCATTCGTTCGCTTTGGCCCAGGTAGTATTCGCGGTCCGGCAACTGCAACCCGCCCTGCAGAAGATACGGCGCATAGTGCTCCGAATCGTCGAAATCCGGCGCCACCCAAATCCCGAACAAATTCGGCGTGTGAAAATTCGTGTTGTTCAGCGCGTCCACGTCCGCGCGTAGCGTCTGGCCCAGCGCAAACGCCAGCACCCTTTTATCTTTGATCGCGGCAATCTGTTCCAGGTGCGGCTTCAGGGGCGTCAACCCCTTGGCCTCGATTCCGGCCTCGTCCATGTACGACTGGTAAAGATCCGCAACTTTCCGCGTGTCGCTGCCGAGCCTGGCGTGGGCCTTGACGGCATCTTCGATCAGCCCCTTCACGCGCTGATCGCTTTTGTCCCGCAGTTGCAGGAAAACGCCCACGCTGGCGCGGTCGGGGGGAATCTCGGTGCGCTTCAGCCATCCGCCGTTGCAATACCGGAAGAAGTCGTCGCCCGGCTTCACCTCCGGGTCCATGTTTTGCACCACAACCCCATGCCCGTCGCCAGCGGCATCTTGTGCACGCACGACCCATCCCCCCAGCGCTAAGGCAACCGCGACTCCGGCAATCGCTCTGCGGCTGCGCTTCCTGCTCCACTCCCATACCCGCTGATTCATTCCCTGTTCTCCTCTCCAAAACGCGCGCGGCCACCGGCGCTCGGCGCCCAATTCCGAATAAACGTACAATCCCCCTGGAGGTTAGCAGTTGGCGCCAAATTGTTCGAACTGCTCCCTCCCGCGGGTGGGCCCGACCGGCGCGATGAAGTGAGGCAGGTACCGGTACTCCGAAGTTTACTGAATATTATTCTCTTGCTACTAGAGCGCACCTTTATCTTTCGCTACAATCTGAGCGCGTTGCGCTTGGCCTGGAGTACCTATGGTTTCATCTGCTTTCCAGCCGCCCAGCCGGAAGTCACTCACCCTTAGCCTCACCCGGCTGCTCACGGCGGCCTTGTTTGCCATTACTGTGGAAAACGTTTGGATCGATCCCTGGGTCCGCTTCCACTATCCCGATTTCCCTTCTCTGGCTCCCGAACCGCCGGGCATCCCGTGGCTGGCCACCTTTGCGGCGATCGGGATCGTCTGCGTTGTGCTGCTGGTCGGGCAAATCTTGCTGATGCGGCGCGCTGGCGTCTCCCTGCGCTCAAAGCTTGTTGCCGGCGCTTCCGTCGCCGCCGCCGTCGCTCTCTCGGTCCTCTGGTTCTGCGTCACCAGTGGCATCTCGCACGCCCCGCGTTTGTAATCTCCAGCGAATTCGCTACCGTTTGCCGAGGAAGCGCAAGCGGCCGGTGAAGGCGCGCCCCTGGCCGCCTTCAAAGGTCAGGTAGCTGGGAGTCACGCCAATCGCATTGATATTGTTGATCACCACGTCCGGATTCTGCCGGTCCGTCAGGTTAATCACCGCGCCGCGCACGGCGAAGAGGTATTTTCCGAAGCGGAATTTTTTCTCGAGGCTGAGGTCCAGGCTGGCGTAATCGGGAAAGCGCTTGTCGTTGGGCGCCCCGACCAGAAATTGCTCGGAGTTGATACTGCTGAACGGATAGCCGGTGCGGTACTCGAAAAGATAGGCCACTTCAATTCCCCAGATGCGCGTGGGAAACGTGCCCCACGCCAGCGCGCGGTTCGGCGCGTCCCAGGAAAGCGGGCCGCCCTGCTGAGGCGCGAAATACAACTGCCCCAGTAACGGGTCGAGATCCTGATCGGTGTTCGCCTTCGAGCGCGTGTAACTTCCGAAGATCGAAGCGCCGTTCTGGAAGGAGTGCCGGGCGGAAATGGTGGCGGCGCGATATTTGTCGCGGCGCGTGGTCTGCAGCAGAAAGTTGCTGCCGATCTGCCCGGGATTCAGCGTTTCGTAAACCAGTCCGTGATGCCCGTTGCGCGCCAGTAATTCCACGCTGACGATCGTCTTGCTGCCGAAGCGCTGCTGCCAGCCGGCGCTGGTAATATCGAAATACGGCTGCTGCAACCCTCCCGCCGGCAACGTGAACCGGCTGGTCGCCGGCCCGCCAATCACCGCGCCGGTCGCCGGATTGTAAAGCGTATCGATCTGCGCTTGATCCTGGGTCTGCCCGATCACGGAAAGATTGAGTGGCGCGTTATAAATCCCCCAGCCCACGGAAAATTTCGAGTCGCCGCCCGAGAACGGCAGATAATTCGCCGCAACACGCGGCTCCGCCATCGTGGCGTGCACGAGCTGGTCCCAATCGCCCCGCGCCCCCGCTTGCAGCACCCAATGCGAGTTCAACCTCCAGGTGTCTTGAAAAAACACCCCGGCCAGATAGTTGGTGACGTCAAACAGCGGATAGCCCGCGAACGTCGTCTGCCGCACAAGGCTTTGCGTGACGCCGAGCGGCGCATCGTACACGTTGATCGAGCCGCGGTCGCCATACTGGATCAGTTCGACGATCGAGTAGTTCATCCCGGCGGAAAGCGTGTGCGTGCCGTGCCACTCGAGGCTTGGATGAATCGCATCGGCAAAGAGCTGGTGGCGGCGGCTTTTTATCTCGGAAGTGAAATAATTGTTCCCTCCCGCGCCGTTCAGGAACAACTGATACGGCTGCGTTCCTTGCGGGTTGGAGTCGCCATAGGTGCGGTCTTCCGCGTAGCCGATCTCCAGCAGCGTGTGGTTCATCCACAATTGATTTTTCACCGAGCCGAACAGCCGGTTATTGCTGTTGTCCGTGGTAGTCTGCTGCGGATGCAGCGCGTCCAGCCCCACGTTCACGTCGCTTTCGTTGTTGTAAAGAAAGCTGACGTGCACGCTGTCGTTCGGGGTGACATTCCAAAGCAGCCGCGAAAAGCTGTCGCCGCCCCAGTTTTCCTGGGTATTTGGCCCCGTGGGAATGTCTTTCTGCACCGCGAAGGTGTGATACACGGCGAAGGATTGCACGAACCAGAATTTGTCCTTTACGATTGGCCCGGAAAACGTGATGCGCGGATAGTAGTTGCCCAGGTGCGCGCCCTCCTGCACGTTGATGCCGGGAAGGAAATCGGTGGCGTTGAAGCGCCAGTGATCGTCGCCCTCGGGCGTTTCGAATTTCAGCAGCGCCGCGCCGGGGTGCGCGTATTCGGCCCCGAACCGCCCGGTCTCGACCTCCGCGTTCCGCAGGGCGTCCACAATCAGGCGCATGGTCAGCGAATTGTCCACCGGGCTGCCGGCTTCAAACCCATCCAGCATGAACAAGGAATCGCTGGAGCGCGCTCCGGCCACGTGAAGAATGTCCTGCGCGTCGCGCAGAATCGGCGGCAGCGCGATCAGGCTTTGCTGCAGATCGTGGGAACTGGGAATGGGGATGTAGAAGATCTCGTCGGAAGTCAGGGTGGCCGACTGCGGCGTTGACTCCGGCTCGATGCGGTTCGGGTCGGCAACCACGTCGACTTTTTCTCGCACCTCCTGCTCGTGGTTCAGGGTGAAGAAAAATTCAGTGTCGCCAGGTGCGGGATGAATGCTCTGCCCACTCAGGACAAAGTAGCCCGTTTTTTCCATGTGCACCGAGTACGCGCCAGCGGATAGATTGGGGATGGAAAAATAGCCCGCGTCGTCGGTCTGCGCCGAATAAATCGCATCCTCTGAACTTATGAGCTTTACTTGCACGTTGGCCACCGGCAGCCCGTTTTCATCGAGCACGCGCCCGTGCAGCGTGAGGGGTGTATTCGCAGCGGCGCTCCCAGCCAACAGAAGCACCGCCACAAACGAAAAAATACGCACAGTACTCAACACTCCCGCAAACCCCTTTGACGCACAGCCGCATTGCGGCCGCGCGGCGCTTGACGCCGCACGCCGCCTATTCCCCAGGCCGCCGCATCGGACAGGGTAAACGCATAGTCATGCTACCGCATTACGATTGCCGGAAGTTACGATTCCGCGCGCAAGCTATCTGCGCTTGCCTTTGGCCTTCGCGGCCCGCTGCCTGGCTTCCACCGCCGCCTGCGCCGCCGCCAGCCGTGAAATCGGCACGCGGAACGGAGACGCGCTCACGTAATCCATGCCGGCCTGGTGGCAGAACTTGACGCTGTCCGCGTCGCCGCCATGTTCGCCGCAAATTCCGACTTTGAGCTTTGGACGCGTCTTGCGGCCATTTTCGATGCCCCAGCGGATCAACATTCCCACGCCTTTGGTATCAAGCGTCTGGAACGGATCCCCCGCAAACACACCGGCCTTTTTTTCGTCCACATAGTCGGGCAGAAAGCGGCCCGCGTCATCGCGCGAGAGGCCCATGGTGGTCTGCGTCAGGTCGTTGGTGCCGAAGCTGAAAAATTCCGCAACCTCGGCGATTTCGTTGGCGAGCAACGCCGCGCGCGGCAATTCGATCATGGTGCCGACCAGATAAGGCAGCTTGACGCCGGCTTTCTGGATCAGGTCGTCCGCCACGCGCCGGGTAGCCTGTTCGAGGATGCCGAGCTCCTTTTTGTCGAGCGTCAGCGGAATCATGATTTCCGGCAGCACTTTCACCTTGGCTTTCTGGCACTCGATGGCCGCTTCGATGATGGCGCGCACCTGCATCTCCAGAATTTCCGGATAGGTGATGGAGAGGCGGCAGCCGCGGTGGCCGAGCATGGGGTTGGCCTCGTGCAACTGCTCCACGCGGCGCGCCACGGTTTCCACCGGAATGCCCAGCTCCCTGGCGAGTTCCGCCTGCTTGGCGTGCTCGTGCGGCACGAACTCGTGCAGCGGCGGATCGATCAGGCGGATGGTCACCGGGAAGCCGTCCATCGCCTTGAATATGCCGATAAAGTCACGTCTTTGAAATGGCAACAACTTATCCAGCGCCCTCACGCGCGCCTCGCGATCTTCCGCGACGATCATCTCTTGAATTGCGCGCTGCCGCTCATGGCTCTTCTCCGGCTGCTCGAAGTCGGTGAAGAACATGTGCTCGGTGCGGCACAAGCCGATGCCTTCCGCGCCGAACTCGATGGCCTTGCGCGCGTCTTGCGGCGTGTCCGCATTGGTGCGCACGCGCAGGCTGCGGATGCCATCGGCCCAGCTCATCACCGTTTCATAGGCCTTCGGCAATTGCGGGGTCACCAGCGCGAGTTGGCCGGCATAGACGACGCCTTCGCTGCCGTCCAGCGTCAGCCATTCGCCTTCCTTCACCACTTTGCCGCTCTTCGATTCGGTCATCTGTTTGGTTTTGTAATCAATATCCAGGGTTTCCGCGCCGACAATGCAGCACTTCCCCCAGCCGCGGGCGACCACCGCAGCATGCGAAGTCTTGCCGCCGGTCGCCGTGAGGATGCCCTGCGCCACGGCCATGCCGCCGACGTCTTCGGGGCTGGTCTCGCGCCTAACGAGAATTACCTTATCGCCGCGCTTGGCCCACTCTTCGGCCTCGGCCGCGCTGAAGCAAACCTTGCCGACCGCCGCGCCGGGAACCGCATCAATGCCTCGTGCCAGTATCCTGGCCTCAAGCGCCTTCTTGTCCAGCTTGGAATCAATCACCGGATAGAACAACCGCTCGATGTCTTCCGGCTTGATGCGCATCACCGCGTCTTCCTTGGTGATGAGCTTTTCGTTGGCCATGTCCATGGCGATTTTGAACGCGGCGGCCGGAGTGCGCTTCCCGGTGCGCGTTTGCAGCATATAGAGTTTCCCTTCCTCGATGGTGAACTCCATGTCCTGCATGTCTTTGTAATGGCCTTCGAGTTTCACTCGAACCTTTTCGAGCTGCGCGTAGGCCTTGGGCATCAGTTTCTTGAGTTCGGTCAGGTGCACCGGAGTACGGATCCCGGCCACCACGTCTTCGCCCTGCGCATTGGGCAGGTAGTCGCCGTAGAAAATCTTCTCGCCGGAGCTTGGGTCGCGCGTGAAGCACACGCCCGTGCCGGAATTGTCGCCGGTGTTGCCGAAGACCATCTGGACGACGTTGACGGCCGTGCCGAGCAGCCCGGTGATCTTCTCGACGCGGCGATACGTGACCGCTTTCTCCGCCATCCAAGAACCGAACACCGCGCCAATCGCGCCCCAAAGCTGCTCCATCGGGTCGTCGGGGAACGCGCTGCCGGATTTTTCCTGGAAGTACTGCTTGTATTCCGCGACGAGTTCTTTCCAGCCGCTGGCGGGAACCTCTGTATCGTTCTTCACGCCGAGGCGCTTTTTCATATCGCGCAGGCGGTGTTCGAGGTCTTCCTTGGACATGCCCATCACGACGGTGGAATACATCTGCACGAAGCGCCGATAGGCGTCGTAGGCAAAGCGCTCGTTGTTGGTGGCCTTGGCGAGGCCATCGACGGATTTGTCGTTCAGGCCCAGATTGAGAATGGTCTCCATCATTCCGGGCATGGAACGCGCCGAGCCGGAGCGCACGCTGACGAGCAGCGGGCTCTTGGGATCGCCCAATTTTTTCCCCGTGGCCTTTTCGAGTTTCTTAACGTTATCGAGGACCTGTTTCTTGAGTTCGGGTGGGTAGCGCTTCCCGTGCTTGTAAAAGTAGTCGCACGCTTCCGTGGAGATGGTGAAACCCGCGGGCACGGGGAGACCAATCTTGGTCATCTCCGCCAGTCCCGCACCTTTGCCGCCCAGAAGGTCGCGCCATTCCCCGTCACCTTCCGCTTTGCCTGCACCGAAGAAATAGACCCACTTTTTCACGTTACGCCTCGCTGTAGTGGCCGAACTTCCGATCGGCCAAGTTGGATTCAAACTGTTGCCAAGCGCCAGTCGAAAGACTGGCCCTTTCACTCACTGACAGATGGGAGCGCGCTCGATTCGGATTGGAGCGCGGCGCCCGTTCCGCCGGAAGAAGCTCGCTGGTAGCACCGCCATTCCTGGCTGTGCTCGATCCTCGTGCACACCCTGGGTCGCACAGACAGGAATACCTGTGCCAGAAAAAGCCCAGTGCGCCAAAAATGTCGGCGCGCCGACATTTCAAGTAAAATCTGAAGGTTTGCCTAGCCTCCGTCAGCCGCAAACCCCCATCCTGCGGCTCAGGCCTTCAGGCTTGAGGGTTTCCCATTCCTCAGCCCAATCCTGCTTGGCAGGACCTGGCCACGGCATGAACCCTGGCAAGGCCTTGCGTCCATACAGCCGGGACACGGCTGGGAAAAGCCTCACCCCTGAAGGGGTGCGCCAGAGAGGTTACGCTTCGCCGCCGAGTTCGGAGAAGTCGGCAATGGTGGTGAACTCGCGCAAAAGTTCCGACAGCAGGGCGAGGCGATTCTTGCGTACCGCTTCGTCCTCCGCCATCACCATGACTTCCTCGAAGAAACTGTCGACCACCTTGCGCAGCCCGGCGATCTCTTCGAGCGCCTCCTGATACTTCCCCGCGCGCTTGTCCACGCCAACGCTGGCCGCGGCCTTGCGAACGGCGACATGCAGATTCTTCTCCGCCTCTTTCTCGAACAACGCTGGATTGACGCTTTGTAGCTCCCCGGCGGGTACGCTGGCCTTCTCGAGAATCTTCCGAATGCGCTTGAAGGAAATCGCCAGCGGCTCGAAGTTGCGCGACTTGCGAATGGCTTTCAAGGCTTTCAGGCGCTTCTCGACGTCGACCAGGTCGTCGGCGCCGGTGCGGAAGACCGCCGCCACTTCGTCATAGGCGTAGCCGGACTTCTCCTTGAACACGAACTTCGCGCGCTCTTGCAGGAATTCCAGCACCTGCTGCTCCTGCTGCGGTGACACCTGTTTTTTCGGAGGGTGCGCGAGCAGCGCGCGTGAAGCGGCGCTCACGGCCAGCGAAAGCGAGACCGGGAGCTTCTGATCGAGGATAATCTTGACGATGCCGAGCGCGGCGCGGCGCAGCGCGTAGGGATCGCTGGAGCCGGTGGGGACGACGCCGACGCTGAAGCAGCCCACCACGGAGTCGAACTTATCCGCGAGCGCCACGGCGCAACCAATGATGTTGCGCGGGATAGGATCGTCCAGGCCCACCGGGCGATAGTGGTCGTAAACCGCGTCGGCGACGGCTTCGGGTTCACCCTGCGCGCGGGCGTAGAGGCCGCCGACAACACCCTGGAGTTCCGTGAACTCGCGCACCATCTCCGTGGCGAGGTCGCACTTGGCGAGTTCCGCGGCGCGGTCGGCGTCGGCGACATGGGCCTCTACCATGCCGAGGTTGTACCACTGCTCGGCGAGCCAGCGGGCGATGGCGCGCATGCGCTCGACCTTGGCGTGATAGCTTCCGAGGCGCGATTCGTAGGTGATCTTCTCGAGCTTGGGAAGGATGTCCCCAAGGCGTGTTTTCTGATCGGACTCCCAGAAAAAACGCGCATCGGCGAAGCGCGCGCGCAGGACGCGTTCGTGGCCGGCGCGGATATGCCCCTTGGAATCCTTGTTCAGATTGATGACCGCGAGGAAGTGCGGCGCGAGTTCTCCGCTTGCACCGAGCCGCGACGCGCCCCGCTTTTCGACGGCGAAATATTTCTGGTGGCCGCGCATCACGGTGATCAGGATCTCATCGGGCAATTCGAGGAAGGACGGATCGAAGCCTCCCTCGATCACGTGCGGAAACTCGTTCAGATAGGTAATCAGTTGCAGCAGGTCCGGATCCGGGTGGACATGGAACCCGGTGCGCTTCGCGTAGGAGGCGAGCTCCCGCTCGATTTTTTCGCGGCGGTCGTTCTGGCGGACGATGACGCCATTGGCACGCAGCTTCTTTTCGTAGTCCGCGAAGCTCTTCACCTGGATTTTCGGCTTACCGAGGAAGCGGTGGCCCACCGTGGAATCGCCGGCAGCGAGGCCGCCGAATGCGAACTTGAGGGGCTTGCCATCGAGCACGCCAACGAGCCAGCGAATCGGGCGAATGAAACGCGCGCCCTTCAGGCCGGTCCACGTCATCGTTTTCGGCCAGGGCAGGTCGTGAATCACGCGCGGAAGAATATCGAGCAGTAGTTCGTGAGCGGTGCGGCCGCGCTTGACGACCTTGGCAGCGAGGTACTCGCCTTTGGGTGTATGCACCAGATAAACGGAATGCAGCGGCACGCCCTGCCGTTCGGCAAAACTGACGGCAGCGCGCGTGGGTGCTCCGGAGGGATCGTAGGCGACCGACTTGGGCGGGCCGGTGACTTCACTTTCCACGTCCGCTTGCTTGGCGAGAAGACCGCGCACGCAGGCGGTGAGGCGGCGCGGTCCGCCGAAGGTTTCGATGGCAACGCCCTGGTGGAAATTTTCTGCGGTGAGGTGACGTTCGAGGATAGCCTTCAGGTCCTCGATGGCCTTGGGGAGCATGGCGGAGGGAATCTCTTCGGCGCCGATTTCAAAGAGGAGTTCGACGCGGCGGCCGGCCTTGGGGGGGGTTGCCTTCGGGGCAGGTTTCTTCGCGGTAGTCATTGTGCCACCGCCAGCGGACGAGACGCGAGCCTTGTGTAGTGGCCGGTGTTTAGACCGGCGGTTCCGGGCAGGGCGAAGAGCGAAGAGCCGGCCTGAAGGTCGGCGATTACAAAAGGTGCGTAGCGCTCGCTGCCAGCAGCCAGCCACGGCAACGCGGCCAAGAAAAATGTCGGCGCGCCGACATTTAAAGTAGTTTCTGAAGGTTTGTTTTGGAGTGCAGACCCCTTGCTTCCCCTTTTGTGGTCGCAACCAAGGTTTCTCAATCTGAATTTGGTGGCAACCCCTTGCGAGTCAAAAGCGGCGCCGAGCCGCCGCATTTCAGAAAATGTCGGCGCGCCGACATTTAAAGTAAGTTCTGAAGGTTTTTTGAATGCCATATCCCGGATTGAAACGGCCACCTGCCTCATGCGCGCACCCCCGCCTTCGGTATTGCGCCCGTAGACTGCTCCAAGTAGGCCGCCGCAGCCCGGCAGGAAAGCGTACGTACGCGCTGCATCAGGGCCGCGCGCTCGGTGACGGAGATAACGCCACGGGCGTCCATCAGGTTGAACAGGTGCGAGCACTTCAGGCAGTGATCGTAAGCGGCCAGGATGGGGTAGCGCTGGATGGCCTTCGTCGAACCGCCACCGGTTTCACCGCGATTCTTCCAGCCGTCGAGAAGCTCTCTGGCTTCCTTCTCGTGAAGTTCGAATTCAGAGCGCAAAGCCTTGGCGTCGCTGCGATCGAAGCTGTATTCCGAGAGCTGCTGCTCTTCGGCGAGGCGGATGTCGGCGTACGACTTGTCGGCGGTCCAGCGAATCTGATAGACGCTTTCGACGTCCTGCAGAAAGGCGCAGATGCGCTCGAGGCCGTAGGTAATTTCCACGGAGATCGGGTCAAGGTCGATGCCACCGCTCTGCTGGAAGTAGGTGAATTGGGTGATTTCGAGGCCGTCCAGCAATACCTGCCAACCGATGCCCCAGGCACCGAGGGTGGGGGATTCCCAGTTGTCTTCCTCGAAGCGGATGTCGTGCTCGCGCAAGTCGATGCCAATGGAGCCGAGGCTGCGCAGGTAGATGTCCTGAATGTCCGCGGGAGAAGGTTTTAGGATCACCTGATACTGAAAATGCTTGTAGAGGCGATTGGGATTTTCGCCGTAGCGGCCGTCGGCGGGGCGGCGCGAGGGCTGCACGTAGGCGACGCGATAGGGCGCGGGGCCGAGGACGCGGAGAAAGGTCTCCGGGTGCATGGTGCCGGCGCCGACTTCGGTATCGTACGGCTGGTGGAGGACGCAGCCCTGGCTTCCCCAGAAGTGCATGAGTTTGAGGATCAGGTCCTGAAACAGGAGGCCTTTGGGCTTGGCGGGCGCCGATTTGATGGATGTGCTCATCGTTGTGTCGCCCCTCCGGGGCTTGGATCATTCCGTTTCTCGCTGCCAGCGCTGGAGCGCCGGGCTAGCTTGTTTTGCGCCTCCGGCTCTTGGTTCTGGGCGGTCTGGAGCACGGAGGATGGCCTTCGCTTTGTGATGCTGACGCTGGCACCCAAAGTAAGCCTATGTCTCGAATCCTCACACGTCAAAAGCGGCGTCGAGCCGCCGCACTCCAAAAATGTCGGCGCGCCGACATTTAAAGTAGTTTCTGAAGGTTTGGATTCTCTCACCTTCATAGCCAACCCGCCGACCTGAAGGTCGGCCACTACAAAACCCTGCCTGGCCCTTGAAAGGCCTGACCCCTGAATGGGTCCACAGGATCAGGAGGGCTCCAGCAGTTCGCGGGTGGCGAGCTTGCGCTCGGTGTGGTGCTCGATCCAGTTGAGCGCCGCTTCGCGCAATTCCCTCACCCCCGGCTCGGACTCGAAGACCGCGTCGATTTTGTCGAGCCGTTCGCGCGCAAAGAGTTCCGCCAGATCGCGCGCAGGCTTGGAGACCGGCTTCATCCCCGGGCGGCGATGCTCTTCGCAGAGCAGGCCGGGATGCCACGACGCCTGAAACGCAGGGCGATCGCCAAACGGCTTGCCGCAATCGGCGCAGGCGTCGAAGCGCGGAAGCCAGCCCGCCAGGCGCACCGTCCAGAACGCGAAGTACGCCAGCGGCAGGGAGCCTTTTCCGCGACGCTCGACCTCGCGGACCGCCAGGAGAATGAGCCGGAACATTGGCTCGTTCTGCTCGTGCTCCGGCAAAACCATTTCCACGGTTTCACTGACCAGCGCGAGGCCAGTCGAAAGGGCGTAATCGCTCTGGGCCTTGTGAAAGGACTCGAGCAATTCTGCCTGCTGGATGCGAACCAAATCCCGCGTCTCGCGTTCGACGTACCAGAGCTGGACGTGGGCGAGCAACTCCAGCGTGGAGCCGTAGCGGTTCTTGATGCGCCGCGCGCCGGCGGCTACACCCCGCATGCGCCCCGAACCGCGACCCAGAAAACTAACCAGGCGATCAGCCTCGCCCAGCGGGAAGGTCTTCAAGATGATGGCTTCCGTTTCGCGGGCAGGCATGAAATGTCGGCGCGCCCGGTTGTGGAGAGCAGAACCGCGTGTCTCTACGCAAGCGGGACACACATGCAGGACTCACTGTCATAACACAGATGGAAAAGCAGAGCAATGCGGGCGTTGGTGAGTTGTGGAAGAAATGAAGAGATAATCTGGTAGCCAGTAGTCAGGGCAGAGGCGTTCCATTTTGAAATTTAGTTCTTCGAGAAACCTTCAGAAATTACTTTAGATGTCGGCGCGCCGACATTTTCGCCGAGAGGAGGGACACAGGACGGTAATCAAAACGGGAACTCTGATATGCTGACGGGGACTCCATGATCCCGCTGAAGGATATCAACCCTACAAAGACGTTTCCGTTCGTCAACATCCTGTTGATCGTGGCCAACGTGGCGGTGTTCGTCTACCAACTGACATTGCCGCCGCGCGCGTTCAAGATGTTTGTGTTCGCGAATGCCACCATCCCATCGCGCATCCCGGCCCTCCTCGCTGGGCATATCTCGGCGCAGGCGGCGCTCGGCCCCCTGTTCACCAGCATGTTTCTGCATGGGGGATTCATGCACCTGGCGGGGAATATGCTGTTTCTCTACATTTTTGGGGACAACGTGGAGGACGTGTTCGGGCACATCGGGTATCTGTTCTTCTACATTTTCTGCGGGATCGGATCCGGCTTGCTGCACGTGCTGTTCAACTGGCATTCGGCGATTCCGGCGCTCGGCGCGAGCGGCGCGATCAGCGGCGTGATGGGAGCGTATGCGGTGTACTTCCCGCGGAATCAGATATTGACCTTTTTCTTTATCTTTCTGGTTCCGATCCCGGCGATTTTTATTCTGGGCTATTGGTTCGTCTTGCAGTTTCTGGAAGGGCTGAATGGGCTGGGAATGGCGCAGGCGGGTGGAGTGGCCTGGTGGGCGCACATCGGGGGATTTTTGATGGGGGTGTTGATTGCGCTGCTGGTGAAAGATAGCCGGTAGTTGGCAATGGGGGGCCGAAGTTATTCGTTATACGCCGTTGGCTTCTGTTTTTCAGCTTTCGAGAAGTGGGGATGGAGCGGCCCGCTCGCCCGCATGTCCTGGCGAGAAGCGGGCCGCACCAAAATCGGCGAACCCAGGAACCACAAAGATCAATACGGCAAAAGCTTGAAGACGAAATTCAGGGACTGGGACTGTCCGGGCTCGATGGTGATCCGCCGGGATTGCGAGCCGTAGAGCTCGTGCCACGCGGTGACGGTGTACTTCCCCGGTGGCAACTCCGGCAGGTCGAAGCGCCCTTCCCCGTCGGTGACGGCGTGGTGCGAATTTTTGAAGACGGCGACAATGCCGCGCATCCAGGGATGCAACTCACACTTCACGGGAATGATTTCGGGATGATCAAAGCGCAAGACGACGGGCGGGGTGCCTGGCGGCTGCGAGCGGTTCCACTCGGGGTTGGCGTGAGCGAGCGGATGGATGGAGTGGGTAACACTGTCGTCATTGCGAACCCAAATCTCCTGAGTGGTTTCGGCAGCAACGATGTGCGGATTGTAGCGGCAACCGCGCTGCTCGAGACGCAAGGGCGGACCTATGGCGGGCTTCTCGTCGGGCGCACCCTCGGAGATAAAGACGATCACATTTTGCAGGGCGTTGGCGGGGCCGGTGGCGGACTGCTCGGGCTGGGGCGGCTTTTCGTAGAACTTCGCGCAGGCGGGCTCAGCGGACATGTCGATGGGCTTGAGTTTTTTCGGAGTGCCTTCGTAGGTGACTCTGCCGGTGAGACGGCCGGGTTCGGCGGCATCGGGCGTGACGGACAGGATCAGGCGCGGGTGCGGCGCGTAAAACGCCGCGACGAAACGCGGAAAAGTAAGCGCAAGCAGCACGACGATCGCGAGACCCAGTTCAAAAAGGTCAGCGCGTCGCGAAGGCCGGGCATCCGGGGATGAAGCCTTCACAACCAAGCGGGGGACGACTGCGGGGGACATAAGTGCCTCCAGGGTAAGGATCGCGCGCGGAGGCAACCGTGCGCTTGAGAAGACGATAGCGGCGGTTTACGACCTTACCGAGTGCAGGTGGCGAGGCAGAAAATTCACACGCGGAAAATAAAAGGAAAGAAATG
Organism: Acidobacteriota bacterium; assembly: GCA_021324935.1. Lineage (GTDB taxonomy): Bacteria > Acidobacteriota > Terriglobia > Acidiferrales > UBA7541 > Acidiferrum. The sequence continues at coordinate 40,663 of JAJPIE010000047.1, forward strand.
GGTTAAGCGAAGAAGTGAAGAAAGAAATGACGGCAACTTGACTTTACAGAGGAGAGGAGGGGACGAACACAGAGGCGCGAAGAGTTTAAGAGTTCAAAAGTTCAAGGGTTCAAGAGTTCAACGGCTCAGGAGTTGAAACCTCGGAAGAGATGAAGATGAGGTCCACAGAGGACCATCGCCTTCAGTTCGGGGAAGAAGGCGGGCGACACAGAACCTTCAGAATTTACTTGAAGGTTTGATTGTGAACTGCCGGGCATTGCCGCTGACACAAATCAATCTTGCTGCTGAAGAATGCGAGATACCAGCCAGCGCCCGTGCAGTTCGCCTGGATGGCAAAGTCTGTAGCTCGCCTCTTCAGGGGCGAGGGTTTTCCGACAGGTGGCAAGGCCGTGCAAGGGAGGGACCATTGTTACTGCCGGGAACAGCCTCAGGCCTGAAAGGCCTGAGCTACACAGATGGTAGCGTCGCCATTCTGGCGGCGTGAAGGCTTGCCTGCTGGGAGCAGATGCTACAGAGTCGGCCGGTCTAAAGTCCGGCGACTACATATGTTTGGCGAGGTGGTTGACGAGGTAGTCGGAAACTTGGGCGGTGGTGTGGGAGCCGCCGAGGTCGGGGGTGGTGCAGTTGTCGTTGAGGGCGGACTTGACGGCGTTTTTGAGCGCGTGGGCTTCGTCGTTCCAGCCGAGAAATTCCATCATGAGGCCGGAAGTGAGGACGGCGCCGAAAGGGTTGGCAATTCCCTTCCCGGCGATATTGGGCGCCGAGCCGTGGACGGGCTCGAAGAGCGAGGTGCGGCCGGGGTGGATGTTGCCGGAGGGGGCGAGGCCGAGGCCGCCGGCGAGTTGCGCGGCGAGGTCGCTAATGATGTCGCCGAAGAGATTGTTGGTGACGATGACGTCGAACTGGCGGGGCTCGCGGACGAGCTCCATGGCCAGTGTGTCGATGAATAGATGGCGGGAATCGATGGCGGGATAGTCGGCGCGGACGGATTGGAAGACGCGCTGCCAGAGGTTGCCCGCGTAGGTCATGGCGTTGGATTTGTCGGACATGCAAACGCGCTTGAGGTTGTGCGCGCGCGCGTATTCAAAGGCGTGGCGGATGATGCGCTCGACGCCCTTGCGGGAGTTGACATCTTCCTGGACGGCGATTTCGTCGGGCGTGTCTTTTTTGTAGAAGCCGCCGACGCCGACGTAGAGGCCTTCGGTGTTTTCCCGGAAGACCATGAGGCGGATGTCGTCAAGCGTGACATCGCGGAGCGGCGTATAGCGCGTGTGGAGGAGTTCGGTGGGGCGGGCGTTGACGAAGAGATCGAGCTTGAAACGCAAGCCAAGGAGAATGTCGGCGGCGTGTTGATTGGAAGGCACGCGGGGATCGCCGAGCGCGCCGAAGAGAATGGCGTCGAAGTGGTCACGAAGCATTTCGACAGCGCCGGCGGGGAGGGTGACGTTTTCGCGGAGATATTTGTCGGCGCCCCAGTCGAAGTCCACGAATTCGATCGGACGGCGATGCTTCGCCGTGGCGGCCTGGATGCATTTCACGGCGACGGGGATGACTTCCTTGCCGATGCCGTCGCCGGGAATAACCGCGATACGGGCTTGGGGACCGCCGTTGCGAAGGGGAATGTTGGTCACGGGAGATGCTCCGATGGGTGTGTGCGTTGCGGTGGTACGGTAGCACGGCAGAGCGGGTGTGGGCCAGAAGGAGAGTGTAGCTTTTAGCTGCTAGCCGTTAGCTGTTGGCAAGAGGAAGGGGAAGAGGAAGAAAAAGAAAGAAAGAAAGAAAGAAAGAA
>JAJPIE010000004.1 GCA_021324935.1 Acidobacteriota bacterium
ACGACGTCGGCAGCATTCTCATCGAGGAAAACGTGGTCTACGCCGCGGGCGTCCGCAATCGCACCAATGTGGAGGAGCTTCGCCGCATCATCACCGAAGCCGGCTTCCGCCCCGAGCAGCGCGACACCCTGTATCGCTCCTACGTCTTGAGGCCGCAGGACATTCCCGCTGTTAGCGCAGCGTAGCGGTTCCGGCCGCCCCTTATTTCCGCAGCCGCAGCAACAACTCCACTTCCGTCCCGTCTGGCAAATCCAGCGAATCCAGCGGCTGCAGCACCCCATCCTGATACCGCGCTACCAGCCGCATCGTTCCGTCTTTCGCCGCCGGTTTTTCTGATTTCGCGCCAGAAGCCGCGCCGGCTCCCGACGTCTCATCCAGCACCTGATTCACCAGTGCATCCGCTTCCTTATTCTGTTCCCGGTAGACATGCGCGATGCGAAATGATTCGAATGTCTGCGACATCTTCTTGGCCCGCTCAAACAGCGGCCGCAATTCCGCGCTCTTCACTTTATATTGGCCGTGCATCTGCTTCACCAGCAACTCGGAATCGCTCTCCACGCGCAGCGCGTGAATCCCGTGCGTCTGGGCATAGTCCAGCGCCGCGATCAGCCCGAAATATTCCGCCACATTGTTGGTATTGTTTCCGATGTATTTCTTCAGCCGGGCCACGATGTTTCCGCCCGGCTCGCGAATCACCACCCCATAGGCCGCTGGTCCCGGATTGCCGCGAGAGCCGCCGTCAATATTCGCTTGATATGCGGCAATCGCCTTCCGCTCCGGCTCGGGTTCGCCGAAAAGCCCGGCGCCTTTGGGAACTGTAGGTCGTTTTCCCATCACCCGTTTGCCGCCCCGCTGGCCGATGGATTTGGCGTGGAGTGGGGAATAGGTTCCAGCGAGTAGAAAATCCGCCCACAAGACTCGCACCGAAATATCTCTTCGTCTGTGTCCGATTCCAGGAGTTGTATTGTATGCGGCAGCACGCGCACGCCGCAAGCGCGGCATTGCCCCTCTTTCACCTGCGCCATCGCCGTCCCCGGATGCTTCTTTGCGATTCGCTCGTAAAGTTCCAGCAGGTCCGGCGGAAGCTTCTTGCCTGTGGCCTTGCGTTCAGCGGTAGCGTTTTCCCAGTTTTTCTTCTTCTCGGCAAACTGCGCTTCAATCTGCCGCTTTTCCGCCGCAATCGTTTTCTCGGATTCCTTCAGTTCAGTCTCCAGCCGCTTCAGCCGGCGCTCCGCGTCTTCCACGGCCATCATCTGTTCCAGGACGCGGTCCTCGGCCGTGCTGGCTTCCGCTTCCGCGTTGCCAATTTCTTGCTGCAGCGCCTTGTATGCTTCATTGGTTTTCACCGAACTGCTCTGCGCGCGGTATTTTTTCGCGCGTTCCTTCCATTGCTCTACGTCCAGCTCAAGTTTCTTGCGTTGTGTCAGTGCCTGGGTCAGCGCTTCCTTTGCGGAAGCAACGGCCGCGCGATCTCCAATGAGTTTTGCATCTGCCTCGCGCAGCTTCTTCGGCATGCCTTCTAGTTCAGTGCGCAGTGCCGCGCTGATCTGGTCCAGCCGCTGCAGTTCCAGCATTTGTGGGATTGCGCGATTCATCCGGCCCCAATGGTAACATGCCGCCTGCAAGGCGCGCCGGTCTGCGGATCGGCCGCGCTTCGGGCGGCTATCGCCTCCGGACCACGGATGTCCGCCTGCATTTGCTCAAGAAGCTTTCAGATCCCGCCGAATCAAGGCTGCGTCCACAAAATACCCCAATCCGACGGTCAGCGGCAGCACGCCAATCGCAGATCCCACCAGCGTTTCCGAGTCTCCCACGATGCGCGCGATCAAGCTGAACATCACAATCAGCCCAACCCCTCCGCTCACCAGCAGAATACCCGCCCGACGGGATCGTGCAAAGTGCGACATTTCCGGCTCCAGGGGAATCTCCGCCCCGCGCGCCAGCGCCGCCAGCCGTTCTTCGGACTTCAGCTTTCTCACCCGGTAATAGGTGTACATCATCGCCAGCGGGATCCCGCAGGTGAGAATTACCGCAACCAGCCCGATCAAGTCGCCACCCATATCGATACTCCTTCCTGCCTCCGTATGTCGCCGCTCTTCGCGGCCTCACTCGAGAATACGCACGGGCAGGCAAGTTTGTTCCCGGCAAGGCAGGCTCCAGAAGAAGGAATTGTGAGGGGAGCTACTGAATTTCCTGAAGTTGCATCGTGGAATCAATCGCCAGGGCAGGGTAGCGGATCGACGAGCCTTCCGGCGCCGGGGCATGTCTTGCCACTACTTGGAATTGCGCGCCTCCCATACAACTGATCTCGTAGCGATACCCCGCGCGCTCCGGCCCAACCAGCTTCAGCGCGCCCGACGAAATCAGTTCATCCATCGAGGAACACTTGCTGTTCAGGGCAATGTTGTCTCGTTCGGCCTCGGCGATCTGCAACAGGTCGGCGCGCACGCCAGTCAGCGAAATGGCTTGTGTGGCCGCCGTGCCCGCGTCTGAGGTCGGCAGTTTCTTTAGCGAATATTGATAAATAAAATAGCCGACACACACCGCCACCAGAATCGAAGCCAGTGATCTCATAACCTTATTTTCCTACAGGAGTTACTTCACGCAAGCTCTGCGAACGGGCCGTAGCACAATTGGTAACAATCCCTTGCCACGCTCTTCCGTCCGGTTCCTTCCCCTGCTATGCTTCTTCTCACGCCGTTCCTCTCGCGGTCCGATTCTCCCCTCCGGACAGGTCCATGGACACCGCCCTACTCCCGCCCGAACTGCGTTCCATCGAACAGCTTCGCGAACAAGAGCTTGAAGAAGCCCGCATCATTCAAAACGTTATGCTTCCCGCGCATCCCTTGCGTGCCGGCGGCGTCACCATCTCCCACGAATTCCAGCCCGCCGCCGAAGTTGGCGGCGATTATCTCGACTATTTCCCGCTCAGCGACGGTGCCATCGGCTTATACATCGGCGACGTGTCGGGCAAAGGGCTCCCTGCTGCCCTCTACGCAGCCCTTGCCGTCGGTACGCTTCGCGGCGTGCACAAAACCGGCCAACAGCCCGCTCGGGTCCTCTTCACCTTGAATGAACGGCTGCTTCTCCGCGGTATACCCGGCCGCCACACCGCCATTCAGTACGCCATCTTCGATCCGCGTTCCGCGACCATGCGCATCGTCAGCGCAGGCATGCCCGGCCCGCTTCTCCTCCGCGGCAATGAGTCCACACCGCTGCAGGTCGCCGGCATCCCCCCAGGTCTCTTCTCTGCAGTCGATTACGACGAGCTTTTTCTCCAGCTCCAGCCTGGCGATTCTGTCCTCTTTTTTACCGACGGCCTCACCGACGCGCGAAACCTCCACGATGAAGAATTTGGCCCTGAAGGCATACGCGACGTTTGCCGCCGGCACGCCGGGGAATCGCCTCTCGATCTCCTTGGACACCTCTTTCGTTCGATCCAGTCCTTCACCGCCCATTGTAAACAATGGGACGATATGACGGCCGCCTTCTTCCACTACTCGGGCCGATAGGCCCCTTCGGTTGCTTCCACTCCCCTCATTGGTCAACTGAGCAAATCCCGCCTCTTTTCAATTGACCCTGCCGCCTTCTCCCGCTACTAAAGTAGGTACAGAGATTTCAGACTTGAGGAGTCCTCGATGAATAAAAAGTCCCCGTTCGCCGTTGCGCTTGTGTGCGTTCTTACGTGCTTTCTGGCGATTCCCTTCGATTCGTTTGCTCTTCCCGATGCCCAGAATCAGCGTGCCGGAGAAGTCTCTCGCGTCATCCCCGCCGTCAATATCATGCGCGGCGCAAAGTCCATAACCGCGAATGCCAAGACTTCGGTGGACTGGCTGGACGTGGTCAACACCCAGGCCAGTGGCCGCGCCCGCATCTCTCTCGACGACGGCTCCGTTCTGAATGTCGGCTCGGATTCCTCCTTAAAAGTCGTGAAGCACGACGCCGGGGCGCAACAGACCGATCTCGAAGTCACTGTCGGCAAAATCCGCTCGCAAGCGCAGAAGATTTCCCAGCCCGGTGGCAAGTTCGAAGTGCACACCCCTGCGGGAGTCGCTGGTGTCGTCGGCACCGATTTTTACGTCGATTATGAAAACAACGTCATGACCGTGATGGTCTTCGAAGGCGTGGTCAAGGTCTGCAATCTGGCGGGTGTTTGCGTCGAAATCAAGGCCGGGCAGTTCACCACCGTGCGTAACGGCGATTCCAGCGGCCCTGCCGCCCCGAACCAGGCGACACTTTCCGCCCTTTCCGACGCCGTCGCCAGCACCACCCTGGAATCCGGCCCGAATCTCGGACAGGTGCACCACATCACCAAGGGCACAGCAATTGCCATCGGCATTCTTGCCGCCATCCCGCTGGTCGTGATTCCCATCGTGGCCACCCACGGTTCCGGTTCCACCCCATCGAGTGTCCCCAAGCCCACCAACGGCTGCCCGACAGGCTATCCAGTCTGTTAAATTCGGCTTGTCAATTCCTGATTGGAATGGCCCCGGCGGTCCCGCCGCCCCGGGCCTTTTCCGTTGCAACTCCGCCGGTCACTCAACCATCGAACTTCGAGTATTGCCTTTGCCGCTTCTCGCCGCAGTACCCGCGCTTTGTCTACCCACTGGCGGTGGCGTACACTGAACCTTTGAACCTTGCGTCTAAAAGTGAGTGAGGGACTCTTGAAAAATTCCATCCCTGTTTGCCCAACCCGCCGGATTCGTATCTGCGCCACGCTCAGCGCTCTCGTCATTTTCCTGTTTTCTGGTTCGCGCCTTCTGGCTCTGCCGCCGGATTCCGATCCCAAGACGTCGCCCCTGGTCGACGCGCTCAAGGCTGAACTCGACCGTTCGATGAAGGCCTACGGCGCCCAGGATCCCCCCGCATATTTCATCAGCTACACGCTCACGGATACCCAGCGTGCAACCGTTTCCGGCTCCAATGGTGCCCTGCTGCAGAGCGACGAAGGCCGTAACCGCTGGCTCGAAGTGGCCGTTCGCACCGGCAGCTATGACCTCGACAACACCCACAAGATCGATGGGCGTCAGCCTCCCGGCGGAAGTCCCGGCGCCAGCGTTCCAATCGACAACGACCCGGATGTGCTCCGCCGCGCGATCTGGCTGCAGACCGACATGCAATACCGTTCCGCCGCCGAAGCTTTGATCAAGATCAAGACTGGCAAGGAAGTAAACGTCCAAACCGAAGAAAACGCCACTCCCGATTTTTCACGGGAAAAACCTCACACCTACACCGGCCCCTGGGTCTCCTATAACCTGGATCGAAAACCGTGGGAGCAAAAAGTTCGAGACTATACCTCCTACTTCCGCCAGTCCGCTGCCGTCATCAACTCCATTGTCACGTTTACCGCCCAAGCGCAAAATCAGATCCAGGTCAACTCTGAAGGCACGCAGCTTCAGTTCGGCCAGATTCGCTATCGCTTGGAACTTTTCATCCAGGGCAAAGCCGCCGATGGCATGGACATCGACCGCTACTACAACTTTGACTGGGTCAACCCGGCCGATGCTCCCGACGACAAGGCGGTGCTCGCTGCTTCCCTGCAGCTTCGCAAGGAGATGGAGGGCCTCGTCGTTTCGCCCCTGAATGATCCCACCGTGAGTCCCGCCCTTTTGACCGGGCGCGCCGCTGCGGTCTTTTTCCACGAAGTTTTCGGCCATCGCGCTGAGGGTCATCGCCAGAAAGACGTCACCGAAGGCCAGACCTTCGCCAAGAAAGTTGGCGAACAGATCTTTCCTGACTTCCTGACCGTTGTGGATGACGCCACGGAGAAAAAACTTGGCAAGCAGGATCTGCTCGGCTATTACCAATACGATGACGAAGGCGTTCCTTCACAGCGCGTTGTTCTGGTCGACAAAGGCATTCTTCGCAATTTCGAAATGTCCCGCTCCCCGCTGAAAGACTTCCCGCACTCCAACGGACACGGCCGCCGTCAAATCGGCGCCATTCCCGTTTCCCGCCAAGGCAATCTCATCGTCGAGAGCACTCACAAGCTCACCAATGCCGAGTTGCGCGCCAAGCTGGTCGAACTCGTCAAGCGACAGGGCAAGCCCTACGGCCTGCTGATCGACGACATCGCCGGCGGCTTCACCTTCACCGGCCGCGGCCAGCCGCAAGCCTTCCAGGTTGAGCCGCTCGTTGTCTACAAGGTCTTTGCCGACGGGCGTCCCGACGAGCTCGTCCGCGGCGTGGACATCGTGGGCACGCCTCTTGCCGCGCTCACGAAAATCGTCGCCACCGGCGACACCGACGAAGTTTTCAACGGTTACTGCGGCGCCGAATCCGGTTACGTTCCGGTCTCCGCCGCTTCGCCGGCCATTCTCACTTCGGAACTCGAAGTTCAGAAAAAGCAATCGTCCACTGACCGGCCGCCGATCCTGCCGCCGCCGGCCCATGATGACCAGAATGCGGGAGGCCTCCAGTAATGCGCGCGCTGCGTCCTTTCCTACTTTCTCTTGCTCTTGCTGCCGCCTCCGCCGTGTTCGCGCAGGCCCCCGCCGATAACGACCACACTCTGCAGGCCATGCGTGACGAAATGGCTCGCTCCAAGGCTCGCCTCGAACTCCAGATTCCCAAGCTCGACAAGCCCATGCGGCCCTACTACCTCGAGTACCGCCTCCTCGACATGGATGTCCGCGAAATCACCGCCGAATTCGGCGCCCTGGTCGGTTCCACACACACCCGCCAGCGTTTGATGAACGTCCAGGCCCGTGTCGGCGATTACAAGCTGGACTCTTCCAATTTCATCAGCGAAGAAGGCTTCCGCGGCTTCATCGGCCCTTCCGGCACCGTCGGCATCGACCGCGATTACAACTCGCTTCGCCAGGACCTGTGGATCGCCACCGATCAGGCCTTCAAGGAAGCCGTCGAAGCCTACTCGCGAAAGCAGGCTTATCTCAGCAGCCTCGCTCACCCTTCCGACATTGACGATTTTTCGCGCGTGCAGCCGATCCAGCACATCGAGCCGCTGATGGCTTCCGACTGGAGCAGTCGCAACTGGGAGGACGAAGCCCGGGAAACTTCCGCTGCCCTGCGCGCCTTCCCGCAAATCTACGAATCCCGCGTCACCTACTATCTCGTTTACATGACCGAATACCTGCTCACCAGCGAAGGCACGGAAGTGCGCGCCAACCACTCTTATGCCTCAATCGAATCGGGCTTAAGTTCGCTTGCCGATGATGGTATGCAGGTGAATCACTTCTACGCCGCTTATGCGCCGCGTCCCGCGGATCTTCCTTCCGCCGACGCCGTCCGCAAGGGTCTCAACGTTGCCGCCGCCGAACTTATGGCCATGCGCGCTTCGCAGCCTGCTCCGGATTACACCGGACCCGTGCTCTTCGAATCTCGTGCTTCCGGAGCGCTGCTCGCCGCCGTTCTGACTCCTTCACTGAGCGGCGCCCGTCCGCCGCTGGCGTTTCAGCCCGTTGTCGACCAGTTGATGAACGCGCTCGGCGGCCGCAGCGAATGGAGCGGCAAGGTCGGCCTGCGTGTTCTGCCGCCCAGTGTTTCGTTGACCGATGATCCCGGAGCAAAAGACTTCAAAGGGAATCTCCTCATCGGCGGCTATTCCATTGATGAACAGGGCGTGCCCGCACAGAAGGTCGACCTCGTCGAAGAGGGCAAGCTCAAAGAACTCCTGATGTCGCGGCGTCCCGGCCCGGACTTTGAGAACTCCAATGGTCATGGCCGCAGCGCGTTTCTCAGTGATCCGCAGCCTGTCATGAGCAATCTCTTCTTCACCTCCACGGAAACGCTTTCCAAGGACGATCTGAAGAAGAAATTCCTCGACGCCTGCCGTAGTGAAAAACTCGAATACTGCATGGTTGTCCGCCAGATGGACAATCCTTCTATCAGCCTGCTCCACCAGGACGATTTCAGTGAACTGCTGGCCAGCTTCGGCGGCAACGCGGCCACCGATCGCCTGCCGCTCGTCGTCTACAAGATTTATCCGTCCGACGGCCATGAAGAGATCGTGCGCGGCGCCCGCATCTCCGGCTTTGCCCCACGCATGCTGCGCAATATCGACGGCATCGGCGACGACTACTACGCTTTCAACTACATGCAGAACCAGACCCAGGGCGTAGCCGGCACGGCGCTTGCCGCTTTCGGCACCGCTCAGAATGGACTGCCTGCTTCCGTCGTGGCTCCTTCGCTGTTTTTCGAAGAACTGGATATGCGCGGAGCGCGCGGCGAACCCAAGCGTCTCCCGCTCCTTCCCGAGCCACCCATGAGCCCGCAGCCTCCCGCTGCCGATAAAGGCTCGCTGTAGCCTTTCCTCAGCCGAAGTATGTGGTCGCCTCAACGAGAGGTGCGCGCATCTCGTTCGTGTAGTGGCCGAACTTCAGATCGGCCACTCTCTGCTTCTCCGCGCCCTTGCACGCGGGTTCCGTGCCTTGAATTTGCGTTCGGTCTTCACTTTTTAGACTTCTTCAAACCTGGGAACTCGAGCCATGAGTCACCGGCCACGGAATCCCCGCACCTGTTGTAGTCTTACTTCATGGCTCTTTCCCAGGGCTTCCACGCCGCCATCCAGGAGAAGAAACGCGCCGCCTTGCTCAGCATCGGCTCCGCCACCCTCCTTCTTTGTCTGAAAACCTTTCTGGTCGTCCGCACGGGCAGCCTCGGCGTGCTTTCCGAGGCCCTCCATTCCGGCCTCGATCTTGTTGCCGCGGTCATCACCTTTCTCTCCGTCCGCGTTTCCGACAGGCCCGCCGACGAGCGCCATCCTTACGGCCACGGCAAATTCGAAAATTTCTCCGCCTTCATCGAGACCGGCCTCCTGATCCTCACTGCCGTCTACATCATTTATGAAGCCTTCCAGCGCCTCTTTTTTCATACCGTTCACATTCAGCCCGGCTTGGAAGCTTTTCTGATTTTATTCGTGGCGCTCGCCATCGATCTGAATCGCGCCCGCGCCCTCAACAAAGTTGCCAGCCATCACGAAAGTGAAGCCCTGGAAGCCGACGCGCTCCATTTCTCCACCGACGTTTGGAGCACCCTTGTCGTCATTCTCGGCGTTGCCTTGGTTTGGGCTGGCGATCGGTGGAATTTGCCGTGGCTCGTTTATGCGGACTCGCTCGCGGGCCTTGCCGTCGCTGGCGTCATCCTGTGGGTCGGTTCGCAACTCGGGCGCCGCACCCTCGATGCACTTCTCGACGCCGCTCCATCGGGCCTCCAAGATCAGATAGTTTCGGCCATCGAGGGGATCGAAGGGGTGCTCCGCGCCGACCGCGTCCGCCTCCGGCGCGCCGGTAACCGCTACTTTGTCGACGCAACCGTCAGCGTCGCCCGCACCGCCAATCTCGAGCAGGTTCACGAACTCACCGACCGTATCGAAAAGCGCGTCGCGCAAATCGTCCCCGCGGATGTCCTTGTTCACGCCGAGCCACGTGCTCCTCGAGATGAGCACCTCTTCGAATCCGTTCGCGCCGTCGCTCTGCGCCTGGGTCTTGCCGTTCACGATGTCACCGCTTCCCAGCAGGATGGCGACCTCTTTGTCGAACTCCATCTCGAAGTCGACGAAAATCTCAGCCTCCGCGAAGCCCATCGCCGCGCCACCGACCTCGAAGATGGCATCCGCGCACTCGGCAATGGCAATGTCGACGTCAACATCCACATCGAGCCACTCGGCCGGCATATCGCCACTCCGGAAACGCGCGCAGGCGAAATGCGCCAATTGGAAATGGCCGTCGAATCCTTCCTGAACCGCATGACTTCGGCGTACGACGAACTCCTCAATACTCACGATGTTCGCGTCCGCCAGGTCGATCATCACATCCTTGTCTCCTGCCACTGCGTCATGAAGAGCGAACTGTCCATCACTCGCGTCCACGATGTTCTCGCCGCGCTCGAAGACGATGTCAAAGAGCGGTTTCCCCAAATCTCCCGCGTCACCATCCACCCCGAACCCACCGAGGCAAGCTGAGCCTTCTCCCGCTCCGATCCTTGAGTCCTGTGCTCCTATTCTTCTGGTGGCCCCTGCTCACTCCTCAAATTGACATCCGTTCAACCCGTATATAGGCTGTCTGTCGGCACTTTCACTGCGTCAAACAAAGGGGGCCCCGATGCATCGGAATCATGCTCGATTCGTGTGTGCAGCCGCATTTCTCGCCATTGCCACTCCTCTCGCGTCTGCGCAATCTTCGGGAGATCCCGCAGACGCAGCCATGCACTCGATCCGCCCGGAAGCCATTCGCGCGGACATGTCTTTCCTCTCGGACGACCTTCTCGAAGGACGCGGCACCGCTACCCGCGGCCACCAGATCGCCGCAAAATTCATGGCCGCCGAATTCGAATCCATGGGACTTTCGCCCGCCGGAGACAACGCCACCTTCTTCCAGAGCGTTCCTTTGCGCTCCATTCGTCCCGATGAAGCCCGCACCACCCTCGCCCTGACGCGCAATGGCAAAACTGAAAAGCTCGTTTTCCGCAGGGATTTCATCAGCGGCGGCGATGCTTCCCGCCCGGATACTTCCGTCGACGCCCCGATTGTTTACGTAGGCTTCGGGGTGACCGCTCCCGAGCTCCACTACGACGATTACAAGGGCATCGATGCCAAGGGAAAGATTGTTGCCATGGTCTTTTCGGCCCCGAATTTCGAATCCTCGCTCAAGGCGCACTATTCCTCTTTTGAAGTGAAAGCCACAAACGCGGTCGAACATGGCGCTGTCGGCGTCATCATTCTCAACGATCCTGTTCTCGAAGGCCTCTACCCCTTCAAGGAGCGTGCTCGCGATCTTACGCATCCCACTCTCCGCTGGATCCAAAAAGACGGCACGCCCCACGACAGCTTTCCGCAAATCAAAGGCAATGCTGGCCTCAGCCTCGATGCGACCAAAAAGATCTTCGAAGGCAGCGGCCACACCGCCGACGAAGTGTTCCAGGCTGCCAAGGAAGGGAAGTCACTTTCTTTCCCTCTCGCCTTCTCCGCCCAAATTCATAATGTCCAGAAACTCGAAGACGTCTCAAGTCCCAACGTCGTCGCCAAGCTGGAAGGCAGCGATCCGGCGCTAAAAAATGAGTTTCTGGTCTACTCCGCGCATCTCGACCATCTGGGCATCGGCGAACCCGTCAACGGCGATTCCATCTATAACGGTGCTCTCGACAACGCCTCCGGCTCCGCCATCCTCCTGGAAGTCGCCCGCGCCTTCTCGCAGATGAATCCGCGCCCTAAGCGTTCCATTCTCTTTGTCTCCGTCACCGGCGAGGAAGCAGGCCTCCTCGGCTCCGACTATTTCGCCAACTATCCCACGGTCCCCAAAAGTTCCATCGCCGCCAACATCAACATGGACGAAGACCAGATGCTCTGGCCGCTCGAAGACATCATTCCGTTCGGCGCTGAACACTCCAGCCTCGAAAATGTCGCCAAACAGGCCGCCGCGCGGCTCAATCTTGATCTGAGTCCTGATCCCATGCCGGAGGAAGTCATCTTCATTCGCAGCGATCAATACTCCTTCGTCAAACAGGGCATTCCCGCGCTCTATCCCTCGCCGGGTATCAAGTCCGATGATCCCAACATAAAGCCCGCCGAAATCTTCAAAAATTGGGAAGCCACGCGTTATCACGAGCCATCCGACGACATGCAGCAACCCGGCCTGGACTTCAATCAGGCCGCCAAATACGCGGACTTCGTCTTTCTCTGCGGGTGGCTTGTCGCCCAGGATCCTGCGCGTCCCACTTGGAATCCTCACGACTTCTTCGGCGACCACTACGCCCACAAAATGTAGCCGCCGCTTCCGGAATCTTCCTGGTTCCGTGCCCTCTCGCTCCCGCGCGTCATTCTTTTCCCCGGCCTTTTCGCCGCCGTTCCTGCTCTTGCTCAAGACGAGCATATGCACGCCCATCATCAGGAAGGCATCGAGGGGCTTGACAAGGTCTCCTTCCCCGTCTCCTGCGCTCCAGATTCCCAGCAGTCCTTCGAACGCGGCGTTGCCCTTCTCCACTCCTTCGGCTATGAAGAAGCCGAGCGGCAGTTCACTGAAATTGCCCAAAAAGACCCCGCTTGCGCCATGGCTCACTGGGGCATCGCCATGAGCTACTTCCATCAAATTTGGGAACGTCCGCAGGAGGCGAAACTTCAGCGCGGCCACGAGGAAATGGAAAAAGCGCGGAAAATTGCCGCGCCAACGGACCGCGAGCGTGGCTACATTCACGCCCTCTCGGTTTTCTACGATGATCCGGCCTCGAAGGATTACGAAAAGCGCGTCACCTCCTATTCCGACGCCATGGGCCAGCTCTACCGGCAATTTCCAAAGTACCTGGAAGCCGGCGCCTTCTCGCGAAGTTCGGGAGAAACGCGACTAGCGTGAAACACAATGAGAGGCCAACCATCTGGGACAAGACGCACAGTGGAGGGCGCTGTCTTTCCCTGTTCCTTTACGATGGGCAGCCAGAAGGCCACGTCGAGAATGATCCCACGAAGGAGTGCGATCGTTGTCGTCAGCTCCTGTGTAGCTTGCTGGTCTGCCTGCGCTTTGGCCAACTTCAGATTTTCCATGGCTACATCGGCTTGCCTTTGGCTCTCCAGAGCCTGGATGCTGGCGGCTTTGGTCTGGTCACTGGCTATCTTCAGATAGCACAGGCGCTCAACGTCGTTCATGGTCTTTCTGCCGTTTCAGAAATGCAGATATTTGAGGACTATCTCAGCGCTCACCCCTCGGTTGTGGCCGAAGCGACAGCTGGCACGTAACTGTTCTCGACGATCACTTTCGAGCGGATGACTTTGCCGTTAGTGTCAACGATCTCCAAGGGTCCATTCGTCTTCGGATCAACCAACTCAACTCGAACGCTGCGCGGGCTGTCGGCTGGACTGGACGTCGTGGAACGATAGCTGATCACATACCGCACTCTCAGGTTTTCCATGAGATCGTCGTACATCGGAGTAAGATCGACTAAGCTGCTGTATACGGTGTACAGGCGGCCTCCAGAGACATTGGCTATCTCTCGGAGCTGGCTCTCGGCTCTACTCCAGTCCAGACGGGCATACGGGCCTGCGTTCGCGTAGTTTTTCGCAGCCTCGCGCAGATCGGGCCCCACATTGATGAAGTAGACAGGAGTTCCAGAGTCGCGCACGGCGTTCAGCGCATCGGCGTACTTGGCCTTGCTAAAGGTGTCTACGCCTGAAGTAATCACGATAAGCGCCTTACGTCCGGTCACCGGTTTCATTGTCTCCGACACAGAAACTAGGGCATCGTAGAAGTTGGTTTCGGACGAGTCGGGAACTTCCGCAGTTAGGAACACCGAGTCCAGCCGTGAGTGGTCCGTCGTGAAATCAGCGATCTGTTGAGTTTGGTCAGCATACTCCCAGATTGCTACCTTATCGTTGCGACCGAGTTCGCCCAGTAGGTCATGGCCCACCTTCAATACTTCATCGGAAGAAGTCTTATTGAAACCCTTGTAGCGGCCACCGTGCTCCATGACAATCCCCAATGTGATGGGAGCATGCTCTATCTCAACTGTGGCATTCTGCTGGCGGACGCCATTCTCATAGACGGCGAAGTTGTCGCGATGGAGATTGGGAATGAAGTAACCAGCCGGGTCCTGGACCAGGAGCTTCATTGTGACGGTTGAACTAGCAGAGTCAAAGTGAATCTCTGTGCGTTGCCGTCCCTGATCTCCAATGAAGAGAGCCGCGGGACGCGCGGGAATCTGAACCGTCCGGCGCGGCGACCCTGACTCGGATTGCGCAAAAGCCACAGATGTCCATAACAGTGCGGCAACGAAAATTTTAAACCGAAATACCCTCAACATCGTAGGAACTCCTTTCGTCAAATATTTGTTGACCCATCCGCAGCGTGGGGACCAAGGCTGCGCTCAATGGATTCGCCTCCGGATGCCGGCTGAGGAGGAGTCTTGGCTTCATCCTGATTTCGCACCAGCCAGAACACAATCCCCAGGGATAAGGAGGCGGCTGCCAAAGCGAAGACCACGAGAGGTTGGGTTTGATAGATATCGAGAATGATGAACTTGCGCACCAGCGCGAGCAGTGCGATCAGGACAACTGAGCGGATCTGGACGATATCACGCTGATGAGGTGTGACAACCAGCAACGAATGCTTGAACTCCATGGCGATCAAGACGGTCAGAACCATTCCAAATACCGTCTGGAAGATTTGAGAGTCTCTCGGGTCAAGCAGGTGTCCGCGGACCAGAACGACGGTGTGAAGAATGAGCTGCCAAGTCGCCACCGCAACGATCGCGGCAATAATGAAAGTGAGAAGAGAGATGATCAGATGCTCGAACTTTTCGTAAAGCGAAAAGGTTACCCATCGCTTCCGTAACTCGAAATCGAACATTTTCATCATGGCTCTGACCAGCCCGAGTTTTTGTACCAAGGGTTGTGAGAGAGGGTACATCAGAAAATCCCTTTGGGCAATTTGCGGCTCGCAGGGAGCCGTAGGCGACCGGAGAGCTGCAAATTGCGGCGCGATCGCCGCCGGCGCGGGCGGCCGATAGCCCAGCGCGGAGTGTGGCCGCCGTGTGTTGTACTCCACCCGCCAGCGTTCGATCACGACCTGGGCCTCCTTCAGCGAATAGAAAATCTCCCCGTTCAAGCACTCGTCCCGCAGCTTCCCGTTGAAGCTTTCGCAGTAGCCGTTTTCCCACGGGCTGCCCGGCTCGATGTAGAGCGTCCCGGTGCCCAGCTTCGCCAGCCACTTCCGCAGTTCCTTGGCTACAAACTTTGGCCGAACGAATGTGCTCCGGGATTCCCCGGAACAGCATCACGTCCGCCAGCGCTTCGATCACTTCGTACCGCCCCAGCCTTCGGGCCACGCGGATCGCCAGACTCTCCCGCGTAAATTCATCGATCATCGTCAGCATGCGCTGCGTTCTTCCGTCGTGCGTTTTCGTGCTGACAAAATCATAGCTCCACACGTGATTCGCGCGTTCCGGCCGCAGCCGCACGCACGATCCGTCGTTCAGCCACAACCGCCCGCGCGCCCGCTGTTTTGCTGGCACTTTCAGCCCTTCCTTCCGCCAGATGCGCTGCACGCGGTCCTTGCCCACCTGCCAGCCTGCTTCTCGCAATTTCACCGTGATGCGTCGGTAGCCGTAGCGCCCGTATTCGCTTGCCAATTCGATGATCGCTCGCGTCAACGCGTCCTCGTCGGTTCGATAAATCACCTCGCAGCGTTGCGTTCCTCGCCATTGCCGCAGCACCCGGCAGGCGTAGCGCTCGCTGACTCCATACTTCTTGCGCGCATGTTCCACGGCGCCCCGGCGTCGCGCGGGGCTTAGAAGTTTCCCTCCGCTACATCCTTCCGGATCTGCTTCTCCAAGGACAGCTCCGCCACCAAACGCTTCAGCTTGGCGTTCTCCCGCTCCAGTTCCTTCATGCGCTTGGCTTGATCCAGCTTCAGCCCGCCGAACTCTTTCCTCCAGCGGTAGTAGGTCTGCACGGTGATCTGCGCTTCCTTGCAGGCCTGCGGGGTGGTCTTCCCGTTGGC
>JAJPIE010000033.1 GCA_021324935.1 Acidobacteriota bacterium
CGAAACCATCGAGCGCCGCATCAATGCGTTAGGGCTGACCGAGCCGACCATTCAATTCCAGGGGCGCAAGGACAACGAGATCCTGGTTCAGCTTCCCGGCGTCGCCGATCCCGAGGCTGCCAAGGCCGTCATTCAAGCCGGTGGCCAACTGGAACTCACACTGGTGGAAGATCCCAACCCCTATCCTTCCGAAGCAGCGGCTTTGGCGGGTCACGGCGGCATCCTTCCCGCCGGCACGGAGCTGCTGAAGGGCCGAGCGGAATCGCGCAATCCGCAGAACCCCTCGGACACCGGCGATAACTGGTATCTGGTGAGCCGCACACCGGCCGTCACAGGTCGCGATCTCCGCAGCGCCACGGAAAGCCGCAACACCGAAATGCCCGGGCAGTGGCAGATCAACTTCACACTCTCGGCGGAGGCGGCGCGGCGGTTTGGCCCCTTCACCGAGCAAAACCGGGGCCGCCAGATGGCCATCGTCCTCGACCATCAGGTCTACTCCGCCCCCACTATTCAAAGCCGCATCGAAGACCAGGGCCGGATTGACGGCAATTTCAGCCAGGAATCTGCGCACAATCTTGCGCTTGTCCTGCGCGCTGGCGCTTTGCCGGCGTCGATCAAATACCTCGAAGAGCGCACCGTCGGGCCTTCGCTGGGCGCGGACTCCATCCGCCACGGCGTGCAAGCTTCGATTCTCAGCTTGCTGGTGGTGATGATTTTCATGGTCTTTTACTACCGGTTGTCCGGTGTCAATGCCGTGCTCGCGTTGATCATCAACCTGATCATCCTTCTGGCTGCGTTGGCCATGTTTGGCGCGGTGCTGACGCTGCCGGGCATCGCTGGCGTCATCTTGACCATCGGTATGGGCGTCGATTCCAACGTGTTGGTGTTCGAACGCATCCGCGAAGAACTTCGCAACGGGAAATCGGCTGCGGCGGCCGTCGATGCGGGTTTCGACAAGGCGTTTCTGACGATCATCGACACGCACGTCACCACGGTGGTCTCGGCCTTCTTCCTGTTCATTTTTGGAACTGGCCCCATTAAGGGTTTTGCGGTCACTTTGACCATCGGTTTGATCGCTAACGTTTTCACGGCCATTTACGTGTCGAAGACCATCTTCCACTATCACTTGGGGAAGATGGACCGGCAGGCCGAGCTAAGTATCTAGATACAGCCGCAAGGTTCCAGTACTACTCCCTCAGTCGGGGGATGGGAACAAACTGGAACTTGTTGGAGTCTAAAGAAGGGAAGCGCGAAACGGGATGATCGAGCTCTTTCATCAGCCCAACCTGGATTGGATGGGCAAAGCCAAGTATTTCTTCGCACTAAGCGGAACGCTGCTCGTAATCGGATGGTTCGCCATTTTGTTTCGTGGCGGAATTAAATATGGCATCGATTTTCGGGGTGGCACCAACGTGGATGTCCGGTTCGCACAGCCTCCAAACGTGGATCAGCTTCGCAATGGCTTGCGCGGCCAGGGCTTGGGGAACAGCGAAATTCAGAGCATCAGTGACATTGCCACGGCGAACTCCAACGAAGTGATGATTTTTGTGGAGCAGACAGGTTCCGCCGATCAGGCGCTCGATGAGGGCAAAGCCAAAGTCCTGAACGCCTTGAACGCCACGTATGGCGTCGCGTCCACTGGCAAGCAGGACTTCAACGCGGCCACGCCCGATGCCCTCGCCAAAATCCTCTCGGCAACTGATCCGCTCGCGCTTTCCATCAATGCCGGCGACAAGTATCAACAGCTGGCGAAATCGATTCTCGCGTTCCGCGACAAGGATAAGAACGGCGTGCTGACGAATTTCGACGATTTGTCCCAGGTCAGCGGGGTCACGCCGGCGGTGATTTCGGCCCTGAAAAACAACTATGCCCTGGCGCCGTTCGCGATTCGTAACGTGGAAATCGTAGGCCCCAAGGTGGGTGCCGAGTTGCGCAATCAGGCCATTCGAGTAACCCTCTATGCTTTGGCGGGCATGCTGGTATATATTGCCTTCCGGTTCGAGTGGGTTTACGGGGCAGCGGCGGTGCTGGCCGTCTTCCACGACGTGCTGATCACGCTGGGCCTGTTCAAAATTTTCGGATTTGAAATTTCACTGACGGTTATCGCAGCCCTGCTGACGCTGGTCGGTTATTCGATGAACGACACGATCGTCATCTTTGACCGCATCCGGGAAAACAGCCGATTGCTGCGGAAGGAACCATTCGCCGACATCGTCAACAGGTCCATTAACCAGACGTTGTCGCGAACCATCCTGACCAGTGGACTGACTTTTCTCACCGTGCTCGTCCTGTTCCTGATGGGCGGCCAGGTGCTTCGGGCCTTCGCCTTTGCCCTGGTGGTGGGGATTGTGGTAGGAACGTACTCCAGTTTTGGTATAGCAGCTCCCCTGGTCGTCGCCTGGAACAAATGGCGGGGACACGGAGGAGTCGCCAGCACCGGAACCGCAGCCGGCATCAAACCCCGGGGCAACGAGGGCGGGCAACCGCGCTTGGCCACTTCGGGCAGGAGGTAGTCGTCAACCATGTTTGAAGAAATGGTGGTTTCCAGTCCGAAAGGAAAAAAGACCAACAAGCCGTGGACGGTTTTTCTGTCTATGGTTGTCCAGGTACTCTTCCTTACGATTCTCATCCTGATTCCATTGATTTATACGGAAGCGCTGCCAAAGACCCTGATGTCTTCGATCCTCTTGGCACCGCCTCCGCCCCCTCCGCCTCCACCGCCGCCGGCCGCCGTCCAGGTGATCCGCAAACCGGTGCAGCACTTAATGGACGCGGGGAAGCTGGTCACTCCGAAGGCGATCCCGAAGGAAGTCAAAATTATTAAGGAAGAAGCCGAGCCGCCCGATATGGGTGGCGGCATGGTCGGCGGCGTTCCCGGCGGCGTGGCCGGCGGGTCCGCTGGTGGCGTGCTGGGCGGCGTGATTGGCGGTGCAGGTGGCGCTCCGCCGCCGCCTCCGAAGCCCACGAAGCAGCGCATCACGGTCGGCGGCAACGTGCAGGCTGCCCGCTTGGTGAATCGCGTTCAGCCGATCTATCCGCCGTTGGCGCGCCAGACGCGCATCAGCGGCACGGTGAAGCTCCACGCCATTATCGGCAAGAATGGCGCCGTGGAACAACTCCAGGTCGTTTCGGGCCATCCACTCCTTGTGCAGTCGGCCTTGGACGCGGTCCGGCAGTGGCGCTATCAGCCCACGCTGCTGAACGGCGAACCGGTGGAAGTGGATACCGAAATCGACGTGATTTTCTCTCTGGCACAGTAGTCCAACGGGGCGGCGCGGGTGTCGTGGGACGTACGCGCCGGTCTGAGTCTGCAGTCGATTTAACTTACTTGAGGGATCCGGCTCGCCCGGCGCCCCTAGGAAATAAGGAGCAAACGAATGTTAGCAACTCTGTTCATCTATGCGGCGTGGCTGCAGGAGGCGTCCACGGCATGGGACCTGCGTTCCATGTGGACCTCCATGGGCCTGCTGGCAAAAATCGTGGTGGTCATCCTGTTCATCCTTTCGGTGTACTCCTTCGGCGTCATGATTGACCGCTTCCTGATGTACAACAATGCGCGCAAACAGTCGCGCCTGTTCGTGCAGCAAGTTGCCGGCGCCCTCAAGGACGGCAAGCTCGACGAAGCTATCGCCATCGCCGAACGCAACAAGAAGAGCCACATCGCCAAGGTTGTCGCCACCGGTCTTTCGGAATTCCAGTCGGCCTCGCAGCAGGTTTCTGACGCGGAAGTCATCGAAGCCGCGAAGCGCGGTCTGGAGCGCTCCGTCGCCATCGTGCACGCGGAAATGAAGCGCGGGCTCTCGGCGCTCGCGACGATCGGTTCGACGGCTCCTTTCGTCGGACTGTTCGGCACGGTCGTCGGCATCTTGAACGCGTTTAAGGGCATCGCCGCCGAAAAGGCCACGGGTCTCTCCGCGGTTGCCGGCGGTATCGCAGAGGCGCTGGTGACCACCGCGTTTGGTCTTCTGGTTGCCGTGCCCGCCGTCTGGGCCTACAACTATTTCACCAACAAGGTCGAGGCGTTCGACGTCGAGATGGACAACTCCTCGATGGAGTTGATCAACTACTTCATCCTGCGCCGCGGCGCGAAGAAGTAAGACGGAAGAAGGCAGATCATGGCTTACAAGCCACAAGCCGGTGCACAGATGGCGGCCCCGAACGTGATTCCAATGGCCGACATCATGCTCGTGCTGCTGATCATCTTCATGGTGGTCACGCCCATGTTGCAGAAGACCCACCAGGTGGACCTGGCGCCCGTCAATAACCCGCGGGATACGAAGGACGCGGATAAGGACGATGCCATTGTTGTCGCGGTCACCCGGGACGGCAGCCTGTACCTGGGCAACAGCAAGATCGCCAAGGAAGAAATCACCGGGCAGATCAAGGACCGCATCGCCAATAAACTGGACAAAACCGTCTATGTGAAAAGCGATGCGCGCGCCAAGTATGGCGACGTCGTTGCCGTGGTGGACGAAATCCGTTCCGCCGGCGTCGATCAACTCGGTCTGCTCACGCAGAAAGCTCAAACAGGTGGTTCCAGCAAGCCGCAGACTCCGCCGCCCACCGGCGGGGATTGAGGCGGCGAAGTACTGCAATCGCTGTACGCGCATTCGTTTGCTGAGGTTCAGGCTGCCGGGCCGGCTCCCACCCGGCGCGGCAGCCAACTCCAAAGGAAGTGAGCGGCGGCTCGACAGGAGATCTCGCAATGGGGATGGATGTTGGAAGTAGCACAGGTTCGATGGCCTCACCGAATGTCGTGCCCTTGATCGACATTCTGCTCGTGCTGATCATTATCTTTATGGTGATCACGCCCCTGACGCCCAAGGGGCTCGATACGCTGGTGCCGCAGCCTTCGCCGAACCAGCAGCAGAACCAGGAACTCGAGAACAAGACGGTCGTGGTCCAGGTTCTGAAGGACGGCAAGCTGAAGATCAACAACGAAGACGCCACTTGGGATAGCCTTGGACCGCGTATTGAAGAAGTGTTCAAGGACCGCGCCGAAAAAGTGGCCTTCGTCAAGGGCGACAACGACGTGCTGTTCATGCAGGTCGCGCGAGCCATCGACATCATGCACGAGTCAGGCATCGACAAGGTTGGTTTGATCACCGCCAAGCTCGAAGCAGGGCAGTAACAAGGATTTCGCGCAGGGTTGTGAGAGTCCTCCTCGCGGGTTAATTGCGGTCTGCGAGGTGACTCATGGGCATGGGCCTAGTTGGCGGTAAGCGCGGGATCGTCTCGGGAATGAACGTGGTCCCGTTGATCGACATTCTGCTGGTGCTCTTGGTGATCTTCATGATCATTCCGCACCGCCAGAAAGGGCTCCAGGCGGCTTTACCCCAACAGGCAGGGCCAGCGGACCCAAGGGTTCCAGACGAAACCGTCATTGTGGCAATCGGCGCCGATGGTTCCGTGCGGATCAATCAGTCGGCAGTACAGCTCGATCATTTGGGCGTGCGGCTTCAAGAAATATTCGCTCTGCGCTCGAATCGGGTTGCGTTTCTTCAGGCAGATCGCTCGCTCGAGTTTCAGGCGGTTGCCCAGGTTCTCGACCTCATGCAAACGGCGGGCGCCACTCCTGTTGGCTTGCTGAGTTCGGAACTGGAAAAAAATCGCTGAACGTGATGGAATGGCCCCAGTGGCCGGAAGTGAATCCTAGCCGCGGCAGGCAAGCCAGCCGCGCTTATCAGGGATGGTTGCTTCGATGACAGACGCACTTGTGTCCCGGGAACTCCCCTCGCGGTTTTCCCGCACTGCTAGCCGGGCGGTTGCCTTGGCGGCGTTGTTGATCCTTGCGGCTGGAGTTTCCGGCTGCAATAAGCTGCGCGCTCGCGACCTGCTCAACAAGGGCGTGGCCGCCTTCAAGGAAGCGCAATTCGACAAGGCGGTGGAGAACTTCAAGGAAGCCAAGGAACTCGATCCCGACCTGATGAATGCGCGCTTGTATCTGGCCACCGCTTACGCCAGCCAGTACATTCCCGGTGCGCCATCGGACGAAAACAAGCAGCACGGTGAAGCGGCCATTGCCGAGTACAAAAGCGTGCTCGAAAAAGACCCGAACAACCTGAGCGCCATTGACGGGCTGGCCTCGATCCTTTATCAGATGGCGGGCCAGCCGTTCGACGAAAAGAAGTTCGAAGAGTCCAAGTCGTATCACGAAAAGCACATCCAGATTAAGCCCAGCGATCCTCAGCCGTACTATTCGGTCGGCGTAATTGACTGGGCGCTGGCTTATCGAGGCAACACGGAAATGCGCGCCGATTACAATAAGGCGCATATCAACAAGCAGGTTAAAGACACGGATCCGTTGCCGCCGGATGTTCGTCAAGCCTATTCCGACAAGTACGGCGCCCTGGTAGATGACGGTATCACCAGCCTGAAGAAGGCCATTGAACTGAATCCCGATTACGACGACGCGATGACCTACCTCAACCTGCTCTATCGTCGCAAGGCCGACATGGTTGAATCCACCGCCGAGCGCGATTCGTATACCAAGATGGCCGATGATCTGCTCGATAAGGTCAAGGAAATCAAACAGAAGCGCGCCGAGCAGCCGCAGCCGGCGTCCTGAAATTCGTCTGTGCACCTGCTTCCAGGCCCCGGCCACGTGCCGGGGCTTTTTTTCAGGAATCGCCGAATGCCGGAGCTAAAACGATTCATTGAACCGATTTGGTATACTACTAGGTCATGCCGTCGCCTTCCAATCTCCCCCTGAACTTCAATCGCGACCGCACCGAGCGGCAGCTTAACGACCGCCTGGAAGCGCTCCTGGAAAAGCTGCGCACCAACCGCCCTTCCGAAGACCCTTGGCTGGTCCGCCGCGCCTATGAAATTGCTGCGGAGCGCCACCGCGACCAATTTCGAAGTTCCGGCGACCCATACGTCTCCCATCTCCTGGAAGTCGCGCATATCCTTGCTGACATCCGTATGGACGCCACCACACTGGCTGCTGCACTGCTGCACGACGTTATTGAGGACACGGAGTTTCCGGTCACCCGGCTGGAGGAACGTTTTGGCACGGAAGTCGCCCAACTCGTCGAGGGCGTCACCAAGATCAGCCGCCTTAATATGATGGCACCGGAAGCGCGCCAGGCAGAAAATGTCCGCAAGATGCTGCTGGCCATGGTGCAGGACGTCCGCGTCGTCCTGGTGAAATTGGCTGATCGTCTGCACAACATGCGCACCCTGGAATTCCTGGAGCCCGTCAAGCAGCAGCGTATCTCGCGCGAGACCATGGACATTTACGCGCCTATCGCGCACCGTCTCGGCATGGCCGTCATCAAGGGCGAACTGGAAGATCTGGCTTTCCGCTATCTCGAGCCCGACGCCTATTTCTCGCTCCAGAAACAGGTTAGCGAAAAAGCGCCAGTGCATCAGAGATTCCTCGAGGAAGTGCAGAACACGATTCGCACCAAGCTGGTGGAAAGCAGCATTCCCGCGGAACTCGAAGCGCGCGTCAAGGGCTTGTATTCCCTCCATCGCAAGATCATCCGCCAGGAGCGCAGCCTGGATCAGATTTACGATTTGCTGGCCGTTCGGGTCATCTCTGACACGGATCGCAACTGCTACGCCGCGCTCGGGGTGGTCCATCACATCTGGCGGCCGGTTCCCGGGCGTTTCAAGGATTACATCGCCATGCCGCGGCCAAACCTCTACCAGTCGCTGCATACCACGGTAATCCACGGGGGCCAGCCGTTTGAAATCCAGATTCGCACGCAGGAAATGCACCGCATCGCCGAGGAAGGCGTGGCCGCGCATTGGAAATACAAGGACGGCAAGCCGGTTTCTTCCGGCGACGACCAGCGCATCGCCTGGATGCGTCAGTTGATCGAATGGTCGCAGGATTTGCAGGAGCCGGGAGAGTTTCTTTCCACGTTAAAGGTGGATCTATCGCCGGTGGAGGTGTACGCCTTCACGCCGAAGGGCCGGGTGCTCGAGTTGCCGCGGGGTGCCACGCCCGTGGACTTTGCTTACGCAGTCCACACGGAAGTCGGGCACCAGTGCGTTGGCGCGAAGGTCAACGGTCAAATGGTTTCGCTGCGCCACGAAGTCGTAAGTGGCGACGTGGTGGAAATTCTCACGCAGAAAGGCCACAAGCCCAGCCGAGACTGGCTGAGTTTCGTAAAGTCGTCTCACGCGAAAAGCAAAATCCGCCATTTCATCAACACGCAGGAGCGCGAAGAAGCCACCGAGATGGGTAAGCGCCTGCTCGAAAACGAGTCGCGCAATTTTCCCAAGGGACTAAAGAAGATTCCCGCGGAAGATCTGCAGCAACTTTGCGCTGACTACGGTTTGTCGAAGGTTGAGGACCTCTACGCGGCCGTTGGCTTCGGCAAATATTCTGCGCGCCAGGTATTGGCGCGCTACTTCGGCGAGCCCGCCAAGGAAGCCGAGAAGGCGCCCGAGGACGCCAAGCCCACCCTGGTTAAGACCGTGAAGCGCATGCTCGGCATGGGTGAGGCGCCGCTGATCGTGAAAGGCCACGACGATCTGCTCGTTTTTCGCGCAAAGTGCTGCAATCCGATTCCCGGCGACGACATCATCGGCTACGTCACGCGTGGCCGCGGCGTCGCGGTGCACACGCGGGCGTGTCCCAACGTACAGAACCTCCTGTATCAAACGGAACGCCGCATTCCGGTAGCCTGGGGCGGCGAAAGCTCCGCGACTTTCCCCGTAGATCTTCAGGTTCGCGCCAGAGACCGCGCCGGCTTGCTTGCCGAAATCACCGCGGTCATCAGCGACGCGGGCTCCAACATCCGCATGCTGGAAAGCCGCCCGGACCGCCAGAACGCCCGCATCGAAGCCAGCCTGGAAATCTCTGACAAGCGCCAACTGGAAAGCATTCTTTCCAACATCCGCCGCATCAGCGGCGTCTTTGGCGTCGAACGTATCTACCAAGTTTGACGGCGGTTCATCTCTCCTCGCGCCGCGGCTCTTCACCTGTCCTTTCGTTCAGTGAGCGCCAGAGCACAGCTCGCTCCCGACCTGCTCTTTCTATCTACAATGAATTTATGCGGAAAACGCTCCTTCTCCTGTCCCTATTTCTGTTGCTGCCCAGCGGCTGTAAGAATCAGCCGGAGATCGATTACTCCTCCCTCGATCAGGCCGGAATGTTTTCCACCACTTTGAACGAAATCAAGAAAATAAAGGTTTCCAACGCGGAGATCCAGCAGCTTGCGGCGCTGAAGCGGGCCGGTGCAGGCGACGATTTCTGCCTGGCGCTTCTGAAAGCCGCCCGCAGCCACAATCACGATTTTACCAGCGGCGATTCGGCCGTGGCCCTTTCTCGTGCGGGCTATTCGGACGCACAAATTCTCGAGATGGCTCAGGCCGACAAAGTCGACGAGCTCAGCGACGACGCCGTCATGCTGAAGCTCATGGGCCTTTCGAATTCGACCGTACAAACCGTGATGCAACGCCGCGAGCAAGGCCTGCCCACCCTGACCAGCGAACAGATCGGACGCTTGAAGAACACCGGCATGTCCGAGCAGAAAATCCTCGAATTCATCAACAAGGGCCTTTCCGGTCCGCAGGCGGAATCCGAAATCTCCAAGCTCGAGGCGGAACGCGATCACTCCCACACCAGTTTTGTCCGCGTTCACGGTCGCCGCCGTTAAGATTCCCGTTTATTCACCGGGTCTGCTATTCTGCTTCCCGAATTTCAGGAGAAACTCCGATGAAAAACGCCGTACTCACCGACCGTGCGCCGAAACCCATCGGGCCTTATTCTCAGGCCGTCAAGGCCAACGGATTTGTCTACGTTTCCGGCCAAATTGCCCTTGATCCCAAGACCGGAGAATTTGCAGGAACCGACGTGCGGCAACAGACGGAGCGCGTCCTGGAGAATCTCAAAGCCATTCTGGAAGCAAGCGGTGCGCCCCTGAATCACGTGGTGAAGACTACCGTGTATCTGAAAAGCATGGACGATTTTGCGGCTATGAACGAAGTGTATGCCCGATACTTTACGCTTTCCCCGCCTGCCCGGTCCACGGTACAAGCCGCGCGGTTGCCGAAAGATGCGCTGGTGGAAATCGACGTGGTTGCCGCCCTCTAGTGCAACACTTCTTGTCCGAAATGAAAAAAGGCCATCCGGAGCCGGATGGCCTTCTGATATTTCAATTTCGCTCGTTCGAATTACGGGCGGCTCGGGCTCTCCAGCGCTTCAGAAACCGCAAAGGCCGTGATCAAGGCGGTTATGCCAACCGCAACCACCAGGAAGTAGCTGCGGCCGGCCTTCAGCGGAGGTCCGCCCATACCCTTGTCGTGCTTTCCGGAACCTGCGCCTTCCGGGCCCTGGGCCATAGCCGGGGGTTCCAGCACCACGCGGTACGCAGCGCCTTCCTCGATCACCTGGGTGTCTCCATCCACCGTGATCGTTAGAGTGCCGCGCTTGCTGACCACTAAAAGTTCCTTCTCGCTGATATAGGTCACTTGCCCGATCGTTGGCGCGTCGGACTGTGCGCGAATCGCTGCTCGGGATGCATACAGCGTGAATGCCTTGGCATTCCCCGTCGAAAACGTGGCTGTTCCCAGGAAAAGTTTCGCGGAGGGTGCGCCCCCGTCGTCGTTCACCACCGCGGCGCTCGCGCTCTGCAGCAGCAGGCGAGCAGCCCCCGCGCGAATCTGGACACTACCCTGCCGGTCGGTGAAGAGATGATCACCGCTATAAACCGTCGTGCCGACTTCGGCCTTGGAATCTCCCACGCGGGCATTTTCCGCGGTCAGGATTGTGCCGAGTGATGCCGAGGGCTTTCCTCCCGCCAGTGTGCCGGAGGCCGAAAGCCCGACAAACAATAAGGTTGCGAGCGGTGCGCGCAAGCCTTGCATAAAGTCCTCCCGAGAGCCGTGCAGCTAAAGCATACTGCTCCGTCGGAGGTGGCGTCAACGAGTAACCATCTCGAATCCCGGGTGCCTCCACATGGCTTATCTCCACAGGCAACTCGTTGAATCGTTGGCACAACCACAGATTCGCTGCTAGAATGCCTTCATTGTATGGCTGACTGGAAGCAAATTACCGCGCGAATCCGAAGAGCACGGACTGGAAAAGATCCCGCGGGCCAACTCACGAATCTGTTCACAAAAACGCGCGACGCCATGGTCGCGTTCGAGCTCGCGCGATATCTCGAGTCCACAGGAAAATCCGGCGACGCGGGCCGCTGGTACCTCACCGCCGCCGAGCGCTTTCGCCGCGCGGACTGGAAAACCAAAGCGCAGGAAAGCGCTACGCGTCTGGGAGCAACGTCTCCAGCCGAAATTCCCGCTCCCTCGGCCAAATCAGAAATGCAAGAGACCTCTGCCGAAGCTCAGCCGGCCGCAGTGCCAGAGGCCCAGCCTGCCGAAGCCGAAAGCGAAACTCTGCAATCGCCCGCCATTTCGGAAAACACATACGCTCGTCCGACATCGCACGGCGGTCACGGGCAAAGGCAGCGGCGGGGACGCAGGGGCAGGGATGCACATCGCCCGCCGCGGGGCAGTGATCAGCCTTCAGCACCGCGCGAGTCCCGGCACACTTCCTCGCGGAGTTCTGCCCAAGCGACCGAAGAAACGCCTGCGGCTCCGGAACGTTACGAGCGGGGCACCCGGGAAGAATCCCCGGAACTTAGCGCGCCCAGCCTTCGCGGACGTTATGGCGATCCTGGTCTCTCTTCGCGCTTGACACAGATGGAAATGAATTTTCGGCGCCTGCTTGCGTGCACGCCGACCAAATTGGAAGAGGCAGATCGCGCTCCCGCCGGCCCCGGCGTGTGGGTGTTGACCGATTCCGACCTGACTACGTATTACTACGTGGAAGCCTGCCAGACGCTGCGAGTAGCCATTCCCAATATGGCGCGCGGCGGAGCGGCACGCCGCGGCGGCGAATCCATCAAGCCTAAACTTGCCGAGCACCTCGGGATTGCGGAGAATCGGGTCGCAAAATACCTGGCCGACCACTGCGTCGTCCGCTGGCTGCAGATGGACGACGACGCCTCTTACTTCGCCCACTTCCTCATTGCCGTTCTCCACCCCGTCCTGAACGACTGAGTTCTCCATACCCTGCCCGTGGAAAAAAATTGCGCAGTCTCCTCCTGACAGTAACCCCCTTTTCTTACCTATATTTACCCCCATTTAGTGGTTTTTTGCGCCGTTCAACCCTCGTTTTTGACCGTTCGGCGTATCCTGCTGGCTTATCCCCCCTTACCCATTCAAACTATCCAGGCTCAAGCACTTAGGGCCCACGCCTCGCCGCGTGGTAGTCTGGGAAGGCCTTGGGGGCTGTTCCAATCAGACTGGTTTGGGGCTATTTCGAAAACCCAAGTTTTTTCGTTCGACTCTGAAAGAGAGGCTACTGCTGTATGCCTAACACGATTAGCACGCAATTCTTCCGGTCGCTGGACTGGGTGCTCTGCAAGGCGGCGGGAATCACCTTCGACACAATTCAATATTTCAATAAGCGCAACCCGAATCCGTCGGTGACGCCGCAATGGTCCGATAAGCCGCTGCTAAAATCCTGGGAAAAGACCAAGCCGACGCTCGGCTTTCCGAGGCAGACCGACTCGCTCTGTCCGGCGTGCGTGAAGGAAGCCCGCGAAGCGATCATCAAGGGCGAAAAGGACTGGAAAGACTTGATGCACGAGAAGGTCGGCGAAATCAAGGCGCAGATCATTGAGCGCGACGGCCAGGTCTGGATGGTGAAGGATTGCCCGCTGCACGGCCACTACGAAGACATGATGGCCGTGGACGCCGACTTCCTGAAGTGGATCGAAAAGCAGTTCCCTGGTCGCGATATCCCCGCGCACAATGACGAAGGTCTGCACAAGCACGGCTCTTCCAACGTCCGCTACGGCCGCGGTTCGGTGCTCACCGTCGACCTTACCAACCGTTGCAACATGATGTGTGACCCCTGCTTCATGGACGCCAATCAGGTTGGCTACGTTCACGAGCTGAGCTGGGACGAAATCACCGAAATTCTGGACAACGCCGTCAAGATCAAGCCGCGCCGTCAGATGTCCGTGCAGTTCTCCGGCGGCGAGCCGACCATGAGCCCCTACTTTTTCGATGCTATCCGCTATGCCCGCAAAGTCGGTTACAACTCCGTGCAGGCGGCGACCAACGGCATCGAATTCGCGAAGAGCAAGGAATTCGCGAAGAAGGCATTCGAAGCGGGCTTGCGCTATGCCTACTTGCAGTTCGATGGCATCGGCAATGACGCCAACAGCCACCGTCAGATCGGCAACCTCTTTGACGTCAAGCTGCGCGCCATCGTGAACATGCACGAGGCGGGCATCGAAATTGTGCTGGTGGTCACCATCGTCAACAACGTGAACAACGATCAGGTCGGCTCGGTCGTGAAGTTCGCCATGGAAAACCCCAAGAAGATCTCCTTCGTTAGTTTCCAGCCGGTTTCCTTTACGGGCCGCGACGAAGACATCACCCCGGAGCGCCGCCTCCGCCAGCGCTACACCCTTTCGCACCTCGCCAAGGACGTCAGCCATCAGGTCGGAAAAATCGAACCGACTCGCGATTGGTTCCCCATCTCCTTTATCAGCACCTTTGCGGGCTTTGCCGACATGGTTAAGGGCAATGAGTCCCAGTGGGGCTCCCTCTCCTGCGGTTGCCACCCGAACTGCGGCGTGGGCACTGCGATCATGATCAACAAGGAAACCAAGGAATGGGCGCCCGTGCCGCGCTTCCTGGATGCCCAGGGGCTCACCAAGGACGTCACTGCCATTACCGACGCCGCCCGCGGCAAGAACTTCTCCAACTTCATGATGGCCATGGCGCTGCTGAAGAACTATCACCCGTTCCGCGGGCCCAAGGGCCTGAAGTTGTGGGACCTCTTCAAAAAGTTCGACAAGACCTGGGCGCTTACCAAAGGTGCCACGACGAAGTACGGCCGCACCTCTCCCGAGCGCACCTATGAAGACGCCATGAAGCGCCGTACGGAGGACCCGTGGAACTTCCTGTTTATCGCTGGCATGTGGTTCCAAGACCTCTTCAACTACGACTTCCGCCGCACCGAAATGTGCATCATTCCTTACGGTACGCAGCAGGGCGAAATCAGCTTCTGCGCATACAACACCGGCATCGGCTGGCGCAACATCATCGAGAACATGCACAAGAACGCTACCGTCGCCGAATGGTACAAGAACCACGGCAAGCACGAAATCTACGCCAAGGGCAAGAACGTCAACCTGGATTCCTACGAACACTCGCTGGTTATTGACGCCGATGACGCCGCGCGCATTCGCCACATCGAGCACGACATTCCGGTGACCGCGGCCGAAGAGAACCGCATGCGCCGCAAGAAGGCGCTCGAGGAGCAGGCCAAAGTCCGCGCCATCTACGAAGAACTAGTTCTGAAGAAGCCCCAGCCGAAGACGGTGCAGATCGGCACGCTTTCCGACATCGCCAAGGCGGTTCCAGCGAACTTCTCGAACGCCAACCAGCCGATCGGCATTGCTCCAGCCAATGGCAACGGCCATTCGAATGGCAATGGGAACGGCCACGCTGCGCCTAAGTCCTCTGAAGCCGCCGCCGAAGCCGTCGCCGGCGACTAACCGAAATAACCAAATTCCATCTAGAATGAAGGGGCCCTGAAGTAATCAGGGCCCCTTCTATTTGTTGCGCTAGTTTTGAACTTGGGGAGATTAGCGTGAGCAACCTCGAGAACCGCATCGCCTTGGTGACCGGTGCCAGCCGTGGCATCGGCAAGGCCATTGCTTTGGCTCTCGCCAATGCCGGTTGCCACGTGGCAGTAAACTACCGAAACGAACATGATGCAGCTCGGAAAGTGGTAGATGAAATCCGCAAGACTGGCCGTGTCTCGAAGGCTATCCCGGATGATGTTTCGACGCCATCGGGCGCTGACCACTTGGTGGGGGAAGTCGAATCCTCTTTTGGCGAGGTTCACATTCTCGTCAACAATGCCGGCATCGCGGTGTCAAAACCCATTGAGGACCTAAATGTGCAAGATTGGCAACACACCCTGCACACAAATCTTACGTCCGCATTCCTGCTCATTCAGCGCGTGGTGCGCACCATGAAGACCGGGCGTTGGGGGCGCATCATCAATCTGTCATCCGTCGCCGCACAAAACGGCGGCGTGATCGGTCCGCATTACGCGGCTTCCAAAGCGGGATTGATCGGGCTGACGCACTCCTACGCGTCCTTACTGGCGAAGGAGGGCATTACGGTAAATGCGATCGCCCCGGCCCTCATTGCGACCGACATGATTTCCGGGAATCCCAACGCCTCCACCTCGCGCATTCCGATGGGCGTGTTAGGAAGTCCCGAGGAGATTGGCCGGGTGGCAGTCATGCTTGCGACAAGCGACTACATCACGGGGCAGACTATCAGCGTCAACGGTGGATGGTATATGACGTAACGGCTTGGCGAGGCAGCATCCTCTAACGACAAATGTCATTCAGGCCTTTCGGAGACTTTTTCTTATGTGCAGAAACATTAAGACCCTCTACAACTTCGACCCGCCGGTTACGTCCGAGGAAGTTCGCGCCGCTTCGCTGCAATTCGTGCGCAAAATCACCGGTTTCCACAAACCGT
Source organism: Acidobacteriota bacterium (assembly GCA_021324935.1). Lineage (GTDB taxonomy): Bacteria > Acidobacteriota > Terriglobia > Acidiferrales > UBA7541 > Acidiferrum. The sequence goes on from JAJPIE010000033.1 coordinate 15,538, forward strand.
CCAAGTTCAATGAAGCCGCCTTCGACGCCGCCATCCAAGAAATTGCTGCCGCCTCCCTGCGCCTGCTGCAATCCCTCGAAACCACCGTTTCACCCAAGAATCGCGAAAGAGAGGCTGTAAAGGCCAAAGCCCGCACCGCGCAGCCCTTCGGAGCTTCTTGACACACCAAAGGAATTGGGCAGTGGTTCATTTGCTATACTGAAGGAGAGAGCCTGACCACCAGGAATATACGAAAATGCCCATTTACGAATACATTTGCGACGACTGCAAGGTGCACTTTGAAAAAATCGTGATCAACAAGCAGCAGGAAATCGCCTGCCCCAAGTGCTTCAGCAAGAGAGCCACGATTCAGCTCTCGGTCTTCGCCACATCCGGCAGCAACTCCGGCTCTTCGACGTCTTCCGGCGGCTTTTCGGGCGGGGGAGGCGGCTGCTGCGGTGGAGGCTGCGGCTGCCATTAAATCCGTTTGTTCCTGAACACAAGGCAGGAACTTCGCTAAAGCGATTCCTGCTTGCTCGCGTGACTAGCTTCATTCAGGAGGCAGAAGCTCCCCGCTTTCATCTCTTGGAAATACCGTATTAACCTAAATTCCATATACTTCATCGTTGTAGGCGACTCTCCTCCGCTATAGGCTTGGCTGCTTGCGGCCATGGCAATTCCCTCAGCGTCGCAACTTCAGAGCGGAGGAATCCCGTATGCTCAAACCTGGCAGCGTTCGCCCCCATTTCAAGAAGGGTCACTCGCAGTCTCATCCCGGAGTCAGCGGACTCGATCCGCTCACGCACCGCAATACCGGCTATCAGCCATTGCCCAAGCCTCTAGGTTTTCCTCCTTATCATTACGACCTTCACGAACACTTTGAAACTATCGCCAAGCACGTCAAGAGTGAAGGCGAAATGGTCTTCGACGTTCTCGGAGATTCCGGCGGCGTCAAGGACGCGGAATTTCAGAGCCATGTCGCCGGGCAGATGGTCGCAGCCCTTCCCAAATCCGGAGCGCAATTCTGCTATTACGTCGGAGATGTCGTCTATTTCACGGGAGCTCACGACGACTACTATTCACAATTTTATGAGGCGTACCAGGAGTACGCCCCGCCGATTTTTGCAATCCCCGGCAATCACGATGGCGAAGTCGATGACCCCACGCAACAGACCTCGCTGGACGGTTGGGTCGCCTACTTCATGCAGCCGAATCCCGATGTCGATCCCATCTCCAAGGATGCCCCGCGCGTCGGCCTCAATCTCCCGAATCCCTATTGGACGCTCATCACGCCGTTCGCCACCTTCGTCGGCATGTACACCAACGTGCCCGAACACGGCAGCATCGACTCCGTCCAGCAGATGTGGTTGACCAACGAATTTGCCACCGCCGATCCATCTCTGCCTTTGATCCTGACTCTGCACCATCCGATCTATTCCTTCGACGTGTTTCACAGCGGCAGTTCGAAGATGGCCGATGCGCTGGAAAACGCCATACGCGATACCGGGCGCGTCCCCAATCTGGTGCTCGCTGGGCACGTCCACGATTACCAGCGTATCGAGCAGAAAATCGCGCCAGACGGTCCGACGCCCTTCATTGTCAGCGGCAACGGCGGCTACCACAACCTGCATCAGATTCACTCCCCGAACGGAATGGTGGCATCAGACACAGGAGCGAAGTTGATGTATGGAAAAGTCTGCTGGGGTTATCTCACGCTCACCATCGACAAGAAATCCATTAGCGGCAAGAGCACGGAGATTGACCGCAACGGCAATGTCACTTCCGGGGACGCATTTTCTTATCCGGCTAAGCCCGTCATCTTAAAGAACTCAAAGAGTGTGCCGACACTCTAGTATCGATAAGTAAGCGAAACGCTGGTTCGCCCGAGGGTGTGAGCGCGGAACCTTTGGAGTTTTTAACCCCGCCGTCGTCCCTGTTTTACTGCATCTTCTTATTGCTGATTTACTTGCATTTCCCCTACAATCAGCAAGCCCGCCCCCCACGCCGCCCACAGGAATTCCCGTGACCACCACTACGTACGAACACCTTTTTGCTTTTTTCGGACTCCAGCAGAATCCGTTTGGCGCCTCGCCTGACACGCGTTTCTTTTTCTCCACTCCTGCTCATGATTCCGCGCTCGCCGAATTGCTCTTCGCCATTCGAACGCGCCAGGGGCTCATGCTGCTTACCGGCGAAGCCGGCGCCGGCAAGACCACGCTCCTCCAGCAACTGCTCGACACGCTCCGCCAGCTTGGCATCTCAAGCTCCTATGTCTTCCATTCACGTCTCGATGTCGACTACCTGCTGCGCTTCATTCTTCAGGATTTTGGTGTTCCCTGCGCATCGCGCCGCAAGGGAGAGATCCTGGAGCTCCTGCACGAATGGCTGGTTGAGCGTCACACGGTCGGCGACTCGCCTGTCATCATCATCGATGAAGCACAGGCGCTGCCCATCGAAACCATCGACGAGCTGCGTCTTCTGCTGAATCTGGAATCTGCGGACGGCAAGCTGGTGCAGATCATTCTTTCCGGCCAGCCGGAGCTCAACGACTTGCTTCACCGCCAGGAACTTCGCCAGTTGCGCCAGCGCGTGATGTTCCGCAGCAAGCTCCCGCTGCTTACGCGGGAAGAAACCTCCCGCTACATCGAGTCGAGACTCTCGAGAGCCGGAATGCACAATCCGGGTTTGTTCCCTTCCGACTCCACCGACGCTATCTTCCGGTATTCCAGGGGCATTCCTCGCACCATCAATCTGCTGTGCGAACATGCCCTGATTAATGCGTACGCCGAGCAGAGGCACGCCATCGACCCTTATGGCATCCGTTACATCGCCCAGGACTTTGATCTGGTTGACTACCCCCTCAGCGTCAAAAGGGACGAGATCTCCACGGGGAATCGCGCGGTGGTTCGCTTCCCGGCCATGAATTCGGAGCCGAAATCCCTCAGCGCGTTGCGTCTGGCTTTTCTCTCCGAACAGCTTCCGCGGGAGGACACTCCTGTCGTTCCCTTACCCTCTTCGTGCCGGGACGCTGTTCTCGAAGAAGCAGTTTCGTTCGACGATACCCATTTGTCTGCAAACAAGGAACCTCCTGTTTCGAACGAAATACGCTCAGAAGAACTGGCGGATCCGCTCGAAGCCGGTTCCGTGGAATCAACAGCGCAAGCCCATCTCTCCGTATCCTTTGCGGTGGGTGAACGGTTATTTTCCGCAGAATCCGGAGCCGCCAACGAGGAAGTGGAAGGCGCTGAATCGATGCCTGTTGCCGCCTCAGAGGGCGGCTGTGCTGCTCCGGCGAGTCGCGATGTGAATCCAGTTCTTCAGTATCTGCGGGAAGTTGCCGAATCGTTCCGTCGAGACGCGCGCACCTTCAGCGCCGATTGTGCCCGGTTGTTTCGCGGGCTGCGTGCAAAGCAGGAAAGTTCTGCCCCTGGGCAAAATGGTATTCCGGTCTAAAGTTCTTCAGGTTTTCTGAGTGTGCAACGCGAGGTTTAATTACGGGCGGTAGTTCTTCATGTAGTTGGGTACCGCCGGATCATTCTTCCGCTGTGGGTCCGGCACTGGCTCTTTCGCCACGGTTTCCAGTGGCAGCACCCCGGCCCACACGGGCAGTGCGTAATCCGGCTCATCGTCGATTGGCCCGCCCGTGCGCACCTTCGCACTCACTTCTTCCAGTGGCAGCACCAACACCGTTGTGGCTTTCAGTTCCTGTTCGGTGGGCCATCGTACCTCGTCCCAGCGGCCTTTCATTACGTGTTCGGTAAACAGGCGCAGCGCTTCCAATTTTTCAGCAGAGTCTTCCACCAGCCGCGCAGTGCCCAGAATCACGACCGACCGGTAATTCACTGAATGGTGAAAAGCCGATCGCGCCAGCACCAGGCCGTCCACAAGCGTCACCGTCACGCTCACCCGCACGCCCTCGCTCAACGTCCGCAGCATCCGGCTGGCGGCGCTTCCGTGCAGATAGATCGTGTCACCGGAGCGCCCGTAATTGGTCGGGATCACATAAGGCTGGCCGTCCACGCTGAATCCCACATGGCAAACGAAACCCGCATCCAGAATCGAGTAGACAGTGTCTCTATCATACCTGCCGCGTTTCGGTAGCCGCTTGACCTGTGTGCGTTCGGTAGGTGTGAAGTCGCTCATGGCACGATTCTAGCGGCTCTTTGCGGCAGCGCCAGAGCCAACTTGGCCTTCTGCCGCCTGCCCCAGCTTTTGCGACGAGAGCCACGACAATAAATCGGGCTCGGCAAACACCTTTTTCCAGAGTTCGTGGCCGGTCTTGGGATATTCGGTATAGCGAAGTTTTGCGTGCGCTTTTCTCAATTGCTTCATCATTTCCTGCACCAGCAGCAGAGGTACGGTGTCGTCCTGCTGGCCTTGAAACACCCAGATGGGTGTATGTGCGATCGCGGCAATGTCCGTGAAGTTGTCGTAGGCACACAGGATTACCGCCGCAGCCCATTTCCCGGGATACGCCTGCAACGTGGACCACACGCCCAGTCCGCCCATCGATTGCCCAGCCAGATAAATCCGGCTGGCGTCGATCGAAAACTCCTTCTGCACGTCGGCCAGCGCGCTCATGGTCATTTCCAGCCATTTCGACGGCTGATTCAGATCCGGGTCGGACCAATTATCGTTGGAAGGACACTGCGGGAGCAGGATGAACATCGGGAATTTGAGTTGCACCTGTTTGCCGGAAAAAAAATGCGTGCCGATCTGATTGCCGCCATTGAGCTGCCTGACGTTGTCGCTGCCGCGCCCGTCTCCGCCATGCAGCCAAAGCAGCAGCGGATATTTCTGGCTGGAGTCGTAACCGAGCGGCACATACAGGCGGTAGGGCAACCTCTCTCCCTTTTTATTCACATATTCTTTCTTGCGAAACTCGATGTCGTCGCTTGTGAGTTGTTGCGCAAATGCCACTGGCGCCAGAATTGCCGCTAGCGCTGCCACTGGCGCCGCCTTCCAAAGCCACCTATTGCTCATTCGGAGATACTCCCGTAGCGGCCACCTTTCGATGGCCAAAAATACATCTGTTATCTGGGATGCCTTCGTGGTTCTTAGCGTCTTGCTGCCTCTCGGACTACGCGGAAGCCCACATATTCCGGCGCAGCCATACAGGCCGATCGCGTATCCGCCGGACAATCTGCGCTCCCACCCATCACTTTGCCTTTTCCATCTGCGCCAATTACCCATTCCGCCACGTTGCCGCCCAGGTCAAAAACCAGTTCCTCGCCTTCGATTCCTTGCCCCGGGAAACTGCCCACCGCCTTTAACAGGGGAGCATTCCCGCCGAGTTCCTTCACCTTTTGCCGCAGCCGGTTCGTGTCGTCGGGATTCGGCGCGTAACCCGCCCAGTAATCCAGCGTGTTTTCCCCATCCTTCTTTTCATACCAACCCGCCGACTCTTTTTCTGTCGGCAGCCTCCAAGTTTGCCCGGTGAGCTTTGCCAGCCACTCCACGTAGGTGCTCGCCTGTTCAAAGGTCACGCCATTTGCCGGGTAGTTCTGTGTTCCCGGTTTGACGGCGTACTTCTTGTCGAACGCCGCGAACTGTGAGCGCGTCACTTCAAACCGGCCCACTTCCAGATCCCCACGCTTCACCACCTCTGGAATCAATACGGCCTTGCCCTTGCTTGCGAAAGCGCTCCCGTAGTTGCCCTCCGTGTGCGCCACATTCTTTGCTCGCAGCGCTTCCTCTAGCGGAGAGCCGGTCTTCAAGGCATCGTTCTCGACTCCGGTGGTCTTGAAGAAATATTTGTCGAACCACGCCATTTCCTCATCCACTTTTCGCATCTGGTGCGTCAGCTTCCGCGGGCCGTGGGGCTCGCCCGGGAAAATAACGAACTTCACCGGCACCTTTCCGTAAAATTGCAGCGCGCGGAAATACGACCAGCTTTGTGCCGGGGGCACGTTGTTATCCGCCGTACCGTGAAAAATCAGCACGGGCGCTTTCACTTTGTCCATCTTGAAGAACGGCGACTTCCGGACGTACAACTCCGGATCCTCCATCGGCGATTTTCCGAAATAGTAGGAATCGAACGAGTCGCCGAAAATTACGTTGCCCCAATCGCTGATCCATTCGACGTCGCCCGCGCCGACGCTCGCCACTTTGTAGCGGTCCGGATACGTCACCAGCAAACTGGTGGAAAGAATTGACCCGTTGGACCACCCCAATGTCGCCACTTTGTCCGCATCCACGAGTCCCTTTTCAATCA
>JAJPIE010000070.1 GCA_021324935.1 Acidobacteriota bacterium
TTCAGGGCTCCGCGCAATGCCTCGGAGAAACACGATAGGTAGTGTGCGCGATGCGGATCCAGCAGCGGCGGGCCAACCGGCTCGGGCGCCCGCTCGGCCTTTTCCCCGCCTTCCGCCTCCAGTGATTCCCAGCGGCGCTGTGATCGAATCTGATCCACGTGCCGCTGCGCCAGCACCGCGCGCAACCAGGTTTTCAGGGAACTCCGCCCGTGAAAATAGCGAAATAACGAACGCTCGCCGCGCTTCCCGTCCACCAGTCCGAACAAATCCGTGAACAGCGAGTCCGCCAGTTCCTGCGGGTTCGCTCCGTGCCGGCTTGCCTTCGTGATCGCCCCCGCCGCCGCCCTCAGGTAACCTCGATATTCCTCCACAAAATATTCCCAGGCTGCTTCGTAGCCCTCCAGGCATGCCGTCGCCAATGCCAGATCTTCCGCATGCAGGGATAATAGGTACTCTTCCATCCGCTCACGCGCCGGTGCGCCTTCCGCAAAGCGCTTCCGGACGCTGCGCGCCAATCCACAACCGAATTGTGCCTGGGAGAGTCCCCACCGGGCGCCACCGGACTGCTCGTAAAGCGAGCAAACCAGCTCCTCCATGGCTGCGGGGAGCGCCGTGGGTTCGCCGATAGGCGTTTTTTCTTCAGGAGGCAGTGCCGCGCCCTCCTCCACCGAGTGTAAGCCTCTGCCCTTCTATATGCTACGGCACCTTCCCGCCAACCAACGTATGCACTACCCCGCGCATCGTAAAAGGTACCCCAAAGGAGTGACCGGTGCGCATCTCCCAGCAATTCCACAGGTCAGCCCCCTCCAAATGGGTTATTCTAGGAAGTGTTGCGCCTCCAGTCCCGCAACGAAATTCGCCCCGGCGGGTTTGTTCGAGCGATCGAGACGTTGTGAAGATGCACTCGCTTGGCCATTAGCGAGTTCGCGTCCTTAGTACGAAAGTCCTATTCGGGGGTCCATTCCCACTAAGTACTCTCGTACTGGTAACTCACACGTTCTGATCTCCAGTGAGCGGTTCCCTCGACGTTGAATCGCTTCTGCGGAACGAATTCTTGCACGAGGCGGCAAGCGGATGACCACGATGATTGCAGAGCCACCAACGAGCAGGTCGCTGGGCGTCGGCTTTAATTCCAGCCGCAACCGCGCGGGCAACCCGGAAGCCTGGAAGCAGCACATCGGCACCAAACCTGTGCCCGCACGTTTGGCTCTATTGCCCGACGCGAAACCCAACTGGCATCGGGTGGGAGTCAGCGCCGTACTTCAAATTGCCATTCTTACCTTTTTCATCCTGATTCCGGTTCTCTATCCGCAACAAATGAAAACCGCCATTCAGTATTCCTATACGGCCATTGCGCAGCCGGTGACCGAAATCCCGGTCGCACCGCCTCCTCCGCCGCCTCCCAAGGTCAAAGCGGCAGTTCCCAAAGTTGAGCCTCCCAAGCCCGTCGAGATTCCCAAACTGAATCCGCAGCAGCCTCACATCTTCACCAGCCTTGTGGCTCCCAAGAAATTGCAGCCCAAGATCGAAAAGCTGGATGTCAAAGAACCAGATATGACGCCGAAGTTCGAAGCGGCGAAAATCGACGTAAAAGAGAACGGCCCCAAGCGTCCCAAAGATGACGTGAAAATTGGCAACCTCAGCACCGGCAGCGCCGCCCCGGCAACCGTGAAAGCTCCCGTCGAAAAAGTCCAGACCGGCGGCTTTGGCGATCCCAATGGCGTTGCGGGCAAGGGCGATCCGACGCATGGCACCAATGTCGCCCGCCTCGGCTCTCCCGCACTCCCCGGTGGCGAAGGCTACGGAAACGGCACTGGCGGCAAGGAAGGCATCCGCGGCACGGTAGCCAGCACTGGCTTCGGCAACGGCACTGCCGTTCCTCCCCCTTCCACTGGCGGCAAGAGGGGCACGGTCACTTCCGCCGGCTTTGCCTCAACCGATACCTCCACCGAAACCCCGAAGAAAAGGGCCGGCGCAACCGGACCTGCCGACGCTCCTCCGGAAATTCTCGATAAGCCCCGGCCGGAATATACCGCCGAAGGGCGCAATCTGAAAATCGAAGGCGACGTCCGCGTCGACGTGGTTTTCCTCGCCAACGGCACCATCCAGATCAATCGCGTGGTCAGCGGCCTGGGTCATGGCCTCGATGAATCCGCCGTCCGCGCTGCACAACAAATCAAGTTCAAGCCGGCCAAGCGACAAGGCGAGCCGGTGGATTTCCCAGCCGTGATCCGCATCGAGTTCCGGCTGGCCTACTGAGGGGGAGATGATCATGCCAAAGTTGTCGACTTCTATTCTCGCTCTGGCGCTGGGCGCATGCGCCGGTGCGACCACCTGGGCCGCGCCGACTCCCGCTGCTGCGGATCAACCCCGCACGATGGAGCAGGTCGTGGATCGCATCTCGGCCAACGAGCAGAAGCTCTACGGCCAGATGCGCAATTACTCGCCGCTAGTGGAAACCTACATTCAGAACCTCAAAGCCGATAAGGATCTGGGCGAGGTTCCCGCCGGCGACAAATACTTCCTCGGCCGCGCCAACTTCCAGAAAGGCGTCAACCTCGTGCCCCTGAACGAAACCTCCAGCAAGGGCAAAAAGGTCTTCATGTCCGTCGGAAATTTCTTCAGCTTCGCCATGCAGTTCCTCCCCGACGGCTTCCTGCAGATGATCTTCCTCGACACCAACGGCTTCGACCGTTCGCACTATAAGTTCGACTACGTTCGCCGCGAATTCCTGGGCGAAGTTCGCTGCCTCGTTTTCGACGTGACCCCGCTCGAAAAGAACAACCGCGGCCGCTTCCTCGGCCGCATCTGGGTGGAAGATCAGGACTTCAACGTCGTTCGCTTCAACGGCGCCTACACCGGCAACGGCCACGCAAGCTGGTATTTCCACTTCGATAGCTGGCGCACCAACGTGCAGCCCGGCCTGTGGCTGCCTACCTTCGTCTACTCGGAGGAAAAGGATCTGCACTACGCCATTTCCAAGAAGCTCGATTTCAAGGCCCAGACCCGCCTCTGGGGCTACAACCTGAACGGCAACTCCCAGGAACAGGAGCTCAGCAAGATTCTCGTCGAGACTCCCATGCAAGACGACACCAAGACCGCCAACGACCTTTCCCCGATTCAGGCCCAGCGCTCCTGGGACCGCCAGGCGGAAGACGACATTATTGACCGCTTCGAACGCATCGGTCTGATGGCCCCCAAGGGCGAAGTCGACAAGGTCCTCGAAACCGTCGTCAACAACCTCGAGGTCACCAATAATATCGACGTCGATCCCGAGGTGCGCTGCCGCGTCCTGATGACTTCCACGCTGGAATCCTTCACTGTCGGCCACACCATCGTTCTCAGCCGCGGCCTGATTGACGTTTTGCCCGATGAAGCCAGCTTGGCGACCATCCTCGCCCACGAACTCGCCCACATCGTTCTCGGCCACCGCCTCGATTCCCAATACGCCTTCTTCGACCAGTTGCTGGTCGACGACAAGGACACCTTCCGTCACTTCGGTTTTGCCCGGACTCCCGAAGAAGAAACCCAGGCGAATTCCAAGGCCATTCAAATCCTCAATAATTCGCCTTACAAAAATCAACTCGGAAACGCCGGACTCTTCCTGCAGGCGCTCGACAGCCGCCAGAAGGAAATTCCAAACCTCATCAGCGGCCACCTCGGGAACCGCGTTCCGAATATCGCCGACCTGAAATCGTCGGTGCCGATCGATCCCAAGTCGAATCCGCAGCGGATCGCCGCGCTTCCCATCGGCGGCCGCGTAAAGATTGACCCATGGAACGACAGCCTTTCGCTGATTAAGAGCAAGCCGGTTGGCACGGTGGCGGAACGCGAAAAGATGCCGTTTGAAGTTACTCCGTTCATGCCCTACCTCATGCGTTATGGCGCGGACGCTGCCTCCAAGCCGGTCGCCGCCAGCGCCACAACGCCGCAGGACAACAAGCCGGGCGAAGCTCCGGACCCGACCAAACCTTAAGTTTTTCATTCCCTTTCAACGAAAAAAGCCCCGGTTCCCCGGGGCTTTTTTCTTTACGATTCTCGATCCCTGTAGCGGCACGGCCACCACGGCCTTCTTCGATGATCGCTCGATTCCCCTTCATTTGATTCCGGCAAACAAGTTTCTCCCTTTGCTCGAGGCAGTCAATTCGTCGCCAGAGCCTTCATAAACCGGTACCCGAACTCCACCCCATCGTAAAAATCCTGCACTCCCACGCGCTCATCTTTCCCGTGCGACCGGTGATCCTCCATGTCGAAAAACATGCACGAAATCCCATACGTCGGAATCCCGGCGATTCGCAGAAACTTGCCGTCCGTCGCGCCCGTGGACATCGTTGGTACCACCGGCACCCCCGGCCACTTCGTCTCCAGAGTCTTCTTCAATTCGTTGGTCACTTCCCGAAGCAGCGGCGAAGGCGGCACGGCCACGATGGGAATCAACTGCCCATCCGCGGTTTTTTCCGGCACCACCGTGATGTTCACGTTTGGATCATTCACGATGTGTTCCAGCGTCTTCCGCACCTGCTCCGGATCTTCGCCCGGGAAAATACGGCAATTCACGTTCGCCCGTGCCGTCTGCGGCAGCGCGTTTGGCGCGTGCCCACCGGAAAGCATCGTGGCCACACAAGTCGTGTGCAACAACGAATTGTAATAAGCGTTGGCCGAAAGCCTCTTGATGGCCTCCGCGCTGGGTGGCTGCTTCGCCGCCCCACGCAAGTCTTCGGAAAGTTGTCCCGTCGTCAGGGTGGCGGCGTGCGCGAAATAATTCCGCGTAATCTCGTTGATCTTCACCGGGAACGAAAATGCTTGCAGCTTCAGCAGCGCCGCCGCCAGTTCGTAAATCGCATTCTCTGGACCTGGCACCGAGCTGTGCCCGCCGGGATTCGTGGTCTCGAACTGGAAATCGTCATACACCTTCTCGCTGGCCTGAAGTCCCGCCAGCACCCGTTTCCCCTTCAACATTTCAAATTCGCCGCCGTCCAGGTTGATGCAGTATTCCGCATCAATCCAATCGCGGTGGTTCTTCACCAACCAGTCGATGCCGTTGTAGTCCCCGCCTTCTTCGTCCGCGGTCAGCGCCAGAATCAGGTCTCGGTCCGGCTCGAACCCTTGCCGCTTCAAGCGGAGAAAGCTTTCCACCAGGATCGCGTCTCCCTCTTTCATGTCCTGCGTGCCGCGCCCGTAGAAAAACCCGTCTTTCTCGACGAACTGGAAGGGATCGGTGGTCCAATCCTCGCGCCGCGCCTCCACCACGTCCAGGTGGCCAATGAAGAGAATCGGCTTTTTCTGGCCCGTGCCGCGATACCGCAGCACCAGATTCTTCTTCCGCTCGTTGGGGCCTGCGAGGATCACGTCTTTTTCCGGAAATCCCGCGGCCAATAGTCGTTGCGCCATTGCCTCGGAAGCCTTGGTCACGCTGCCCGCCGAGTCGGTGGTGTTGATTTCGACCAATTGCTGAAAAATTCCGCGTGCCTCGGTGTCGACATCTTGCTGCGTCTGCGCACGCAAACAGGCGGGAAAAATCGTGACGACCCAGACGAGAACTATCCCATCAATCATTCGCCGCATCCGGTTCCCCCGAAATAGACCGCCTCAGCCTAACGGCATCCCGCCCGGCCCGTCAAATGGCGAGCTAGTTGCCGGACCTCGCGCGTGTCGCATAGACTGGCAGGGTTGTTTACACGGGAGGAATTTATGAAATCGCGGAATTGCCGCTGGCTCCAAATCGTGGCAGGAATCGGATTATTTTTGGCGGGCAGCGTGGCGGGCAGCGCGCTCACGCAAAAGGTTTCAGCCGTAAACCGCTTCGGCCAGCCCAAAACCGTCATTCACGTTGTCGCCTATAAATTCCGCGCCGCCACTTCCCAGAACGATCAGGATCAGGCCGTCAACGGCATTCGCGAAATGGCCGCCAAAATTCCCGGCATCAAAAATATCTGGCTGAAGACGGAGCGCAATCAGTTGCAGGACTGGAGCGGCGTCTATGTGATCGAATTCACCAGCCCCGAGGCTGCCGCCGATTACGCCGAAAGCCCCATCCACGATGCCTGGCGCAAAAAGTGGGAGGCACTCCGCGAAAACAGCCTCTCCTTCCAGATCTCCAACTAATCGAGCGGCCTCCATTTGGAGTGCGGCAGCTCCGCGCTTCCGCACTCCAATCAACCTACCCGAGTGCCTGCAACAAATCCCCAATCAGATCGTCCGGGTGCTCCAGCCCGATCGAAAGTCTCAACAAATTTTTAGGCGAAGTCGATCCCTTCCCTTCCGCCGACGCTCGGTGCTCAATCAAGCTCTCCACTCCGCCCAGGCTTGTCGCCGCCCGGAAAACCTTCACGCGCGACACTGCACGCACCGCCTCCTCCCAGCCCCCGCGCACCAGGATCGACATCATCCCGCCAAACTGTTTCATCTGCGCCGCGGCAATTTCGTGTCCTGGATGCGAGGTAAGTCCCGGATAAAACACGCGCTCAATTGCTTTCACCTGAGAGAGTGCCTTTGCCACCGCCATCGCATTCGCGGAATGCTTCTCCATGCGGCACGGCAGCGTGCGCAACCCGCGCAAAATCAGCCAGGAATTAAACGGCGAGCACACCGCACCCAGAATCGTTCGCGCGTCCAGCACCTTTTCATACAGTGGCGCCCGCTGCCGGAACACCAGGCAGCCTCCTTGCACGTCACTGTGGCCACCGCAATATTTCGTCGTCGAGTGCATCGCCACGTCCGCGCCCAATTCCAGCGGCCGCTGCAGCGCCGGCGTGGCAAACGTATTGTCCACCACTAACGCCGCCCCCCCTCCGTGCGCGATTTTCGCCGCCTCGGCAATGTCCATGATCTTCATCTGCGGGTTTGACGGCGTTTCCCCCCAGATCGCCTTTGTGTTCGGGCGCATCGCCGCGGCGATGGCCGCGGGCGATTGCGTGTCCACCGTGGAGCACTCGATCTGCCAGTTGGCGAAATACTTGGAAGCGAGATCGCGTACGTGAACATACACATCTTCGGGAAGGATCACGTGAGAGCCCGGCACCAGGCTCTGAAAAAAAGCCGCCGTTGCCCCCATTCCCGAAGAAAACGCCAGCGCGCTTTCCCCGCCCTCCAGCGCGCTCATCGCCGCTTCCAGCCGGTCCTGGGTCGGGTTCTTGTCGCGTACGTAAATGTAACCGTGGATCTCTTCCGTCGCCGGCCCATGCTCGAAGGTCGTGGACAAATGGATGGGCGGCGCGATGCTCCCGGTGACAGGATCGGCTCCAGCTCCCGCGTGAACGGCCAGTGTCTCGATTTTCATGGGTAACCGCCTCACCTTTGCAACAAAGCCTCTTGTAGGGGCGCTGCCGGTAGGCTGGCAGCGCCCTCTGGTTCCCTGGCGCCAGTGAACCAATCCTGCGGCCCGGCCTCAACTCCCAATTTGGCCTCGGCTTTTTGTAGCGGTCGGCCTTCCGGCCCTCAGCGCCCTAGTCTTCTTCCTCGCGCACAATCCCAAACTTCCGCCGCAAAAACGAATCCAGCAGCGTGTCTGGCAGTAAACGTTTCCCGATTGACGCCCACTTCGCCAGGGGCGTCACCGTGTAGCGCGCCTTCGGATGGCTCGCCTCTATCGCCTCCAGAATCACCCGCGCGCAATCTTCCGGGGTCGTCTTCGATTCCTTGCGGCTGCTGCTCGCTCCCGCCCACGCTCCTGCATAGATCTTTGCATACGGGCTCTTGCTCGCCCCTTCGGCGTACTCTTGCGCCAGTTCCTTCGCCGTCTGCTGGAAGCTCGTCATGATATAGCCCGGTTCGATCAAAACTACGTCGATGTGAAACGCATAAAGTTCCACCCGCAGCGCGTTCGAAATCGCCTCCAGCGCGTGCTTGCTGCTGCTGTACGCACCATAGGTCGGCGGCGTCAGGATGCCCGCCACGCTGCTCAGCATCAGGATGCGGCCCTTTTGCCTCTCTCGCATATGCGGCAACGCGGCCTGCGTCACGCGCAGCACGCCAAAGATGTTCGTCTCATATTGGCGGCGCAGATCGTCGAGCTTCAATTCCTCCACCACGGCCATGAACCCGACACCCGCATTATTGATCAGCACATCGATTGCTCCGGCCTTCTCCAAAACCTGCTGCACGCCCTGCTTCACGGAGCTATCGTCGGTCACATCAAGTTGCAGCGTCTCCAAGGGCAACTTCTTGCTCGCCGCAATCCGGTCGACTTCAGCCCTTTTTTCCGCGGAGCGCCCCGCGGCAAACACGCGGTACCCCTTCTCTGCCAGCAACACCGCCGCCGCCCGGCCAAGCCCGTCCGTGCCGCCGGTAATTAACACCGTCCGCTGCGGTTCACTCATGATTTCTCCTGTCGAGTCGCATTCTACGTTCCCGCGTAACCCGAAGCCAGCCGGTTCCGCGCACATTCAGTTCCTGCGCTTTTTCTTCCCTTCCGGAATCATCGGGCTTAGATTCTGCGCCGCCTCGCGAAGGCCCGCCACCAGTTCCTGCGCACTCCGCGAAAGCGGCCGCCGCCGTGGAATGATCACGTCCAGGCTGCGCCGCAGCGGTTCGGAATTCACGATTTCAAGCGGAAGCAGCTTCCTGCGCCGAAGTTCCTCCACCACCGCGATCTGCGGCAAAAACGCCAGTCCCAGTTTCCGCAATACCATGCGTTTGCAGGCCTCGATCGTCTCCACTTCCAGAACAATGTTCGGCAGCAGGCCTTCCCTCCGAAACAACCCGTTCATCAACGTCCAGTCACTTGAGCCTCGGTCGTAAGAAATCATCGGTATCGCCTCGAGCTCTTCCAGCGTCACCTTGCGATTCGCCATCGCCGGATGGCCCGGGTGGCCCACCAGAATCAGCGGGTCATCCCGCAATTGAATCGTCTCCACTTCCGGGTGATTCAGCGAACGCGCCAGCCCCAGGTCCACCTCCCCGTCGAGCACCATCTTCAGCACTTGCGCGGAGTTTCCACTGCGCACGCTCACCACTATATTCGGGTGGCTCGACCGATATTTTTTCAGCACCTCGGGCAGCAGGTACGTGCAGATCGAAAGCGAAGCCGCGATCGGCAACGCCCCGCCGGCGATGGGATGCAGCTCATGCACCGCCTGCCGCGCAATCGCCACCTGGCGCAGCAACTGCTCCGCGTGCGGCCGCAGCGCTTTCCCCGCCAGCGACAGCGAGAATTTGCCGTGGTCCCGCTCGAACAGCCGCGCGCCGAGCTCCTCTTCTAAAGTACTAATACGCGCGCTCACCGCCGGCTGGCTGATGCGCAGCGCCTCCGCCGCCCGATGGAAGCCACCAAACGTGGCAACCGCCAGAAATGTCTCCAGTTGCAGGATTTCCATCGCCCCGCAGCCTCCGCTTCCTCCATCCTAGACGTACTGATAACATTTGTCTATCACTATGATAATCATAATCCGTTTGACTGACCACCACCCCTTCCCCAAAATAAACATCCTCTGAACCCGAATTGCGCGGTACCGGGATTTTCCCGGTCTCAGCGTTTAAAGAAAGCGAGACTTACGGATGTTCTTCAACCACGTCCAGGACGTTGAGGCTCTCGAAAATCAGTGGCGGTCCAATCCCCGCTGGAAAGGGATCAAGCGGCCCTACCGAGCCGACGATGTTTTTCGGCTCCGCGGTACCGTGCAGGTCGAACACACCCTGGCGCGCCTCGGCGCGGAGCGCCTGTGGAATCTGCTCCACTCCGAACCTTATGTCGCCGCTCTTGGCGCCATGACCGGCAACCAGGCCATTCAACAAATTGAAGCCGGTTTGCAGGCCATCTACATCAGTGGCTGGCAGGTCGCCGCTGACGCCAATCTCTCGGGACAAATGTATCCCGACCAGAGCTTGTACCCTGCCGACAGCGTTCCGAATCTCGTGCGCAAGATCAATCAGGCCTTGCAGCGCGTGGATCAGATCCATCACGCCGAAGGCAAGAATGGCAAATACTGGTTCGCTCCATTGGTCGCGGACGCCGAAGCGGGCTTTGGCGGCAACTTGAACGCCTTCGAACTCATGAAGGGCATGATCGAGGCCGGCGCCGCCTGCGTGCACTTTGAAGATCAGCTTTCTTCCGCGAAAAAGTGTGGGCATCTGGGCGGCAAGGTTCTCGTCTCTACCACCGAAGCTATCCAGAAACTCGTGGCCGCCCGCCTGGCCGCCGATGTCATGGGCACGCCCACTCTCCTGTTGGCGCGCACCGACGCCGACAGCGCCAATCTTCTCACCACCGACGTCGATCCCCGCGACCGCGACTTTTGCACCGGCAAGCGCAGCTCCGAAGGCTTCTTCTACGTCCGCAATGGCGTTGACGCCGCCATCTCCCGCGGCCTCTCCTACGCCCCCTACGCCGACATGCTCTGGTGCGAAACTTCCAAGCCGAATCTCGAGGAAGCCCGCGAATTTGCCGAAGCCATCCACGCGCAATTCCCCCGCAAGCTTTTGGCTTACAACTGCTCGCCTTCCTTCAACTGGAGAAAGCACCTGAGCGCCGAGGAGATCGCCCACTTCCAGCGCGAACTCGGCGCCATGGGCTACAAATTCCAGTTCATCACCCTTGCCGGCTTCCACGCGCTCAACCATTCCATGTTCGATCTGGCGCGCCAGTACAAAACCCACGGCATGACGGCTTACTCCCGGCTCCAGGACGCGGAGTTCGAAAGCGAAATGCAACATCACTATTCCGCCGTGAAGCATCAGCGCTTCGTCGGCACCGGCTATTTCGACGCGGTGCAAAACGTCATAAGCAGCGGCACCGCTTCCACCACGGCCCTCGCCGGCTCAACTGAGGCCGAACAATTCCACCACCTGCCGTTGCCAAAAGCGCCTGAGCCGCAGCACGCGGCTGCCGCCGGCAGCGACTAGAACCTACCTTTCATCCAGAGGCGCGAGATCCGGTTCCACCCAGCCGGACCGCGCCTCGGGTGTTTCCAGGCGTCCCGGCGAGTAATATTTCGCCAGCAGATTCTTTTCCAGCAGTTCCGGATGCCGCTGCGCCCACTCCAAAAAAGTTTCGGAAACGCCGCTATCCTTTTGTGTACCGGCAACAAGCCGGGCCCACGCGACCGTCGTGGTAAAAAGAAATTTCCGCGGCGCCCCGGCATGATTCGCCATCTTGCGAATCCCGGCCAGCAGCCGCTCTTCCGCCCCGGCGGCTCCGAACCGGCGAACGTAAATCCACGCCAGCCGCACGTGATCCGCATGATAAAACATGCCGTGCTTCAGTTCGCACGTCTCAAACGCCCGCAGGAATTCGTCGTCGTTCAACTGCCCGCAACCCAGATGATGTTCCACGCCGCCCCCCGGATTTCCGCCTCTCAAAAGAAAAAGGCCCCGATTCGCAAATCAGGGCCTTAACATACGTTACCACAGATGCCAGCCTTGCATCGAAGAAGGCAAAGGCGGGCGCGGTCGGCAGCTTTGCGGGCATGATTGCTCCGCTTTCCGGAGAAGCCGCGGCATGAAAAATCTATTTGAGAAATCGACGGCAAATGAAGTGACTTCGCGCATCGCGCGGCTGGGACCACACAGCCAGCGGCAATGGGGCAAGATGACCCCCGCGCAAGCCATGGCGCACTGTTCGACGACCATGGAGTGGGCCCTCGGCGACACCTATCCCGGGCGTATGTTTATCGGCCGGATTATTGGCCCACTTGCGAAATCGCGGGTGCTGAAGGACGAAGCCCCGATGGGCAAGAACATGCCCACGGCGAAAGCTCTTCTGGTCCAGGACGACCGCGATCTGGTCCGGGAATGCCAGCGACTCTCTGCTCTGGTCGAGCGATTCTCCGCTGGCGGCCCGCGGAAATGCACCAGGAATCCGCACACGTTTTTCGGCCCGCTCACGCCGGAAGAATGGGCCGCGCTGATGTACAAGCACGTGGACCATCACCTGCGCCAATTCGGCGTCTAGCGCCTAAGCGCTCACAACTCTCCCCGGCGGTTGACTCCGAAACTCGCCCCCCCCGTTCGCTCAAGCCCCGGCGGGCTTTGCCATTCCCAAGCGAACGGTATTTCACAACTACATCCGAGCCATTGACCTTCACCCGCTGCTGGGCGAACGCGTCCAGTCTCCCGTCGGATTCTGGAAGTCCAGTCCCACCACGTAACCTAAGCCCTCTCGCGGCGCGCAATAGGCGACTCGCGCCAGCGAATATAGATTTCCGCGGATCGACCGCACCCAGAGCCGATGCCCGATTTCCCAATACTTTTTCGTCTCCACGCGCGCCCCGTGACAACTCACGTTCACCGTCGGCGTCAGCTCGAAGGCGCCTGTGTCTCGATCGGAAAGCTTCACAAACATGCGCATGGAAATCCGGGGTTCGGCCCGTTGCGAAAAAGGCGCCGCAATCATAAATCACCCTTCGGACATGGTTTGGCTGGGGCAACTGCGGGCCGGGGGAGGCAGCGCTTGCAGGATGCGCCGGCCCCGCGGTGGCGTCAATAGTACTGGCAAGCTGCAAAAACAGCCGTCCCTGCGCGCGCCGGTTAACTCCCCGCATACGTAACGCAGACGTGCTAGAATCTGCCGCGGTGTGGCCATGACAGAAACTCCCAAGCCCGGCCCCGCGGCGCCTGCCGGGAAACTCGCGGAGGAAGAAAAGCCCAAGCTGGCTGCCGCCGCGCGCACGGCTCCGGTCACGCCCGAACCCGTGAAACCACCGGCGCCCCCTCCTGTCGCGGCCCCTGCTCCGCCAACGACGGAACCTCCCTCCACCCGCACGCTGTTTTGGCGGCTGATGAATCAAGACCGCCCTGACAAAAAAACCGACACCCGGGAAACCTTCATCAAAGGCCTGCAAAAGCTGCTGGTGGCCGGCACCATGGGCGCGCTCTTTACCGCGCTGGTTCGCTCCATCCCGGTCTCCGTTGGCCAAATCTCCAAAGACTACGACGTGAATTACACCCTCGATCTCGCCGTGCGCTATCTCTACCTTCTCTGGCTCCTGGCGTATTTCGTGATCACCAACACCGGCTTCGACGAGAAAGACTACCAGCGCGTAAAAGGCGATTTCTCTTACGACATCGGGCAATCCATTGGCACGCTCTTCGCCGCCGCCTGGCTGGGCTTCGCCTCCGCGAATTTCCAGCTGCACCAGCTCAGCGCCTACCTGGTGACCAATCTTGTGATCTTCGTCATTTGCTTCTGGGCCCACTGGTGGTTCAAGAGCTTGCCCACCGCAACGCCCGGCGTCGCGCGCATGCGCAAGTTCGGTGGAGTGGTTTCCCTGCTTGCCGCGATTTTTGCCGCAGCGGCGTGGTGCTATTTCGGCGGCGGGATTCCCCCCACCTGGGTGTATGCGGCCTTTGGAGCCTGCTGGCTGCTGCTCACCTTTGCGCTGGCTTCCTACATCCGCATCCGCGTCGATGTCGGCATCCACGGCAAAGCCGCGGAGAGGAAGTAACCCTGGCACACCAAAGCCATCAGCTATTGGCCGTATGCCATGAGCTGTAAGCCGTGAGCCATAGAATCGGACGCCACGCCGCGCCTACTTTCCCTTGCGCGCAGCGCGCTGCTTCGGCGCCTTCCCGATCCGCGGATCCCCCGCAACCGCCAGCCGGCACAGCCCCAGCGCCGTTTCCTCGAATCCCTCGTCCCCATCCGGCAGGTTCAGCCACCCGGTAAAGCCCGTCCGCCCGCGGTCGGCGAATAGCTCGATCGGTCGCAACGCCGGAAATTCCCGCTGCAGCGATGCCGTGTGCTCCGGCTGCGAAGCCACCCACACGCCGTTGTCCCTCCCCGTTTTCGCATCGTCCTTTTGCCGCAGGATAAACACGATGCGCTGGTCCACATAAACCGCGTGGCTCCCGAACATGGCCCGCGTCCGCACCCGCCCTGCCAGCGCTGAATCCTCCAACTCCTCCACCACAAACGCAAACTTCGGCCCTTTCTTTCCTCGCCCCCGCGCCATCATGCCACGCAGTATAGCGAACCCGCGGCTCGAATCGTAAAAATCGCGCGGCGTGAGTAGTGTCCTGTGATCAGAGCTCCTAAGAAGGCCCTACGAAGGAAGGGCAGTGCGCTCAAGAGAGGAATAGATGAGTGTGCGCCACCCGCCGAAACTCTGGATATTTTTTTGAGTTTGCGAAAGTTTTGGATTTCTACAAATTTGACGTGCATCAGGGACCTGCTCTCCTCTGTTTCATCTCGGAACTCGCTCTCTAATTCTTACTATTTCAAAACTGCGGGAATCAAACAAAAAGGTACTTATTTGACTTTGCATGGGTCGACTAGTTTAGGACGGGTGGGGCAGGGAAAATCCACGAAGTTGCTAACCTTTCCCTCGAGTGAAGAGCTTTCGACGCATCCATGAATTTCTGAGTTTCCTGAATTTTTGGAACGGGAGCGGGCCGTGGGGCGGGGGGCAGCAAGAGAGCGACCGCTGGCCCGCTGAGGAAGATTCCGCGCGGATGCGATAGCCCTCCTAATTCAGGCTCAGCCGCATCCTCCGAAAATCGAGCGTAAACCCGCCCTGCAAGCCGTCCATGCCCAGCACGCCGTCCCGGGCGGTTTTGCCGGCTGCGGGTTTGGATAGCATGCTGACGTCTTTCAACTCCACGCTGCGGTCCAGAATCTCCAGGCGAAGCGAAGGAATCGCTTCCGCCATTCTTGTAACCACGCCGCCGGCGCCCCCCGTCGTGTCCTGCTTGCTCTTCAACGCCGCACGTTCCTCCCTCGTCAGCGCGCTGCGGAACGATGGATAGACGAAGCTCGCATTCGCTCCCGTATCCAGGAAAATCTGCAGCCGATGCTCGCCGTGGCGCACGTCCACAATCAGGTCTTCGCCATCGAAAAACAGATTGGGCGGCCCCGCTGCTGGCCGCGCCTGCGGCTCGATGCGAACTTCGCCCTTCGCGGAGATTCCCACGCATCCCAGTGCCTGAAGCACGGGCAATCCCAGAATGCCCCGGATCTGATATTTCAGCGGCGCCACGTAGAGAGACTCGTCGGAAAGCACCAGAAACACCACGTTCTTCAGATGCGCGCCGCCCAGCCGCAAATCGGGCGCAACCGCCAGGCGCAGCGGATTCCTCTTCCCCGTGGATCCGTTCACAAAAGTTTGCGTTTCACGCGTGGCAAGCCCCAGCCTTGCCGCTTCGGATTCGGTCAGCGTGGAGAGGTTGGCGCCGGTATCGAATATCCATTCGCCCGCGCGCCCGTTCGCTTCCACCGGCACATCCCACGAGCCAAGGGCGTTGCGGCTGGCCTGCAGGGGAGTGCTCTCCCCAAACTCGATGCTCTGCGGAGGAACATCGCTCAGCGCCTGATAGAGCTCCTGCGAATTTTCCGTGTCCGCGCGGTCCGCATCGTCGGCGGGCGTCGCGCGCAGCGCTTCCCCAAGGGCGCGCGCGGAATCGCCGTAGCGGCCGGCGCGCAGGAACGCGGCTGCCAGTTCTTCCTCGGCGGTCCGCTGCAATGGCGGCTGCGGGCGGCTTGCCAGGAATTTCTGAAGGTCCCCGATGGCCGCTGACTCTCGTCCAAACCGGTTTTCCACCACCGCGCGGTAGAAAAGAGTCTCGCCGTCCTTCCAGCCGGGTTGCTCGAGGGCCTCGCGAAGCTGGAAAAACAGGCCCTTTTCCCGGAGTTCTTGGAGTTGCGTGATCTCGCCGGGGGGCAAAAGCAGGCAGCAGAGAAATGCAAGAAACGGCCGCATCCCATATATGGTATCACGCAGCGGCAAAGCAAACTTAGAGTGACGAAACCCGGTGTGGGCGCCGATCGCTCAGTGGCCACGATCGCAACAGCATCCGCGAGGTCTGGAAGGATTCTGTGGGCAAACCCTTCTGTTTGAGGGAAGGGTCACTCGTCTCGCGGGAGCAGTCGTGTTCATGATGGCAATCCCAGAGAACTTTGAAGCATTTTTCTGGAGGTCAACCGGGACGAGCCTTCTATCAGGGCGGGACAATGTGCACTTTTTTGTTGGATTCAACACACAGGGCCCAGTGGCGCGGAATATAAGGCAGGTGCGTTAGGCCCTACCTTCCTGATAACAGAAGGTTAGCGGCGGCGTGGGATGACTTTGGCGCGGAGCCAGGAAGCGAACACGGCTTCGGCGATTCTTCCGGAGGCAAGGCCGAGGATGGCTTGCGTGGCGTCTTCTTCGGTGGCGAAGAAGGGATAGCCGTTCATTTCAAGGAACAACACGCCGGCGAGGAAACCGACGCGCTGGTTGCCGTCCACAAATAGATGATTGCGGATGATGCCGGCGGTTTAGGCAACGGCCAAATCCACGATGCCGGGCCCCTGGCCACAGGCAAGGAGCTGGCGGGGGCGCGCTGGCATGGGGGCCAGTGCTGCATTTCGGATGAAAGGACGGCTGGCGGGCACTCGAAAAACTTCCGCGTCAGCCTTCGCTTTTAGCGCTCTTCACCATCCCGCGATTTTTGCGGGATGAATGCGTGGGCACTCTTCGTCTTTGCCCTTCAAGCGTGAGTTCCGGGCACTCTTCCCCCGCACCGCTTCGCATTCGAACGCCACTGGTACTAACACCATTTTTTGCGCAACCAGTTACTTGTCCATATCCATTACCTTCGTTATACTTTCTCCGTGTCCAACAAACGGCCCCTCGCTCCCTCCTTTCCCCTTTGCCGCTACTCGTTCGCCGACGGTCGCCGCTGCGCCCAACCCGCCTCTCCCGATTCCAGCGGCCTCTGCTATTCGCACGCTCACACGCCGCCCCGCCGCCTCCGCCGTTCCGATCTCCTCCGTGAACTCGCCCCCGCCGGCGGCTCCTCCGCCTCTCCCGCGCAAGTCCAGCGCTTCCTGGCCATGCTCCCCCGCGCCTTAGCTGAGGGCCTGATCGGCATCGAAGACCTTCGCGCCTACCGCTACCTTTGCCAGGTCATGCTCGAAGCCGCGCATAAAATCGAACTCAACAAGCGCCGTGATCCCGCGCCCTCCGCCGCATCCGTCCGCGAACCAAACGTCGTCCCCATCGACGAGCCCCGCTATGCCGACCTCTCCGCGCATCCCCCTCGCCCCTAAGGCCTTACATCCTCCCGCCAGTCCCAATCCGCTAACCTGTTTATTTCCCACACTTGCAAGCCTGCAAGCTATCTCCTCCATTTTCAATCTCTTGCGCGACGGGGGTGGGGTAGGGTCCCCCCCAACCACAAGTCCGCCAGCGCGGCCCGGCTCGGGGCGGCATGACCGAAAGGAATGCGGGCATGCCGTGGCCGGCTAATTCCAGAAGCGGGAAACGAGAAGATTGGCCAGCAGGGCGCCGGCGTACGCCAGAACGGCCATATAGGCAAACTGAAACGCCGGCCATTTCCAGCTGTTGGTCTCGCGCTTCACCATAGCGAGCGTCGAGCTGCACTGCAGGGCGAAGGCGAAAAAGACCAGCAAGGCCACGGCCCCGCCCGGAGTCAGATCGTTGTGCAAGGCGGCCTGCAGAGTGAGGTCGCGCGACGCCGGATCGGCGCCATAGAGAGTGCCCAACGTGCCCACGATCACTTCACGTGCGAAGACTGATGTGACCAGCCCGATGCCCACCCGCCAATTGAAGCCCAAGGGCTGAATGAGAGGCTCGACCAGGTGCCCAATGCGGCCGATGAAGCTCTGCTGCGGGCCCGGAGGCGGGCCGCCCGCCAGCGGAAGATTGGCGAGCAGTGCGAGGATAGTGGCGATGATCAGAATCACGCTGCCCGCGTTTTTCGTGAACACCCAGGCGCGCTCCGCGGACCGGATCATCATCGAGCGTAGCGTGGGCCGGCGATATTCGGGAAGCTCCAGGATGAACGGCATGGGAGAGGATTTCAGGACCGAGGATTTTAGAATCGCGGACGTAAAAAGTGCGGCAAGAAAGCCGAGTGCATACAGACCGAGCATGGCCGCGCCGCGCGTGCCGAGCAGTGGCCCGAGGAGCGCGCGCTCCGGAACGAAGGCGGCGATCATCAGCGTGTAAATGGGCAGGCGTGCCGAGCAGGTCATGAACGGAGCGATCAGAATGGTGGCCGCGGTCGCGGCGATTTTCGATGGTGCGCGCGGCCATGATCGCGGGCACGGCGCAGCCATACGCGGAAAGCAGCGGTACGAAGGATTTGCCGTTCAGGCCGACGCGCTGCATGGTGCGGTCCGCCATCACCGCGGCGCGCGCGAGATACCCGGAATCCTCCAGAACCGTGATGAAGAGAAACAATACAAGGATCTGCGGCAGAAAAACGAGGATGGAAGAGAAACCCCGCCAAACACCGTCGAAAAGCACGGACTTCAGGAAACCCGCGCCCAGCCAGGCGAACAGCGCGCGGCCAAGAGTATCGAGAATGTTTTGCAGGCCGTTGCTCAGAGGCTGGCCAAGCGCAAACACGACCTGAAACAAGGCTACCAGCACCAGAAGAAAAATGAGCGGGCCCCAAAGCCGGTGCAGCAGCACGCCGTCAAGACGCCGCGTCCAGATTGCCGGCTGGGGCGCACGGTAGTCCGCAGAGTCCGCGAGATTCTGCGCCCACCGTTGGCAAGCCGCGGGAGACTGCAGGACGGGCAAGGAGCGGTTTCCGTCCGGGGAATTGCGCGCCCCGAGAAACCTGTGAATGGCGTCGATGCCGGCTCCGGTCGCGCCGGAGACCAAAGCCACGGGAATGCCGAGTTGGCCGGCGAGTTTCACGAGGTTGACGCAGCCGCCGCGCTTCTGGAGGAGGTCCGCCATGTTGAGGATCAGCAGCGCCGGCAAGCCGGTGCGAAGGACGTCTGGGACGATAGAAAGTTGGCGGTCGAGGTTCGTGGCGTCCACGACGATCAGGACGGCGTCGGGGCGAGAGACTCCCGGCATTTCTCCGTGCAAAACCTGGGCGGCGACGCGCTCGTCTTCGGAATAGGCCGCGAGGTCGTAAACTCCCGGCAGATCAACCAGGGTGATTTCTGGGCCGGAATTCGCGGGAATCACCCCGGTGCGGTGCTCGACGGTGACGCCTGGATAGTTCGCGACTTTCTGGCGAAGCGCGGTGAGCCGATTGAAGAGGGTTGATTTTCCGGAATTCGGCGGGCCAATCAGAGCGACCGTGCGGAGCGCCCGGCCGGGAGCGTGCATGGGGATGGAGTGGCTGGGAAGCGGGCTGCACGCGGAGCATTCGCGGCGGGAGGCCATCACCATGGATTCCTTGTCACCAGGATGGACGCCGCGGTTTCGGGGCGCAGTGCGACTTCGGCCTGGCCGACGCGATAGACGCTGAGATTGCCGAGGGGAACGCGTCGAATGACGGAGACCGCGGCTCGGTCGACGAATCCGAAGCGCGTGACGTAATTGCGCAACTTTTCGGGGAGGATCAACTCCTGAATGACGCCGGAGTCGCCGACGCCAAGGTCGGAAAGGCGGCACGGCATATTGGGGTGATGGAAAGCAGGTTCAGCGGCGATGGAGAGGAAATTGGGGAGTGCGAGGCTCATGACGGGACCTAGGTGAAGCTCCCTCCTTCTTGCAAGAGTTTTGCATGAAGGGACATGGCGCGCTGTGACCGATAACCATTGCCGATGGTCGAAAGAACGTGAGCGATACGTGAGGCGCATTTTGTTCTGACGAGGTGGTGTGTAGCATTGTGGCCTGCTGGTGGGGAGGCAGGCCCGATGACGCAGCAAGAACGAAGCAGAAAA
>JAJPIE010000069.1 GCA_021324935.1 Acidobacteriota bacterium
ACCGAAGACCTCGGCATCAAGCTCGAAAACGTCAAGATCGAAGACCTCGGCAAGGCCAAGAAGGTCACCATCGACAAGGACAACTCCACGATCGTCGAAGGCGCGGGCAAGGCCAGCGAAATCGAAGGCCGTGTGAAGCAGATTCGCCAGCAGGTGGAAATCACCACCAGCGACTACGACCGCGAGAAGCTCCAGGAACGCCTGGCGAAGCTGGTCGGCGGCGTTGCGGTGATCAAGGTGGGCGCGGCGACCGAAACCGAGCTGAAGGAAAAGAAGGCTCGCGTTGAAGACGCCATGCACGCCACGCGCGCGGCCGTGGAAGAAGGCATCGTTCCCGGCGGCGGCACCGCACTGCTCCGCTGCCTGAACGCCATCGACAAGCTGAAGCTGCATGACGACGAAGCCGTCGGCGTGGGCATCGTGAAGCGCGCTCTGGAAGAGCCTGCTCGCCAGATCGCCCTTAATGCCGGCCACGAGGGCGCGGTCGTCATCGGCAAGATCCGCGAAGCGAAGGACGAAAACTTCGGCTTCAACGCGGACACCGGTGAATACGGCGACATGGTCAAGGCTGGCGTCATTGACCCGGCCAAGGTCACCCGCCTGGCGCTGCAGAACGCCGCGTCCATCGCCGGCCTGATGCTCACCACCGAGGCGCTGGTGGCCGAGGTGAAGGAAGACGAGAAGAAGGCGGCCGCCGCGGGTCCGGGTGGACCGGGTGGCATGGGCGGCATGTACTAAGACGTACTGCAAATGCAGGGCCCGCTTTCAGGAGCGGGCCGCTCAGACAACGCTGCAAAGGGCGGACGCGCAAGCGCCCGCCCTTTTTGTTTGCTCTCAAGAAACCAATTGCAACCACCGGGATGCCGAATCCGTCCATTGCAATAGGCTGAAGAGACCGCCAGCGGCATCCGGCCGCTGGGAAGGTTCCCTTGAGAACGGCGCTAATCTTTGTGCTCCTGTCCTCTCCGACGTTCGCGCAAAGCGCAATTTCTTCGCCTGTAATTCCGGAAGCTTGCGGGCCCAACGTCGAATTCGCAGTGAAAGCGGATCGCACTCAACACTCCTTGGCGCTGCCGGAAGCCGGAAAAGCACTTGTGTGTTTCATTGAAGAGTACAAAGTCGGGCCCGGTGCGATTTTCACGCCGACCGTAAGATTGGCTCTCGACGGAAAATGGGTCGGTGCGAACCGCGGCGGCTCTTATTTTTCCTTTTCCGCCGCGCCCGGCGATCACCACCTCTGTGCGAGTTGGCAGTCCCGCAGCGCGGAGATCTCGAGTCAATATTCCTTGATGGGCTTCACGGCGGAAGCGGGAAAAGTGTATTTCTTCAAGATTGCGCCGCGTCCCGGGGCTTATGAGGATCAGGGCGATGCGTGGAGCAAGGATTTGTCGCCAGTAAATGCGGATGAGGCGAAATATCTCATCAGCACTCTTCCCCTCAGCCTCTCCCACCCCAAGAAATAAGCAAGAGCAGTAACCGGCGACAACTTTGCATGGATGTGGACAGATTTACACGCGCGGGACGGCCTCAAAGCGCACGGCGAAGCGCGAGATCGAGACAATCCGTAAGCAACTGATTCCATGGAGGTAATTGAGCCCCATTCCGAGCCTGCTTTCCGGGAATGGTACGCGAAATGCTCCCTCGTCGGCGTGCATAATACGGCTCTTGTGTTGACCTATCCCGACGATGGGAAGCGGACCCTGAAACTCCCTGGCAACAAATACCTCGGCCATCTGCTGCGAATCATCGGCGTGCTCAGTGCGCTCGCATTCCTCGCCTTATTTGCCAGCCTGGCGCTGATGTTCGGCATTGGCCACTGGCTGGTAAAGCAGGACTCGCTGCAACCGGCCAACGCCATTGCGGTGCTCAGCGGCCATTTTCCGGACCGCGCGCTGGAAGCCGCGCGCCTCTATCGAGCCGGCTACGCGAAAGAAATCTGGCTGACGAATCCCGGCACGAATGCCAGCGTAGCCAAGGAGTTGGGCATTCACTTTCCCAGTGAGGCGGATTTCAACACGCTACTGCTCAAGCGCGAGGGCGTTCCCCAAAAAGCGATTCATATCCTGGAGAGCCCCATCGTAAACACCGATGACGAACTGGACGTAATCGGCGATACCCTGGAACAAAAAGGCAGAGGCACCGTCATCATCGTCACGGACAAGGCGCATACGCGCCGCGTGCACGAATTGTGGACGCGCTATGCCGCGGAGCGAGGCACGCTGATCGTGCATGGCATCTCCGATGACGATTTCAATCCCAATGGCTGGTGGAGAGACACGGACGACACTCATCAGGTGATTCACGAAATGCTGGGGATGATCAATGTGTGGGCTGGCAAACCGATGCGCACCCACGGTCGTGAGAAACCATCGCTTGCCGGAGTGAATCCCCCGCCAGGCGACCTGATGCCTGAGGAATCGACGTCTAACGATGACGCCGTCGAGCAGGAATAACCGCATCCAGCGACAGTGCAACGGCGTGTGACTCGCGCTTCCCTGTTCGACCGCAGTTATGCGGGCTTGTTCGCAAGCCAGGCCCCCAGCACCAGGAAGAGCGTAATCGCCAACGAAAACACGATGGGCACCATGAAGAAATACTGCCAGCTCAGATAACTGACGCCCAAAAAGCAAATCACCATGGACCAACGCAGCAAGGAAAGCGAGCGAAGCGTGGCCGCTTCCAGCAAACCCAACTGCCAGCAGACCAGCGCGGCGAACAATTGCAGCACGCTGACGAAAAGCCCAAACCCAAGATAAAAATCGTAGTATGTCCGCGAGAATCCCTGGACATCGAAGCGTATGGTCTTCATGGAAGCCACCAGGGTATCGACCCCCCAGCTCGGAAGAATCTGGCGGAAGCCGAGGGTGTGCCCGGCGGCAAACAGAATCAAAAGCACGGAAGCAATTCGGTACATCCACTTCGCCTTCACAAATTCCCTCCCCTGGCGGGAGCCGGGAGCCGCTTGCACCCAGCCCGGCCATCCGCATCGTTCGCGTTTACTTTGTCGCTTCCAGATAAAGATCCAGAATCACCGGCCAGCCGCCCGGCGAACTCACCTGCTCGCGCATCTTCTCCCAGCCGGCGCCGTGGCGTTCCAGGTGACGGTGTTCAAATTCGAGGCGCGTGGTTTCCGGGCCTTCGGCGATAAATTCCAGAGCGACCTCGCTCGCCTTGGCAAGATCCGGATGGAAAGACCAGTCCGGCTGCAGATGCCAGGAAAGCACGACTTTCTTCGGCGGCTCCCACGCGAGCACGCTGCCCCAAATGCATTGTTCGCCGATTGCATTGATTTCATACCAGCGCCCGCCCGTGCGCGGATCGATCAGAATGTCCTTAAATGGCGTGCCGCCTACGTGGTGTGATTGCGGCCACCATGCGCCCATCTTTTCCGTAAACACCTTGAAGGCGAGGTCAATGGGAACGTTTACGTGCATGGTCCTTTTGTAGGCGGTTGTCGGCGCGGTTTCGGGCGTCATGCTTTTTCTCCTCTTCGTATTCTTCCTCGGCAAACTTTTTGAAGGCCAGCAGGCTCTTGTCCCAGAGTTTGGCGAAATGATCGCGCAGCAGGGCCAGCCCCTCGGGATTGAGCTCGTAGATGCGCCGGGTGCCTTCGCGGCGATCGCAAACCAGGCGGGCGTTCTTCAATACGCGCAGGTGCTGCGAGACAGCGGGGCGCGATACCGGCAGTCCGGCGGCAAGTTGGTTTACCGCGAGCGGCTGGTTCCCCAGCATCTCGAAGATGGCCAGGCGGGTGGGATCCCCCAAGGCGGTCAGGCCATTTTGTATGTAAGTATTCACTTACGGTAAGTTACTGCTTACGCTTGCCCATGTCAAGCGCCTTTTCAATATCTCCGCGTGCGGGCCGAAACCGGGGGCAAATGGCCTTCCCGCCAATGAAAAGCGCTTCGCTCACCCTTTTGGTGCGCGAAGCGCGGCCAGCTTAGCTTGAAATTTTCTTACGTGCCCATATACATGACGTGGACATTCACGCCAGTGTGGACGTTATGCAGGAT
Source organism: Acidobacteriota bacterium (assembly GCA_021324935.1). Classification (GTDB taxonomy): domain Bacteria; phylum Acidobacteriota; class Terriglobia; order Acidiferrales; family UBA7541; genus Acidiferrum. The sequence continues at coordinate 4,014 of JAJPIE010000069.1, forward strand.
GGACCAGCCGTTGTGGTCAGGGTCTTCATACACAACGAAATCATCATCGCAGTCCCAGCACCAGTCCATGCAAATTGGCCAATCCCAGTTTGCCAACGGGAAATAGGAGCCCCCCTGGGAACCAGAACCAGTGATGATCGCGATCCACGCGGATGATGAGATAGCGATGGTCTGCCCCGAAGTGTTCGAATCGACCGTGCTCGAAAGGATGATTCACTTGATAGCGCTTGTCGTCCGGCCGGTCGTGGCCGTACCAGTAGTCGTTGTTGACCTGCTACGGGACTCAGCCTATTGAAAATGGCAGCAGAAGTCAGTGACCAGCGGCCATCTCTGCTTCAATCTCTTCCGCTGTGTAAGGCAAACCGGGGGTGAGGACCTCCGCATTGTCTTTACCGACGAGATACATGTCTTCCAGATAGTAGCCCTGGCCACCGATGACGGCAATCGGCTCAAAGTCGATCACCATGCCGGCGCGCAGCGATCCTTCAACGTAGCCAGCGTCCAGATTCATCGTGTGCATTTGCCAGTATGGAACATTTTTGCGATCCGACCAGGTGGCGATGGCTTGTTGAGCCCGGGAAGTTTTGGCGGAGTCGCGATGACGCAGCAATTCTTTTTTCCAAATCTCAAATCCCTGAGCTTCGGTGAGGCCTTCCTTTATTTCGCCAGCAGTGGCGCGGTAGGCCGACACAAAAATATTCCACACTTCCTGTTGTTCCTCCGTAAACTTCCCGGAGACGGGTATGGTGCGGCCCAAATCGCCCTGGTAATGCTCCCACTCGCAGCCGACATCCAGGCGCACCAGATCGCCGGCTTGCATCTTCGAGTCAAGATGGTCATAGCGGGCAAAGGACTCCATCGGCTTGGGAAATGCGCCGTTGATTCCAGCCATCGCCCAGGGCCAGAAAGAAACTCCGCGCGCTTCCTTCCAGCAGGCGTCCACCACGCTCAGTTCCACGGTCCGCTGGGAGACTCCCGGACGAATGGCGCGCATTCCAGCCCAAAACGCCACCACGGTTGCACGCGCCGCCACTCTCGAATCGCGCTGCTCCCCCGCACTTTCGACCGCAAGCAAAGTGTCCAGTTTCACGCCGACTTCCCGGAATCCCGCCTTGGGCCATTTCTGCTGAAGCAACTGGACCCATCCAGGCGCGCGGGGATCTTTCAGAGCCGAAAGGTTCGCTGGAAGCAGGGGAACCTCCGGCTTGTAGTAGAGCTTTGCGCCTGCGGTGGCCTGACGTGCGAGAAAATCCTCCAGCTTCTCCCATTCGACCACGTGTTCCACGCCGAGTTTGCGCTCTGAGGCCACGCCTGGCTGGAACTCCTGCCGGGCCGTCGAAGCAGGAGGAGGGACGAACAGCCAACTCTCCCGGCTCTTGCCATCGATGGCGAGGATGCACCCCGGCGAATTTTCAAGTCCCGTAAGGTAATAAAAAGCGGCATCTTCGCGATGGCCATCGGAGGTCCAATCCACAACGTTCCTCGAATGAAGAAGCAGAACGCCGTCGGAAAAAACCCGCGCGGCACGCGCCCGGCGATCGCGGAGTTCCGCCTTATCCGCCGCAAGGCACGGCACGGTGGTCAGCAATCCAATCAACGCCGCAAGCATCCGCAAACGCTTAAGATTCATGGCGACCAACGCTACCATGGCACGAATCACGGCTACAATGGCTGCCCTTCCTTGCCCGATTTCCTCTCCTTCGCTACACTTCCTCTGCCACACTCGAGCTCCTCAGGGGGGAGCGGGTCACATGCCAGGCTTTTTACAGCGCTTTATGCCGCGAGACGGGGATTTCTTTGTCCTTTTCCGCAAACAAGCGGAAAATGTCGTCAGCGGCGCCAACGCTTTTACCAGCATGCTCGAGCATTACACCGGCGTGCCGGAACAGGTGCAGCGCGTGAAGGCCATCGAACACCAGGGCGACGAAATTTCGCACCAGATTTTCCGGAAGCTCAACCAGACCTTCATCACCCCGTTTGACCGCGAGGACATGCACGAGCTCTGCGGCACCATGGACGACGTGATCGACCTGATCGACGCCGCCGCCAGCCGATTCGTGCTCTATCGCGTAGACCAGGTGCGCCCCGGCACGATCGAGCTGGCCAAGATCATCGCCGCGGCCTGCGCCGAACTTTCCGCCGCCGTTCATTCCATGGAAAATCCGGATAAGTCCCTGCAGCACGTGATCGAAATCAACCGCCTGGAGAATGAAAGCGACCGCATTTGCCGCACGCTGATCGCCCAGCTTTTCGAGGAAGAAAAAGATCCCGTGCAAATCATCAAGTGGAAAGAGATTTTCGAAGTGATGGAAACCGCCGTAGACAAGTGTGAAGACGTCTCCAACGTCATCGAGAGCGTCATCCTGAAGAACGCCTGAACCCGTGAGCCAATTCGCAATCGTCCTGATTACGGTATTTCTGACGCTGGCCTTCGAATTTTCCAACGGCTGGCACGACGCCGCCAATTCCATCGCCACGGTGGTTTCCACGCGCGTTCTGACCCCGTTTCGCGCGGTGTTCTGGGCGGCATTCTGGAATTTTGTGGCGGCCTTCGTGTTCGGCACCGCGGTGGCCAAAACGATTGGCAGCGGCATGGTGCACATCGAGATGGTCGACGAAAAAGTGCTGCTGGCCGGGCTGGTGGGCGCCATTTCGTGGAACCTGATTACGCTCACCTTGGGCCTGCCGACCAGTTCTTCGCACGCGTTGATGGGCGGTTACGGCGGCGCTGCGGTGGCCTATTCGGGATTTCGCGCGCTGATTCTGAGCGGTTGGACCAAGCCGATCCTGTTTATCATTTTGTCGCCCGTAATCGGCATGATGCTGGCGACCATGATCACCCTGCTGACCAGTTGGATCGTCCGCAAGCAGCGTCCCTACAAAGTGGATCAGTGGTTCCGGCGGTTGCAGCTGTTTTCAGCCGCGCTTTTCAGCCTGGGGCATGGCACCAACGACTCGCAAAAGGGTATGGGCATCATCACCACCGTTCTTGTCGCCGGCGGACTCCTGAAAACTTTCTCGGTGCCCTTCTGGGTGATCATCTGCTGCCATCTGGCGATGGCTGGCGGCACGATGGCCGGTGGCTGGCGGATCATCAAGACCATGGGACAGCGCATCACCAAACTGACGCCGTTTGGCGGGTTTGCGGCAGAAACCGCGGGCGGGATGACCATCGTAGCCAACGCCGTTTTCGGCATTCCCGTGAGCACCACGCATACGATTACCGGCGCGATTGTCGGGGTGGGGGCGTCTCACCGGCTGACCGCGGTACGCTGGGGCGTAACCCGCCGGATTATTTGGGCTTGGGTGCTAACGATTCCCGGCGCGGCCGTCCTGGGTGCGGGGATGTTCCGCTTTGTTATCCCCCTGATTGCCGGGTTCCACTTGCCCTGAGTAAACTAGTAGTACCCGTAGCCTAGCCTCAGCGCTTCTTGACCATCCCTGTCCCCTTGCTTAGTATCGATTGACTATGCCGGATCGCGAGTCGCTGGTCGGACAGACCCTATCCCATTACAAAATCGCGCGAAAAATCGCCAGCGGCGGCATGGGTGTGGTGTATGAAGGGGAAGACACGCGGCTGGGACGCCGTGTGGCGCTGAAATTCCTGCCGGAGCAGATGGCGCAGAACACGCAACTGATTGAACGCTTCCAGCGCGAAGCGCGCGCCGCGTCCGCCCTGAATCATCCGAACATCTGCACCATTCACGCCATCGAGCAAATCGACGGGCAAAATTTTCTGGTGATGGAGCTTCTTGAAGGCCAAACGCTGGCGCAGATGCTCGGGCGCGCCACGTTCCCGCTGGACAAGCTGCTGCCCATCGCTACGCAGATCGCCGACGCGCTGGAGTCGGCGCACGCCAAAGGAATCGTCCATCGCGATATCAAGCCCGCCAATATTTTCCTTACCGATCGCGGCCAGGTGAAGATTCTCGACTTCGGTCTGGTGAAAATCGAGCCGGAAGAGTTGCAATCGAATGAGCAGAATTCCACGAAGATCGAGCCGCAGCACCAGCTCACTTCACCCGGGGTGGCCATGGGCACCGCCTCCTATATGTCTCCGGAGCAGGCAAGGGGGCAGCTCGTCGATGCGCGCACGGATCTGTTTTCGCTGGGCACGGTACTTTACCAGATGGCTGGAGGCGTGCTTCCCTTCGCGGGGGATACCAGCGCGGTGATTTTCGACGCCATCCTGAACCGCGACCCGGAGCCCGTGGACAAAATCAATCCCGCGCTGCCAGCGGAGCTTGGCCGTATCCTTTCCAAACTCCTCGAGAAGGATCGCACGCTGCGCTGCCAATCGGCCACGGAACTCAAGACCGATCTCAACCGCCTGAAACGCGACCTCGATTCCGGCAGCCGCCGCGCCGCCGAGCTGACTGAATCGAAATCCGGCGTTGCCAAACCCTCGGCAAAATCCGTCGCCGTTCTTTACTTTGAGAATCCCAGCGGCGTGAAGGAAGACGAATACCTGCGCGACGGCATCACCGAGGACATCATTACCGAGCTATCCAAAATCCGCGGGTTGAACACCTTTTCGCGCCCCACCGTGCTGGCGTTCCGCGACAAACCGGTGACGCCGTCGCAGATCGGCCACCTCCTCGGCGCGGCCTACGTGCTCACCGGATCGCTGCGGCGCTCCGGCAGCCGCCTGCGGATCACCACGCAGCTTGTGGATACGCAGACCGATTTTCCGCTGTGGTCGGAACGTTACGATCGTGAAATGAAAGACGTCTTCGAAGTGCAGGACGAGATCGCGCGAAAAATCGCCGAAGCGCTGCGCGTCACATTGTCGCCCCAGGAACTCGAAGACCTGGCGCTGAAGCCCACCGAAAATTTGCAGGCTTACGACCTTTACTTGCGCGGAAAGCGCTATGCGCGCCGACAAACTCGCCAGGACCTGGAGTTTGCCTTACAGATGTTCGAGAACGCCGTGGCCATCGATCCGAGCTTTGCGCTGGCCTACGCCGCCTGCGCCAACGCCTGCGCCATGTTCTATTGCAACTACAGCCGCGACGCCATGTGGGTGGAACGCGCGCGCAACGCTTCGGGGAAAGCCGTGGCGCTGCGCTGGGACCTGCCCGAAGTCATGGTCAGCCAGGCCTGGGTTCTTTATGCAACCGAACTACACGACGAAGCCGTGCGCATGGTCCAAAAGGCTATCGAGCGCAAGCGCGACTGCGAGGGCGCCTATTACCTGCTCTGCCGCGCCCTGTTTTCCGCCGGCCGCTATCAGGAGATCGTGGACCTGATGGAAACTGCCCTGGAAGTGAGCGGAGAGGATTACAACGTCTACGTGCCGATCGCCAATGCCCTGGGCGCGCTCGGCAAGAAGGATGCGCACCGCAATCTTCTCGTGCGCCGCATCGCCGCCCTGGAAAATCACCTCAAGCAGGTTCCGGAAGATGCGCGCGCCCGCGTGCTGATGGCCACCGATTATGCCGATCTTGGCCGCGTGGATGACGCCCTGCGTGAATTGAAAATGGCCATCACCCTGCGCGCCAACGAAGCCTCGATTCTCTACAACGCGGCCTGCACCTACTCCTTGCTCAACCGGAAACGCGAAGCGCTGGACACGATCAGGAAAGCGTGGGAAGCAGGCTTCAAAGACTCCGTCTGGGCGCGACGCGATCCGGACCTCACCCTGCTCCATGACGACCCGGAATTCCAGCGGCTCTATCCGCTGCAGGCCGATTCCGCCGCCGCGGCCGCTTTATAGTGGACTTGGCCGCGGCCTCAGTTTTATCCGAAACAAAGTAAGGGACTAAGGCAGCGCTTTTGCTTCCGCTTGCCCTCCAGCTTCCGGATGCCTGCCACCGGATGGCCTCGCGCAGCAGGCGCCGTTGGGAGCGCCTGCTTCCAGCAGGCGACCTTTCCGAACTCTACCCGTTACCCGTGTTCGCACCGATCCAGGAAGAGCGAAGCCCGGGCGGCAGCCCGGGCTTCGTCTGGTTCAGGGGTCCCAATGCAAGCGCCTCTACTTCTCGCCGGCTTGGGTGGTGGGGGTCAGGTTGCGGTGGTGGGGTGGGATACGACGGGGTCGACTACGGAGTCCGCTGTAGTGGCCTGCGAGGCAGCACGCCGCAGCATGCGGCACAAAATCTGCCGCTGCCTATAAGGCCTCATTTTCAGGTCGGTCAAAAAAGCGCGAATTTCTGCCGTTGTGGCGAAAGGCAGGCGCTTTTTGGAACTGCCGGGCAAATTGTCGGCTGCACTCTGGTTTACGGGACGCGGATCTTCGGGGCCGTACATAACGTTTTCTTGGGTTCCTCTTTCACCCGGGAGCTCATCGCCGCTGGAATTGGCTCTCGGACAGTGCGCACTTTCTCGCAACACCGGGAAAAGGACAATGCTCCGGGGGTGAACAAAAGCTGGACTTCCGCTGAACTCCGGAAGGCCGCTAAATCATTCATAATGTGGCAGTTGCGGAACGCATCGAAACGTTGGACCTGCCTCACACGCGCTGCTCGCCGCATGGGATTCTTCTGCGCGGACTTCACTGAGTCTGCTATAGTCAAAAATTCCAAATTTCATGCCCCCCGAATCCATGCCCGACGCACTCGGCCGTCTGAGTTTCGGCCCCTTCTCCGTCGATCTCCGCGCCGGCGAACTTTTCAAGGGCAAAAAGAAAATCAAAGTGCAACAGTTGCCGCTGCAGGTGTTGGGCGCGTTGCTCGAACGCCCCGGCGAAGTGGTGGAACGCGAGGAATTGAAGGCTCGGCTCTGGCCGGCGGATACCTTCGTTGATTTCGAGCATGGACTGAACACGGCGATCAAAAAGTTGCGACAAGCGCTGAGCGACAGCACCGCGAAGCCGCGGTACATCGAGACCCTGCCAAAGAAGGGTTACCGCTTCACGGGAAAATTGCAGGGAGAGTTCGCCAGGCCCGCGGCCAGGCGGGCGCGGCTCGCGGCGCTCGCCGGTAAGATTCTGTACGTTCGCGCCGAGCACGACATTGAATGCATCGTTGCGCCGGTGGACGAGAAATCGCGCGAAGAGTGGCAGCGCCTGCTGGCCGTCGGGGACGACGTGGGCGTTTCCGTCATGATCGCCCAAGGTCACCTGCTGCTGCTTCCGGTTGGCGCCCCCGTGCGCGTGCTTTCCGCCGCTGGAGAGCGCGGCTGGTGCGAAACGCGCGTCCTCGAAGGCGAACACTACGGCAAAACCGCGCTGCTCCCTCGTGATTCTCTTCGCGAATCATCCAAGTAGCAGCGGCGTCAGGGCTTGCGCCCATTCCAGCTCACTTTGAACCGGAAGTTGAACTGGTCGTGCTTTTCGCCGCATCCGAAAGCTTCATCACCAGCACCTGGCCGTTGGAATGGAACGATCCCCCCGTGGCCGTTTTGGCTTCCTTCATCGGGTTGTCGGGCGTGAAGTGCGTGAACTCCGCCACCAAGCCGGTGCTGCAAAGGGTTTTCTGGACGTAGTCGCGTTCCAGGTCGATGTCCGGATCGATTTTGTGCGTAATGCTGCCGTTGCGCTGGTCTTTTTCAAAGCCGATGTCGTGCGTCGCAGCGCCTGCCCACAACATCTGGCCATTCACAGTAAACGGCGCCTTCCACACGCGCAGATGGTTGCGCGAAGCCACGACGGTAATCGGCTCCGCGTGCGCCCAGCCATAATCCTGCGGCCGGCCGAACAGATAAAGCTGGCTCATCGGCATTGTGAGATACGATTCCTTGGACATGCTGGCAAGGAAACCTTCCAGCACCGTGGTCTTCACGTCCGCGTCCACCTTCACCCAGCCCGCCGCGGTGAACACGTTTTTCATCTGATCCTCGTCGCCCAGAATCAGGAAGTTGACCATGTCGCCGGGATTCCCAAACTTGTCGCCGATGCGCCGCGGAATTTTTTCGAACAGGCTGTTATCGATCCCGGGCATGCTGGAGACTTCCTTGGCCACTTCGCGGGGCGCCGATGCATCCGCTTCGTAAATTTCCACTTTCACCTTATACGAGCCCGTTCCCGTATCCGAACTCGCCTGATTTATGCCCAAGTTGAGTTTTCCGGAAACCGGAGCCACCACGTCCTTTTTCGCCCCGATCACAAAAGGCTGCGCCACGTCCGGGTCGCCGATTTTGCCGATGACTGCGCCGCGGCCAACGCTGTTGTCCGGCAGGATGCGGATCAGGTCCTTGAAGCCCCGCGCCAGGCCCTCAGGACCGTTATCTTCCTTGGCATCGGAGTAGCGCAGCGAGCCTTCCGCGGTAACCACGATCTTCTGCCCCGGCTGCAAAGTAATGCCCGTATCGGTCCACACTTTGCTCCCGTCAAGCGTAAAATTTTTCGTCTGCAGCAATTTGCCGGGTTTGAGATTCGCCGGCGGAGCCTTGGTCTCATTCGTACTGGTTAGCTCTTGCGGCTTTGGCGCGTTATCCTCACCGACAAGCTGCGCGCGGGTGGGAAAAGGGAACGAGAAAACGAGCATCATTGCCGCCCCGGCTGGGACAGTTCTATAGATCGCACGATTCTTCATGACGGATTCCTTCTCGGGCGGGACCACGCCCTATTCCTAACAGATGCTCCGCCGCTTTCGCAAGTGCGTCCGCGTTGGCAAGAAATCGTCCCCATCTCACGCGCCCTGTTCGCTGCGCACGTGCACCGGGTCCCCCGCCCGGACAACGGTTTCCCCCCTTCGCTCATCTACCCTAAGACCCGGCTCCGGCGGCATTTCAGAGGCTCCATATTCTTGACTCTCCGCGGCAGCGCCTGTACATTGAAAAAAGGCTGTGTCACCACGATTCGTGAATGTCCGTATCCCCCTCGGATACCGCCATCCAAGACTCATGAGCCGGCCATACCCAGCCGCAAAGGGGAAAGTGGTACCGCGCGGCAAAACTCGATGAGCCGTCAGCGTTTAGCGAAAACTGGCACGATCCTGCTTGGTCTTCTGCTGGGGGCAGCGGCCGCCCGTGCGCAGGCTCCGGCGCGGCGCCCTGCCCCGAAACTGGTTCCTTCGCCGGTCACCAACATCACCGTGGACGGCAACGAAGCCATGTTTACCACCATGTGCGCCTTGTACGCCTCCGGCTTCGAGAGCGAAATCAGCACTGACAACTGGTCGACGTTCCGCGAGCAGCTTCGCGACCGGCTTCGCCAGCAAAAAGGCCCTGCCGTCGACGCCGTGCGAGACTTCTACCGTGAGCACCGGATCGGCGACACGGGCGAAATGTTGTCGCGTTACGTCTGGTTCGGCATCGTGGCCGGCCCGGCGCCAAAATTTCAGCCCGTCTTGCGCCGCGACGAACTTCCGCCCGACGTCCTCTCGTTGGAAGGCTTCAACGAAATCCTTTCTGCGTACTACAAGGAACAAAAAATCGGCGAACTCTGGCGCCAGGTGCAGCCGGTCTATAGCCGCGAAATTGAGCGCCTGCACGACCCGATTTCCGATATCGTGATGGTCGCCAACGCGTATTTGCGGCAACTCATGAATCCCGGAGAGCCGCGGACCTTCTCCATCATCGTCGAGCCCCTCGTCGGCCGCATCACCAACGTCCGCAACTACGGCGACCATTATTCGATCATCCTGAGCGGCAGCGAACAGATTCCCGTCGACGTGGTGCGCCACGCTTACCTTCACTTCCTGCTCGACCCGCTCCCGCTGATGTATTCCCACGTGGTGGCCGTGAAGATTCCGGTTTATAACGTGGCGGCCAAAGCCCCGCGGCTCGCTCCGGACTTGCAGGACGATTTTCCGTCCTGGTTCGGCGAGTGCACGGTGCGCGCTGTGGAATTGAAGCTCCAGAAGCTCTCTCCCAGCCAACTGGAAGTGGCCCTGAGCGCGAACGACGCCGACGGCTACACGATGGTGCGGCCCATCTACACTGGTCTCGCCGTTTACGAAAAGAGCGAGCCTTCGATGAGGAATTATTTTCCGGACCTGGTTCGCTCCATCGACGTGAACGCTGAGGTCTCGCGCGTCTCTGCCCTCACCTTTGCTCAGGCTGGTTCCGCGGAGCACAATGCTACGCTGGCCGGCGAGGCGGTGACGAAAAAGCACCGCGCACCGCCCGCCGATCTTCCCAGCGATCCGGACGCCATCGACCAACTCACCGCCGGTGAGCGCTTTATCGCTGACCGCAACCCCCGCGCCGCGGAAGCCGCCTTCAAAGCGGTGCTGACGAAATATCCGGACCAGGATCGCGCTTGGTATGGCCTCGGCCTGGTCGCGCTGCTCGATCACGACGGCGACAAAGCCAAGGAAATTTTCGGCCGGCTGACCAGCGACGGGCACACCGCCGCGCAGGACCCCATGATTCTGGCCTGGTCCCACGTATTTCTGGCAAGAGTTTTGAACGCCCAGGGACAGCTCGAGCAGTCCAAATCCGAGTATAAAGCCGCGCTAGCCGTGCAAGGCGCCCCGGCCAAGGCACAGGCAGCGGCCCAGAAAGAACTCGGCGACTTGAATCTCAGCAAACCTTCGGAACGTCCGTAAAAAAGAGAGGATGGAAGGAAATGAATAAGTTAACGCGCACGGCAATCGCGATTTTAGCGGGCGGAGCGCTTCTCTGTGGCGTCCGCACCCTCGCCCAGGATGCTCCCCCAACGCTGGATCCCGCCAAGCGCCAGCAACAACAGCAGCAACCACCACAGCAACAGCAGCCGGACGCTTCGAAACCCGCCGATGTGACGCCTCTGACGCTCGATAGCGCGCCGCCTCCGGTGAATGCCGAAGAGGAAGCGGCCATCAAGCTCTTTCGCGATGCTTCGATGAACGACATCGCCAAGAAAGACCAGTCCGGGGAAGATTTTCTCCAGAAATATCCGCAGAGCCGCTACCGCAGTGAAGTCTACCTCTGGCTGGTGCGTGGGTATCTCGCCCAGGGTCAGGTGGACAAGATGGAAGACGTCGGCGAGAAGGAGCTGGCTCTCAATCCCAACGATCCACAAACCCTGGCGATTTTAGGCTCCACGCTGCCGCGCGCCATGAATTCCAGCACTCCCAACCCGCAGCAGCGCCTCGACAAATCGGAAGCCTATTGCAAAAAGGCCTTGGATTTGCTGCCTACGCTTCGGAAGCCTCCCGAATTGACCGACGAGAACTTTATGAAAGCGAAGGATCAGACTTCGGCCATGGCCTATGGCGGCCTGGGAATCATCGCCTTCCGTCGCCAGCACTTCGCCGAAGCGGTTCCGAATTTCGAGCAAGCCGTTAAGTTGGACCCGACGCCCGATCCGGTCAATTACTTTCTGCTGGGTCTCTCGTACGAAAAGACCTCGCACTTTGATGACGCCGTCGCGGCCTTTAACAAGTGCGCGGCGGTGCCCGGCGGCCTGCAGGAAAAATGCAAGACCGGCGTCGATGAGGCCAAGAAATTGGGCGCGACGCAGCTCAGCGCCCCGAAATAATCGCTCCGTGCCGCGGCACGGGGAACGCAAACTATGACCCGCGGAGACGATGACCGCTTGATGGAACGTCTCGGGTACGTCTTTCGCGACCCGCAACTGCTGGAGCGCGCCCTCACGCACAGTTCCTCGGTTCCGGAACTCCGCACCGCGCGCGGCGAAGACATTGCCTTCACCGGCTCCGTGGTGCAGGACAACGAGCGGCTGGAATTTCTCGGCGATGCAGTGCTGGAGCTGCTCACCAGCGAGTACCTGCTGCTGAATTTTCCGGAGTGGAGCGAAGGCCAGCTTTCCAAGAGCCGCGCCCGCATCGTGAACGCGCACTCGCTGGAAACGGCCGCGCGCCGCTTGCAGCTTGGCGATCACCTCCGCCTGGGCCGCGGCGAGGAAAAAACCGGCGGCCGCGACAAGCCGGCGCTGCTCGCGGATGCCTTCGAGGCCGTCGTGGCCGCGATGTATCTGGATGGCGGACTGGCTCCCGTGCGGGAAGTTCTGACGCGCACGGTGTTCGAACTCGCGCTGGAAGATGGGGAGCGCATTTCGGAGTCCGACCGGAAAAGCGCCTTGCAGGAATTCCTGCAGGCCAAGGGCGACTCGCCCGCCGAGTATCGCCTGGCGGGCGAATCCGGCCCGGATCACCAGAAAACGTTTCGCGTGGAGGTCTGGGTCAAGGGAGAGTGCCTGGCTAGCGCGGAAGGCACCACGAAAAAGGAAGCAGAACAGAAAGCGGCGCGCACGGCGCTGGCAAAACTTCAATTGAACGACGCACGTCTTGGAGAAGAGGTCGGACCGAATGCCGGATGAAACGCTCGCGCCTGAAGTGGCAATCGCTCCGCCGGAAAGTGCGCCAACGCCGCCGTCCACGGAAGCTTCCCACGAATCCTCCACCACCCTTTCCGAATATCTCGAATCCTTGCTCGTCACCGTAATTCTGGCGCTCTTCGGCACCACGTTCGTGGTCCAGGCCTTCAAAATTCCTTCGCCTTCGATGGAAAATACGCTGCTCGTGGGCGATCACTTGCTGGTGAATAAATTCATCTTCGGCGGGCGCGGCGCTTGGTACGACAAACTGCTTCCCTACCGCGATCTGCAGCGCGGCGACATTATCGTTTTCAAGTACCCCTATCAGGATCACCCGCACTTCGTGAAGCGCGTCATTGGCCTGCCGGGCGACCGTCTGAAAATCGTTGACCAGCAGGTTTATATCAACGGCAAGCCGCTCAATGAGCCCTACGTTGTTCACGACCCGGCTTCCGGCTACGACCCGCAGAACTACACCTTTCCCCCGCCGGGCAATCAGCTCTTTGTGCCGCCCGTACAGCCGGAATGGGCTCACGATATTCACAAATATATCCAGGGCGACGAACTCGTGATTCCGTCCGGCAAATATTTCGCCATGGGAGACAACCGCGACCACAGTTCCGACAGCCGTTATTGGGGCTTCGTCGATCGCCACGCCATCATGGGCCGGCCCTTCCTTATTTACTGGTCGGTCGAAGCCAACACCAGCGATTACGCGGATTCCTCCTTCGTCCAGCGCGTCTACGGCGTCTTCGAGACCTTGCTGCATCTCCCTTCGCGCACGCGCTGGACCCGCATGCTGCACACCGTGCATTAGCATTTCCTGTGCCGCTGCCCCTGTCATTTCCCCCTCGGTTTTGAGAAACTTCAACGGCATGGCTCGCGTCCGAACTTACGCAAAATGGCTTGCTCTTGTGATTGTGCTGCTGGTGGCGGCGCAGTCCGCGTCACCCTACATGCTCCGGAATCGCCGCGTGCGCACCTACCTGCTGGATCACTTGGAAAAATCCTTCGGCCGCCGCGTGGAGGCGCAGGATTTTTCCATGAACCTGCTTCCCTTCCCGGAAATGGAGATGGACGGCGTAACCATCGCGGAAGATCCCGCCTTCGGCCGCGAATATTTTCTCCGCGCCGATCGCCTGACGGCCGGAGTGCGCTGGCTGGGGCTGCTGCGCGGGCACTTTGACTTCGGCACGATCTCGTTGTCGCGGCCCAGCTTGATCCTGGTTCGCAATGAACAGGGGCGCTGGAATCTGCAGGGCTGGCTTCCGCCGGCGGGACAGTATTCCAGGCCCGCTGGCGTTTTCTACGGGCCGCGGCGCGACGCGGAAAGCGCGAATCATCTTCAGAAAATCGAGTTTGACGAAGGCCGCATCAATTTCAAGACCGGTGACGAGAAACGCCCCTTCGCATTCATCGGCGTTTCCGGCAGCGTTGAGCAGACCGGGCCCGGCCGCTGGCAATTGCGCCTGGAGGCGCAACCCTGGCGCAGCGGCGTGGCCCTGCAATCCACCGGCACTATTCAAGTGCGCGGCGAAGTGGCGGGAACTTCCGCGCGCTTGCAGCCTGCCGAAATTCAAGTGCATTGGGAAAAGGCCTCGCTGGCGGATCTTTTCCGCCTGACCAGCGGCTACGATTTCGGCGTGCGCGGCGATTTCGCGCTCGACGGAAACGCCAGCGTCGGCAAGCCCGAACCGGGCAAACCTGCCATTCCCGGCATCTGGAAATTCACCCTGCACGCCCGCGCCGCTCGTATTCATCGCTGGGATCTGATCGAGCGCGGCGACAACCCCGGCCTGAGCCTGCATCTGATCGGCCTCTGGGACGTGGCCGCCGGCGAAGCGCATGCGGAAACCGCAGCGCTCGATCTGCCACGCTCCCACTTTGAAGGCTCCGCTTCGTTGAGAACCGCGGGCATGTCCGAATGGGCGGCGCAAGTAAAGGACGCAGGCATTCAGGCCACGGATGTGCTCGCCTGGTATCGCGCCTTTCAACCGGACGTGGCCGAGTCCGTGTCCGCCCGCCAGTTTTTCAAGGCGCGCTTCGCCTTGCACGGCCGCCCGCTGGCCTGGGACGACGCGGAAATCTCCAGTGACGGTGGCGAGCTGGCCCTGCCCGGCTTTGCGAAACCCGTGCGCATCGGCTCCGTGCAGGGAAACACCTCGAAGAATCATTTTCAGCTTTTGCCCGTGCGTATTTTTCTGGATGGAGTGGAGAAAGAACGTGGAACAACGGCGAAGCCCGCAAAAACAAACTCCAACACGGAAAGCGTGCCGACGGCGCAAGACCAGATCGAGCTGCGTTTTGTGCAGGATTTTCGTGAGCCCTCGCGAACTTTATCCGCCGCCGGGCGCTTGCGCGATGCCAATTCCCTTTTCAAAGCCGCAGCTGCATTTGGACTTCCTCTCAACGCCGGATGGGAGCTGACCGGCGGCGCCGCCGGCATGTTCGAACGCACCTGGAATACTGCGGAACGATCCAATCGCTGGACCGGAAGCGTCTCTCTGAGCAAGGCGCAACTCCAAGCCGCGGGTTTGAATTTTCCGCTGCAATTGGAAGAAGTTCGCGTCGCGTGGACTCCGGACGCGCGGAACGTCTCGATCACTCGCGCGGATGCCTTCGGCGCTGCCTGGACCGGCACGATCGAGGAACATCTGCCGGCGGAGGAGGCCAGTGCGCAGCAATGGGGATTCCAGCTCCATGCCAACCACCTCGACGCCAAGGATCTCGACTTGTGGTTTGGTCCCCGCTCGCGTCCCAACTGGCTGCAGCGGCTGCTTCCTTCCCTGCTGGGCAGATCGCAGACCTCCGCGAAACCCAGCGAATTGCTGCGCCGCATTTCCGCCGAAGGCGACGTCACGGCCGATTCGATGGCCATTGAAAAAGTGAAGCTCAGCAATCCGCGCGCTCATCTCGTTTTCCGGGATTTACATCTCGAAGTGAAAGATGCCAGCGCCGATTGGGCGGGCGGCAAGGTGCTCGGAAACCTGACCGCGGTCTTTTCTGAGCCTCCGCAATATGAAATTTCCGTAGAGGTCGACCATGCCAACCTTTCGCAATTTCCCTGGGGAGCGCGTTGGACGGATCGGTGGAGCGGCACCGCCTCGGGCAGTGTACGCTTGAAGACTGCTGGCGTAGGCCGCGAAGCGCTGCTCGGCCATTTGACTGGAGACGCCGAGGTGCATCTGAAATCGCCGGAGCTCCATGGTTGGGACGTTCCCGCAAGCCTCGACACAGGCACCGTACACACAGGCAATTCGCGCTGGGCCACCGGCGGCGGCACGTTCACGATCCAGGATCGGACGGTGCACTTCGTCGGATTGGAACTGGAAGATCCAAAAGAGAGATTAAAGCTCACCGGAAACTTCGATTTCGCGCAGAATCTATCCTTGAATTTTTCTCGTGAAGCCGCTGCCGAGCGCAAGACCAAATCGGCGATGCCGCCGCGCAAATTTGTCCTGGCGGGTCCCATGGAGACGCCGGTCGCTTCGATATCGGCTGCTCCCGCAGCCAGGCCGGAACGCGGGAAGGAACAATAATTTTGTGTTCGGAGGATTACCTTGAACAGCAAATTTTTCCGCATCTCGATCGGCTCCTTGTTCCTTGCCGTCTTTTTCGTGAGCTCCCCGCACGCGCAGCAGTCTTTCTCGCTGGAGCAAATCCTTTCGGCTCCGTTCCTCGGCGACATGACGACCCTGAAGTCGGGACACCGCTTGGCCTGGACGCAGGTCGAGCGGGGCCGCTGGAACATCTGGGTTGCTGAAGGGCCGTCGTTCACCGCGCGCCAACTGACGAATTACACGCAGGATGACGGGGGCGAACTCGCCGAACTGAAATTTCTTCCCGGCGGCGCGGGTATTGTCTACGTCCGCGGTGTGGGAAAAAATTCCGCCGGCGAGTATGCGAATCCCACCAGCAATCCTGGGGGCGCGGAGCAGGACGTGTGGATCGTTTCCTGGGACGCAACCGTGCCGCGAAAAATCGACGCGGGCAGTGAACCGCAGGTTTCTTCGGTGGGAATCGTCGCGTATGAAAAGGGCGGCCAGGTGTGGGTGGCGAGCGCGGCGGGCGAGGATAAGCCCGTGCAACTCGTCATTCGCGGCCGCAATACGCCGCTCGGCTGGTCGCCGGACGGCAAGCGCCTGCTGATTTATTCCGGGCGCGGGGACCACAGTTTCATTTGCATTTATGACGCGGAACAAAAATCCGTCAAGTATGTCGCACCGTCAGTGGACTGGGATTCCGACGCGGTCTGGTCGCTCGACGGCAAGCACATCGCCTTTGTGCGGCAGCCGGCGGTTCCCCGCGACACTCCCACGGGATATTTCATCGAGCCAGATCGGCCTAAACCCTGGGCCATCTGGGTGGCCGAACCCAATGGGGCCAGCGCACACGAAATCTGGCGCAGCAGCAACACGCTGCAAGGCTCCTACTCTTTCATGGCCCAGGATACCGGCGGGGGCGTGCTGAACTGGGCCGCCGGAGATACTTTGTTGATGTCCAGCGAAGAGGACGGCTGGCAACACCTCTATGCCTTGCCCATCTCCGGCGGCTCCCCAAAACTTCTGACGCCCGGAAGCTGTGAAGTCGAACAATGGTCGCTTTCCGCCGGCGGCTCGTCCGTGATCTATAACTCGAATTGTGGCGACGTGGACCGCCGCCATTTATGGACGGCTCATTTGCCGGACGGCACACCGCAGCAGATCACCAAGGGCGATTCCATCGAATGGGGCGGCCGCTTCGTAGGGGACACGAATTTGATCGCATACATCCGCTCCGACGCCAGGCACTTTGGCATTCCATTGGTCCAAAACGCCGATCCTGGCGCTCACGCCTCGCCGCTGCTGGACGCCGCGAAGTTTAAGGATTTTCCGGTGAACGCGCTGGTCACGCCGCAGCCGGTCACCTTCCGCTCCGGCGATAGCCTGGAAATTCACGGCCAGCTATTCCTCCCGGCGGATCTGCGCGCGGGCGGGAAGCGGCCGGCGCTGCTGTTTCTTCACGGCGGCCCCATTCGTCAGATGCTTCTGGGCTGGCACTACATGCGCTACTACTTTAACGACTACGGCATGAACCAATACCTGGCCAATCGCGGCTACATCGTGCTGTCCGTCAACTATCGCAGCGGCATCGGCTATGGACGCGCATTTCGTCAGGCGCCAGGGCGCGCGGCACGCGGTGCCACGGAATATCAGGACGTGCTGGCGGCCGGAAAATACCTGCAGAGTCGCACCGACGTCGACCCGAAGCGCGTCGGTCTTTGGGGCGGGAGCTATGGCGGGCTGATGACCGCCATGGGCCTCGCCCGAAACTCGGACGTGTTCGCCGCGGGCGTGGACATTCACGGCGTGCACGACTGGCCCACGGACAATTGGGAGGGCAAAAATATTTCTCCGGAACTCACCAAGCTGGCCCATGAATCCTCGCCTGTCGCGGCTGTGGACACCTGGAAATCTCCGGTGCTTTTCATCCACGGCGACGACGACCGCAATGTCATGTTCTCGCAGACAGTCGACTTGGTGGCGCGCCTGCGTCCGCGCGGTGTCCACGTCGAACAGCTCGTAATCCCCGACGAAATTCACGATTTTCTGCTCTATAGCACCTGGCTGCACGGCTACCAGGCCAACGTTGAATTTTTCGACCGGCAGTTTGCATGGCCGCCGAAATAGTTCAATCTCATTTCGCCGACAGCTTGTGGCGGAGCTCCGGCTCCGTCGCGGCTGGCTGCCTGGCGATCCTGCTGCTGTGCGCCGGTGTCTTGTATGCCGGCGCTCGCCGCACTTTCATCCCCAAACTCCAGCGCGGGGAAACATTTCAATACGAAGTTCACGGCCGCGTGGAACGCAAAGTGAAAACCGAAAGCCGCGTTTCCAGCACGCGCGGGCCGCAGGATCTGCAAGGTGACCTATCCAGCAGGATTCGCCTCTCCGTTCTCGAAGTCCGCGCCGCCAAACCTCAGCCATGGGTTTCCGTCCAGATCGAACTTTCCCCCGGCCCGGATGTGCCGAATCCTCGCGCCGACACGAAGATCTGGAAGGTCGCATTCGACATTCTTAACCGCGGGCAGCTTGGGAACATTGCCGGCCTCGATGCCCTTTCGCCGGAACAACGCCTGCTTTGGCAGTTTTGGGTGGCGCGCTTCGCCTTCGGCTGGACGCTGCCTGCCGACGGCATGAAACCCGGTGAAAAGTGGAAATACGAGGATCCCGAGCTGGATACCTCGCTGATCGCCGATCTCATCTGGGAGCGCGAAATCACCTACGTGCGGGACGACAAATGCCCGGTGCTTCCGGTGGAGGCCTGCGCGGTCTTCATCACGCAATCCGCGTTGAAGCAGAAATCTTCCATTAAGGATTCCACACCGGAAGATTTTCGCCTCCATCAACTGAAAACCTTCGGCACCGCCAAGGGCCAAAACCAGGTGATTACTTACGTTTCGCGGAAAACCGGCTTGGTGCTTCGCGCCAGCGAGGATGCGCAACAAAGCATGGACGTCACGGTGATGAAAACCGACGGCACCAACGGCGTCCATTACGATATAGACGCCACCAGCCATCTGGAGACCCTCTTCGTGCCAAATTCCCTGCCCGCTTCCTCCCATTAGCGCGCTCGAAACTCCTGCCTGCCACTCGCGCTATAATGGGCGTTTACCCGTTGCCCCGAAAACCCGCAGGAGACCCCAACGATGGAATTCAAGCTGCGCAGCAACTATCAGCCTCGCGGTGACCAGCCCGCCGCCATCGACCAGCTCACGCGCGGACTCGAAGCCGGCGACAAGCACCAGGTCCTGCTCGGCGTCACCGGCTCCGGCAAGACCTTCACCATGGCCAAAGTGATCGTACAGCTCAATCGCCCCGCGCTCGTGCTGGCGCACAACAAAACGCTCGCCGCGCAGCTCTATCACGAGTTCAAGGGCTTCTTCCCCGACAATGCCGTCGAATATTTCGTCAGCTATTACGATTACTACCAGCCGGAAGCCTACGTTCCCGCCGCCGACATTTACATCGAAAAAGAAGCTACCATCAACGACGAGCTCGACAAGCTGCGCATGAGCGCCACGCGATCGCTCTTCGAACGCCGCGACGTCATCGTGGTCGCTTCGGTCTCCTGCATCTACGGCATCGGCTCGCCGGAAGCTTATTACGGCATGCTGGTGATGCTCGAGCGCGGCCAGCAGATTTCCCGCGAAGCCATGCTGCGCCGCTTCGTTGACATTCTGTATGAACGCAGTGAGGACCTTCGCCGCGGCAGTTTCCGCGTGCGCGGCGACATCATTGAAATCTACCCGACCTACGAAGACAACGCCTACCGCATCGAAATGTGGGGCGACCAGATCGACAAGCTGCGACAGATCGATCCGCTGACCGGGGAAATTCGCGCCGGCCAGGAAGATCTCTCGCGCGTCCCGGTATACCCCAAAACGCACTATGTGATGCCGCAGGAGCAACGCGACCGCGCCATCCTCGGCATCCAGGAAGAGCTCGGCTGGTGGAAGAAAGAACTCGAAAAACAGGGCAAATTCGTCGAGGCGCAGCGCCTGGTGCAGCGCACCATGTTCGACATCGAAATGATGCGCACCATCGGCTACTGCCATGGCGTCGAAAACTATTCACGGCATCTCAGTGGCCGCTTGCCCGGCGAAGCGCCCCCGACCCTGCTCGATTACGTGCCACAGGATTATCTGCTCTTCATCGACGAATCGCACGTCACCGTGCCGCAGGTGCGCGGCATGTTCCATGGCGACCGCTCGCGCAAGCAAACGCTGGTGGATTATGGATTCCGTATGCCGTCGGCGCTGGACAATCGCCCGCTCACCTTCGAAGAGTTCGAGCATCGCGTCAATCAGGCCATCTACGTTTCGGCGACTCCCGGCCCCTACGAACTCACCAAATCCGGCGGCGCTTTTGTCGAACAGGTGATTCGCCCAACGGGCCTGGTCGATCCGGAAGTGGAAATTCGTCCCGTCAAAGGCCAGGTGGACGATTTATTGGAGCAGATTCGCGTCCGCTCGGAGAACAACGAGCGCGTGTTGGTCACCACTTTGACCAAACGCATGGCCGAAGACCTGAGCGAATATTTTTCGGAAATTCGCGTGCGCTGCCGCTATCTGCATTCGGAAGTGGAGACGCTCGACCGCATCAAGATTTTGCGCGACCTGCGTCGCGGCGAATTTGACGTGCTCATCGGCATCAACCTGCTCCGCGAAGGCCTCGACCTTCCCGAAGTCTCGCTCGTTGCGATTCTCGATGCGGATAAGGAAGGCTTTCTTCGCAGCACCACTTCGCTGATTCAGACCATCGGCCGCTGCGCGCGCCACGCCGAGGGCCGCGCCATTCTTTACGCAGACCGCCGCACCGATTCGATGAACGAAGCCATCAGCGAAACCAATCGCCGCCGCGCCAAGCAGATTTCCTATAACAAGGAAAACAACATCACCCCGCAATCGATCATCAAGGGTGTGGACATGGAACTTGCGCACATCGTCGAAGCCGATTACGTCACCGTGCCGCTCGATACCGCTGGCATCGATGCCGCCGCGGCCAATGTCCGCAACGAAGCGCAGCTTGCCGAGCTCCTGAAGCAGCTTGAAACCCAGATGCGCGAATCCGCCAAGAAGTTCGAATTCGAAAAGGCCGCCCAGCTCCGTGACCGCATCAAGGCCCTCAAGCAGCAAGACCTCTCCGGCATGTTCGGAAAAGAAGAAGGCGCAGCCGCAGCCACGTAGCTCGAAAGTAGCGCCGTCATCTTGGCGGACAGCGTCCTGTCCCGCAGCATATAAGCGCTACCAAAGGATCGCAATGAATCACACCAAGCCGCGGCGCAAATCTTCCAGTTTGTAAAACGTTCCGCGCCAATAGATGCCGCCCTGCTTCAGCGTAAGGAGCGTGGACCGTAACAGGATGTAGGCAAACAACGTGGCGCCCAGCGGCAAGGTGAGGCAATAAAGCGGCGGCACGCGCATCACGAGGTCTCCGCCAAGGTGAAAAAAAAGCGCGATCACCACCGCGATACCCGCCAACAGGCGCATCCGACCGCTGCCGAGGAGCAGACCCAGGAATGGAAGTACATTAAAAATCAGCAGCGCCGCGATCTGCATCGCCGCGGTCACGCCGCTGAATTGGGCGCCGGCAAAAAAATTCTTCTCCAACCCGC
Source organism: Acidobacteriota bacterium (assembly GCA_021324935.1). GTDB lineage: Bacteria > Acidobacteriota > Terriglobia > Acidiferrales > UBA7541 > Acidiferrum. The sequence goes on from JAJPIE010000069.1 coordinate 25,312, forward strand.
GCACCAGGTTTCCCAGCCCCAAATGCCATTCCACGGAAACCGCGTCCTGTGCCACCGCGACGCCGGAGCGGAATCCTGCCTGCTTCACCAGTTTCCCCAGCTTCATGTCGTCGATCACTTCCATCGCCAGCCGCTGGTGCGTACCGCAGGCCTCGTAGACTCCGCGCTTCAGCATCTGAAACGCACCTACACCAACATACGCGCGCGAATTCGGATTGCTCACCTGGTAGGGATCCACGGCCAGTTGAAATCCCATGCCGAAAAACGAAATCAGCACCGTGTCCCAAAACCCGCTGCGCTCCACGTCGCCCAGCAGCGCCAGGTGGTCCATGTTTCGCTCGCGCACCAACCCCATCACCCGGCGGAGCGCATCCGGCTGAAACGTTACGTCAGCATCCGTAAACACCAGCCACTCACCGCTCGACGCTTCATACGCCTTCTGCAGCGCGTGTGGCTTCCCGAGCCATCCTGCCGGCAACTCTCGCACACGCACGACGCGAAGCTGCGGATGATTCATGGCAAATTCATCCAAAATCCGGCCCGTTGCATCCGCCGAACGGTCGTCCACGGCCACGATTTCGAGACTCGGATAGTCGATCGCCACCATGGTGGCCAGCGCGCGCGGCAATTTTTGTTCTTCATCGCGAGCCGCAAAGAGCAGCGAAACTCGCGGACAATCGGCATCCTCCAGCGGCGCATAGTCCTTCAGCCACGGCAGGCGCGCCGCGCCATACGCCACTTTCAAACCGTAGGTCATCCAGAAAATTGCGATGAGTCCGAAGAGAGCGATCCAGAAGAGTTGCATGCGAATTGGAGTCGAAAGCCAGCCTCGGTTATCCTAACATGGATGCAAAAGAGCCTCGCCATTCTGGGCGCCGGGCGCGTGGGACGCGCCCTGGCCCGCGCGCTGCATGAGCACGGCTGGCAGATCACCGTTGTGACCGCACGCTCGGAAGCCAGCGCGCGCAAAGCGGTGAAATTCATCCGTGCCGGGCGGCCCTTTGCTTACATTCCGCCGCAAATCGTTGCCGCGAAAATCATTCTCCTCTCCGTCCCGGATGATGCGATCCCCGAAACGGCAGCGGAAGTCGCGCGGGTCGGCGGCGAGCAACTCCGCCGCAAAATCGTGATGCATACCAGCGGCGCGTGCGATGCCGGTGCGTTGCAGCCCGTTCGCGCCTTCGGCGCGTTCGCGGCTTCGATGCATCCTCTGCAGACGTTCAATGGCCTCAGTGTCCCTCCGTTCGAAGGAAAAGTCTTCGGCATCGAAGGCGATCCTGCCGCCGTGCGCGCGGCTCGCGCGATTGCGCGCACGCTCGGCGGCGTACCCGTGAATATCAGGCGTGAAAATAAAGTCGCGTATCACGCGGCCGGCGCGTTCGCTTCCGGCCTGTTGCTTTCGCTGGAAGAAGCGGGCGTGCAGATCCTGCAAAACGCCGGGCTGCCGCGCCGCGAAGCGCAACGCGCACTGCTCTCGTTGTCCCGCCAGGTTCTCGACCACTACGAAAAGCTCGGCCCGCAGAAAGCCTGGACCGGCCCGCTCTCGCGCGGCGATTTTGGCGTCGTGGCCAACCACGAAGATGCCATCGCGCGCCTTCATCCGGAATTTCTGGAAGCGTATCAGGCCGTCAGCCGGCTCTCCGCGCATGTGCTGGCGAAGGATCCCGCCGGTGTTTTGCAGCGCCTGGAATCGCTTCCGCGTCATCCTTCCTCACCATTCGTCAAATCCAAAGGGGGCTCCGCTTGAGTTCACTCCACATTCCCATCGAACACTGCACGCTGAAAAACGGCCTGCGTGTGGTGATCGCGCCAGACGCGGCCGCGCCGGTCGTGACCCTCGGCGTCTATTACAAAATCGGCTTCCGCCTGGAACCCCAGGGCCGCAGCGGCTTCGCGCACCTTTTCGAACACTTGATGTTCCAAGGCTCGGAAAACGCGCCCAAAATGCAGCACATCAAGTTGATCAACTCGAGCGGCGGCGTGCTCAATGGTTCCACCATGTACGACGTCACGAACTATTATGAGGCCGTGCCTTCCAACGCCCTCGAGCGCGTGCTTTGGCTCGAAGCCGACCGCATGCGTGCCCTGAAGGTGGACGACGAAAATCTCCGCAACCAGCGCGACGTGGTCAAGGAGGAAGTCCGCGTCAACGTCCTCAATCAGCCTTATGGCGGGTTTCCCTGGCTCGATATGCCGCCGGTCGCGTTTCGCAACTGGGCCAACGCACATAATTTCTACGGCGATTTCCACGACCTAGACGCCGCGAATCTCGGTGACGTGCAGAAATTTTTCAAAACTTATTACGTGCCAAACAACGCCGTCCTTCTGATGCTGGGCGACCTCACCCCAAAGGACGGCTTTGCTCTCGCCGAAAAATATTTTGGTCCTATTCCCGCTGGCGCTGCTCCGCCGTTTGCGGATCCCAGCGAGCCTCTGCAAAAGGAAGAGCGCCGCGGCCGCGTGGAGGAAAAGTTCGGCACCCTCCCGGCTATGGCCATCGGCTATGTGTTGCCCGCACGCCGCACGCCGGACTGGTACGCCATGGCGCTGCTTGATCAAGCCCTGCATGGCGGCCGCGCCGGGCGCATTCACCGCGAATTGGTCCTCGAAAAGCAGATTGCCGTCGAGGCCGACGGCGGCGTGGACGACCTCTTCGGCTGCAACGGCCCATCCCAAATGACCACGCGCATCCTGCACAAGCCGGAATATTCCGACGAAGCCACACTGGCGGCCTTCGACACGGTCATCCGCGAAGTCCAGCAAAACGGAATCCACGAGGATGAATTGCAGCAGATTAAAGTGAAATGGCGGTCCGACTATTATTCGACGCTCGAGGGCGGCCGTGGCGGCTATATACCGCGTTACGGCCTGATGCACCTGCTCGCATGTTTCACGCTGTTCGAAAACGAACCGCAACTCGTCAATTCCATTCTCGAAGGCTTTCTCGCCGTCAAGCGCGAGGATCTTCCGCGCGTCGCAGCGAAATATCTCGTGCCGGAGAATCGCGCCATCGTTTTCCGCACTCCAGCGAATGCGGGCGCAAAGGAGGCCGCATGATGGCTTCTCGCGCACCGGAATTTTCCGCCGCCATGCCCGCTCTTGCCTCCGAACGCCCGGTTACCTGGCCCAAGCGCACTCGCACACGGCTTCCGAACGGGCTCCAGGTCGTCCTCGCCGAGGCTCATGCGATCCCCAAATTTCATGGCGAGCTCTATTTCCGTGCCGGCAATGCGCAAGTTTCCGAATGCTGCACCGGCCTTGCGGAAATGACCGCAACCCTGGTGCGCACCGGCACGGCCCGGCGCGGCAGCCGCCAGATTGAAGAAGACCTCCGTCGCCTCGGCGCCGATCTCGGCACCAACGCGGGCCAGGACACCAGCGCGATCGGCTTTGTCGGCCTCAGCGAATTTGCCGAACCGCTCCTGCAACTTGTGAATGAGCTCGCGCGCGAGGCCTCTTTTCCCGAAAACGAATTCGAGCGCGAGCGCCGCCAGAAGCTTGAAGAAGTAAAGCTCGAGCGCACGTCCCCCGGTTTCCTGGCCGGGGAGCGCTTGCGCAAGGTATTATTCGGGACGCACCCTTACGCACTGGTCTCTCCCAGCGAAACCCAAGTCGCCGCTTACAAACGGGAAGATTTGCAGAGGGCCTACCGCGAGATCTACGCGCCGGATGATGCGCTGCTCATGCTGGTCGGCGATTTCGATCCGCAGGCGATGTTGACTTTGATCGAAAAGATCTTCGGCAATTGGTCCGGCAAGAAAGCTCCGGCGAAGGAGTTCCCTGCCCCGCCGAAGCCCCAGGGCCGCCGCGTATATCTCGTGCACAATCCCGGCTCGGTGCAGACACAAATCCTCGTCGGCTGCCACGCCATCACGCGCAAGCATCCGGATTGGATTCGCCTCGGCCTCACCAACAGCCTCTATGGCGGCGCGTTCAATTCGCGCCTGATCATGAATATTCGCGAGGACAAGGGCTATACCTACAGTCCGCGCAGCAGCGTCAATTCCCTGCGCCAGCACGGCTTTTTTTCCGTTTCCGCCGCGGTGCGCAACGAGGTCGTCGCCGCCTCGCTCACCGAGATCTTCTATGAGATCGACAAGCTTCGCTCCCTGCCCGTTCCCGAGGCGGAACTCGCCGACGCCCAGAATTATCTGGCCGGCGTGTTTGCGCTGGGGCTCGCAACGCAGGAGGGGCTGCTCTCCCAATTTTCCACCGTCGAGCTTGACGAACTCCCAGCTGACTACCTCGAATCGTATCGCGACAACGTCCGCGCCGTCACCCCAGCGGACCTCATGGCCGCCGCGCGTAAATATTTCGACTCCGCCAGCATGCAGATCGTGGTCGTTGGCGACCGTGCCCAAATCGAAGACCAGGCTGCCCTGTTCGGCCCCCTCGAAATCTTCGACACCCAGGGCAATAAGTTGTAGCGCTGCCCTTCCGAGGTCCGCCGTCCGGACCCTCGGATTGTTTTTCTGGGGCGGGCCGCTCGCGGGTCCAGCGAAGCGGCTGCCATTGGTAGCGCCCCCATCTTGCGGGCAAGCGGGCTTGCCGCCAGGATGGCGGAACTACCAAATCCGCTTTATCTGTTATTGATTTATTAACGTCATTCTGGCATTATCCTGCCCATGCAATTGCCGCGAATCACTCCTTCGCTCGTCTGCTGCGTACTTGCCTTCTACCTCTCCGCTCTCCTGCCAGCGGCCGCAAAAAAGAAGCCCCCCGCACATCCCATCAATCTCAATACCGCCTCCGCTTCCGAACTCGAATCGGTTCCCGGCATCGGCCCAGCCACGGCGCAAAAAATCCTCGACACACGCAAATCCTACGGCTCTTTTCAAAGTATCGACGATCTTCTCTCCATCAAAGGCATCGGCCAAAAGCGCCTCGACAAAATGCGCAAATATCTGACCGTCGAGTCATCCCATACAAAGCGCCATACCACCTCTTCGCAGAGCGCGTCGGAGCATGCCAAACCCGCACCGGCAAAAACCCCCGCAAAGCCGTCGCCCACCCCGCCGGCCACCACAAGCGAAGACGACGAGCCGTAGTTGTAGCTAGCCACTTCAGGGGTGAGGCCTTTCCTCACACGAGCAGCCTTGCCCGCCGTGGGAAACCCCTCAGGCCTGAGGGTCTGAGCCACAGTTCACATTTTTGAAATTACAATCGTTGGTGAGTGGGCTTCCGCGTCGAGAGATTTAGCGGCACCTGGTCCGCAATACGGATGCCGTAGCCTTCCAGGGCCACCACTTTTTTCGGATGGTTCGTAATTACACGAATGTCTTTCAATCCCAGGTCAATCAATATCTGCGCGCCGATGCCGCTTTCATGCTGCACCATCCGCTGCCGCGCCGGCTCGCGATCCAGTTGCCCCCGCGAATGAAAATGAATTTGCGGCAGCTTGCCCGGCGTCTCCGGCGCATCAATGGAAAATCCGCGCCCGGTATGGTGCAAATACAAGAATACGCCGCGATCTTCCTGCGCGATTCTTTCCAGCGACTTTGCAATCAGGTCCGGGCAATCGCAGGAGGTTGAGCCAAACACATCGCCCGTCAGGCAATGCGAATGCACGCGCACCAGCGGCGGCGTCGCGCCTTCCAGCTCGCCCCGCACGAGCGCCACATGCTTGTCCTGGTCCACGTCGCTGGCATAGGCAATCATCCGGAAATCCCCGTACCTTGTCGGCAGCACCGCTTCGGCCACGCGCCGCACGTAGCGCTCGTGTTGCATGCGGTAGCGGATCAGATCCGCCACGGTGAGCATCTTCAATCCGTGCTCGCGGCAAAATTCGATCAACTGCGGCACGCGCGCCATGGTGCCGTCTTCATTCATGATTTCGCAGATCACGCCGGAGGGATCCAGCCCCGCGATGCGCGACAAATCCACGCTGGCTTCCGTCTGCCCCGCGCGCACCAGCACGCCGCCATTGCGCGCGCGCAGCGGGAACATGTGACCCGGCCTCGCCAAATCCTGCGGCCTCGTCTTCGCATCTATGGCCGTCAAAATCGTTATCGCGCGGTCCGATGCGCTGATACCCGTGGTCACGCCCACTTTCGCGTCAATCGCTTCGGTAAACGCCGTGCCGTGCGCGGACGTATTGATCGGCGACATCAGCGGCAGGTTCAATTCATCGCAGCGCTGCTCGGTCAGCGCCAGGCAAATCAGCCCGCGCCCGAATTTTGCCATGAAGTTGATGGCTTCGGGCGTGATCTTCTCCGCCGCCATCGTCAAATCGCCTTCGTTTTCGCGGTCTTCGTCGTCCACCAGGACGATCATCCGCCCCTGGCGAATCTCCTCCACCGCCTCTTCCACCGTCGCAATGCCATCTCTTGTGTCGCTCATAACCTCAGCATAAGGCCATTGACCCGGCCAGTAAAGCATTGGCGCTCTTGCGGCCAAAATGCTATTTTCTTCGCTGCTCGCCGCTGGGGAGGGCGCCTTGTTTTTCCCGCAACTTGCCCGCTTCACCGACCTTAGCTTGCTTCTGCTGCGCCTGATGGTCGCCATGGTTTTCGCCACCAGCGGCTGGAAACATCTCCAGGATCCCGCTGGCCGGGGCAAAAGCATCGGCATGAGCAAAGGATTCACCCTCTTCCTTGGCGCGGCCGAATTCGCCAGGGGCCTTGCCATCGCCGCGGGCGTCCTGGCGCAAATTGCGGCGCTTGGCCTCATCCTCATCATGCTCGGGGCGATTCAGAAAAAAATCTTCGAATGGCACATTTCGTTCTGGGCCAATAATGGCTGGCATTACGATGTGATCATGATCGTGATGAATCTCGTCGTCGTCGCCAGCGGCGGCGGCCGCTGCACTCTGCTGCATTGAGAGAGTTCCTCGCCCGACCCCGGGCGTTCCCGGCCTGTCGCGCAATCTGCCTGGCGCCCGCTTCCCGCAGGCGAACCTGACTGCCGGCAGACGTTGACGGAGCTGCAGTAGGAGGATGCAACACCCTTGGCAAAGCAAGCTTGGGCCTACGTCAGCGCCCAGCCCGCCAGCGTTAGCGCCACGAACATGGCAAGCGTCCCCAAACTGATCAACGAGAGCGCCTTCCCCCGGCCCAGTAGCAGGTTCCGCGTCTCCGCCTTGCAGCACAACACCGTGGCCACAATTAAAATTGCTCCCCAAGAAATCGTACATGGCAATCCCGGATACCGCGAAAGCATTGCCATCGTTTTTTCGGAAGGCTGCCCCGCGGGAATCCACCACGGCAGGATCGGCGCGAATCCCGCGGCCAGGACAAACGTCAAAATTTTCCGGCTCACCCAGCTTCGCACCTTGGCCACCGGCTTCGCCTTGCGCACCTTGCGCCACACGTAAAACTCCCAGGCCAGCAGCGCCGCCGCCAGCGGCATCCATCCGTAAACGCTCGTTTCGCGGTCCACCCACAGCCAGTCGCGGAAAAAGTATCCCGAAGCATGTGAAGCGGCCAGCCGCGGCAGAATAGCCCATTGCGTCACCGCGTTGCCCACCGCCGCCATCAGCAGCACCGCCAGGCTCGTCAACTGGATCCACTCATGGGACGGCGGCTTTCCGCACCGCGTGCACACGGGACGCTCCGGAAATATCTTCAGTCCGCAATGCTCGCAATACACGGTGACCTCGCTTGTCTCCCCCAGGAAACACACACGCCAACCGAGGCGCAAATCCTACCGCGTGGAATTGCTCTAGCCTACTGGTCGCAGGTGCAGCCGCGGGAATCGCGCGGCCGATGAACCTTCGGCGGAGTTTCACGGGGCAGTCCAAAGTCGAAAGCTCCAGATTTCAAGTTGAATGTTGAAGTTCACGCTCAAGCTGCTCCGTCACACCGCTCTTTAAGAACCGAGCGGCCCGCCCCTCCATTTAGGGAAGAGCGGGCCGGTTTAATTTTCTCTCTTATTTGTCTACGGGTCGCGGCTTACGGCTCGCCTCTCGGCGCTTTACACGACACCCTGATCCATCATTGCATCGGCCACCTTCAGGAACCCCGCGATATTCGAGCCAAAGACAAGGTTGCCGGGCACGCCGTAGCGCTCGGCCGTTTCATGCGCGTTCCTGTGGATCTCAATCATAATCCGGTGCAGCCGATCGTCCACTTCCTCGCGTGTCCATGCCAGATGCATGGAGTTCTGCGCCATTTCCAGGCCGCTGGTCGCCACGCCGCCGGCATTCGCCGCCTTCGCCGGTCCATAAAGCACCTTGGCCTCCAGGAACAGCTTCGTCGCCTCCAGCGTGCTGGGCATGTTCGCTCCTTCGGACACCAGTTTGCATCCGTTCATCACCAGTGTCGCCGCGTCCTTGGCGTTGATTTCATTCTGCGTCGCGCACGGGAACGCGCAATCCGCCTTGATCGTCCAAAGCGGGTTGTAGTCCAGCTTCGGATCCACAGGAATGTATCTGGCCGTACGGAATTTTTCCGCGTACTCCTTGATGCGCCCGCGCCTTCCGTTCTTGAGGTCGAGCACCCAGATGAGCTTTTCGCGGTTGATCCCCTCCGGATCGTGAATCACTCCATTCGAATCGGACATCGCCACGACCTTCGCACCGTATTCGAGCAACTTCTCCATTGTATATTGTGAAACGTTGCCGCTCCCCGAAACCAGGCACACCTTTCCGGCCAGCGTCTCCTTGCGCGTCTTCAGCATTTCGTCCGCGAAATACACGCAGCCGTAGCCGGTCGCCTCCGGCCTTATCAACGAGCCGCCCCAGTTCATGCCCTTCCCGGTCAGCACGCCGTTGAAGCGGTTCGCCAGCTTCTTGTACTGCCCGAACAAAAAGCCGATTTCCCGCCCGCCAACTCCGATGTCGCCCGCCGGAACGTCGGTTTCCGATCCAATGTGACGGAACAATTCGCTCATGAAGCTCTGGCAGAAGCGCATCACTTCCGCGTCGCTCTTCCCTTTCGGGTCGAAATCGGAGCCGCCCTTCCCGCCGCCCATCGGCAGCGTGGTCAGCGAATTCTTTAGCACCTGCTCGAACGCCAGGAATTTCAGAATGCTCAGATTCACCGAAGGATGAAACCGCAAGCCCCCCTTGTAGGGGCCGATCGCGCTGTTCATCTCGATGCGGAAGCCGCGGTTCACTTGCACTTCACCATGGTCGTCCACCCACGGCACCCGGAACATCAGCGCCCGCTCGGGTTCCACCAGCCGTTCGAGGATTTTGTGCTTCTGGTATTCGGGATGTGCGGCTAAGGCAGGAGTGAGCGTTTCGAGGACTTCCTGGACGGCTTGCAAAAATTCCACTTCACCGGGATTCTTGCTGCGGACTGCGTTCAAAACGGATTCGACGTATTCCACGGCACGCGGATTCGCCGTGGGAGGTAAGGTAGTGACTCCCATAGGTGGCTTCTCCTGATTTGAATTTTCATGTAGAACGCCATAAGGATGGTGTGACGCGCCCGGCCCAAGCGGGCAGGCCGGAGAGCAGCCCGATATGAAGCGAACGGGGCCAACAGCGCCGTGACCGGAATCACGCCACGCTGTGCCGACCCATCACATTGACCAAAACCAATTTGGTCTGGTCTCCCAGCTTTAAAATGTGACGGCCGGCACACTGCGCTTTACCGCCCGCTGCGTGCGAGAAAGAGCGCGCCTGGGACCGGAGCTTCCGGTTATACTGAGCCCCGATGGGCTCCGGCATTCCGCCTTGCGGATTTGGCCGGTTTCCGCCGCTGGGGAATCGATCGTGGGGCGCTGTCTGGCGATGGAACGCCGCAGGTCGAGGCCGGAATAAGGCAAACTCCTCCACCCGGTTTACGCGCATAGGGATTGCGTGAGGAGACTGGTTTTACATCGACACTTCAGGCCCCAGCGGCTCGCGCTTTAGGCCGTGCGGTTTTCGCTTCCCACGCCTTGCGCAACTCTTCCCGCTGCGCCAGCACATGCGCCTTGGCCGCCTCAAAGCTTGGGTAGACCTTCGTCCCCTTGATCGTGTTGCAGGGCGTGCAACACGCCACCAGGTTCTTCGGATCCTTCTTCCCTTTGCGCGCGCGCGGCACCACGAAGTCCACGCGCATCGCCAGCGCGTTTTCGAAGCTCCCGCGTCCATCCAACCCGCAGTACTGGCATACGTAATTATCCCGCTCCAGAATCTTCCGGGCTTCTTCCTTGGTCACCGGAGCATCCACCAACGAAAACGACAACAAGCTGATTGGCATGAGGACCCTCCTTCGCGGAAATCGCCCATGGCAGGAAGGGACAATGCGACTTCCACTTTCTGAGCCAAAACACTAGGCCCGAGGGTCGCCTCTGTCAAGCGCTCCCCCGGCACCCGTGTCCCCGGCGTCCGATTGCACGCCAGCATTAGTCCGGCAGAAATCCGCCTAGAATCGGTAACGGAAGGCGAACTGGAAAGTCCGCGGGCCGTTCAATTGGTTGATGGACTCCAGCGTCTGGAATCCTGAGTTTGGGATCAGATAGCACGTCTGATTGAGAGTCGCTCCATCGCCGCAGGTTGGTCCCACCGGCAGGTACTGCGTCTGGTTGATTCCCGATCCCGCTTGCACAAAAAAGTTTGGATGATTGAATAGGTTGAAAACCTGCGCTTCAAGCTCGATAGTCTGCCGCTCCGTGATATGGAACGCCCTCGTCAGGCCCAGGTCAATCTCGTTGATCCAGGGTCCATAAAAGGTATTGTAACCTTGGCCCGGAGTCGATCCCGCACCGGCGATTCCGGCTGCGGTGTTGCCCGTGGATTCGTTGATGGCACTGTCATTGAGCGTGTTGTTCCCACTGCTGCCGCAACTCGCCAGATTCGGGCCAGTGCAGGAACTCGCCAGCAGCCCCGTGTACGGCCTCCCGGAGTTGAACTGCATGACCGTGCTGATCGTCCAATCGGAGAGCAGGTGCTTCGCAAGGTCGGAGCCGATGCCCGATGCGTCCGGAGAATAAACGGCGGCGATGGAAAGCCGGTGGCGCTGGTCCAGCAGGGTTGGCCCGTGCGTATTGCCCAGGTCGAACTGATTGTTGAAATCCGCGCCGCTCTGCAACCCCTTGGAGAAGGTATACGAAGACATGACGGACAAACCTCGCGTCACGCGCCTCTGAACCTGCACATAAAGCGAGTTGTAGTTGTTCACTCCCGGACTGATCAACGCATTGATCTGGCTGACCGCGGAAGTGATTCGCCCCTCGGTGAGCAATCCTGCATCCAGTGTCGGCGCCGTGAAAGGAGTCCCTGGGCAAGCCGCTGGTGAAGGATCGGGTGATCCGGGGATTCCCTGCCCCACGTTCGCCGGGCACACGTAGTAAGTGGTCGTGCCGGACGGCGCGATCAGGTTCTTATCGTAGGCGCTCGAGGCCAGCAAATGAACGCCGTGGGTCCACATGGTTCCCACCGTCACGGTCGTGTTCGGCAAAACTTCCTGCTGAATTTCCAGGCTGGATTCCAGCACATAGGGTGTCTTGAAACCCGGGTCGACAATGCTCAAATTCGATCCCGCGCCGAATGAACTCGTATCTGAAAACGCCGCCGGGAAAACCAGCGTCTGCTGGTTCGGGGGCAGGCTGGAATTAAAGGGCACGAATGTCGTGGCCTGTTGCGTGGCCAATCCGTTCGAGATGACCGAGTTCTCATAATTGATTCCGTTGAAGATTTCCCGGAATACTCCGAAGCCCCCGCGAACCACCGTCTTTGGGAACGGCTGGTACGCAAATCCCAGCCGGGGAGCGAGCCGGTTGTATTGGTTCGGGAACTGCCCCGTGAGCTGCGCCACCAAAGGATCCCCGGTCGTGGTATTTGCCTTTGGCTGCGGGAAAACCTGGAAATCCTCGCGCAAGCCAAGGTCAAGGGTGAGGTTCTTCCGCACCTGGAATTTGTCTTGAATGTAGAATCCGTAATAGGGAAACGTGAACGGAAACGCCGGATTCCCGGTGGCCTGCGTAAAAAACGCGTAGTGCCCGAGCGCAAAATTCTGCGGACTCGAAAACGCGTACGTACCCTGAAAATTTCCCGGGAACAAATCGGTCACATGCGTGCGGTTGAAGTCGAAGCCGAAGTTCAGGGTATGCCGCCCGTGAATATAGGTCACGTGATCGTTGATTTGCCAGCCGAACTCCTTGTTGTCTCCCGATGAAAACGTGGGATTCCCCAGCTCAAAGAAACTCGGTGAGAAAAACTCGATTTGCCCCAGCGTTGGCGACGTCAAACCCGATGGCGTGGCGATCTGTTCGTCTCGCAAGTAGCTGACCGACGCGTCGTTGAAGAATGTCGGCCCGAAAACGTGCGTCCAGTGAACACTCGCGTGGTGGTCGCGAACAAAATTATTGGGCAGCGCCTCCGCGCCGAACGTCGCCACCGGATTGAACGTGATTTCGCCCCCTGGAGAGTTGAACCGGTCATAGTTGTACAGGAAAGTCAGGTGATCGGCGGACGTTGCCTGCCAATCGACCTTGGGAAAGAGCGTGAGATTGTCCGCACGCCGCTTGCGCTGCACCAGGTTGCGATTGATTGCGCCCAGCGCATTGGATACGTCCTGCAGATAGGCGGGATAGTTTGGGTCCGTCGGCGCAGGTGGAGCGGAGAAACTCGCCGGAACCGGATACGATGAGTTCGGCGTCGGCAGCGTCGTGCCGTCTGGAATACCGAAATTCTGGGCGAAGTTGTCCGGTGAAGAAAGCGCGCTGTACCCTGAATTGATGATGGAGATCGGCTGCTTGCGTCGCTGCTGTTCATAATCGAGGTAAAACCACGCCTTGTGGCTCACAATCGGCCCCCCCAGATCGCCCCCGAATTGCTGCAGCACGTCCAGCGGACGCGGCACTCCATTCGCCTTGTCGATCGCGTCATTCGCATTCCCCACGCCCGAGTTGCGGTTGTAGTAAAATGCGTTGCCGTGCCATTGATCCGTGCCCGATTTCGTTACCGTGTTGACGAATCCTGCCCCGCCTCCGCCGTACGCCGCGTTGTAGGGATTGTCGGCCACTTGGAATTCCTGGATCGACTGCTCCCCGAACACATACGGCACGCGCGTTCGCCCACGCGCATCCCCGAAATAGTTGCTCGTCGCCGTGGCACCGTCCACCGTGAACGAGTTCGATCCGTTCCCGTTGGCATATCCCGAATCCCCACCTCCTTGCTGCCCCGCCATGCTCACCAGTCCGAAGTCGCCGTCCGCGTTCACATTCGGCGTCAGTAACACGAAGTCCGTGTACCGCCGACCACTCAACGGCAAATTGCTGATCAGATTCTCGTTCACGATTGTTCCCACGGTGGATTCCGTGGTGCGGAGCAACGGAGCTTCCGCCGTTACCGTCACCGATTGGCTCACGTCGCCCAGTTCCAGCGCAGTGTTCGCTGCCGTGTTTTGGCCTACCTGCACAATAACGCCCTGAGTCACAGCCGTCTTGAACCCCGGATGGTTCACGCTCACGTCGTAGCTTCCCACCTTCAGCGAGGGAAAACTGTAGAACCCCGTGCCGTTCGTTTTAGTCGTAAGCTTCACTCCAGCCGATACGTTCTCCAGCGTCACCGAAGCGCCCACAACCGCGCTGCCGCTCGGGTCGGTCACCTGGCCGGAGATTGATCCCGTCGAAATCGCGTTCTGTGCCAGCGCGTCAGCAGCACAGAAGAGAAATGAAATACCGATAAGCATCAGGCTTGGGAATAATTTCATTGCTGCCTCCAGGCTTCGCTTCCACCTTGGAAATTGGCTGCCTGGGCATCAGCAAGGGATCACAACTGACACGGACCCGCCCGAGAGTCCGGAGTCATGGGCGATAAGCTACTCGGCAGCAATTGTCGAAACCTCAGCCTTGCATTCTGCCAAATTGAGCAGCCTGGCTGGGGTTCGAAATCCCCGCTATTTTATTGGCGATTTGAAATTCGTGTGTAAAAAGTCTTTCAGATTGCAGTAAGGATGGGGATTTGCCGATGGAAATTGCCTGGGTACGATTCTGAAAAAATCTTCAGCCTCGATGCTCGGAAGTAACGCTCTTCCGTAAAAAACGGGGCCGAAAACCGTCAACAGGGCACTTGCCTCGAAAATCAAAGTGCGGACTTAACCTCAGATTTTGCGCGAGTTCTGTAAATTCCGAAGGGCATTGCGGGTTCCGGTGTGGGGCACGCACTCTGCGTCCAGACGGTCTTCGGGAAACTCGTTTTTGAGTTTGCCGTTTCTTAACCCGCGGTCCAATCGCTACCGTGCCGCCGCGGCGAGCGCTTCTTTTTGCCGCGCGGCCTTCCACAGGGCGATGTAGGGTTGCAGGTCCTCCATCATGCGCGCGAATTGCATCAAGTCCAGCGACTGCGCGCCGTCACTGACGGCGCGTTCGGGAGCCGGATGCACTTCCACGATCAGGCCATCGGCGCCGACCGCAACTCCCGCGCGGGCGACGGCGGGCACCAGGCTGCGCTTGCCTGTCGCGTGGCTGGGATCGAGAATCACCGGCAGATGCGTGAGCTCATTCAGCACGGGAATCGCCGAAATGTCGCAGGTGTTGCGCGTGGCGGTTTCAAAGGTGCGGATGCCGCGCTCGCACAAAATCACGTCCGGATTCCCGTGCGCGGTGATGTATTCGGCGCTCATCAGGAGTTCCTTGATGCTGCTGCTGAGCCCGCGCTTGAGCAGCACCGGCTTGCCGCACTTGCCCAGCGCCTTGAGCAGCATGAAGTTCTGCATGTTGCGCGCGCCCACCTGCAATACGTCGGCGTACTGCGCCACCAGCTCCACCTGATTGTCGCCCATCACTTCGGTGACGATGGCCAGCCCGGTGGCCTTCTTCGCTTTCTGCAGCAGCTTCAGGCCTTCTTCCTCCATGCCCTGAAAATCGTAAGGGGACGTGCGCGGCTTGAACGCGCCGCCGCGCAACAGCTTCGCTCCCGCTTTTGCCACGGCTTCCGCCGCGCGCATAATCTGCTCTTCGCTTTCCACCGAGCAGGGCCCAGCCATCACGATAAATTCGCCGCCGCCGATCTCCGTGCCGTTCACCTTGATGCGTGTCTTGCCCGCGCGAAATTCCTTGCTGACGAATTTGTAGGGCGCCGTGATGCGCACCACTTTTTCCACCTGCGGCAACGCCTCCACCGATTCCATGCAGTGCGTCACGTCTCCCACCCCCACCCCGCCGATCACCACGCGCTCCTCGCCTTCGATCGAGTGCACCTTGTAGCCAAAGTGCTGCACGATGGAGGTCACCTGGTCGATCTCTTCCCGCGTCGAATGCAATTTCATCGAAATAATCATGGCGGTCCGTTCCCTTTCGCGATTGACCCATCGTTCGTTCCGGGTCGCTGATTCCCTGCCCCAAAATAAAAAAGCCCACTCTTTGCGAGTGGGCCCAAATCCCTTGATGCACACGAACTAAACGCTGGCCCCTCGCTGCCGGTTGCTCCGGTACGTAAATCGCCACGCGTAAAAGTTGAACGAGCGCTTCATAGAGGAAAGTGTATCGAATCTAGCGGAAAACACAAGGGCTGGGAGAAAAAAGGCAGTTTACAGCTTTCAGTCCTTAGTTTTTAGTGCTGCATTTCTAGTCGTCGAAGCCGGCCGAAAATCCATCCATCGAAGTTTGCAATCCCGCCAGCTATGGTTGGAGGTTGTCCCGGGTCTCGTTGATTTGGGCGGCTCGCGACTTGGTGCACGTTACGCGGCCTGGGACTGTTGCGTCAACCCTGCCTGCGCAGGCAGGGACGGATTCCATTTGCGTTGCAGCGTT
Organism: Acidobacteriota bacterium; assembly: GCA_021324935.1. Taxonomy (GTDB): domain Bacteria; phylum Acidobacteriota; class Terriglobia; order Acidiferrales; family UBA7541; genus Acidiferrum. The sequence continues at coordinate 40,939 of JAJPIE010000069.1, forward strand.
GC
>JAJPIE010000049.1 GCA_021324935.1 Acidobacteriota bacterium
GCTAACAGCTAACAGCTAACAGCTAACAGCTAACAGCTAACAGCAACCACCCTACTGGAAATTTTCGAATCGACTGCACCGGCAGCGCAACTTGCCCTCGCTCTGGGCGAGACGCAAGCGATTTCTTAGGGTGCTGGTTCCGCGTCGGCTTGCTTTAGAACCTTGCTCGTTGCTATCTGCGCGCCGCTCGCCCCTTTCCAGTCACTCTCTTCTCAACGGCCGCTCCATGATCGCCCGGATCGCTTCGCGCGGCGGATTACCCAGATGCAAGATGCTATGTACCTGCTGGGTGATCGGGAGCTCAATGTGGTTTTCGCGCGCCAGGGCCAGCAACGCCGCTGTCGTTCCCACGCCTTCGGCCACCATGGTCATTCCGGTCAGTATTTCCTCCAACGATCGCCCCTGGCCCAGTTCGAATCCAACATGCCGATTGCGGCTCAGGCTGCCGTAGCAGGTCAGGATCAGGTCGCCCATGCCCGCCAACCCGCCCAACGTTTCCGCTTTTCCTCCCAGCGCCACCGCCAGGCGCGTCATCTCCGCCAATCCGCGCGTGATCAGTGCTGCCTGCGAATTCGAACCAAGCCCCAATCCTTGGCACGTTCCGGCCGCGATTGCCATTACGTTCTTCATCGCGCCGGCGAGCTCCACGCCCAGCACATCGTCATTGGTGTAGAGTCGGAATGTCGGTCCCGAAAACTCTTCCTGCAAAAACGCGCCCAGCACGGCATCCTCCGATGCAATCACCACCGCCGTCGGCTGTCCAGCCGCCGCTTCCATTGCAAACGACGGCCCGGAAAGCACTGCCAGCCGGGGCACAAAGCGAGCATTGGTGACCTGCGCAATCACCTGGCTCATGCGAAAGTGCGTGGCCGGTTCCAGCCCTTTCGTTGCGCTGACGATCGTTGCCTCACGGGGAATATCGTGCAGCGCCTGCGCCAGCACTTCGCGCGTATGCGCGGCCGGCGCCACGCACACCACAATCTGAGCTTCATGCAAAACCTCGTCCAACTTCGCCGAAACTTGCACGCAGGGCGCGATTGGAATTCCCGCCAGGTATTTCTGATTTTCCCGGCGCACCTCGATGGCTTGTGCCAGTTCTGGGTTCCGCGCCCACAGGCGAATCTGGTGCCTCCGCCGGCTGTTCGAAAGCACCACGCTGAGCCCCGTGCCCCAGCTGCCCGCGCTGAGAATCGCAATGCGGCTCATTCGGCGCCTCCCCTGGAATTGCCAAAGGAGAATTTGGGTTCGGTGCCGTCCGCCAGCCGCTGCAGGTTCGCGTCATGCTTCCAGATGACCAGCCCCGCCGCGAACAGCGTCCCGAAGGTCACCACCAGCGGGGGTGCATGGCCCGGCGCCCACAGGAAATAAACCAGCAAAGGCATCGCCGCGGCAGCGGAGACCGACCCTAGCGAAACGTAGCGCCACAGCAGCACCACCAACAGGAAAAGCACCACGCCTCCCAACGCTGCCAGCGGTGCCAGCGCAAGGAACACGCCCAGCGCTGTTGCCACCCCCTTGCCCCCCTTAAATTTCAGCCACACCGGAAAACAATGCCCCAGCAGCGCGCCCGCGCCCGCCAGCATCATCGGTGCTGCCAGTTGCTGCGCAAATCGTCTGGCGAGCCACACGGCGATGGCGCCCTTCGCGGTATCCAGCAGCAACGTCAGAATGCCCGCCGCGGGGCCCACCACGCGCGCCACATTGGTTGCGCCGATGTTGCCGCTTCCGGTTTTGCGAATGTCGCTGCCGCCAAAAATCTTTGCCAACAGCAAGCCAAAAGGAATGGAGCCGAGCAGGTACCCAAGCGCGAACAGCTCCAGATGGATCGGCGTGACAAAGGACATGCGGCGCTAGTCCTCCGAGGCGAAGCGGACCGTTTGCACCGTAGTGTACTCCGCCCCGGTACGTTTCAGGGTGCTTTCAATCAGGTGAAACTCGCCCGCGGTCACCGAGCCGAACGCCTGCTCGCTGCTAGCCCGGATGGCTTCGCGCAATCTGGGGGAGATCCCCGGAGGAGCAAATCTTGCCAAAGTCAGATGCGGCGTGAACGGCCGGTCCTCCAAGGGGAATCCCAGGCGGTGCGCAGCCTGATCCACATCCGCTGCAAGCGTTTTCAAATTGGGCGTGGCTTCCATCCCCGCCCAGACTACGCGTGGACGTTTCTCATTCGGGAAAAATCCGAGTCCGCGAAATTCCAATTGCACCGGTTCTGGCGAACGCACTGCTGCCAGAACGCCTTGCACCGCCGCCAATTTTTCCCGCGGGGTGTCTCCCAGGAATTTCAGCGTGACGTGCAGGTTTTCCGCCCGCACCCATTTCGCCTTTGGCGCGATGCCGCGGAGCTCTTCGATCAACAGGGCATAAGCTGTGCGAATTTCTTGTGGAATGTCGATCGCAATGAAAAGCCGCACGCTCGCCTTCTTAATCGCCTGAATTGACGCGCCGGGGCTGCGGCTTGCCGTCATAGAGATAATGCACGCGTACCATGTCCAGCGCGATCTGTGTGGCGTAGAAGCGGATTGCCTCCCGGTCCCCCGGAAGGTGCACAAGGCGTTCCCTCGTGCCGGTCGCCGAGGCGAGCGCAATATGGACTGTCCCAACGGGTTTTTCCTCGCTGCCCCCGCCAGGCCCGGCAATCCCGGTGATGCCCACGCCAAACGTGCTGCCCAGGCTGCGGCGAACTCCCTCGGCCAGCGCCACGGCCACTTCCGCGCTCACTGCGCCCTTCGCAGAGATCATTTCGGGAGGAACTTCGGCCCACGCGGTCTTCCGCTCGTTGCTGTAGCAGACCACGCCGCCCAGAAAATAGTTCGAGCTGCCGGGAATGCGCGTCAGCCGCTCCGCCAGCAAGCCGCCCGTGCAACTTTCAGCCGTTGCGATTGTGGCGCGGTTCGTGGCCAGGAGTTCCGCGACCACTTCCTCCAATGGCACTCCTGAGTGCGCGAAAATCCGGTCGCCCAGCGCCAGCTCGAAGCTGCGCACAATTTCGTCCAAAATCGTGCCCGCTTGCGTGGCGTCTTCGGTCCATGTGCGCAAATGAATCTGAATCTCGCCCGGCGCCGCAAGAATCGTGGTGTGGACATTCGCATAGCGCGTGTAGATCGGCCGGATACGCTCTTCCACATGCGATTCTCCCAGGCCCGTGACGCGCAATTCACGATGAAACATCTTCACGCCGGAAACGCGTCGCTGCAGCCGCGGCAGCACTTGCTCCACGAACAAGGGCTTCAATTCCCGTGGCGGGCCCGGCAGTAGCGCTACCATGCGGTCCTTGTCTTCGATCCAGAGTCCAGGTGCCGTACCGCGCGGATTTTCCAGCACCTCCGCGCCTTCCGGCACCATCGCCTGCCGCAAATTCACGGCTGGCATGTCTCGTTTGAGTCTGCGGAATCGCGCTTCAATCGCGCGCACAACCGCTTCATCTCGCAGCAAGCGGCGTCCCAGAAGCTCCGCGACCGTTTCCCGCGTGAGGTCGTCTTCGGTCGGACCCAGGCCGCCGCTGGCAATCACCACCGGCACGCGGTTCAGCGCATCGCGAAACGCCTCCGCCAGCAGGTCGCGTTCGTCTCCGACCACGGTTTTTCGAAGGACCTCAATGCCGAGCTTGTTCAGCTCTTCGGTGAGAAACAGCGAATTGGTGTCCAGCCGGTCCGGCGTCAGGAGCTCCGAGCCAACGGCAATTATCTCCGCTTTCATGCGAAATATTGTAGCTCAGCCCCGGCCGAGCAGTTGTGGTGACACAGGCTTCAGCCGGCGCAGCCGATCCGCTGGTGCGGCGCGCTCCGATTCACGGTTCTCGGAGTACAGCAGCCTGGCTGCCGCTGTTGCGATTTAATCGCTACGGTGCGTTTCATATTGGAAAGCTATTATTGCGTGGCAAAAGGGTAGGCAAATTTCCGCATTCCAAAACTATCCGAGCAGAGACAAACCGCGCACGTTCCAATCAATCGTGAACAGGGAACTGTTGGCCGCCAGAATCCCGCGCCCGCCGGGCATCAGCGCCAGGCCCACCAGCGCCGGCCCGCTCAAAACATGCTCGGCGTGGCCCTGCGGCGAAATACGCACAATCCCGCGTCGCCCGCCCAGCGAAGCGACCACGTGCAGGTTCCCCGCCTGGTCGAACGCCAGCCCTTGCGGCCGCCCCATGCCGCGATAAAACACGTGCACTTCGCCATTCTGCGTGATGCGGTAGACGCGGTCGTAACTCGAAGTCGTCGGCCCGCTCACGTACAGCTCGCCGCTCGGATGAAACGCCAGGTGATATGCCGCCACGGAAGGTTCCAATGTCGCAAACACAAAAATCTCGCGGTCCGGGCTGATTTTGAAAATCGTGCCGCTTCGGTCGCCGACAAACAGGTTCCCGTGTGCATCGAACGCCAATCCCGTCGCAATGCCCATGCCTTCAATCCACTGCTCGCTGCGGCCATCGGGGGAAACCCGATGAATCGTTCCATCATGCCGGCAGGAAACAAACAGATCGCCGCTTGGCCCCAGCGCCAGGCCCGTCGGATTCACCAACGATGTCACAAACGGCTTCACCGCGTAACTTGGCGTGATTTTGTAGAGCGAAACCGGCACGCGCTGCCCGCGCGGCCCGCTGAAGGTCACATATATATTTCCTTCGGAGTCCACCACTGGATTGGATACCGGGTGCAGGTTGTCCGCGATCTGGTATCCCAGCGCAACCGGAAACGGCTGGCTCTCCTTCTGCGCGCTGACGATCTGGATGGTGTTGCCGCTGGCCTCTTCCGGCACGCGCGCAATCAGCCGGTTGCTGCTGGCCAGGGCCAACGGGGCTTCGGCCTCGCCAAAACGCACTAGTGGACGTCCGCCGTGCCGCGAGGTAAACCCGCTGCCAAAGATCGCAATCTCCCCGCCGGGAATCGCCGCGGTGGGCGCAATCCGGTCAATCTGGGGGATGCCGTTCTTTTCCGTGGTTGAACCAAACCCGAATTTCATCGTTCCCGGCCGTAAATCACAACCAGTGAAAGTGTAACGCGAGACGCAGGCAAATGGCAGCGTACACCCCAGCCATCCAGTCGTCGGCCATAATGCCCCAGCCGCCCGGCAGTTTCTCCAGGCGCCGGCAGGGAAACGGCTTGGTGATGTCGAAGATGCGAAACAGCAGGAAGGCCGAGAGCAGGAATTTCCAGTTCAGGATGCTCATGCCACTGAAAAGCGCGAAGACAACCGCATCTTGCGAGTGCAGCAACGTCAAGGGGGACGCAGGGGCCAAGCCCAAAATAATCGCCAGGTGCACGCCGGAGACTTCGTCAATCACCACGTACTGCGGATCCTTGATTCCCGCGAATTCCGCGACTCTCCTGCTTGAGGTCACGCCACAATACGCCAGCAAGAACCACACGGCAATTGTGGGAACCAACAAAAGAATCATCCCGCCGGTCCCAATTGCCAATTCGCCGTTATTCCCAATTCTCACCCGCAAGTTCGGACCCAGAAGAAGGAACCAGGTCAGTGGCTGCGACACGACCGCCACAATCAATCCAAAGGCACTACCCCAGGTGCCCGGGCCGGGCTTCATATACCCTGTTCCCAATGCCGTGGCGAGCACATAAGCGAGGCGTGGTTTTTTCGCTGGAGCTTCGGGTGATACGCCAGCAATTTCAGTGGCTGGTTTCATGATTCTTGCGCGAGCTTTCTCGCAGTGCCCGGCGATCCGCTTCGGGGATCTCTTCTTCGTCGAAGATCGGATCGGAGACGACGTATTTCTCCGCCGACCACGCACCCAGGTCTAGCGTGCGGCAGCGTTCCGAGCAGAAGGGGAAGTCCGCGTCCTTACTGGAATCGGTGGGTTTCATGCAGATGGGGCATTCGTATTTCATGGCGAACTGTAGTTGTACCACCACTCGTCCGGGAAATGTAGGGGCTTACGTGGCACAGGCTTCAGCCTGTGCAGCCGATCCGCAGTGTCGATACCCTGCACAGGCAAGAGTGCCTGTGCCACCCGAGTTCCTACCCAATAACTCGCAGCGCTGCACCGGTTGAAATTCGCGTCAACCCTTCTCCGGATGCGGCTGTACCCACCGCCGTTGTCTGCCGAAGCGCGGGACGCGCCTCGATCGCTGCCACGCGTCCAATCAAGTCGTAAGCGTCCGTCTTCGTAATCTCCACCCGCACAACGTCGCCCGCTGACGCAATCTCTCCGCTCGGCAGCTCGATGTCCGTCAGGTACAGCTTCCCGTCGATATCCGGCGCCATCGTTTCCAGGCGCGCTTCCCACACCAGCGGGTTGTCCTTCGAAGGTCCTTCCACCAGCGCTGTCTTCGTCCGGCCCTTCAGCGTGCGCAATCGTTCGCGGGAAATTTTCTTTTGCAGCGCCATCAGACGGTTGCGGCGGTCCGCGATCGTGTCCGCACCCACTTTCGCGTTCAGGCCGAAACTTTCGGCGTTATCCACGTCGGAATATTCGAACACGCCCATCCAATCGAGTTTAGCCTCGGCTACAAAATCGTAAAGTTCCCGGAAGTCCGCTTCGGTCTCCCCGGGGAAGCCCACGATAAAGCTCGTGCGCAGCGCGACGCCGGGAATGGTCGCGCGCATGCGCTCCAGCAATTTCAAAAACGCTTCGCCGTGCGAGCCGCGCTTCATGCGCCCCAGCACGTCGCGACTCGCATGCTGCAGCGGCATATCAATGTACTTCGCCAGCCGCTGGTGCGCCGCCAGAGTATCCAGCAATTTCTGCGTTACGCGATTTGGATAGGCGTAAAGAAACCGCACCCACAGCAGGTCTTCCACCTGCGCCAGCCGCTCCAGCAGTTGTGCCAGTCCATCGCGCAAGCCCAAATCCTCGCCATACGAGGTTGTGTCTTGCCCGATCAACGTCACTTCGCGCGTGCCAGCCGCGGCTAGGTTCTCTGCCTCGCGCACAACCGACTCAAACCGCCGGCTGCGGAACGCGCCACGCAATTCCGGGATGATGCAAAACGTGCAGGGATGATCGCAGCCTTCGGCGATCTTGATGTACGCCTGGTGCTTCGGCGTAGTCACCACGCGTGGAGTCAAATCGTGATAGAGAAACACGGGTGGCTGCGCGGGGAGGATTTTCAAATCGCCTTCCACGGCCTCGAGGATGCGTTCCACTTCGCCAGTGCCAACCACTGCGTCCACTTCTGGAATCTGCTCCAGAATCTGGTCGCGATACCGCTCCACCAGGCAGCCTGCCACGATCAGTTTTTTCGCGGCGCCGAACTTTTTGTGTTCGGCCATCTCCAGAATCGCGTCCACGGACTCTTTCTGCGCCGGCTCAATGAAGCTGCACGTATTTACTACCAGGATTTCCGCATCGCCCGCGCGCGGGGTGAGTTCATAGCCTTCGCGCGCAAGAATACCCATCATCACCTCGCTATCCACGAGGTTCTTCGGGCATCCCAGGGAAACAAATCCAACCTTGCGCATACGGTTTATCCGGCGCCTCAACGCCAATTTCTAAATTTTAGCATGGCAGGAAATTCCCTGTTACGACGTCCGGGACCTGATGGAGGTGCAGGGTGCGCCAAAGGTGCGAAAGGAATCAGCCCAGCGCAGAGGAGATAGGAAATCGGCCAGCCAGGAAGAAAGCGCCGGAAGCATGGCACAACTCAAGCGGCCTCATTTCGCTCGCACTGCGGCGCGAATCTCTTCCAGCAGGGTCCGTAGCCGCGTTGCATCGCACGCCGCACCTCCGAAACGCGCCTGCCCGTAAAGTTCCGTAAACTTACCCACCGCCGCACCCAGTCCGGGTTGCGGCGCGAATGTCGCCGCAAATTCCCCTGGTGTCTGCGTTTCCTTGCGCGCGAATCCGCGCCGCTCCAGCACGCGCAGCATCTCCGCATAGAGCCGCGAAGCAAGCTGCGGGTTGTCCCGTTTCTCCGCCGGCTGCCGCATCTGCAACGATAAGCCAAGCCATCGGAAAAATGACCGGAGCCAGTCCATCCGCAGGCCCACCAGCAGCAAAACCAGCGCCACCGGAAACAACGCGCGCAGGTACGCGTGCGAAATTTGCCACGAAATAAGCGATTGCATGCCGCGATCCTGCTGACGCCGGAACCATTGTTTGATCGCCGCCGTGTAATCGGTCGTATTCTGCCGAACGCCTCTCGCCAGCAGCGACTGGTGCGCCCAGTCGTAGTTCACCACCCACTCGTTCCAGTTCAACTGCATCCAATCCAAGTAAAGATTCAGCCTGCCGAACAAACCGCTCGCCACCTCGGCCGTGGCCGGCGTGGGATCAAACGTGATCCATCCCGTTCCCGGAAAATACGCCTCCACCCAACTGTGCGCGTCGCTGGCGCGCACGATGTAATCGCCGGCCACGTCGTTGTACTCCCCTGGCAGGAAACCGTTCACTTCCCGCGAAGGAATGTCCAGCGTGCGCAGCATTACGGCCATCGCCGAAGCGAAATACTCGCAATGTCCCGCTTTCGTGACGAACAGGAATTGCGCCAGCGGGTCGGCACCGGGCTTGCCCACCAGATTCAGCGTGTAGGCGAAATTCCGGCGCAGGTAACTCTCTATCACGATCGCTTTGTCGAAGGGATTGTTCGCGGTGGCGGTGATGTTTCGCGCCAGTTCCGGAATTCGCGCGTCCAGATGTTCCGGCAATTGCAGATAGGTTTCCTGGATGTCCGCCGGATAATCCGTGCCCGCGGTGCGCGCCTTCGCCGGCCGTGCTGCGGGGAGCAGCGAAATTCCCTCATAGCGGATTTGCGCAAAATTGTGCGCGGGATTCGAAATCGATCCGGTCGCGTCCACGCCCAGCGCGCCGAAACGCGGTTCGCCGGTATACCGGCTGGGGTCGCTCGAAAAATTGCCGCGGAGTTCCATCACTTGCATCGGTGCGAAAATGGCGTCGCTGGCGATCGGCTGCAGCAGCACCGTGAAATGGAGCTGCCCCACGATCGGCGCCTGCATTGCGAACGGCGAATCCAGCAGCACCCAGCCGCCTTGTCCCGCCGGATGCAAATCGCGCGACTTGTCTTTGGTGTACCATCTCCGTCCGTCAAACATGGTCAGCGCAATTCCTCGCCACCGCAGCAAAGGATAGTCCACCGGATGCCCGGTTTGCACGCGCATCACTACCGTACTGTCTTTCTGGATTTCGCCGATCTGTCCCAGTTCGACGCTGTCCGTGAACCCGGTCATCAGTGAGGGTTGAAAAGCCGTTCGCGAGAAAAAACCGGCATTCACCCGAGGGAAGAAAAAGAAAATCAAAGAACCGAAGAGAATCGCGCCAAACGCCACGCTCACCGCCGCCAGGGAAATCGCCCGGTAAAAGCGGCGTTCCCGCGCAGCCTCCCCATGCAACGGCGGATACACCGCACCGAATGCGCTTCGCCGGATTTCGAGCCCCAGAAACGTGGCCACGGCAAACACCAGAAACGCCACGAACAGGAAGAAAAAGTTCGTATCGATGGTAAAGACCGCCGCTGCCAGCACCGAGGCGAACGCAAGCATTGCCAGGAAGATCGCGTCGCGGTCCGTGGACGCGCTATAAAGCCGCAGGATAGTCACGATCACCAGGAAATGCACGGCCCCGAGCAGCGCCGAGTACAGTGCGATGTTCACGCTTGCCGGCACCAGGTAGCGCGATACAAACAGCGCATCCAACGGAAACACGAACAGAAACGCCAGCACCCAGCGTGTCGCCGTGGCCTGCCGGAGTTCCGGGCCATGCCCCTGCCACCAACGGAACCCTTTGTACAGAACCCCAACTGGCGCCAATATTGTGGTGAGAAGATCGAGCTTCCCGGTGCTGACCAGCGTCAGCACCGCGGTGAACACAAGGAAAAACAAGGACGCGCGGAAAAATGGACCCGCGGGAAGATCCTGAACCGGCGTTGAAGTGGAGCTGGCCATCGTTGGAATTCCTAGAATAGCATCGGCCCGCCCGCCCCAATTCCCGCCCGCGCGTATCAATAAAGGCCGGGGAGGGGCGCAATCTTGCCCTGGCAACGCTCAGATTGCTTTTTCCGCCGCTCGCGCCACTTTCCGCGTCAAACTCGAAATTGCCAATTCCGAAACTTCTTCGAGCGGCAAAATCTTCGTCCCGGCTATCCTGGGCAGCCCCGCCGCCCTTGCCAGAAAAGGATAGATCGTGATCGCTCGAAAGGTCACGGCATGCCGCACCGGTTTCAATGCCTGCCATTCGCTCCCGCACTTTCCTCCGCGGAAGATCGATGTCTGGGCGAACTTCCTCAGTTCCACTTTCGCCGCTTCTCGCCGCACCGGAATCGTCGGAAAGTGCCACATGCGGGAAACCAGCGTCGGGACATCAGCGGCTTCCCCCGCGCCGGCCTGCTCCCGCTTTTGAGGCGGAGGCAGCAGCAACGTCTTTCCGCGGGCGTCCACCAGCACCAGTGCCGCCAGCGCAATCTCCACCCTTTCACGCTTCACGCGCTTGGCGGGAATCTCTTCCGTCAGTCCCTTCTTTCGGGCCTCGCAGAAACCGGTCAACGGGCAGATCAGGCATTGCGGCGAACGCGGCGTGCAAAGCGTCGCGCCCAACTCCATCATCGCCTCGTTCCAATCCCCCGGGGCTTCCTCGTCCAGCAAGGTGTCTGCCGTTTTCTGCAGCTCCAGCCATCTCCCATTCGCCCGCAAATCCCCTCGCACCGCGCCCAATCTCGCCAGCACGCGCGCCACGTTCCCATCGAGCACCGCCATTTTTGCCTGATAGGCGATGCTCAGAATCGCCGCCGCCGTGTATGCGCCGATCCCCGGCAACGCCAGCGCTTGCCCTGGGGCGCGCGGGAATTCACCGCCATGCCGCTCCACAATCTGCCGCGCCGCATTTTGCAGATTTCGCGCCCTCGAATAGTAGCCAAGCCCAGACCAGAGCCGCAGCACTTCGTCTTCAGGTGCCTCGGCCAATTCCTTTACCGTGGGAAATCGCTCCAGGAATCGTTCGTAGTAGGGAATCACCGCGGCCACCCGCGTTTGCTGTAGCATGATTTCGGAAAGCCAGACGCGATAGGGATCGCGTGTGCGCCGCCACGGCAGATCGCGTTGGGACTCCCGAAACCACGCCAATAAACTCTTTTGGAATCGCGCCAGCGCCGGACCGGTCAGCATGCCGTCCAGTTTCGCACAACTCGCGCCGCACCTTCCTGGCATTGGGTTCTTGTGGCGCAGGCTTCAGCCTGTCCGGCCGGGCCACAAGCACAAAGCAAGCGCAGGCAAGAGCGCCCGCGCCGTCAGAGGTTCGTGGAGTTCTTACCCCGTCAAATCACTGGCAAACACAATGTAGGACGTATTCCACAACTCCGCGGGAATCGACCCGCGCGGCTGCGAAGTCACGATAATCTTGAACGACTCCGGATCCGCCGCCAGCTCGCGCAAAAGTTCCGGCTGCGAATTCGGCCCAACCGGTTGCACCAGGGCCAGGTGCCGCAGAATCGCAAAAATATTTTCCGAAGCCGGCCCCAGCGGCGTGGCCGCGTTCACGCTGCGGAATTCCATCAACGCGCCGCGTTCGTGAAAATTCCATGCCAGTGCCGCGCAAAACGTCACCGCCCGCTCGAAGCGCTCGCGTTCCTTCGAAGCGGGCGCGCTTCCCGCCGCCGGACTTTGCGGGTCGAAAACCAGCAACACGCGGCAATCGTCTTCCCGCGCAAATTCCCTCACCATCAATTCGCCGTAACGCGCGGAAGCTTTCCAGTGCACGTGCCGCGCGCTATCGTTGGGCAGATAGCCGCGCAGCGCATACAAATCCTGACCCCGGCCCTTCGCGTAGCTTTCCATCGCCCCCTGCAACCCAGGCAGCACTTCCAAAAATTCCGATGACGCCGCCACCGCCGGATAGACCAGCGCCTCCGTCGCCAGGTCCAGCCGCCGCGCTTTTTGCAGGAATCCGAACGGAAACCGCGTGACGATGCGAAACGCTTCCTGCCGGTAAAGCCCGCGTTGCGGAAAAAGCAGGGGCACGCTTTGCTTCACCGTCTGCTGCCGCGGTAAATACGGAAAATAAACCGGCGTCTCCAGCAGCGCCACCGCCGCTTGTCCTTTTTTTTGCTTCGCCGCTTCCACCCGCAGCGAAAACGAAGGCAAGCTCAACTTTTCGTTCTCGAGTTCTACCGCCGCCCGCACCGTTTGCCCCGCGAAAATGTGCTCCGGCAAATCGAGTTTCAGCTCCACGCCCGCGAGCGTGATGGAAGATAAAATTCCGGACATGAGGATCGACGCGATCAGGCTGGCCAGGATCAGAAACAGCAGATTGTTGCCGGTATTGATCGCCGCCAGCGCCACCAGAACGATGCCGAGGATATAGATCCATCCCTCGCGCGTCACGCGGTACTCCATGCGGTAGCCGATCCAGCGCAGCGGCGTGCGCTTCGCCAGCGTTGGCACCAGCGTCACCGCCACCCATCCGGCCACCACCAGCGCCGTCAATGCCGAGGCACTTGCCAGAAACAGATTGCCCAGTTGCGCCGCGGCTCCCGAATACAAAGCCAGAACCAGCGCAATGCTCAGCGCCGCCATGGATAGGAAAAACGCGCGTACCCCCGGCCGGTCCGACTTGGCCCACAAAAATTGGAGAGTCGAAGTGATGGTTGCCATGGCGCGGGAAAGTTCTAAGCTGTTCGTTCCTGGCGCTCGTTAAGTTCCAGAGCGCAATCCAGTGTTTTCAAGTCCGAAAAAAACCTAAAACTTAAAAGTTCTTCCCCCTCACACCGGCACGCGCACCGAATCCACAATCTCCCGGAGCACGTTTTCCGTCGTTTCCGATTTCTTCTGCAGCGAAGCGTGCCGCGCGCTGGCCACCACGCGATGTGAAAACACCGCCACCGCCAATTGCTTGAAATCGTCGGGCAGGCAGAAATCGCGCCCTTCGAGATACGCACGCGCCTGCGCCGCGCGTTGCAGCATCAGCGTTCCGCGCGGGCTCACGCCCAGCGCCAGTTGATCCGATTTTCGCGTCCGGTTTACGATCTCCAGCGCGTAATCGTGCAAGCTCGAATCCACCCGCACGCGCGTCACCGTCTGCTGCATCGCCAGCACATCGGACACGTCCGCGACAGGTTCCAGCGACTCAACCGGGTCGGCGATCGACCGGCTGCGCAGAATCTCCTTTTCCGTTTCATGCGATGGATATCCCATCTTGATGCGCATCAGAAAACGGTCGAGCTGCGATTCCGGCAAGGGATAGGTGCCATGGTGCTCCACGGGATTTTGTGTCGCGATCACCAGGAAGGGCTGCGGCAGTGGCAATGTGCGCCCGTCCACCGTCACCTGCGCCTCGTTCATCGCTTCCAGCAGCGCCGATTGCGTGCGCGGCGTGGTGCGGTTGATCTCGTCCGCCAAAACCACGTTGGCAAAGATCGGCCCCTGACGAAACTCGAATTCCCGGATCTCCGGGTTATAGACGCTCACGCCCAGCACATCGCTCGGCAACAGGTCCGAAGTAAATTGAATGCGCTGAAACGTGCAATGAAACGACTTCGCCAGCGCGTGGGCCAGCGTGGTTTTCCCGGTCCCCGGCACGTCCTCGATCAGCAGGTGGCCGCGCGCCAGCAGCGTAACCAGCGCCAGCTGGATCACGTCTTCTTTCCCATAGATCGCCCGCGCGATCGATCGCTGCAGTTGAGAAACCACATGAGTTGTGACCATCGGCATCGGTTGAAAACCCCGGGTCTTCCTGTTTTAATAGATGAGCGGCGTTGCCACTGAGTTTCACGCGGCAGCGGCGTTCCTCTGCAAAGGGTCACCCGTTCCGGACGGGCGATTAGCTCAGCGGTTAGAGCGCTCGCCTCACACGCGAGAGGTCAAAGGTTCAAATCCTTTATCGCCCACCATTCTTTCCAGTTTAGCGGGAATTAACGCAGGCAAATGTTTTTCGTGCGCCGGGTTTCCAAATCCGAGTATCGGACCCATTAGCGGCAGCTTCGCTCTTGTGCCTTCACCTGTCATCGAGTATCGCCGGCACGTCTCGTGCGGCCAAATGGACGTCGACAATTTGTACTCGCCTGTCCTCGTCGCGAATGCGATAGACGATCAGATACGAGCCCACCGGCTAGAACAAAACTGGCTTATCAGTGAGATCGCTTCGCGAATGACCCGATCGGGGCCACGCCACAAGGTGCTCGAATGCCGAAAAGAATTCTTCGACCACGCGATTGGCTGCGGCAGGGCTATCGGCGGAGACGAACTCCTGAATGTTCAGCAAATCCTCCACAGCCTCGGGAGACACTTCATACAGGTCCATATCCGGTTTCCTGCATAAGCTATCTGCGACGTGCCGCGCGAAGCCGCGATCTCGCATCCTCCGGGGCTATACTTTTTCCCTCGTTAAGCTGCTTCAAGCCTCGATCGATCTTCTGCCGGATACCGTCCAATCGCCGTTGTTTCGCTGCCTCCTGAACCTCCAGCAGGCGCAGGGCCTCGCGAATGACTTCAGAGGCGGACGCATAGCGCCCGCTGCGCACCCGCTCGTCCACCCAATGTTCCAGTTCTGGCGTAAGCGATACGTTCATGGCACGTAGCCCCTTTTCATGGATATCCAAGATTAGCATATTTTGTTATTTTGCCTCTGGTTGATCAGGTGCATGGCCGCCTTCCTCATCAGCGCACCTGCCAATCTCCAACCGTGAGCGAGCAGGCAAGCGGAGTGTGAAGGCGTCACAGCGTCTCCCTGGATTCGCCTTATAGTAGTTGGATGCAAACCACACTTCGATCCATCGAATTTCTTACACTCAGCCTTTGGCTGGGCGGAGATGCATTTCTCAGCTTCGTTGTCGCTCCCGGCGCTTTTTCCATCCTTGGCAATCGCGACGCCGCTGGGATGGTAGTGGGCTATTCGCTGGGGCGCTTGCATTACGCCGGAATTTTCCTGGGGTTGTTCTTTCTGATTGCCCGGCTGGCGCGCACGCGCGATTTTGGCAGCTTCACCAGTGCCGCGGCGCTGTGCGTGGTGCTGATGGTCCTCCTCACCGCTGCTTCGCAATTCACCGTCAGTAACCGCATGGAAGCGTTAAAAAAGCAAATGGTGTCCGTGCAAAACACGCCGGAAAACGATCCTCGCCGTGTGGAGTTCAACCGCCTCCATCACCTCTCCGTGCGTTACGAAGGCGCGGTCCTGCTTCTTGGCCTTGCCGGGATGTTTCTTCTCGTGCGTGAATCTGTAAAACCGTAAGCCACTATTTCGCGGCTGCCCGCGACACGGCCTTGGCCGGTTAGGTCCGTGCCTCAACCCTGGGCCGCGTACCCCAGCCGGACCGCTCCCCATCGCCTCCGGTTCACCGCCAACGGCACGGAAAGATCGTGCAAGATCTCTCCCGTGTCCCGCCGGTAAGTTTGCAGCAGCAGCGGCCGGTCATGCGAGGCGCTGCGCAGCCCCACGCGATCGTTGAAGATCCTCTTGCTCCGGCTTTGTGACAGATCGACCTGGTAATTGCCTGTCGGTTCCTTGCTGTACCGAAGATTGTGCGTCGGGCGATAGCCCTCCACGTTCACGCCGATGGCATAGGAGACCAACGGATGCGCGGAGAGAAATTCCTCCAGCAGCGGCTGCAGTGCGCGGTCGGTGAACCCGCCGTACTCGGTGTGGTACTTCTTCGGGTTGCTTCCGGCAATTTCCTGATAGCGGTTGGAGAAAAGCCCTGCTTCCGTCAGTTCGTGCTTGAGGATCGCGCTCTCCAGCACCGCGGACGACCGCGCGCTGAGTTCCAGCGCATCCCGATACAGCGTCTCGTGAACGCAGCGCACTCCCGCAAGGATCATTTTTTCAAACGATTCTTCGCTCTTCGCGTCAATTTCTTCGGCCGTCCGGCGGAGCTCTTCTCCCAGCCGGCTGGTCTTCGCGGCGCTTTGTTCCGCGTGCTTCGCAATCTTCACCGCCGCCTGCGCGCTGAAATTGGCATTCGAGCGGATGTTTCCGATCCGCTGATGCATGACGATGGCAGCTTCCAGCACGGTGTTCAATTCGTCGCCCACCTGCTTCACGGACTCCGCCGAGCGCTTTACCCTTTCGCCCATCGCCCCGATGGATTTCGATGAACGCTCCGCCTCACTGCGCACGCTCGCCACGGTTCCCGCGATTTTCCGCGCTGCCTCGCTGCTGGAGTTGGAAAGCTGGCGCACTTCGGAAGCCACCACCGCAAATCCCTTGCCCACATCTCCGGCGCGCGCCGCTTCGATGGAAGCGTTCAACGCCAGCACGCGCGTTTGCGAGGCGATCTGCCCAATCGCCGTCGCCGCCGTTTCAATCGCCTGGATCGCGGAGTTTAATGTGCGGATCGTAGCCTCTGCATGCCCGGCCTGCCGCGCCGCATCGGCCATCTGCTCCGCGATCCCTGCCAGGGACTTTTGTCCCTGTAAAGCATCGTCTCGCAGCGTATCGGCCGCGCTTGCGGTGTCCTCCGCCTCTTCCAGGGTCAATCGTGCCGCGTCGCGGATCTCCCCGGCCTGCTGAGATACTCCCGTGTTTGCTTGGACTATCTCTTCTGAACTCACCGCCAGCCCGGTTATGGTATGGCTGCAACTGGCGATGGCGACGGCGGAGTGTTGTACCGAATCGCGTAGGGTCTCCGATGCGGTTCCCATTTCGGGCGTCGGTATCTGCGTCGCTGCTTCGATTGGGCTGGCCGTGGGAGCCTTGCCTCTCTCCTTGCCGAGCCAGGCAGGTCCTCGCAAATCACAGCACGTCGCATGCCGAGAGCTTTTTCTCGGATTAGAGAATCTTGACGTAGCCCCGTCAAATCACTCACTTTGAGTGTCCTGCTTCGCAATTGCAATTGATTCCTCTTTATCTGTCTCTGCGGCGCGTTTTGCGCTTCGAGGCGCTGCCCATTCTCTTCTTCCGGACCGGCTTTGGCCGGATTTTGTTCGTAACCTTGTACCCCGCGCGCTCAAACGCTCGCCACATGTACCAGCTCGCAACAGTCCGGTACGGCCGCCAGCGTTCCCCAAATTTCAGCAATTCGTTGGGCTTCGGCATGTGCTTTTTCCCGTAGGCGACCGACCAGCCTTTCTTCACGCCCAGGTCGTGGATCGGCAGCACGTCTGGCCGCCCCAGCCGGAAAATCAGGAACATCTCCACGGTCCACGCGCCGATGCCGCGCACGGAAACCAGCCGCTCGATCAACTCTTCATCGGCTAGCCGCAAGGCTTCGTCGTGAGTCGGCACAATCCCCGCTATCGCTTTCTTGGCCAGGTCCTTCATCGCTAGAACCTTTGCTCCCGAAAGTCCTGCCTTGCGCAATTTCGGCGCGGGAATCTTCAGCATTTTCTCCGGAGAAGGTGGCCGGCCGCTCTCGCCCAAAGCCTTGATACGCCCGTAGATCGTTGCGGCGGCTTTGCCGGAGATAGATTGATACACAATTGCTTCAACCAGCACCTCGTAAGGCGATTGCCCCATATCCGCGTCAATTGCAAACGCTTTCGTCGTGGCAATCAGTTCCCGCAACACCTCGTCGCGCTCGCTCAAATGCCGCAGCGCCTCCTGCAAATCAAACGCGAGTCTTTCTGGTGGAATATGGGTGGTCATAGCCGGCGAAGAAACATAGCACGCCGTCGGCGCGTTGGTAACCCGATTTGCGAAGCGCATCGCGTTGCAGACCAAAGTTGCGTCCCGGTATGTGCTAAAATTTAGAGTTTATGCAGACAGGAATTATTGGACTACCGCAGGTCGGCAAGACCACACTCTTTCGAATTCTCACCAAGGCCCACGTGGATGCCAATGGCGCCCAGGCCGCGCACGTTGGCGTGGCCAAAGTGCCGGAGCCGCGCCTCCTCGAGCTTGCCAAGCTCTACAACCCTAAAAAAATCACCTACGCCACCGTGCAATACGTCGATCTTCCAGGCGTGCAAAAGGAACGCATGCGCGAAAGCCTTGCCACCCTTCGGGACGTCGACGCGATTGCCCACGTCATCCGCGTTTTCGACGATCCCAGCGTGCCGCATTCCGAAGGCAGCATCGATCCGCTGCGGGATGCCACCAATCTCGACCTCGAACTTATCCTCTCCGATCACGATCAGGTCTCCAAGCGCCTCGAACGCGTCGAGAAGGACCTGAAGAAAAAGAAAGACCCGCAGCTCGAGCATGAAAAAGCCGTCCTCGAGAAATGCAAAGCGCACCTCGAAGCCGAAAAGCCGCTGCGCGAACTCGAACTCACCCCCGAAGAGCGCAAACCCATCGGCGGATTCCTTTTTCTTTCACAGCGCCCGATGCTCTATGTGTTGAATCTCGGCGACGACGAAGCCGCCGAACTTGACAAGGCCGTCGAGAAGCACAAACTCGCCGCGCTCGAGGGGCGTCCCAACACCGCGGTCGTCGCGGTCTGCGGGCGCCTTGAAGCGGAACTCGCTGAGATGGAGGAAAAGGAAGCGGCGGAACTCCTTGCTTCCTACGGTTTGCAAGAACCTGGCCTCAACCGCCTGATTCGAGCCACCTACGATCTGATGGGTCTTTTCCCATTCTTCACCGCCGGCGAACCCGAAGTGCGTGCCTGGACCATCCGCAAGGGGTCCACCGCGGTGAAAGCCGCCGGCGAGATTCACAGCGACATCGAAAAAGGCTTCATTCGCGCGGAAGTGGTCCGCTGCCAGGATTTGCTGGCCGCCGGCAGCATCGCCGCCGCCAAAGAAAAAGCCCAGGTTCGTCTCGAGGGAAAAGATTACATCGTTCGGGAAGGCGATGTTATTCTCTTCCGCCACAGCGGCTGATCCAGTTTTCAGATGTTGGTTTTTAATTTTTGGTCTTCACATACAGAGCGAGGCGCGCCAGTTGCGGGGCCTGCCTTCCGAGGTGGCGCGCTCTTTTCCTGTAACTTAAAACTAAAAACTTACAACTAACAGCTTTCTTCATGATCCACGATATTCCAGTTCGCATCGCGCTGGCCGCAATCCTCGGCCTCGTTGCCGCCGCTGGGAACCTCATCGGCGGATACTTCGTCGTCTATCGAGAATGGCCCCGCCGCTTCCTGCAATATTTTCTGGCCCTCGGCGCCGGCTACATGCTCTCCGTCGCCCTGGTGGAAATCATCCCGGAATCCGTCCGCCTGGCCGGGCCGAATGCGCTGATCTGCGTCCTCGCGGGGTTCTTTCTCGTCCACCTGTTCGAGCACGCCATCGCCCCGCATTTTCATTTTGGCGAAGAGACTCACACCGAAGAGATGCACGGCCATGTTCACCGCACCATCCTGCTCGGCCTGGCCATTCACACTTTTTTCGACGGCGTGGCCATCGCCGCCGGCTTCCTCATCTCCACCTGGCTGGGCCTCCTGATTTTCGTCGCCGTCTTCCTCCACAAACTCCCTGAGGGCTTCACCGTCGCCTCCGTTGTCATGGCCAGCGGCCGCGGCAAACGCAAAGCGGTTCGGGCCGCAGGACTCCTCGGAGCCGCCACGCTCGCCGGAATTATTCTCACCAGTCAGCTCCAGGCTCAGCTCAAGTACGCGCTACCCCTATCGGGCGGCGTCACGCTCTATGTCGCCGCCACGGACTTGCTCCCGGAGGTCAACAAAGAGCCGCACTGGCGCATGGCCTTCCTGGTCTTTCTTGGCGTCGCTACTATGCTGATTCTAAAGTTGTTATACAATCTCTAATCCATCCGGGCCAGTCCCGCTACTTCTCCTTCCCGCAACTGCAACTTTTTGAGAACAAAAGTGTTTGGTAAAGTGTGGCGGCCATGGTCAGAACCGACGTCCAACTCATGTTGGATGTGAAAGCTGGCGACGGGACCTCCTTTGAGCTCTTGTTGCAGCGCTATCGCACGCCACTGGTCAACTTCCTGTTTCGCATGGTGCGCAACCGCGAGCAGGCCGAAGACCTCGCGCAGGAAGTTTTCCTTCGCGTCTATCGCGCCCGGGAAGACTACGTTCCCAGCGCGAAGTTTACGACCTGGCTGTTCCGCATTGCCACCAATCTCGCCCTGAACTCCGTGCGGGACAACCGCTATCAGAAACTGGAAGTTTCCATCGACGCGCCGGTGACCGTGGACGCCGAAGATGGCGACGAGAGGCCGCTGGATGTTCCGGAGAAGCATCCGAATATCGAACAGCATCTCGTCGAAGACGCGCGGCGGAAAATGATCCGCCACGCCATTGACAAGCTGCCGGAAAAGCAGCGCGCCGCGGTGCTGCTGCACAAGTATGAAGAGCTGGATTACGCGGAGATTGCCAAGATTCTCAACTGCTCGGAGAGCGCGTTAAAATCGCTCCTCTTCCGCGCATACGAGGCGCTGCGGGTGGAACTAGCCCCGCTTGTGGCGCAGCAGGCGAAACACTGAGGGCAGGGAAAGCAGGAAGTTATGAGTTGTGAACGCATGGAAAGCCGAATCCTCGGATACGTGGACGGCCGGCTGAAAGCCAGCGAGCGGTTGGAGGTCGAGAAGCACATTGCCAACTGCGCTCCTTGCCGGCTGCGCGTGCAGGAATTCAGCGCCGTCTCCGGGTTGCTCGATGAGCTTCCGGTGATCGAGCCCTCGTCTGAATTTGATACTCGAGTGCATGCGCTGGTGGCCGCGGAACCCGAACCCAAGATGAGCTGGTGGGCGTGGTTGCATGTATCCCCCCGCGTCGCGCTGGTTGCCTCGCTGCTTTTGGTGATGGCTGTTTATGTCGGTTATCGCTCCTCGCCCGTGCAGCCCCTGATCACCAATGACGACCAGGCCATGATGCAGGATCTGCCGGTTCTGGAGGATCACGACCTTTTGCAGAATTTTGAGCCTCTGAAGGAATTGCCGCCCCCGGTACAAGCCGATCAGGCAAACGAAGAGCAGCCGCAGCAGCAGATGTAGGTGCATCTCATGCGGGTGGGTGGGCGGCTTTTGGCGCACCCGGACACAGCAAGAATCAGGAATAGGAATTGGGTTCGACGGAGAGAATCGAAGCAATGCGGTGGATGAAATACCAATTTGGATTGCAAGCGCTGGCGGCTCTTGCCCTGCTCGCGCTGCCGGGGCTTGCCTGCGGGCAACAACATCCGCATCCCGACCGTCCGCCGCAGCGCCAGGCCCAGGTGCATCAAAACAACCAGCGCCCGGCGAATACAAATCATCCCCCGGCGAACCCGAACCATCCGCCCGCGAATAACTACGCGGCGCAGCATCCCAGCCAGAATCCGCGCCCGAACCAGAATTTCAACAACGGCGGCAATCGGGAACCCGGAGTGCGCAATGGCGACGACGCCAATTTCGTCCGCTCGCCTCGCCAGCAACTCGGAATTGGCGCGGCGCGTCCCTGGGTGGATCAGATGCGCGACCTCTCGCCGCAGCAGCGCGAGCTCGTCCTGCAAAACAGCAAGGCGTTCCAGAATCTTGCCCCAGACAAGCAAGCCAGAATTCGCCAGCAATTCAGTCAGTGGGATCGCATGACGCCGTCCCAGCAGACCGATTTGCGCCAGAAAGAAGCCACCTGGCGCAAGCTCACGCCGGAGCAGCGCGAGCACATCAAGAACGACATTCTTCCCCAGTGGCGCCGGATGCCCTGGGACCGCCAACAGGTCCTCAAGCAGAAGCTCGGCGTTTTGCAGAACATGCCGGAATCCGCCCGCAATCAGCGCCTTAACGATCCGAATTTCACCCGCGGGATGAGCGATCAGGAAAGATCCCTGCTGCAGGACATCAGCCACACGCACATCGGTGCGCCAGACGCCCCCAACGAATAAACTTCGGCCCTGGTCTTACATTGCCGGTGGAAAATCCCTCAGTTCTTTGACCGTGTCCGCATCCAGCTTTTCCAGCAACGCCACCAGCAACTCCAGTGTCCGGTCGTAGTCGCCGCGATTCATAATGCCGTTGTGCACGTGCGTGTAGCGAACGGGCACGGCCAGCGTAATCGTCGGCACGCCGTTCGTGCTCTTTTGAATCTCCGCCGCGTTGTCGCCGTAGCCCACCACCAGTTCATCCTGTACCGGTATGCCTTTTTCCCTGGCGAGTTGGTGGGCCAGTGCCACGAATTTCCGATTCGGCAATTCGCTGCCGTTGTATAAAAACAACCCGGGCCCCCCGCCCAGAACTTCTTGCGCGAGGTCTGGCCGGACTCCCGGAAAATCGTTCGTTACCCCGCCTTCCAGCACGATCGCAACATCTGGTTTTACCTGGGCGGCCGCCGTGTGTGCGCCGGTAAGGCCGGTCTCTTCCTGCGTCGTTGCGGTGAAAAAAAGCTGGTTGGGATGCGAAGCATGCTGGAAGCGCTGCATGGCCTCAATCAAAAGAGCGCAGCCAGCGCGGTCATCCCAAGCCTTGCCCAGATAGTTCTTCGTCCCGTTCAATACCAGAAAAGTCGAATCCGGGGTAATCGAATCGCCAGGACGAATCCCCATTCGGGCTGCTTCTTCCGCGTTCTTTGCGCCAACGTCCAGAAAAACATTGTCATGATTGTCGATCAACTTGGCGGCTTCGTCGTTGGAGACCAGATGGTCATCCCGCACCGTCGAACTCGCGTGCACCACGCCTTTTGATCCCAGAATAATCCAGCGCTGGCCCGGCAAAGCTTCATCCACCCAGCCGCCTAGCAACTGCATCGTCAGGTAGCCGTCGGGCGTGATGCGCCGCACCATTGCGCCCACCTCGTCCATGTGGGCATCGATCATGATGCGCGGGCCGCTTTTCCCCTGCGCCGCGATCACCGTGCCGAGCCCATCGTAGGAAATGTGGTCGGCCAGCGGCGTCATCCGTTCGACCATGATCTTTCGCACCGGCTCCTCCAGCCCCGAAGGCCCCGGCGCGTTGGAGAGCTCTTTCAACAATTCGACCGTCTTATCCTGCTTCTCTTGCGCGTGAGCGATTGGCGTGCCCAGACCGGATAGGATCGTGGCGGCAACCACTCCGGCACAACAAGCCTTATTGCAAAACCTAAAAACGGTTTCCAAGCGGGAAGTCGCCACCATATTTCTCCCAATAAGATTCGAAACGCTGGAATCTTCCTACGCGCGCCTTAAGTGGTCAAGCGAATCGCAGCACCACGGAACTGGAAGTTTCCACTGGAGGGTGGCTTGCTCGCGGACCCGTATGCACACGTGATTTGGCGGGTTTTTCTTGACAAATATCGGTAAGCAATACATACTCATTGTGTAGTTTAGCGGTTAGTTACAATGGTTCCATTACTTGTAACCTGCCGTTCTGGAGCAAGCGCGGGCTTGGATCGACGAAGATGATGCTTCGTGTGGCTTTTGCGCATACCGAAAATAACTCCTTTGAATGCCACACTTACAAAATGCAAGTGCATTAACCCCTTTATTTGCCACACATACAAAAATTGCGTATTTTTGTGGCTTGCGTTCCAAAATGGAACGATTTCCCCCATTTCCCCTCATTGACAACTCCCTCCTTCTCGCGGCATCGTGACGTGGTACGTTTCCGCGCATCCAAAAAACTGGAGAGTCCTCCATTCCTGAGCTTCCTCCACGCTTTCGGGCCCTGAAACATCGCAACTTTCAGCTCTTCATCATTGGGCAACTCATTTCCTTGATCGGTACATGGATGCAGACCACTGCGCAGCAGTGGCTCGTCTATCGCTTGACTGGCTCCGTCGCGATTCTCGGGTTATTTGGATTTGCGAACCAATTGCCCATGCTGCTGCTGGCATGGATGGGCGGATATGTCGGCGACCGCTACAACCGGCATCGCGGGGTCATCATTACACAGAGCTGCGCGATGGTGCTGGCGTTCCTGCTTGCGGTCCTCACGCTGCTGCAGGTCATCCGCGTGTGGGAACTCATCTTCATCGCGTTTCTCGTGGGTGTGGTGAGTGCTTTCGATGTACCCATCCGCCAGGCGTTTTTCGTCCAGATGGTCGGCAAAGAAGATCTGCCCAATGCCATCGCGCTCAACTCTTCGATTTTCAATGGTGCGCGCGTAGTCGGCCCGGCCATCGCGGGCTTCGCCATCGTATGGCTGGGTGAGGGTTGGTGTTTTTTTCTAAACGGCGTCAGTTTCATCGCCGTGCTGGTGGCGCTGCTGATGATGCGCATCGAGCCCTTCAGTAAGAAGCCCGCGGACCATTCACCCTTGCGCAGCTTTGCGCAAGGCTTCAAGTTCGCCATGCACGACGCGCCGATCCGCTCGGCCTTGTTGATGCTTTGCCTGTTGAGCCTGTTCGGCTTGCAGTACTCGGTGTTCCTGCCGATCTACGCGCGCGAAATCCTGCACGGGGGCCCCAAGGCCTTGGGTCTGCTAATGAGCGCCGCCGGCGTTGGCGCGGTGCTTGGCGCATTGCAATTTGCGGCGCGAACCAACTATACGGGGCTCAGCCGCTGGATCGCCGCCACCTGCACGGTTTGCGCGGTCTCGCTGATTCTGATGGCGCACGCCACGATGTTTTGGGTTTGCGCGATCCTGCTATTTGCTCTTGGATTTGCGGCCACGTCGCAAATGGCGGCCACCAACACCACCGTTCAGGAACGCGTGCCGGATGAACTGCGCAGCCGCCTTATGGCCGTTTACGCCACCATGTATCTGGGCGTGCAGCCGCTTGGCGCGCTGCTGGCCGGAGGCGTTGGAAAGCGCATCGGCACTCCCAGCACCGTGCTTTTGTTCGGCGCGCTTGTGCTGGTGGGCTGCATCTATTTTTTCTGGCGGGTTGTGATGCCGATGAGCAAGACACAGGTCGAAGCCACTCTCAACGTGTCGAGCTGACCTGAGTCGCGCGTGGGACCTCATCCCCCGCTCTGACTCCGCAAGCCTCGGCATGCCATCTTGAGCGGATAACCTCTGCGTAAAATGCGAAAGTGAAAGCTTGTCCCACGTACTCCGAAATCAGTATTCGATGGCGTGTTGAGTGTGCAGCAGCTCCAGATAGCCGAGCAGGTCGTTGGTGACGCGTTGTGGTTCGGCTTTGGGATAAAGCGCCAGCAACTTCACGGCGATTTGCTGCACGGTGTGCTTTCCGTCACAGAGCTGCGCAATTTCCAGGCTGGGTCCGCTGAGGCGCAGCGCGTGTTCCGGCGTCAGCAACATTCGCGGTTGCTGTGTCCTTTCATTCAGGCGCACGCCGGTTGCAAGCCGTGGTTTCGCGGTCAGTTCAGGCTTCATCAGGAATCCTTTGCCGTTTGGAACGCCCCGCAGGGCCTCCGTCTTCGATTCACCGAAACATAATGCAAATCGAGCCGCAGGGAAAGAATATCGCAGTTGTCGAGCAGAACGCTGGCGTCGCAAGGGTGAATCCTACGCAAAATTGCCTGGCAGGAACTACGCCTCCGATTGCACGACGGCAAAGCAAAAAAGACGAATACAAGGCGAAAGCACTTTTGGATTTTGCTGAAAGCGTCAAAGGGAATTATCCACCGGCTTCCACATTTTATTCACAAATTGTGCGGATTTCGCTTGACAGGTTTATCAATCGGAATATGATGTGGCGAAAAGTGGGAGCAAGTGGTGATTAGTAGAGTAAAGTAGTAGAGCTTAGAGGGCAGTGGTGAACTCGCTCTGGCTGATCCTCGAACGAGACGGAACACATGAAACTGCGGGGAAATTGTCCAGCGAAGGTGGACGAGAAGGGGCGTCTGAAGATACCCGCCGTGTTTCTCGAGGAATTGAAAGAGTACGGCACGAGCTTTTACATCACCAGCCCGAACGGTAATTCGGCGCGGATTTACCCGCTGAAAGTGTGGAGCGAGATTGAGGACAAGCTGGCCTCGAAATCGAACTCGAAAGAGAAGCGGCAGTTTTTGATGCGAACGAGTTACTTCGGGCAGATGGCCGAGCTGGATGGGCAGGGAAGAGTGCTGCTGCCGTCGCTTTTGCGGGACAAGGCTTTGCTGAAGGGCGATGTGGCAGTTCTTGGGATTGCGAACTACCTGGAAGTGATGAACGATGCCCGCGTGGTGGATCAGATGAAGAACGAGCCGTTCACGGATGAGGATGAGGACGCACTGGGAATCTAGATAGGAAATGACCCTTCGGGAAAGGCGCTCAGGGTAAACGAGTGGCGAGCGGCGAGTGGCGAGAACAAAGTGTAGAGCCACGAGAAATGAGCAGCATGGCGCCGCATACGCCGGTTTTAGTGAATGAGGTGCTGGAATGGCTGCGAATCAATCCAGACGGAATCTACGTGGACGCAACAACGGGGGCCGGAGGGCATTCCGCAGCCATCGCCGCAAGGCTGTCATCGGGAAAGGGAAAGTTGATCAGCCTGGACCGGGACGCACGGGCGCTGCAGATCGCGCGGGAGCGGCTGAAAGAGTTTGGGAGTTTGGTGAGTTTCGTCCACTTGCCGTTCTCGAAGATTGCGGAGGCCGTGCAAGGGTTGGGGATAGCGAAGGTGGACGGGGTCTTGGCCGACTTGGGAGTTTCGAGCATGCAGCTTGACTGTCCGGAACGCGGATTTTCGTTCCGGGAAGCGGGGCCGTTGGACATGCGGATGAGCAGCGGGGCAGTGGAAGAAGACTCGCTGACGGCAGATGAGATTGTGAATCGCTGGTCGGAGAAGGAACTTGCCGACCTGCTCTACCGCGAGGCGGAAGAGCACGATTCCAGAAGGATCGCCAGGGCGATCGTGAGCGCGCGGCCGATACGCGATACTGCGCACCTGGCAACGGTTGTGGCAGGTGTCCGGAAGCAGTGGGGAAGGCAGAGACTGCATCCCGCAACAAAAACGTTTCTGGCGCTGCGGATAGCGGTGAATCGAGAAGTGGAGGAACTCGGGCAGTTTCTTTTTCGGACCCCTGCCACATTGAATTCAGGCGGCCGTTGGGTGATCTTGACGTACCACTCGCGGGAAGACCGCCCGGTGAAGCGCGCGTTCCAGGAAGGCGAGAGAGCCGGAATTTTGAAAGTGCTCACCAAGCACGTGATTGTGCCCAGTCCGGAAGAGCAGGCAGCGAACCCGAGGTCGCGAAGCGCGAAACTCCGGTGCGTGGAGAAGGTGTAAGATGGCAACCATAATTCGTTGGTGGGAGCTGGTGACCGGCGGAGAGTTCCTGAAGGAGCCGCGCGTGGTGCGCGGCCAGGGAAACGTGCCGCAACAATTGCGGCCGGCGCCGGGAAGATTTGGAATGCGCGAAGGGCGCGGGCCGGCGCCGCGGCGCAAGCCATCCATCGTGGAATTTCACACGATTAAAAGGATCGATAATTCGCGGCTGGTGCGGCGCGTGGAGCCGGTGCGGCTGCAGGCCTATTACAAGATTGCGGCGCTGGGCGGAGCCGTGGCGTTGTGTTTCATGCTGTACATTTACCAGCATTTCCGCTGCATCGATTTGAGTTTTCAGCTTGAAGATCTTCGGGCAAAGCAGACCCAGGCCGAAGCGCGGAACGGGCAACTGAAGCTGGAGATCGAATCCTGGCGCAATCCGCGGCGGATCAACGCGATCGCGCAGCAGTTGGGCCTGGAGACGCCGGTGCCAACGCAGGTGCTGGAGTATTCCGATTATGACGCGACGCGGGCAGAATCGGCTCGCCTCGTGCGGACGAATCACGCTCCTTGACCTGCTTGATCTCCTGGCCCAAGGGCCGGCGCCGTTAAAGCTTTTAGGAATACAAACTCAATTGTTCGGAGCCCTCGCCCAAACCCAGGAACCATGGAGCAAGAAAAAGTCCACGTCCGATTGCTGATCCTGGCTGGCGTGGCGTTTCTTTGGATGGCCGCGGTGTTCGGGCGGCTCACCTACCTGCAGTTATTCCGGCATAGCGATTACACCGCACAAGCGATGCGCCAGCAGCGGCGCACGATCGACATTTTCCCGAAACGCGGCGCCATCTATGACCGCAACATGAGGCCGTTGGCGATGAGCGTGCCCGTGCAGTCAGCTTTCGCGGTTCCCAGCGAAGTGAAAGACAAGGATATGGCCGCGCGGCTGCTGGCTGGTGTGTTACAGATGCCGCAGGATGCGATTCGCGAAAAGCTGGAAGCGGAGGGCTCGTTCGTTTGGGTCAAGCGAAAACTGTCGCAGGAGGAAGAGGTAGCGGTTCGAGGACTGAACTTGAGGGGGATTTACTTTTTTGAAGAGAACAAGCGCTACTACCCGGAGCGGGACATGGCCGCGCACGTTCTGGGATTTGTGGACGTGGACGAACACGGGCTGGGAGGCCTCGAATACGAATACGACGGGCTGATCCGCGGGCACGAACAAAAAATCGTGGTGATGAAGGATGCCAAGCAGCGCTGGTTTGACGGCGGGCAGGCGCAGCAGGACCACGGCGCAAGCATCGTGTTGACGCTGGACGAAAGGCTGCAATACATCGCCGAGACCGAATTGCAAGCGGTGATTGAGAAGTTTCACGCGCCGGCGGGAAGTGTGATTATCCAGGACCCGAACACCGGCGCGATTCTCGCGTTGGCGAATTGGCCGAAGTACAACCCGAATTCGACTCCCGTGGTGGACAAGGAATCGCGCATGGACCGCGCGGTGAGCGCGATTTACGAACCAGGTTCGACGTTCAAGCTGGTGACGCTGGCAGCGGCGCTGGATCAGGGGCTGATTCGGCCGGACGAAGTGTTCAACTGCCAGAATGGATCGATCGTGCTGGCCGGACACCGGATCCACGATCATAAACGTTACGGAGATCTGACGGTCGCAGACATTTTGGCGAATTCGAGCGACGTCGGCGCGATCGAGATTGCGCTGAAGCTGGGAGCACCCAAATTCGACGACTACATCCACGCATTTGGATTTGGATTGCCGACCGGCGTGGATTTGCCGGGAGAAAGCCGCGGATTGGTGCTGCGGCTGGAGCACTGGGGCTCTTTCGGTATTGGATCGATTTCGATGGGCCAGCAAATCGGCGTGACGCCGCTGCAGATGATTAACGCGGTCTCCGCGATTGCAAATGGAGGATTGCTCTTCAAGCCGCACGTGGTGGAAGAGATGCGGCAAGGCAATCGAGAATTGGCGCTGGACGGTCCGTCCGCGCCGGCCGAGCCCAAGCGAATCATCCGCCCGGAAACCGCGGCGGTGCTGCGACAAATGATGGAGGGCGTAATTCTGCACGGAACGGGAAAAGCCGCGCGCCTGGATGGCTGGACGGCAGCCGGAAAAACCGGCACGGCGCAAAAGATCGATCCGAATACGAAACGCTACTCGCCGACAAAAGTGATCGCTTCTTTCGTGGGGTTTGCACCGATTAATAATCCGGCGGTGACGATTCTGGTGTCCATCGATTCGCCGGAGGGGTGGCCGCACGAAGGGGGCACGGTGGCGGCGCCGGCGTTCAAACGGATTGCGGAACAGGCGCTGTCGTATCTCGATGTGCCGCGAGATGTGCCGGTGAGTCCAAAATTGGTACAGGCCGCCTATCAAGCAGATCACCGGGTGGAAGCAGTGCAATCGTTTGACGACACGCCTCCGGATTTGTCGGGTGAATTGCTGGCGGCACCGGGCGGGGAGAAGCCGGATGCTGGTGCATCACAAGTCCCTCGAGTGACGGTGGCGGTCGATGAAGGTGGAGACATTGTGGTGCCGGATTTCAAGGGAAAGACCATGCGGGAAGTGACGGACATGTGCTTCCGGCTGGGCCTGGATCCAGTGCTGATTGGCAGCAGCCTTGCAATTCAACAACTGCCAGCGGCGGGTAGCAAGGTGCGCCGCGGGGTGAAGGTGACCGTGCAATTTGGCGCGGCGACGGGAAATGCAGGCAAACCGCACTGAGATCACGGCTTACGGGAGCTTATGAGCAAGGGATTGCATCTTACGGAAGAGGATGAGCAAGGACAGAGTGTGGCAGAACTGAAACACACGACGGGCGTGAGTCTGGAGTCACTCCTGGAGGGCGTGGAGCTGCGCTCGCGCGCGCCACTGCGCCCGATGACGATCTTGCATGTGACGCAGGATTCGCGAAAGGTGCAGCCCGGAGCGCTTTTCGTGGCGATCCCGGGAGTGGCGATGGATGGGGCGCAGTTTGCGAACGACGCCGTGGCGCATGGAGCTATCGCGGTCATAAGCGAGAGCGCCGCTCCCGCTGCGTGGCCGGGCGACATTCCCTGGGTGCAGGTGGCCGAAGCGCGGAAGGCGCTGGCGATTTCAGCGGCAAATTTTTTTGGCAGGCCGGCGGATGCGTTGAAGCTGGTGGGCGTGACGGGAACGAACGGCAAAACGACCACAACCTCGCTGATCAATTCGATTTTGCGGGCTTCAGGTGCGAAGACTGGGCTGTTCGGAACGATCAGCTACCATACGCCGACCGGAGAGTATCCCGCGCCAAATACGACGCCGGAATCCGCGGATTTGCAGCAGTTTTTCGCGGAGATCCGCGACGCAGGCGGAACGTATGCGACGATGGAAGCAAGCTCGCACGCGCTGGCGCTGGACCGCTTGTGGGGCTGCCATTTTGCGGTGGCGGTGTTCACCAACCTGACGCGCGACCACATCGATTTTCACAAGAATTTTGAGAATTATTTTGCCGCGAAACGGCGGTTGTTTGAGGGTACCGGCGCGAGCGCGCCGGATGTGGCGGTAATTAATACCGATGACGAGTGGGGGAAAAAGCTTGTCGGGCTGGGAAAGAAGACTTTTACATATGGACTGACGAATGGAGCGGATCTGAAGGCCAAGAAATTTGCGCTGAGCTTCAGCGGCTTGAACTTTACGGCGCAGACGCCGGCCGGCGCGATTCAGGTGGAATCGCCGCTGGTAGGGCGGATCAATGTCTACAACATCCTGGCGGCAATCGGCGCGGCCATAGGATTGGGAATCCCCAATCATGCGATCGAGATGGGAATCCGAAACCTGCACGCGGTTTCGGGCAGATTCCAACGCGTCGATCTGGGGCAGCCGTTTCTGGTGGTGGTGGATTACGCGCATACCGACGATGCGCTGCAGAACTTGATTCGCACGGCGCGGGAACTGATCACCAAAGGACGAATCATCACGGTGTTTGGCTGCGGCGGTTCGCGCGACCGGACGAAGCGCCCGATCATGGGGGAAACCTCCGGCCGGCTGAGCGACCTGACGATTCTGACCAGCGACAACCCGCGGCAGGAAGATCCACTGAAGATCATCAGCGACGTCGTGGTGGGGATTCAGAAGTCCACGGGGAAATATCTGATCGAACCGGACCGCGCGAAAGCAATCTCGCTGGCGATTGAAGAGGCGCAGCCGGGCGATATCGTTTTGCTGGCGGGCAAAGGACACGAGGATTACCAGATATTCGCGGACCGGACAATTCACTTTGACGACCGCGAAGAGGCAAGACGCGCACTGAAGGAACGCGGATATTCCGCGGAACAGAAAATGGAAAGTGGAAAATAAAAAATGGGAGTTAGGTGTGTCATCGAGAAGAGGAATTCGGGTGGATGCCAGGTGGCTCGGCTGCACAGGCTGAAACCTGGGCTTTGTGAAGAGGTGGCAAGGATTGGTAACTGCAAGAGGGAAACGAAGAGTTTGAGGCGGATTTAGCGGACCGCCTCAGAAGGCGGTCCCTACGGAGGGCTGCTCTGAACACGCGACGCGATGTGCCGTGCGGTGGTAGAGAACGCTTCGTGCGAACCTTGGGGAAAGCCAACCAGTTGAGGCGACTATGCGGTGGACGCTTAAACAAGTGGCTGACGCGATGGCAGGAAAGCCGGGGCCGGGAGTGGACTCCATGGCCTGGGTGGCCGGTGTCTCGATTGATTCTCGCACGATACGTCGGGGAGAACTGTTCATCGCCATATCGGGTCCGCGTCACGATGGACACGACTACGTGGCTGACGTCATGGAAAGCGGAGCGGTGGCGGCAGTGGTGGCGGAGCCGGTGGTCTCGCGCTACCCGGGCTGGCTGCAAGACCGCTGCGTCACCGTACCCGACACACTCGGAGCGTTGCACGACCTGGCGCGGGCGGTGCGCAAGGAGTGGGGGAAAAAAATTTGCGGGATTACCGGGTCGGTTGGGAAAACCACCACGAAGGAGATCCTGGCAGCACTGCTGGGCACGAAGCTTCGGGTCCTGAAATCGGAAGGAAATTTCAACAACGAGTACGGGCTGCCGCTGACGATTTTCCGGCTGGAGGCAACGCACGATGCGGCGGTGCTCGAGATGGGCATGTCGTTCCCCGGCGAATTGAGACGGCTGGCGGCGATTGCACTGCCGGACGTGGCGATTGAGACGCGCGTGGCGCCGGCACACCTGATGAATTTTTCGAGCGTGGATGAAATTGCGCTGGCGAAGCGGGAGTTGGTGGAAGGGCTGAATGGTAAGGGTTCGCTGGCCGTTTTGAACGCGGACGATCCGCGCGTGGCGGCGATGGCTAGCGTGGCGCCGGGGCGGGTGGCGTTTTACGGCGTGGAGAAGCCTGCGGAATACCGCGCGGAAGAGATTGAGGATCGCGGAGCGCTGGGGTCGGCTTTCACGTTGGTGCACGGCGGAAAGCGGGCGCGAATGGAGATGTCACTGCCGGGGAGGCACGTGGTGGCGAATGCCCTGGCGGCAATGGCGGCGGCCGCCGAGTGGGGCATTGGCGTGGAAGAGGCACGGCGCGTGCTGCCGAATCTGAAGACGCCGGCGATGCGCGGCGAGTTGATCCGATTCACGAACGGATTTGCGTTGATTAATGATGCGTACAACTCGAGTCCCGCGGCGCTGCAAGCGATGTGCAGTCTGCTGGCGGCCACTCCTGGTTTCCAACGGCGGATTTTGGCGGCCGGGGAAATGCGCGAACTTGGGCCGATGTCGGGGCAGTTGCATCGCGAAGGCGGAGACTTCGCGGCGCGCACCGGGAAGATTGAATTTGTCGTGGGCGTGCAGGGGGACGCCGCAAAACTCGTGGAAGGTGCGGTGACGGCGGGGATTCCGCGGGAACACACGAAGTTTTTTGACAAACCCGAAATGGCCGCCGAATTTCTGGCAGGTTTTGTGAAGCCCGGAGACCTGCTGCTGGTGAAAGGTTCACGCAGCGTGAAGATGGAGCGCATCGTGGAAGCGCTGCTGGGCAGATTTGCGCCGGAGGATGCGGGCCGGAAGGTTGGAGCAGACCATTAAATGCTCTACTACCTGCTCTATCACGTTTTACAGAAATATTTCAGCCCGCTGAACGTGTTCCGCTACATCACGGTGCGCACGGCGTACGCGAGTCTTACGGCGATGTTTCTGGCGCTGGTGTTCGGGCCGTGGCTGATCCGCAAGCTGCGCGAACTGCAGATCGGACAGTATATCCGCGAGGAAGGGCCGCAGGAGCACAAGAAAAAAGCGGGCACGCCGACGATGGGCGGCGTGCTGATCGTGCTTTCCACGGCGGTGCCCGTGCTGCTTTGGGCGGATTTGTCGAACGTGTTTGTGCTGCTGGCGCTTTTCGCGCTGCTGGGTTTTGCGGGGATTGGATTCGTCGACGACTACGCGAAAGTGGCGAAGCGCCAGAACCTGGGGCTGACCGGGAAAAGCAAGCTGGCGCTGCAGTTCAGCGTGAGCCTGATTGCGGGTATCACGCTGCTGGTGCTCTCGACGCACAGCGCGTATTCGACGCAGTTGATTGTGCCGTTTGCCAAGCGCTTTCGGCCGGACCTGGTAATTCACGGCTTGCTGAATTCGAGCACGCTCTGGCCGCTGGCGTTTTTGCCGTTTCTTGCGTTTGTGGCGCTGGTGATTACGGGAAGCTCGAACGCGGTGAATTTGACGGACGGGCTGGACGGGCTGGCAATCGGGTGCACGGTGATTGCGGCGGGCGCGCTGACGGTGGTGACCTACGTGAGCAGTAACTACCGCTGGGCGACGTATTTGGAGATTCAGTACATCCCGCGCGTCGGCGAATTGACGGTGTTTTGCGGAGCGCTGGTGGGCGCCTCGCTGGGATTTCTCTGGTACAACGCGCATCCCGCGGAAGTGTTTATGGGGGATGTAGGATCGCTTTCGCTGGGCGGGACGTTGGGAACAATCACGGTGATCATCAAGCAGGAAGTGCTGCTGATTTTTGTTGGCGGCGTGTTCGTGCTGGAAGCGCTGTCGGTGATTTTGCAGGTGGGGTCGTTCAAGCTGCGCGGGAAACGGATTTTCCGGATGGCGCCGATTCATCATCATTTTGAGCTGTTGGGGTGGAGCGAGAGCAAGGTGATCGTGCGGTTTTGGATTGCAGCGCTGGTGTTTGCGCTGTTCGCGTTGACGACGTTGAAATTGCGCTGAGGCTGAAGGCAGTAATGGAATTTGATAATGGAAGAGCGGCTTGGCGCACGGATCTGAGCAATATCCAGTGGAGTTTTAAACGCAGAGCGTACACAACAGGCTCAAAGAATACGCCGGGAAAAAAGACGTGAGAGGAGACGCCGGGATCGATGGAATTGCGGAAGAAGCGGGTGCTGGTGGTGGGGCTGGCGCGGACGGGCGTGGCCACGGCCTTGTTTTGCGCCCGACACAACGCGATTGTTTCGGCGACGGAGACACGCAACGAGAGCGAATTGGGCGATGCGCCGGCGAAACTGCGCGAAGCCGGCGTGGCGATGGAGTTTGGCGGACACACGGAAAAGATGATCTTGGGGCAGGACCTGATCATTCCGAGTCCTGGTGTGCCCGCGGATGATCCGTTTCTGAAACTGGCCCGATCGAAGGGCATCACGGTCTGGAGCGAGATTGAGCTTGCTTACCGGTTTCTGGAAGGGAAGCTGATAGGGATTACCGGATCGAATGGGAAGACCACAACCACGACGCTGGTGCATCACCTTCTGAAAGCGGGCGCGAAGGATGCGTACCTGGCGGGAAACGTGGGCACGCCGCTGATCGGAGAAGTGGAAAAGATGAACGCGGGATCGGTGGCGGTGGCGGAGCTGAGCAGCTTTCAACTGGAGTTGATCGCAAAATTCCGGCCGAACATCGGGGCGCTGCTGAATTTGACCCCGGATCACCTGGACCGGCACAAGACGATGGAAGCGTACGCGGCGGCGAAAGCGCGGATTTTCGAAAACCAGACGGAGCTGGATGCGGCGATCCTGAACGCGGACGACGCGGCTTCGGCGAAATACGCGCCAAAAAAACCGCAGGTGTTCTGGTTCAGCCGGTTAGAGCGCGTGCCACAGGGCGCGTGCTTGAATGGCGATGCAATTGTGATTGTTCATCACGGGGAAGAAGACCGCGTGATGAACGCGGCGGAGATACCGCTGGCGGGGGCGCACAACCTGGAGAACGTGCTGGCGGCGGTGCTGATGGCGCGGCTGGCGGGCGTGGATACCGCGACGATCGCGAAAGCGGTGAAGAGTTTTCCGGGCGTGGAGCACCGGCTGGAATTCGTTGCGGATATTGCCGGGGTGAAGTATTACAACGATTCGAAGGCCACCAACGTGGACGCGACGCTGAAGGCGCTGGATGCGTTTCCGGGTAGAGTTTTGATCGTGCTGGGCGGGAAAGATAAGGGGAGCGATTACACGGTGCTGCAGAAGCCGCTGCGCGAGAAGGCGATCCTCGCGCTGCTGATCGGGGCGGCGGCGGAAAAGATTCAAGAACAGATCGCGGGCAGCGTGGCGATCGAGCGGGCGGGGACCTTGCAGCGAGCGGTGGAGGAGGCGTCGCTGGCCGCGAGGGCGGGGGACATCGTGTTGCTCGCGCCGGCGTGCGCGAGTTTCGATCAGTTTCAGAATTATGAAGAGCGGGGACGAGTGTTTAAAGAGTTGGTACGCGGATTGGAAAAGCGAAAATAAAAAATGGAAATTGGAATATAGGGGGAAGGAACGCAGCTTAACGCGGGGACGGTGAGGGCGCGGCGAAGAGAGGATTTCCCTACAGAAATAGCGGAGGAGAACAGAAGGAACGGAGAGGGGAAAGATGGCGAGAACAGCGGAGACGGACCGGTGGCTGTTTGTGGTGACGCTGGCGCTGTGCTTGACGGGCGCAGTGATGATTTTCAGCGCGTCAGCGGTGACCGCGCAACAGATGTACGGGCATTCGTATGTGTTCATGCTGCGGCAGGTGGTGTGGCTGCTGGCGGGACTCGCGGGAATGTTCGGGCTGATGAAGTTGGACTACCACCGATTGCGCGAACCTGCGGTGGTGTACACGGCGCTGTGTGTTGTGGCGGTGCTGCTGATGTGCACGTTTTTCCTGGACAAGTCGCACGCGACGCACCGGTGGATCAAAGTGGGCCCGGTGAACCTGCAGCCCTCGGAGCTGACGAAGCCGGTGGTGATTTTGTACCTGGCTTGGTTTCTGGATCTGAAGCGGCGCACGGCCACGAGCCTGGAGTTCAATAAAGAGGATTTGCTGCAGACGCTGTTGCCGGCGGCGGCGCCGCTGCTGGTGTGCGTGGGGCTGATCGTGCTGCAGCCGGACTTGGGCACGTCCATCGACATCGTGCTGATCATGACAGCGATTCTGTTCATGGCCGGGCTTTCCTGGAAATGGCTGGCGGTGGGATTTGGGGCGGCGCTGCCGATTTTGTTCGTGCTGGTGACGTTTGTTTCGTACCGCTATGCGCGGATCATGGCGTTTTTGCATCCGGATTCGGATCCGCAAGGCGCGGGATTCCAGTTGATGCAGTCGTTGATCGCCGTGGGTTCGGGGGGCTTCAGCGGAGTCGGACTGATGGAGGGAAAGCAGAAACTGTTTTATCTGCCGGAGGCGCACACAGACTTTATTTACGCGGTGATCTGCGAGGAATTGGGATTTCTTGGGGCGGTGTTCGTGCTGGCGCTTTTTGCCATGTACGGCTGGCGTGGATTGCGCGCGGCGTTCAATGCGCCGGATCGCTTTGGAAGCATGCTGGCGCTGGGCGTGACGTCGATGGTGATTTTCCAGTGCTTGATTAATTTCGCGGTGGTGCTCGGGATGATGCCGACGAAGGGGATTCCGCTGCCGTTTGTGAGCTATGGCGGGTCGAGTCTGCTGGTGATGCTGCTGGCAACCGGCGTGCTCCTGAATATTTCGCAGCAGGCAAGCCCGGCGGGTTTTCGAAAATAGAAATTGGAAATGGGGAGAGGGTTTGTGGCTTTGGTAGAAGCGAACTTGAGAATGGGTGCTGGTGGCTCGGCGGTACAGGCTGAAGCCTGGGCCGCTCGTGGCATGAAGAACACAGGCTGAAGCTTGTGCTACGGAAGAGGACGGAGTGAAGTTGCTGATCGCAGGCGGAGGAACCGGCGGACATGTATTTCCCGCGATCGCGATTGCGCGGGAGTGGATCTCGCGAGGGGCGGACCGGGAAGTAGTTTTGGTGGGCACACAGCGCGG
This sequence comes from Acidobacteriota bacterium, assembly GCA_021324935.1. Classification (GTDB taxonomy): domain Bacteria; phylum Acidobacteriota; class Terriglobia; order Acidiferrales; family UBA7541; genus Acidiferrum. The sequence goes on from JAJPIE010000049.1 coordinate 36,986, forward strand.
GATTGAAATGAAGCTGGTGCCGCAGGCCGGGCTGCCGCTGGAGACGATTCGCGTGGCGGGATTGAAAGGGAAGGGCGGCACAACGCTATTGAAGAATATGGCCATGCTCGGTACCGGAATTCAGGACGCGTTCGCCGTGTTGAGAAAACATAAGCCCGATGTGTCATTTGGGGTGGGCGGATACGCGGCGGGGCCGATGCTGCTAGCAAGTTGGTTGAAGGGCGTACCCAGCGTGATTTTTGAGCCGAACGCGGAGCCGGGCTTTACAAATAGGGTTGTGGCGCGGTTCGCAAAACGAATTGCAACGGGATACGAAGTGACGGCGAAGACTTGGGGAGAGAAAGCGGTGCTGACCGGATGCCCGGTGCGGCCGGAATTTTTTTCGATCGAGCCACATGCGGTGGGCAAGCCGTTGCGTTTGCTGATCACCGGCGGGAGTCAGGGTGCGTTGCCGGTGAACCGCGCGTTTGTGGATGCGATGATCCTGCTGGCGGCGCGAAAAAACGAATTGCAGATCGTGCACCAAACGGGCGAACGCGACTATAATGCGGTAAGAACCGCGTACGCGCGGCGCGATATTCCTGCGGAGGTTGTTCCTTTTCTGACGAACATGGCGGAGCGCTTTGCCTGGGCGGACCTGCTGGTCTGCCGGGCTGGAGCGATCACTGCCGCGGAAGTAGCCGCGGCGGGCCGGGCGGCGATCTTTATCCCGTTCGGCAAAGCCACTGACAGCCACCAGTTGCGGAATGCGCAGGCGATGACAAACGCCGGCGCGGGGCGGCTGATCGCAGAAACGGAACTCACCGGAGAACGATTGGCGCGCGAGGTTTTCTCCCTCCTAGACCAGCCCCGGGAGATCGAAACGCTTTCCAGAAATGCGCGGCGGCTTGCCTACCCTCAGGCAGCCCGTCAGATCGTGGATTTGATTGAAACCGCAATGGGGGCAAAAGCGAAAATGCAAAATGGAAAATAGAAATTGGGAAGAGGAATTGGTGGTTTGCTGGTGCGAAGAGATTAAGATTGGGCAAAGGTGGCACGGGTTCACAGGATGAGGTCTCGGCTACGGGAACAGCGTCCGAGTGCGGTGGCCGAGAATTGGGAAGTAACCGGCCGGCATAAGGGCCAGCGCTACGCAGAAGAGGGAAGAGAAGAGGAGCAGGATCGGCGGAGTCAAGAGGAAAGATGATGGTATCATTTCGCAATTTTCAGAGGATTCACCTGGTGGGCATCGGCGGCATCGGGATGAGCGGCATCGCCGAGGTGCTGCTGACGCTGGGATATTCGGTGTCCGGCTCGGACCTGAAACTTTCGACCATCACGGAGCGTCTGCAGAATCTGGGCGCGACGATTTACGAGGGGCACGCGGCGGCGAATGTGGAAGGCGCGCACGTGGTGGTGATCTCTTCGGCGGTGAAGGCGGACAACCCGGAAGTGATGGAAGCGCACAAGCGGAAGATCCCGGTAATTCCTCGGGCGGAGATGCTGGCGGAATTGATGCGGCTGAAGTACGGGATCGCCGTTGCAGGCGCGCACGGAAAGACGACCACCACCTCGCTGGTGGCTTCCGTGCTGGCGGCGGCGCATCTGGATCCGACATTTGTCATCGGCGGCAAGGTAAATCAAGCGGGAACCACGGCGCGAGTGGGGCGCGGCGAATATTTCGTGGTAGAGGCAGATGAGAGCGACCGGACGTTTCTGATGTTCGCGCCGGTGGTGGCGGTGGTGACGACGATCGACCGCGAGCACCTGGACCAGTATTCGTCGCTCGAGGATATTCAGGGCGCGTTTTTGCAATTCGTGAATCGCGTGCCATTTTATGGCGCAGCGGTGCTGTGCCTGGACGAACCGAATGTGCAAGCGATCATTCCCGAAGTGAAGCGGCCGATCATCACCTATGGCACTTCTCCGCAAGCGGACCTGGTGATCAGCGAAGTGGAATTGCGAGGGCTGGGCTCCGAATTCCGGCTGACCTACAAGGGCGAAGATCTGGGAATATTCGCACTGCCACACCCGCCGGGAATCCACAACGTGCGCAATGCGGCAGCGGCGGCGGCGGTTGCGCTGTATTTGAATGTCGCCAGCGACCTGATTCGCGAAGGGCTGGCGAAGTTTGCCGGCGTTGGGCGGCGTTTCGACCTCAAGGGCGTGGTAAACGACATTACCGTGGTGGACGACTATGGGCATCACCCGGTGGAAATCCGCGCCACACTGAAGGCCGCCCGCGGCTGCAATTTCAAGCGCGTGCTGGCGCTTTTCCAGCCGCACCGGTACACGCGGACGCAGCACCTTTGGGAGGAGTTCGAACGAGCGTTCAACGATGCGGACGTGCTGGCACTTCTGGATATCTATCCCGCAGGCGAAACGCCGGTTCCAGGCATCACCAGCGAGGAACTGGCAAAGAGCATTCGCGAAGCGGGCCACAAGAACGTGCATTATTTCCGCTCCATGCAGGACGCGATTGAATTCTTGTTGCGCGAAGCAAAGCCGGGCGACGCGCTGATAACCATCGGCGCGGGAAACGTGAGCCGCGCAAGCAACGAACTGATGGTGCTGCTGGGCACGGAGTGGAAGGTGGAGGACACGCGGCGGCATGCGGATTAGCAACGACAAGATTCTGGCGGCGCTGCCGGCGCTGGAGGTCGAGCGGAGGCGCGACGTTTCGCTTTCGGGATTGACGTCGCTCGGAATCGGCGGAACGACGGACCTGCTGCTCATCCGGCGGCACGAGTCCATTGCGGGATTGCTGAAACTGCTCGACGAGCATGGCGTGCCTCACAAATTCCTGGGCGGCGGGTCGAACCTGCTGGTGATGGACGGCGCGCTGCCTTTTGTGGTGCTGCAACTCGTGAAGGGCGATCCGGAGATTGTGCTGGAAGGGAACATGGCCACAGTGGACGCGGCGGCCGACCTGGGACACACGGTCACCTATTGTGCGAAACACAATCTAGGCGGCATGGAGGGATTGATTGGGGTGCCGGGCACGGTGGGGGGCGCGTTGCGGATGAACGCGGGCGCGTATGGAACGCAGATCGGGTCGTTCGTGCGGGAAGTGAAAGTCTATCGCGCGGCGGAACGCAAAATCGAAATCCTCAGCGGCGGACAAATTTCCTTCGAATACCGGCACACTTCGTTTGCGCCCGATGATATGATGCTCTCGGTGAAGCTGGAACTTCCTTCCAAACCGTACAGCGAAATTCTCCAAGGCATTCGTATCTGCAACGAAAAGCGGCGTTCAAGCCAACCGCTGGGGCAAAAGAGCGCGGGTTGCATCTTCAAGAACCCGCCAGGCGGCTCCGCGGGACGCATGATTGATGAACTCGGCCTGAAAGGTTTTTCGCATGGCGACGCGCGGGTAAGCGAGCGGCATGCGAATTTCTTCGTCAACGCGGGGAAAGCCTCGGCCGCGGACATGCTGGCGCTGATCGCGGAGGTGCGCGAGCGCGTGCAAAAAGCCTACGGGGTGACTCTGGAAAACGAGGTGGTGGTTTGGAACGCGTGAAACCCATCCAGCGCAACGCCGCGGCCGCGGCGGCAGAGCAGGAGACCTACCGTCCGGAACTGGTGACCGACGAGGAGCCGAAGTACCTGCGGCGGCAAAAGCCAGTGGAGATTCGCCGGAAGAAGCTTGCCGGGCGCGGCCTGTCTTTTTACAAGCGCGCGTTCGTGTGGACCTTGGCTTGCGGTGCAACCATCGCAGCGGCCACGTTTGCGGTGCGTTACGCGCTCTATGACCCGCAAATGCTGCTGCTGAAGCCGGACCAGATCGAGGTGAGCGGGAATCACATCGTTGCCAAAGAGAATATTCAGAAATTGTTCGTGAACGACCGCAACCGGAGCCTGTTGCGGATTCCGCTGGACACCCGGCGCATCCAGATCCAGGAGCTTCCATGGGTGGAAGAGGCCAGCGTGCAGCGCATCCTGCCGAATCGCATCCGGGTAGAAATCACGGAGCGCACACCGGTGGCGTTTTTCCGCAACGGCGGCGAATTGAAATTGATTGACCCGCACGGGGTGTTGCTGGACCGGCCGGAAGGCGAGGATTTCCATTTTCCCATCGTGACGGGAATGTCCGAAGCGGTGGCGCGCGACGAGCGCGAGAGGCGCATGGCGTGCTATCAGGAGTTCATGAAGGACGTGGACCTGGTTAAGCCGGGTTCCTCGGAACGCGTCAGCGAGATCGATTTGGGCAACCCGCGCGATCTTCGCGCCGTGCTCACCGGGCTGGGGAGCGACACGGGCATCCCCGCGGTGACCGTGCATTTCGGCCAGGGAGACTTCACCGGGAAGTATCGCACCTTGGTGGAGAATTTCGCGCAGTGGCAGGCGAGCGCCGGGCCGGTGCATGCGATCGATCTTCGGTATTCGCGGCAGGTGGTGGTGAACCCCGACACCAGTGCACCTGCGGCGAAGGCGAACTAGGAGAAGGGTCTTGGCTAAGAAAGACAAGTATCTCGTCGGGTTGGATCTGGGAAGCACGAAAACCTGCATGCTGGTGGCGGAGATGGATGGCGAGCAGGTGCGCTTCGTGGCGCTGGGAGCGGCGGAGTCCAAGGGGCTGCGCAAGGGGTTGATCGTCAATTTGGATTCGACGGTGAGTTCCATCCGGCGGGCGGCGGAAGAAGCCGAGGGCGTGGCCAACGTGCCGATCGAATCGGCGGTGATTGGCGTGGCGGGAAGCCACGTGCGGGGAGTAAACAGCCGCGGCGGAGTTTCACTGGGGAATCGCGCGCGCGACGTGGAACGCGACGACATGCGACGGGCGATTGATACGGCGCGCAATATCGCGCTCCCGGATGACCGGGAAATTGTACACATCTTGCCGCAGGAATTTCTGGTGGACGCTCAGGAGGGAATCCGCGACCCCATCGGAATGGTGGGGCAGCGGCTGGAAGCGAATGTGCATATCGTGACGTCCTCGGTTTCCGCGACGCAGAATCTTGTCACGGCGGCAAATAAGGCGGGAATCCTGATCAATGACACGGTGCTGGAACCGCTGGCGTCTGCCGAAGCGTGCTTGGCGCAGGATGAAAAAGAGATGGGTTGCTGCTTGCTGGATATAGGCGGGGGTTCGACAGACCTGGTGGTGTATGCCGGAGGAGTGGTGCGCCATTCTGGGACAGTGGCTATCGGCGGCGACCATTTCACGAATGACTTGGCGGTTGGATTGCGCACGCCGATTCCCGAAGCGGAAAAGATCAAGCACCTGCATGGATGCGCTTCGAGCCAATTTCTGCGCGAGGATGGCGCCATTGAAATTGCCAGCGTGGGGATCGTCCGCCACGCACGATTTTCGCTCGCAATTTGACGGACATCATTGAGCCGCGGGCCCAGGAATTGCTGGCGATGGTGGGAGATGATCTGCGGCGTGCGGGGCTGGACCGGCAGATTCCGGCGGGGTTTGTGGTGACAGGTGGCGGAGCGAAGCTGCATGGGTTTGCGGAGCTCGCGGAACAGGTGTTCCAGTTGCCGGTGCGGATTGGGGAGCCGAAGGGGATTCTGGATTTGGCTGAAGACGTCTTGAAGCCGGAATATGCGACGGTGGTGGGGCTGGTGCTGAGTGCGGCGAAGAACCGCCGGGCGGCAACGCAGAAGGGGAATGGTTTGGTCTCGAGACTGAAGGCGATGATTGCTGGGGCGTAGGGGAAGGGGCAGAAAGTCGAAATTGGAAGCTAGAGAAGTGAACAGGGGAGTTGATGGCTTGATTGAGAGCGGCCACTGAAATGGGCGATGACGGCTCGCGTGTACAGGCTGGGGCAGCTCCACGGGGGTTTTCCACAGGGGCGGAAAAGTGACTGTGGAATCAGGGGATTGCGAGTTCTATAAAGGATTGGAACCAGCCGGACAGGAGACAGGCATGACAGCGAAAGACGCAGGTATCCGGATGAGCTTCAGCGAGGAGTTGCAGCCCGCGAAGATCAAGGTGATTGGTGTCGGCGGAGGCGGATGCAACGCGGTGAATCGCATGATCCGGGCCAAGGTGGAGGGCGTGGAGTTTATCACTGCCAACACGGACCTGCAGGCGCTGAAGATGTCCCAAGCGCCGGTGAAACTGCAACTGGGCGCAAAGCTGACCAAGGGGCTGGGCGCGGGCGCGAATCCTGAGATTGGCCGCAAGGCGGCCCTGGAGGATACGGACAAAATTATTGAAGTGCTGGAAGGCTCGGACATGATTTTCATCACCTCGGGCCTCGGCGGAGGCACGGGAAGCGGCGCGGCGCCGGTGGTGGCTTCGCTGGCCAGCGAACTGGGCGCATTGAGCGTGGCGGTGGTGACGAAGCCATTCGCGTTTGAGGGGAAGCGCCGGATGCTTCAGGCGGAGCAGGCGCTGCAGGATCTGGTGGGCGTGGTAGATACGGTGATCGTGATTCCCAACGAGCGGCTGATGGAAACCGTGGAGCGCGGCACAAGTTTTTTTGATGCGTTCCGCATCGCCGACGACATTTTGCGGCAGGCAGTGCAGGGCATTTCGGACATCATCACTGTGCCGGGCATCATCAACCGCGACTTCGCGGACGTGAAGGCCATCATGCACGGGCAAGGCTATGCGGTGATAGGCACCGCGGTGGCCACAGGTGCAAGCCGCGCGGTGGACGCGGCGAACCGTGCAATTTCGAGTCCGCTGCTGGAGGACAATTCGATCCAGGGCGCGCAGGGCATCCTGATCAATATTTCCGGCAGCTCTTCGCTGTCGCTGCATGAGGTGCATGAGGCGTCCAGCGTGATCCAGAAGGCAGCGCACGAAAATGCGAACATCATTTTCGGCGCGGTGATGGACGAAAACATGAAGGATTCGGTGAAGATCACCGTGATTGCGGCGGGCTTCAAGGAAGCCGCGAAGAAGCAAGCGCAGCAGCGGCAATCTGCGTTGCCGAAGACCTGGAAAGCGGGGCGCGAAATGCCCGCGCAACAGGAATTGCCGGTGCCCCCCCCGAATGTGGTGCATCAAGTAGCACAGAACGTACGGGAAGTGGCGCCGGAGGTGCCCAAGGACGATCTGGACGTGCCGACATTTTTGCGGAGGCAAGCGCAAAAAGCTTAATGCCAATCACAGGTTAATTTTCCAGGGGCACGCTGCGGTGTGCCCTTTTTGTTTTGACGGCGCCCTTATCTTGCAGGAGTGGCGGTTGGGGATGCGATCGGATGCCTGCTCCGGAAAGTGGAATTAGCAGTGAGAACACCGAGGAAGCGCATAGAGGACGCGGTGAAGAGAGGCAAGCGTTCCCCCCCACGGAAGCATTCGAGCGCGGCAAAAGGCGGTCGCATGAGAAAGCGGCCGCTACAAAACGGAGAGCGCCTAGAGGTGGCCGTTACAAGGCGGCGAGGATTTTGCGGATGGCGGATTCGAACTTGGCGAGATGGGGATCGCTATAGGGAAGCACAGTGCCGAGGCCGGTGTGAAGTTCGCGGATGCCGGGAATCTGCGCGACAGCAGCGATATTGCCGGCGTGGAGTCCGCCACCGGGGAGAATCGTGATGCGTTCAGCGGCCTGCGTGATGAGTTTGCGCAGAATTTCTATGGCTCCGGCGGCGCTTGGCATTCCGCCGGAAGTGAGGACGCGGGACGCACCAGCGCCGATGACGTCTTCGAGTGCGCGGGAGGAATCACTGGTCTCATCGAAGGCACGATGAAAGGTGACGCTCATCGGCGAGGCCAGCGCAACCAGTTCCCCCGTGCGCGCGATGTCGATGGAACCCTCGGGAAGCAAAGCGCCTGCGACGATGCCCTGAATATTTTCCCCCTGGACCCTCCGGATTGCCGATTTCATTTGGGCAAATTCTTCGGCGGTATAGAAGAAATTGCCGGCGCGCGGACGCACTAGCATGTGAATTGGAATCTTCACGGCGGCACGGACTTGGCGAAGAAGCTCAAGGCTAGGCGTGAGGCCGCCGAGTTCGAGAGAACTGCACAGTTCGAGGCGATGGGCGCCGGCACGTTCGGCGGCGATCGCGCGTTCGAGGCTGGCCACGGCGATTTCCAGAAGGATCTGCTTCCGCATGGTTGAGGGGCGGTTTTGGTGGAATTGTGGATGCAGGTTCCCGCGCGATTCCCGTACGCTCCGGTCCAATCGTCCCCACACGATGTGAGTCTAGCGCAAAAGCCTCCTGTTGATACGGGACTGGTGATACCCCTGTCGAGCGCGGTGTGTTAGGCTGCTGGCTTTGTTCCGCGTCTCATCCCCCACCGCAGTTCTTCTGGGGCATTCCTGCAGAAGGAGGCCGAGAATGAAATTCGCCAGATGCATTTTGAGATTGAGCTTGGCGGCAGTGGCGCTGGGCTTCGCCGGCTGCGAGAAGCCATACCATCAACCGGAGGAGCGCTACGTTCTTGTAGTGACAAACATCAATTTGCCGTATTGGCAAGAGGCCCAAGCCGGGTTGACGGACATTGGAAAAACAGAGGGTGTGAAGGTGGACATGGTGGGGCCGGCGACGTTTTCGCCAAGCGAGGAGCTGAAGACTTTCGAGGAAGTGGTGGCGCAGCGTCCTTCGGGGATTCTGGTTTCAGCGGGTGATGCGGCGTTATTCAAAGAGCCGATCGACAAAGCGGTCTTGCAGGGCGTCCCTGTGATCTGCATGGACGCAGATTCGCCCGAATCTCGCAGGGTGCTGTTCATCGGCACGGACAATTTCCGAGCGGGGCAAGAGAGCGGGAGATTGATGGCGCAGATTCTCGGCGGGCAGGGAAGGGTGGCGGTGATTACGCTGCCGGGCCAGTTGAACACGGAAAACCGGCTTCTCGGCGTGGAAGACGTGCTGAAGAAATATCCCGGAATCAAGATCGTGGACACGATCGACGACAAAGGCGATTCGCGGAACGCAGAGGATGCCGTCAACGATTTGCTGAGCAAAAAGAAGGAAAAAGTTGAGGGGATTTTGTGCCTGGAAGCTTCGGGAGGGCAAGGCGCGGCCGATGCCCTGCACCTGCTGGACCTGACCGGGAAGGTCAAAATCGTGGCTTTTGATAAGGATCCGGCGACGCTGGAGGCAGTGGAACGCGGGTGGATTACGGCGACGGTGGTGCAGAAACCGTACGTGATGGCGTTTTACGGCGTAAGGTTCTTGGACGATTTGCACCACAACGTGGTGCATGAATTTAAGGATTGGGCGACGGCGCCGGCCGGGCCATTGCCGACGTTTGTGGATACGGGCACGGCGGTAATTGATTCGTCGAACCTGACGACGTTCCGAAAGGCGCTGGCGGAGCATCCCAAGCCGGTGATCTGATTTGCAGCTCTTCTATTTAAGCGAGGCCGTAGGCGGCAAAAATGACGATGGAAGCAAGGCCGAGGCCGGAGCCAAGGACCGCGCCGGCGAGCACGTCGCTGAGGAAGTGCATGCCAAGAATGATGCGGGAGACCGCGATGCTGGCGGCCAGGAAATAGAGCGGCCCCTCGAGACCCGGATAGTAATAGCTGATGACCAGGGCGATGGCAAAGGCCGTCATGGTGTGGCCGGACGGAAAAGAGAATTGGTCCGGCGGAAGAACGTTTGACCAGCAGTGCGGCTCCAGATGACAAGGGCGCTGGCGGCGACTGATTTTCTTGAGCGCTTTGAATACGAAAATACCAGCGGTGGCGGCGGCGCCCGCGGCGCCAACAGCGGCAAAACGGTTCGGCCCGCCAAAAAACAACAGCATGATGCCGAGGCTGTACCAAAGCCAGCCATCGCCAATGCGCGTGGCGGCGATCATCCAGTAGCGAATCCAGCGCGGCGCCTTCCAGCGGTTGACGCGCCGCATGACCCGGTGGTCGCGGTTTTGGATGTGTCCCCAGACGGTTTTCGCCAGTGCCATGACTACACTTCAGCTCGCCCAGTTGGCCTCGAACCGAGAATCGACGTCCCAGAGCATGCGCGGAGCCTTCTCCGTGCGCTGCAGTTGGGAAGTCCACCGCTTGCAGAAGCGAATTTCGTTGATCCAGTGAAAGCCAGTGACCGCCGGGATGAACGGCGCCAGCGGCAAGAGCGCCGCGGCGACCGCGGGTTTTTCATTCAGCAGGCAGCCGGCAAACCGGAAAATGTCGCGTGTGATTTTCAGAAAGCTGCCATCCTCGCCATGGACAATCCCGCAGCCGGCGCGCAATCCGGTGAAGAATTCCTCGACGGTGCGCGCACGGGGAACTTCGGTGAACGTCTGCGCCACGCCTGCGAGTGTGTGCGAATCGCTGCCGGCTACACGGGCCTTGCCGAGTTTGACGGCCATTTGATCGGCTTGCCGGTTGGCTTCCCGCCACATCTGGCCGTTGCGCACTTCGAAGGCTGGCAAATAGGAAGCGAACCAGTCGAAGTCTTCCAGGTTGCGGCGTCCCGTGAGGCTGGAGAACATGTGATTAGCGGTGAAGAACAGCTTACGCTCGGTGAGATACATCAGAAGCGCAATAAAATCATTCCGACGGCGCTGAATTTCCGCATGATCCTTTTCGGTGATGCCGTAGACGCCCAGGTGCATGCGCGTGCCGGTGGGCATTTGCACAGTGACTTCCTCGCTGAGGAAGAAATCGGGATGTTTGCGGAGAACTTCCGCGGAGTCAATGGAATCGTGATCGGTCAGCGTGACGATGGCCATGCCGAGGCGCTTGCAGCGGTGGTAGACCTCGGCGGGGTCGTTGTAGGACTCCTTGCAAATCCGGCGTAGTCCCGGGGTGTCGCACATCCCAGAAGCAGTCGAATGAACATGAAGGTCGCAACGCATGCAAAAAGATTAGATGCGGGATATGAACAGGACATAAAACAGGGGCAAATTGCCGATGAAATTTAGGGCGGAACTGATTGAACACAAATGACTTTGAAGGTTTTCCACATGGCATAGAGCGTGCCCGCGAGATTTTGCAGGACGTTCATAATTCTGTGAAACAATCCCCAGCCGATGAAGAAAATTCAGGTGTTGTTCCACGATGCAGGCGGCGGACATCGAAACGCGGCGGTGGCGCTGCAGACGATTATTTCCCAACAAGATCGCGGATGGCAGGTGGAACTGGTGCAGTTTCAGGAGCTTACCGACCGTCTGGATGTGCTGCGCAAGCTGACCGGGATCCGCATTCAAGAACAGTACAACACGCTGCTGAGAAATGGGTGGACGCTGGGCGCGACGCAATTGCTGCGTGTGCTGCAAGCAACGATCTGGATTTTTCACCGGCCGCTGGTGAGCTTGTTGGTGGATTATTTCCGAAAAAATGACGGAGATTTGCTGGTTTCCGTGATTCCGCATTTCAATCGGGAGATTGCAGAGGCATGGGAACTGGCTCATCCGGGGCGGCCGTTTGCGACTCTGATTACGGACATTGCGGATTTCCCGCCGCATTTTTGGATTGAGGCGATTGAGAATCAGCATGTGATTTGCGGTTCGGAAAAGGCGGTGGAGCAGGCGCGCGCGATCGGGAAAGACGAGGCGCATATTTTTCAGACATCGGGAATGATGCTGCGGCCGGATTTCTACGTGCCTGACAATGTTGATCCGGTCGCGCTGCGGCGGGAATTGGGATTGCGGCCCGATGTGACGACCGGAATGCTGCTGTTCGGGGGTTTCGGGTCGAAGGCGATGCTGGAGATTGGGGAGAAGCTGGATGCGGCGAAATTGCCGCTGCAATTGATCGTGGTCTGCGGGCGGAATGAAAAACTGGCGGAAGCATTTCGCTCGCGCCAGTGGAATCTGGGAGTGCATGTGCTGGGGTTCACAAAGGAAGTGCATCGCTTGATGCGCGCGTCCGATTTTCTGATTGGCAAGCCGGGTCCGGGGAGCGTGGCGGAAGCGATGATGCGGAAGCTGCCGGTGATCCTGGAGTGCAACGCTTGGACGCTCCCGCAGGAGCGGTACAACACAGAGTGGGTGCGGGAAAAGGGCGTGGGAATTGTGCTGCGGAATTTTGGAGAGATCGTTGGCGCCGTGCGGCAGATGCTGAAACCCGGGGTGCTGGAGGAGTTTCGGCGGAACGTGGAACGCCTGGAGAATCGCGCGATTTTCGAGGTGCCGGAGATTTTTGGGCGGCTGCTGGGGGAAGGCGCTGCGAGCGAAGCTGATCGCACGCAGTCCACGGTCGATCGCACAGCCAGCAGTTAACAACGAATAGCCAGCAGGCTTGGCGTGATTAACGTCCTCTGATTACTGATTCCTTATATCTGGTTTCTGTTTCAATTGCTGGCGCGTTCGGCCCGGGGAGCGTGCGGATAGTGTGGACCGGCACCGGGATTTTCCGCGGGGGCTTGCGCGCGGGGCTTGGCGCAACTGACGGCCCACCAGCGCGAGGCGTATTTGGGCAGTTCACACATCCTGGTGCAGCCCGCAGCCGTCTTCGACATGGCGCAATTGCAGTAGCAGCCGGCAGCGTTCGATTTGCGAACAGTGCCGGAAGTGTCCGCGGAAGTCGAGAGAGCGAGGGCGCCGGCGAAGAGCACCAGGTCCAGCGAGGCCCAGATGGCGAGACGGCGGAGACGACGAAGGATCGAGGAATGCATACGGGAAGAGTGTCCGGCGGAAATAAGAAAAAACCCATAGGGCAGTGCTACTGAGAGTAAGAGGACGCGAGTCATGGTACGGAACGAGAGGCGTGAAGGGAGAGGAGAGGCTGCACCGAAGCGGGGCTCCGAATTGGATTTGGAGGCCGTTTTTGGGACTGAAAGTGTCTCTGTGGGGAGCAGCTAACTGCAAACTTCTGAACAATATATGAGAATTTTTTAGTGGGGGAGCCTTGGCTCCGATCGTGCAATAGAGGGAAGCGTGGGCGCGTTTCAGAAACGAGGCGCTGGATTTGGCAAGTGAGGGGGAAGGGGCTTACTTGCCGGATCAGCGAATCGTTACCACCTGCCTCTGAGAGGGAAGCTAGGATGGATGACCCCACGCGCCAGTGTGAAAACGACACTGGCATCTGAGATGCGCCTTCCGGGGCCCCCGATCCCAAGCGGGGGCCCCACTTTTTTGGGCGTAGAATTTTTCGGAAGTCACAAACTGCAGTCCGTGTCACTTGGCGGTAACTAGAGGCCGGAACGCCGGCTCTCGCAGGCGGTGAAGAATGGCCGGTCTAAAGTCCGGCCACTACAAAAGCTGACGGCTTACTAATCTTCTGGGGATCGGGGTATTTGAGCAGCGGCAAAGATCGCTCTGCGACTCTGTGATGTGAGATCCTTCAAGAGCTGCTCTTCGGTCATGCCGGTGATTCGGCCGAGAATCTTCAGTGCGTCGTAGGCGTGCCCAAAATTTTTCCACCGTTCCATTTCTTCCAGAGAGGGAAAAGCTTCCCGGCGGAGTTTTTCCAGAAGCGCGGAGTCGCGAGTCTCTGTTAATTCCGCGAGGGCTGCCGCAGACTTATTGCGATCGGTCCACACGCACGAGTTCAGCAGAGCTATCAATGGCTGGGATGGAACTTGAATTTTCCGCGCGGGCGGTTTCGGGAGGTATCGCGTGAAGACCATCAAGGCGCGCATGGCATTGTTGCGCACAAGAGACGAAGAATCATTCATTGCCGCGACGAGATCGGGCACGACCGCGTGCTTATCCGTGACATAGCCTAGCAGTTCGGCTGCGACGGCGCGGTGCTCTTCATTCGAGGAGATTGTGAAGAACCTCTTTTAAGTTCTGTAGATGATTCTACGCGAGAGGGATGAGGGCGAGTTGCAGTGCGCGTGCTTCCGGATCGGCGACAAGCGAATGCCCTTGGGAATCATCTTCTTGGGCATTGCCAGCAATGACTGCCCTCTGCACGGCCTCAGTTGCTGTTTTGCTGGCTTGAACCACATCTTCCGTAAGACGGACATTCACACCGGGTGATCGCTGGAAGGCGATGCAGGGAGTCGCGGCCTCTTCGATCCCGACATAGAGCAGCGATTTACGGTCGTTGGTGCAACAAACCAGGGTCAGATTCGCACTGCGAACCCCCGGCACGGCCTCAAGTTTCTGAATTTCCTCATTTTTCCATTCTTCGTAGTGCTTCATGTCCACGGAGTCTCCTTCGCGAAGACCGAGGACCTGGCGAAGTTGCGCCTCCGAAACGGTTCGAAGGCCGTAAAAATCGATGGTGGCCACGGGGGGGAAGCCGTGGGGGGACTGAAGAAGAGCGATAAAGAGCCAGGAAGCGAGAAGTGCTTTCATGAGAGCGAGTCTCATGGAACACACTCCGGATTAACGGGGCAAAGAGGCCTTCTCCACGGGCAGCGGATCAGCGGAGCTGGGCGAGGCAAGCTTTTGCACGATGGGTATGCCGGCTTGGGCGAGGGCGTGGGCGACCTGGGTTTCGCGGAGGCGGGAGGCGTCGTACTCGAAGGTGAGAGTTTGGCCCGCTTCATCGACATGAAAACGGCGGAGGCCGTAGAGATTGGCGAATTCGCCGAGGCGCTGGAGTTGTTCGTAGCTCAAGGGCGAGTGGAGCTCGTAGGTGATTTCGAGAAGTGTCATGCGAGGGATTATAGCAGAAGTGGCGAGTGACCCTTCGCCTTCGCTTAGGGTAAATGAGCTGCGAGAGAAGCAAAGCGAAATTGGAAATCGAAGGGGGCACATCCAGGCGAGGTTGAAAAGTTCAAAGTTCAAAAGTTAAAGGTTCACGATGCGCCGGGCGGACCTGGTTCGGCTGCACGGTTTGCGAGTTGACAAAAAATAGGGGATAGGGGTATAGATAGGACCAGGGGGTATAGGGCGGATGGCGAAGATGCGGAAGGCGGCGGGCGTCGACGCGGAGTTGAAGGCGGCGAGCCTGAACCGGTTGCGGCGGATTGAAGGGCAGATTCGCGGTTTGCAGAAGATGGTGGAGGAAGAGCGATATTGCGCGGACATTCTGGTGCAGGTGGCTTCGGTGCAGGAGGCGCTGCGCGGCGTGGGGAGGAACCTGATGAGGAATCACCTGCAGCATTGTGCGACCAAGGCAATTGCCAGCGGAAAGCCGAAAGAAGCGGCGGAGATGTACGACGAACTGCTGGAGCTGATTTACAAGCATTTGCGGTGATTTAGAAAATTAGCGCAGAGACGCAGAGGACGCAGAGAAGAGGTGAAGGCATGGAACGCGATCCGGTTTGCGGGATGAGCGTGGATCCGGAGGAAGCGAAGGCAAAAGTAGAGCACGGCGGGAAGAGCTACTACTTTTGCTGCGGCGGGTGCGCGCAGAAGTTCCAGGCGGCGCCTGAGAAATATCTGGCGGCAACCTCCTCTGCGGGTGATGCAGCGGCACGGCCGAATGTGGCTCAGCACGTGAACAGAGCACCAATGAAAATTGCTGCTGCTGCGACACCGATGCAGATTGCGGGAACTCCGGTGCAGATTGCAGGAATAGGGGCCAAGCCGCCGGCGATGGGTTCCTTGCCGATATTGGGAGCGGCGGCGCGAGTGAAGGATCCGGTTTGCGGAATGATGGTGGACCCGCAGAAGGCCGCGGGAAATGTCGAACACGCTGGGCAGACGTATCACTTTTGTTCGACGCGATGCATGGAGCGATTCACGAAGGAGCCTGAGAAATTTTTGGCAGCACCGGGAACGGGGGGAATGGAGGGACTACCCGCAGGAAGGGTGCCTTCGGCAAGCGCGAGAAAAGGCATTTTCTCAGGGGCTGAAGCCCAAATCTCCGAGCCTTCCATGTCGGAGCCAAAGCTCCGGCCCTCAACGCCCCAAAATATTCGGTATACGTGTCCGATGGATCCGGAGATCGTGCAGATCGGTCCGGGGACATGCCCGATTTGCGGCATGGCGCTGGAGCCGATGGATATTACGACGGAGGAGCAGGCCGATCCGGAATATGAGTCGATGTGGAAGCGACTTTGGGTTGGCGCGGCGTTTTCGCTGCCGCTGCTGGCGCTTTCGATGTTCGGCGAAGCATTGGGCCTGCATCTGGCGCCCGGCGTGAAAAATGGCGTGGAGTTTCTGCTGGCTTCGCCGGTGGTGCTGTGGTGCGGGTGGCCGTTTCTCGAAAGGTTCTGGAATTCGCTGGTGAATCGCAGCCCGAACATGTTCACGCTGATTGGGCTGGGCACGGGTGCGGCGTATCTCTATAGCGCGGCGGCAACGCTGTTCCCGCAGTTTTTTCCCGAATCATTTCGCGGAAAGCAAGGTGAAGTCGCGGTGTATTTCGAAGCGGCGGCGGTGATTATCACGCTGGTGGCGTTGGGTCAGGTGCTGGAGTTGCGGGCAAGGCAGAGAACGAGCGGGGCGATCCGGGAATTGCTGAAGCTGGCGCCGCGGACGGCTCATATTGTTTCCGGAGGTGACGAGCACGATGTGCCGCTCGAGCAGGTGAAGCATGGTGATTTGCTGCGCGTGCGGCCGGGGGAACGCGTGCCGGTGGATGGCGTGGTGAGGGAAGGCGCGAGCGCGGTGGATGAATCGATGGTGACGGGCGAGCCACTGCCTGTGGACAAGCAGGCGGGGGACAAGGTGACCGGGGGGACGCTGAACGCGAGCGGAAGTTTTGTGATGGTAGCGGAGCGCGTGGGGAGCGAAACGCTGCTGGCGCGCATCGTGAAGCTGGTGAGCGAGGCGCAGCGCAGCCGCGCGCCGATGCAGCGGCTGGCGGACAAAGCGGCGGGCTATTTCGTGCCTGCGGTGGTGGCGGCAGCGGTTGCGGCGTTTCTCGGTTGGGCGGCGTTTGGGCCGGAACCGCGGATTGCCCATGCGTTGCTGGCGGCAGTTTCGGTGCTGATTATTGCGTGCCCGTGCGCGCTGGGGTTGGCGACGCCGATGTCCATCATGGTGGCGGTGGGGCGAGGCGCGACGGCGGGCGTGCTGGTGCGGAACGCCGAGGCGCTGGAGACGCTGGCGCGGGTGGATACGCTGGTGCTGGATAAGACCGGGACGCTGACGGAGGGGAAGCCGCGGGTGGCGAAGGTAGTCTTGATGGAGGGGAGTGAGATTTCAGAGGAAACCCTATTGAGACTGGCAGCGAGCGCGGAAGAGGGAAGTGAGCATCCGCTTGCACGAGCCGTTGTGGAAGCAGCAAAAGAGAAAGGTCTCCCGCTGTTAACGGCTTCGGAATTTCGAGCAACTCCCGGCGGAGGTGTTGAGGCTGTCGTGCAGGAGCAACGACTGTTGGTTGGCTCCCCAAAGTTTTTGGAGGAGCGCGGAGTTTCCCCCGACTATGATCCCGATCAGCCGCAGTTGGATTTGAACTTTTGGGCCTCGACCAACTCTTCTATGAGTATGGTTGGCGTCGTAATTGACGGAAAACCCGCTGGGGTGCTTTTAATCACGGATTCCATCAAGAACTCGACACCAGAAGCGATTGCGCAACTGAAGGCGGAAGGTCTGCGGTTGGTGATGCTAACTGGAGATCACCGAGAATCGGCTATGGGGGTTGCCCATTTAATTGGATTGACGGACGTCGAGGCGGAAGTGAAGCCGGACCAGAAGGCGGCGGTGATCGAGCGTCTAAAAAAGGAAGGACGCAAAGTGGCCATGGCGGGGGATGGAATTAATGATGCGCCGGCGCTAGCCTTGGCGGACGTGGGGATTGCGATGGGCACCGGAACAGATATTGCGATGGAGAATGCGGGGATTACGCTGGTGAAGGGAGATTTGCGGGGGATTGTGCGGGCGCGAAGACTTTCGCGGGCGACCGTTAAGAACATCAAGCAGAATCTGGCGTTTGCGTTTGTGTACAACCTGCTGGGGATTCCGATTGCGGCGGGTGTGTTCTTTCCGTTCTTTCATTGGTTGCTGAGTCCGATGATTGCGAGCGCGGCGATGAGTTTCAGTTCTGTGTCGGTGATCTCGAATGCGCTGAGGTTGAGGAACGCGAAAATTTAGGTGGGACTCGCCAAGCTACGGAAATCGCTTCGGCCCAGCGGGGACGTTTGCCAAGTATCGGGTTTCGTGGCATGGGAACGGCTGCACAGGCAGGAGTGCCTGTGCCACCTGAAGCGATCCTTTGCGAACAAGCCGAACGATTGGAGTACAATGCGCGCGGATGGAAATCTCGCGAGGATATTCCATGAGCTACAAGTTGGGTGTGTTGCTTCCTTTCAGCTTCGTGTTGGTGTGTTCTCTGGCAATTCCCGGATTTGGGCAGACCCGGCCGGCTGCGGACTTGGTTGTCACGCATGCGAAAGTGTGGACGGTGGATCCGGCGCGGCCGCAGGCGGAAGCGGTGGCGGTGATTGGGGAGCGGATTGTCGCGGTGGGCTCGAATGCAGAGATTGAACAGTGGCGCGGGCCGCAGACGCGCGTGATTGACGCCGGAGGAAGACTGCTGCTGCCGGGATTCAACGACGCGCACGTACATTTTATTTCGGGGGGAATGGAACTCGACGCGGTGCAGTTGAAGGACGCAACGAGCCCGGAGGAATTCGCGCGACGGATTGGCGAGAAAGCCAAAACCATGCCGAAAGGCGAATGGATTCTGGAAGGGAATTGGGACGAAACGAAATGGAATCCCCCCACTTATCCCGAGAGGTCGCTGATCGACCCGCTGACGCCCGACAACCCGGTGTTTGTATCGCGCTACGACGGACACATGGGACTGGCCAATTCGGTGGCGTTGCGGCTGGCGGGCATTACTGCAACGACGCCGGATCCACCGGGCGGAACAATTGTGCGGGACGCGCAGGGCAACCCCACCGGTGCGCTGAAGGACGCAGCCCAGGAGCTGATGGGAAAGGTGATTCCGCCGTTGACGCATGACCAGCGCATCCGGATCATCAAGCGTTCGATGGCGCATGCCGCGTCTTTGGGAGTGACCAGCGTGCAGCACATGGTGGCCGATTACGAAGATATCGCGGCTTATGCGGAACTTTTGCAGAAAGGCGAGTTGATTACCCGCATTTACGCGGCGCCGCTGATCATGCATGTGGACGACGAGGCGAAGATTGGGATACGCCATGCGTTTGGCGGGCCGTACTTACGAATCGGAGCGTTGAAGGCGTTTGCAGACGGGTCGCTGGGCTCCGGCACGGCCTATTTCTACGAACCATTTCTGAATCAGGGGAACAATCACGGGCTGTTGTCCGACGAGATGCAGCCGCTTTCGATGATGCGGGACCGCATCCTGAAGGCCGATGCGGCGGGATTGCAGCTTTGCATCCACGCGATCGGGGACCATGCGATTTCGCTGATTCTGGACATGTATGCGGAGACCGAACAGGAGCATGGCCCGGCAGACCGCAGATTTCGGATTGAACACGCACAGCACATGGCCGCGAAGGATTTTCAGCGCTTTGCCGATCTGCATGTGATCGCCTCCGTGCAGCCGTACCACGCAATCGATGATGGACGGTTCGCCGAGTCAAAAATTGGCCACGACCGGGCCAGCCGGACCTACGCGTTTCGAACGTTCCTGGATCATGGGGTGAAACTGGCATTTGGGACGGACTGGGAAGTCGCGCCACTGGATCCGATGCAGACGGTGTATGCGGCGGTGACGCGGGCAACGCTTGACGGGAAGAATCCGGGAGGATGGTTTCCGGAGCAGAAATTGACCGTGCCGGAGGCCATCGAGGCGTACACGATGGGTTCCGCGTACGCAGAATTTCAGGAGAAGGAGAAAGGATCGATTACGCCGGGGAAACTGGCGGACATGGTCTTGCTGAGCGACGACCTTTTCACCATTCGACCGGAGAAGATCAAGGACGCGCATGTTTTGAAGACCATTCTTGGCGGCAGAGTGATTTACGAGCGGCCGAATTAGGCTGAGGCCGAAGCTGGCCTGTCGATTACAGGAACGGTGGTTCATCGGAAGAATTGAAGTTGAGTGGCATCGGATCGAGGGCACAGGCAAGAGTGCCTGTGCCGCCTGAAGAAGAAACACGACAATGCGACCTGGCCAAGCAAGCCGGCTCCTGCAAAGTGGGACCTGACCGAAGGGCACCCTCAAACGTCTATAACTGCGAACATGGGAACTTTTTCGGCGGGGTTGCGTATGTGTGATTAGAAGCACATGCGGAACCTACTCGGGGGTCGGTTATGTCCAGCAGTGGCAATGGCTTAACGAACGGAAAAGCGGCCAAAAAGCGCCGCCGGCGAATTATCATCGGCAGCATTCTGGGTCTGCTGGTTGTTGGCGGAGGCTACGGTGTGTTTGCCGCTTTACGGCCAAGCCACGACATTGATCCCTCGAAAATCGCCAGCGTTGAGCGCGGCGATCTGGCCAAGGTAGTGGTGGCCACGGGCAAAATTCAGCCGCTTTCCAAGGTGGAAGTGAAGTCCAAAGCCAGCGGAATTGTGAAGAAGCTCTATGTGGACTATGGCGACCGCGTGAAGGCGGGGCAGGTGCTGGCGGAACTCGATAAGGTGCAATTGGAAGCGAGCCTGCACGCCTCCGAAGCGAATTACCAGGCCGCTCAGGCCGCGAAGCTTTCCGCCGAAGCGGCGCTGGAGCGAAACAAAGTGGACGCGGAAGGACCGGACGTCCCGTTCTTAAGGCTGAACATGCAGCGCGCCGAGCAGATGTACAAAGACGGCGTGATGTCCAAGAGCCTTGTGGAAGACGCGGAAAAGAATTATCAGTTGGCGTTGAACAAGCAGGTAAGTGCGCAGAGGAACCTGGAAGTATCACGCGCGGAGATCGCCAAGGCGGTGGCCGAGGTCGCCCAGGCAAAGGCGGCACTGGATAATGCCGAGGAAGATTTGCGGAATGCCACGATCGTGAGCCCCATCGACGGGTTGGTGCTTTCGCGCGACGTGAACGTTGGGGATGCGGTGAGCTCGATCCTGGTGCTTGGGTCGCAAGCCACGCTGATCATGACGTTGGGAGACGTCAGCGAAGTGTACGTGCAGGGCAAGGTGGACGAAGCCGACATCGGCAAGGTGTATCTGGGGCAGGCGGCGCGCATCGTGGTGGAATCGTTCAAAGACAAGAAATATACGGGCAAGGTGACGAAGATTTCCCCGCTGGGGAAGGAAAAGGACAACGTCACCACTTTTGAAGTGCGCGTATCGATTTCGAATCCCACGGGCGAGCTGAAGGCGAACATGAGCGCCAACGCCGAAATCATTCTGGAAGAAAAGAAAAACGTGCTGATGGTGCCGGAGGCGGCGCTGATTTACGACAAGGACCGCAAAGCGTCCGTGGAGATCCCGGATGCGAAGGCCGACAACGGCAAGAAGAAGGTCCCCATCCAAATCGGGATATCGAACGGCGTGAAGACGGAAGTGACCGCCGGGCTGAACGAGAAACAGCAAGTGGTCCTGCAATAGCGAGGCGCCCATGACGTTTCGCGACCTGTTACGGGACACGCTGGCGACGCTGTGGGCGCACAAGCGGCGCACGCTGCTGACGATGTTCGGCATCGCGTGGGGAATCATCTCCATCACCCTGATGGTGGCCGCGGGAGAAGGTCTGGGCCGCGGCATTCAAAAGCAACAGGAAAATTTCGGCAAGGACGTGATGATCGTGTTCGCCGGGCGGACGAGCATGCAAGCGGGCGGGACGCGCTCCGGCCGCGTGATTCGCTGGACGGCGGATGACTACAAAGAAGTCGAGAAGGAAGCGCCGTCGTGCAAATACGTCTTGCCGGAACTGGGAAACAACGTGAAGGTGCACAGCGCGTTCAATAGCGGCGACATCGATACGGTTGGGTCGCTGCCGCCATTCACGGAAATTCGCAGCGTGGCCACGGCGGTGGGACGCTTTTACAACTACGAAGACAATGACCTGGGCCGGCGGGTGGCGTTTCTGGGCAGCGACACGAAGAAACAGCTTTTCGCGGACCGCGAAGCCATCGGACAAACCATCGAGCTGAACGGGGTCCCATATACGGTCATCGGCGTGATGAAGACGAAGGATCAGAACTCCGATTACGACGGCGTGGACATCCGCAAGATATTTATTCCGTTCCATTCGATGCTGCGGGATTTTCCGAACAAGCCGCCCGCGGAGCCAGATTCGATCGACAGGCTGCTGGTGGCGCCGTGGTCTCTGGCGACGCACAAGGATTGTGTGAAACAGGTGCGGCGGACGCTGGGGCGGTTGCATGATTTCGATCCGCGGGACGAAGAGGCGGCGAGCATCTGGGACACGGTGAAAAATGCGCAGGCGAACCGGATGATCTTTGTGGGCATGGAAATTTTCATGGGCGCGGTGGGCGTGGCGACGATTTTTCTGGGCGGCCTGGGCGTGATGAACGTGATGCTGGTTAGCGTGCGTGAACGGACCCGGGAAATTGGCGTGCGCAAGGCGCTGGGCGCGACGCGGGAATCAATTCTGCGTCAGTTTTTCCTGGAGACGGTGATTGTGGTGTTTCTGAGCGGCGGCATCGGGCTGATGGTGTCCTACGGGCTATGCGGGCTTGTAGGTTTGTTGCCGAAGATTCCCTATTTTGACGGGTTGGATCCGAGCTGGCAGCTGGCTTCGCTGACGATCGGTTTGCTGGGGCTGATTGCGGTTTTGTCCGCGCTGTATCCGGCGAATCGCGCGGCGTCGGTGGATCCGATTGAAGCACTTCGCTTCGAGGCAGGCGGGTAATGCTGGTTGAAATCTTCAAAGAGGCGTGGGCGGCGCTGGGACGCAATCGCGTGCGCAGTTTGCTGACGATGACGGGCATTTCCTGGGGCATTGTGGCGGTGACGCTGCTGTTGAGTTACGGTTCCGGGTTTCGCAGCGTGCTCCTGTATACCTTTGAAGTTTTCGGCAAAGGCGCGGTGATCTGCTGGCCGGGAACCACGAGCGAGCAGGCCGGCGGCGAACGGGCAGGGAAGCAAGTGCGATTCGAGCAGGAAGACGCGGACGTGGTGAAAGCGCAGTCGCCGCTGATCAAACGAGTGACTCTGGAGTCGGTGAAGTTTCTGGGGGTCTCGCACGACGAGAGGTTGGCGGACAATGCCGTGCGGGGCGTGTATCCGGAATATGGAGAGATGCGCAACGAAGTGCCTTCCGATGGCCGGTGGATTTCAGCGGACGATATCGCGGAGCGCCGCCGCGTGGTGGTGCTTGGCGCGCGCCTCAAAAAGAAGTTGTTCAGCGGAGAGCCGGCGGTGGGCGAAACGGTGCGCATCAACGGGGTGCGATTCACGGTGATCGGCACGATGGACATGAAGTTTTCCGACAGCTGCTATTTCAACTGCGACGACGATTCCGCGTTCATACCGTATCCCGCAGCAGCGGACATCTGGGACGCGCGATATGCGAGCGTGATGGTGTTTGAGCCGATTGCTCCGCAATTCGAAGCGCAGGCGATGCAGCAGTTTCGCGCCGCAGTGGCCGGGCGGCAGCATTTTTCGCCCAACGACAAGCGGGCCATCACTATGTTTGGGCGGCAGGAGTTCAAGCCGGTCTACGACGGAATTACGCTGGGGATCGAAGGACTGCTGTTTATGATCGGCAGCATGACGCTGGCGATCGGTGGAGTGGGCGTGATGAATATCATGCTTGTCTCGGTGGAAGAGCGGGTGCGCGAGATCGGATTGCGGCGGGCGCTGGGAGCAAAGAAGTCGCACATCCGCTGGCAATTCCTGCTGGAGGCGCTGGTGCTGACGTTGACGGCCGGGGCAATCGGCATGCTGCTTTCGGCGATGCTGACTTCGGCGATTGGAACGCTGCCATTCCTGGGACCCGCGTACGAAGACGATTCGGGCAAAGTGGACATTCACTTGAAGCTGTCGATGGCGACGATGGTGCTGTCGAGCCTGATACTGATTGTGGTGGGCGTGGTGAGCGGATGGATGCCGGCGATGCAGGCGGCGAAACTGGATCCCGTCGAGGCATTGCGGTATGAGTGAGGGGAGAAGCTGACAGCGACCGGTCGACAGTTGACAGTGAGCAGTTTTAAGCCCTCAGCCGCCAGCAGGAGGCTTTGAGCTTCAGGCCTAAAGGATCACCATCGTATTTTGGGCTGGCGCCATTTCAGAAAATTTCCTTGAAATAAAGCACATCATGTACCGCGACAGGATTTGTCGTTCTGGTTGGGGTGTGTCTCTCGCGCTGCTATAGTGGTTGTAGAAAGATTCGCTCCACTATGAATAATTGTGCGGGGGAGAGAACGATGAGGGATCGAATGCGCGTACTGACTCGGGGAATTGCGGGACTGGCGGCGCTGGGACTAGTTCTGTTTGTGGTGGCGATTGCCGAGGGGCACGCGATATTGAAATCGAGCTCACCGGCGGCCGACTCGACGGTGAAAGGGCCGGATGTTCCAATCATTTTGAAATTCAACGTGCGCATTGACGCGAGCCGCTCGAAAGTGCAGTTGCTGCACCCGGACAGCACACAGACGGATTTGGTTTTGGAGAAGCAGGATGCGCCTGACATGCTGACGTCGAAAGCCGCGGGACTTGCGCCCGGCGCATACAAAATCCGCTGGCAGGTGCTGGCGCCAGACGGGCACATCACACGCGGGGAAGTTCCATTCACCGTGAAAGCCGACTGAGAATTCCGAATGGTTCAGCTGCTCGGTATTTTTGGATTTCTCGCCGTTCTGCTGCGCGCGGCCATATTGTGTTTCCAGACGCTGATGGTCGGCGGCTCGATTTTTCTTACCACAATTACTTCGAGTGATGGTCTGCGGCCGGAGGAACTTAAACGGCCGGCGTGGAAGCTCATACGCTGGAGCGCGGCAGGACTCGCGGCTTCGCACGTTTTTTTTCTCCTCACCAATTCAATGATCCTGATCTACACCGCGGACCTTGCCTGGGGAGAGGCGCTGGGAGCGAATTTTGCAATCGCCGGAATGGTAGCGATCGTAGCGGCACTGGCGATTGCGCTTTGGCCGAGGGCGTGGCGAGAGAGCGCAAACTTGCTGGTCCTGGTTCCTTGCGAGCTGGCGCTGGGCGCGACCGTTGTAACGAGTCATTCGTTTTCACGGATGGAAGACCGCGGAGTGTTGGTTGGGCTGACGGCGTTGCATTATCTGACCACGGCGAGCTGGATCGGCGGACTGCCGTACTTGTTGCTGGCCATGAAGCGGGTGACGGAGCCGGGAACCCGGCTGCGAATCAGCCAGCGCTTCTCGCGGATGGCGCAGGTCAGCGTGGCGGTGTTGTTTTTGGCCGGATTCGGGATGAGCCTGGTGTACGTCGGTTCGTGGAGCGCGCTGTACGGCACGTCGTATGGAATCATGGTGGGCACGAAAGTCGTGTTCTTTTGCTGCCTGGTATTGGTCGGCGCGGCGAACTACTACATTGTGAAAGGCGCAGGCACAAACTCGACGACCGGGACCTTGAGCTTAATCCGATTCGGCGAAGTAGAAATTGGCTTCGGATTGGCGGTGATTTTGACCGCGGCTTCGCTGACATCGCAGCCGCCGGGAGCGGATCTGACCGAAGATCGTGTGACGCTGCACGAGATTTGGGTTCGTTATGCACCAAGGATGCCACGGTTCACGAGCCCTCCGTTGCAAGACATTTCGCCCTCAGGCAAGGAAATGCGGCGCAAGCTCGTCGCCGCGGGTGTGAGGGTGCCGGCGGCCTTTTTGCCGGGGCAGACGTTCTATCATCCGGACCTTCCGGGCGACATCGCGTGGTCGGAGTACAACCACAACTGGTCGGGAATGATCGTTTTCCTGATGGGGATTCTGGCGCTGCTTTCGCGCAGCCGGTATTTTTCCTGGGCAAAGGTCTGGCCGCTGATGTTCCTGGGGATGGCGGTGTTTTTGTTTTTGCGGGCGGACCCGGAGAACTGGCCGCTGGGGCCAAACGGATTCTGGGAAAGTTTCGGAGAGGCGGATGTGCTGCAACATCGGGCGGCCGTGCTGCTAATCATCGTCTTTGCGATTTTCCAATACCTGGTGGAGACAAATCGCTTGAGGTCGCATGCGGCGGCGCTCGTGTTCCCCGGGGTGTGCGCGATCGGTGGTATCGTGCTGCTGACGCACATGCACGCGATCACGAACATCAAAGAGGAGATGCTGATTGAGCTGAGCCATACGCCGCTGGCCATTTGCGGGATCATCGCAGGATGGGCGCGCTGGCTGGAACTGCGACTGCCAACGGAAAATAAAGTGCGGAAGTACCTGGCGTGGGTTTGGCCGGTGTGTTTTATTTTCGTTGGATTGCTCTTGATGGATTATCACGAGGCGTAGAGGCGAGAAGCCAGAAAGCAGCGATTGGATACTTGCGGGCAGCGAGCAGATAGCGGCGAGCAGACCCAGAAAGCCCTACGATGCCTGCTTCCTATTTCGCGGGTCGAAATGTTCTGGTAACTGGTGACCGATGACTGACATCTGATATCCCGAACGAATGACGGCTCCACGGCTGAGGCCGGGCGAGGAACAAGCAAGGCATAGGAGACAGATTCAGATGACCAACACGGCGCTGGTGGTGGTGGATGTGCAGAGGGATTTTTGCGAAGGCGGAGCGCTGGCCGCCGCGAATACGATGTCGTTGCTGCAGCCACTGAAGGGGTTTGTTGAGGCGGCGAGGCGGCAGGGGATTCTGGTGGTATATACGCAAGACTGGCATCCGGAGAACCACAGTTCCTTCAAAGCAAATGGCGGGCCATGGCCTGTACATTGTGTGGCGGGGCAGGCCGGGTCGGAATTGATGCCACCGTTGATGGCTGAGAGTGGAGACGTGGTGATCCACAAGGGGGTGGCA
Organism: Acidobacteriota bacterium; assembly: GCA_021324935.1. Taxonomy (GTDB): domain Bacteria; phylum Acidobacteriota; class Terriglobia; order Acidiferrales; family UBA7541; genus Acidiferrum. Next base: position 63,414 of record JAJPIE010000049.1, read on the forward strand.
GTGCAAGGCGCAGGGTATTCGGGATTCGACGAGACTGAATTGGAGCAAAAGCTTCGTGAGAACGGCGTGCGACGCGTGGGAGTGGCCGGCGTCGCCACGGAATATTGCGTGCGTGCGACGGCTTTGGATGCGCAGAGGGCGAAATTTGAGACTACGGTACTGACGGATTTGATCCGGGCGGTGCAGGATGCGGATGTGCCGAAGGTGCTGGAGGAACTGCGCGGTTCAGGTGTGAAGTTGGAGCCGGCGCAGGATTGGCTGACGAGGAGTCGGTAAGAAAGCCGCCGATCGGGAGATCGGCGTTGCCCGGGAAATCTCCGAGAACTTAATTTTGGGCGAGGAGGGCGTCGAAATAGGCGACCATTTCGGCGGAATTCCAGTCCTGAGGACCGATGACCTTGCGGGCGATTTTGCCGCGGCGGTCGATGATATAGGTTTCCGGATACATCACGGTGCCGTAGTCCTGGGCGTATTTCTTGGAGGCGTCGCGGGAAGTGGGGAAGTTGATGCCGTGGTCCTGAATGAATTTCTCGTATGCGGATTGGTCGTCATCGACGCTGACCCCGAGCACCACGCCGTTCCGATTTGAGATGCGCTTGTTGAGCTCGATCAGCGACGGCGTCTCTTCCACACAGGGCGGGCACCAGGTGGCCCAGAAGTTCAGCACAACGACCTTGCCGCGAAAATCGGTGAGGTGTTCGGCCTTGCCGTTAATTTCGAGAGGAATGTCTTCGGCGGTCTTTCCCGCAACGGAAGATTCGCCCTGGCGATAGTGGGGAAGGGTAAAAAAGGCCAGGACAAATGCGGCAAAACCCATACTGCCCCAGGCCATGATTTTCCGGAGAAATGTGTTCATACAACGCTATAATAACGTACAGCGCCCTCACCGGAAAGTGCGGATAATCACGTTAAATCGCGAAGGTTATGCGTCACAGCACGAAAAATAACGAGCGTGTAAGCGCCATCGTTCCGGCACGCAATGAAGAGGCGGTGATCGCGGAGTGCGTGCAATCGCTGACGCCCCAGGAGGAGATTGCGGAGATTCTGGTGGTGGATGACGAATCTTCGGACCGCACGGCGGAGATCGTAAGGGGGCTGGCCGCGGAATGCGCCAAGGTGCGGTTGCTAGAGACTGCGGACCTTCCGGCTGGTTGGGTCGGGAAGAACCACGCGGTGTGGATCGGGGCGAATCAGGCGCGCGGCGAATGGCTGCTGTTTACGGACGCGGACGCGGTACACACACCGGATTCCGCCGCAAGGGCTTTGCAGGTTGCCCTTCGGGAGAATGCGGCGATGGTTTCCTTCTCGCCGGAGCAGTTGCTCGAAAGTTGGTACGAGAAGGCGACGATTCCCTACGTGTACGCGAGATTAGGGAGCCTGTTTCGCTTTGAGGAAGTGAACGATCCGAATTCTGCGAGGGCGGCGGCCAACGGTCAGTTTATTTTGATCCGGCGGGAAGTATACGAAGCGGTGGACGGGCATGCCAGCGTGGCGTCAAACGTTCTGGAAGATGTGGCGCTGGCTGCGCGGGTGAAGGGGGCCGGGCACCGGATTTGGTTTGGCAGCGGAGTTGGAATTGTGCGGGTACGGATGTACCGGTCGTTCGAGGCGATGTGGGAGGGGTGGAAGAAAAACCTCTACGCGTTGATGGGGGGGACGGCCGAAGCGGTGAAATCCGAGATGTCACGCGCACTACTGCCCATGCTTACAGCGATGCTGGCAGCGGCTGCCGTTTGGATCGTATCCGCATCGGCGGAATTTGCTCTTGGCATGCTTGCCGCTGGATGGCTCGGACTGACAACGGCTTTCGCGCTGGAGTTGCAACGCCACGGCTTCCCGCCAAAACTAGCAGTTTACGGCATTCCGGGCAGAGTTTTGTTTGCGGGGGTGCTTTGGGACTCCTACCAAAGCCATCGGAACGGCCGTCTGGAATGGAAGGGGCGGGCGTATCCTGCGGATACCCCTGACGCATCCAAAGGATAGACGAACAAGATGATTTATCTGACCAGGAAACTGGAATTTTCGGCCTCGCATATGTATCACAACCCGGCGTTAAGCGCCGAGGAGAACAAGCGGATTTTTGGGAAATGCAATAACCCGCACGGGCACGGACACAATTACACGCTGGAAGTGACCGTAGCCGGGGAGCCGGATCCCGTGACCGGTATGGTGCTGGATTTGAAGGAACTGAAGGATATTCTGGAACGGGAAATCATGCAGCGGATGGACCACCGGTTTTTGAATTATGAGGTGGAGGAATTAAATGGGCAGATTCCGACCTGCGAAAACATTGCGCAGGTGATCTGGAAGCTGCTGGAGCCGAAGATCACAAAGGGAAGGTTGCATAAGGTTCGGCTCTATGAAACGCCAGACCTGTTTGCGGATTGCTACCGCAGCGGAGCGCAAGGAGCGTGAAGGACGGACTCAAAATCGAATTGGGGCGGCGCTACCGGTTTTCGGCGTCGCACCGGCTGCACAGCGGAATGCTGAGCGAAGAGGAAAACCGGCGTGTCTATGGAAAATGCAACAACCTGCTTGGGCACGGGCATAACTACGTGGTGGAGGTCCGCGTGTCAGGAACCGTGGATCCGGCCACGGGCATGGTCGCGAACCTGGCGGATCTTGACGGATTTGTGGAGAAGGAAGTAATCGAGCCCTTTGACCACAAATTGCTGAACGAGGATGTGGCCGCGTTTCGCGAGCACGTGCCGACGACAGAGCACCTCTGTACGGAGATTTACCAGCGCCTGAAACACTTCCCAAAGGCGAAGCTCGAAAGCGTGCGCGTGGAGGAGACCTCCAACAACGCGTTCGAATACGCCGGGGAAGAACTTTAGGATCGCGTGGCGGTCCGGCAAAAGGGGAAGTCCAGTGACAAAGCCAACGGAGATTTTGCTAACCGAACCAAAGATCGAGACGTCGAAAGAGAGCATCGCCGACCTGGTGCGGAAGATGATCGTGCTGCTGGGTGAGGACCCGGATCGCGAGGGGCTGCGGAAGACGCCGGAGCGCTTCGAGAAGGCGCTCAAGTTCCTGACCAGCGGCTATCACCAGAACCTGGACAGCGTGCTGAACGGCGCGACGTTCAGCGTGCACTATGACGAGATGGTGGTGGTGAAGGACATTGAGTTCTTCAGCTTGTGCGAGCACCACCTGCTGCCGTTTTTCGGCAAGGCGCACGTGGCCTACCTGCCGAGCAAGCGCGTGCTGGGCTTGAGCAAGATCGCGCGGCTGGTGAACATGTACGCGCGGCGGCTGCAGATCCAGGAGCGCATGACCAGCCAGATTGCGGAGGCGATTTCGGAGAAGATCAGCCCGGAAGGCGTGGGCGTAATCATCGAGGCGCGGCATCTGTGTATGCAGATGCGCGGAGTGGAGAAACAACATGGGCAAGCGGTGACAAGCGCGATGCTGGGATCGTTCCGGCATAACAAGCAGACGCGGGATGAATTTTTGTCGCTGGTGAAATCGAAGAAGGAATAGCGCTTTCCAAATCGATATTTCCAAAGGCCCATTTGAGCGAGGGGGAGTATGCGGAACAAGAAACTTCTGGTTTCGACGCTGCTCCTTCTCGCCGTTTTTGTTTCTGCAACGTGGGGGATTTCGCAGAGCGAGATCCAGCAACTCGCCCGGTTGATGAATTGGAAGCCGGGGCAGGTGATTGCCGACGTTGGAGCGGGCGAGGGGGAGATTGGATTTGCGGCGGCGGAACAGGTGGGGGCGAGCGGAAAGATCTATCTGACGGAGTTGGACGAACAGAAGCTGGCCAATCTGAAAAAGGAAGCCGAACAGCGGAAGTTGAGGAACGTGGCGGTGGTGGAAGCGGCCGAGAAGAAGACTAATTTGCCTGCCAATTGTTGCGACGCGATTATCCTGCGGCGCGTTTATCATCACCTGACCGCGCCAGCAGAGATGGATTCGAGCTTGCTGCGCTCGCTGAAGCCCGGCGGGGAACTGGTGGTGATCGATTTTCCGCCGCGGAAGTCGCTGACGGAGAGCGATCCCGTAAGGGGCGTACCGGCCAACCGTGGTGGACACGGGATTCCGAAAAAGATTCTGGTGCAGGAATTGGCCGCGGCGGGATTTGTCGCGGAAAAGACGATCGAAAGTTGGCCGGACGACAATTACCTGGTGATCTTTCGAAAGCCGAAGCACTAATTCTCCGGCGCATCGCGCTCCGGCCGGGCAAGGCGGTCCCCTGCAAAGGGCGAGAGAAATAAATCACACCAGAAAGTGTGCCGGGTGAACGGACACCTGCGGCGCGCCAAAGACACAGACGGAGGGCCGTGCTTTTTAGTTGCGGGCGCGGGAGCGGCGGACGCGGTCGCGATTGCCGCACGTGGCGTCGTTGCACCAGCGGCGGACGTTTCCCTTGGTGCGATCCACAAAAACCCAGAGGCAGCCGGGATTCGCGCAGATCTTCAAGCGATTGTGGGGATCGTGGGCGAGCGACTCGGCGAGGGAAGCGGCGATGCGGGCGAGCGCGTCTGGCCAGCCAATTTGTGCGGCGGCAACCGCAAGATGCAACCCATTTTGGTTCTCCACCAGTTGCCGGAAAACCGGTACTTTCAGCCAATTGTTGAGCGCCGCCACGTCGTTGGCACGCAACGGCGAACCGGCGGAAGTCTTCTGAACCAGGTGACGAAGCAACTTGCGAAGCCTGCGGAGTTCCTGGAGTTCAGCGGGGCCCGGCGGGGGCACGTGGAAATGCCAATGCACGAGGAAGTCGGCGATCCACTGGGGGTCATCGAGAAAATCGGTGAGTTTGCCGTAGCCGTCCCACATTTCGCTGTTGGTGAGGTCGACCCAGGGCGAGACTAGGCCGAAGTGATGGATGCGAAAGGGATGGGAAGCGGGGATCATGGTAATGAGATAAAAGCAGTTGACACGTTACAAGAGCGCTTGTATCGTATGAAACGAGTATAGCATTGTTATCTCATTACACGGGAATTTTATGAGCGACACGACCCAAACGATAGCGGCCTCGGCGGGACTACTGAAAACCAAGGAAGCTGGGAACGCTCCGCGAATCCAGGTGATCCTGGCGTTTTTGGCCATTTACCTGATTTGGGGTTCCACGTACCTGGCCATTCGTTATGCGGTGGAGACGATACCCCCACTGGTGACGGCGGGATTCCGGCATCTGATCGCCGGGACGATTCTGCTCTCGTGGCTGCTGGTGAAAGGGCAGAGGCCGAGCCGGGCGCAGGTTCTCGCGAGCGTCGTGATTGGCTTCTTTTTTTTCTTGATTGGCCACGGTTCGTTGCATTGGGCGGAGCAGTACGTGCCCAGCGGAACGGCTTCACTGCTGATTGCAATTGAACCGATTATCGTGTTCCTGATGTCCTCGGCGGGGGCCCGCGTATGGCGAGTGAACGGTTTGCTGGTGGGGGGTATCCTGTCCGGATTGATTGGAGTAGGGATCCTGGTGAGTGGCGCCAGCCTGGGCGCCGGGGGACATGGCGCGTTGGGACCCTTTGCGGTGCTTCTGGGGGCGATGTCCTGGTCCTACGGGATTATCTATTCGCGCAAGTCGAAGCTATCGGGCAACCCACTGTTGCTTTCGGCGCTATCGTTGCTGGCGGGAGCGGTCATGCTGCTGACGGCGGCAGCGCTGGCGGGAGAGTTCAAATCCTTCAGGATTGCCAGCGTTACGCCAAGATCTTGGGCGTCGTTGGGCTACCTGATTGTGTTCGGCTCGATTATCGCGTTCACAGCCTACAACTGGCTACTGGAGCACTATTCACCGACGCTTGTGGCGACGCATACATACGTCAATCCCGTTGTGGCCGTGCTGCTGGGGTGGCTGCTGGGCGGGGAGGCGATCACGGTGAGCGTGGCGATGGCGGCGACGATGGTGGTGGGTGCGGTGGTACTAGTCGACCGAGGGACCAATAAACTGTACCACCTGCGATAACTTAATTCTGCAAATTGAAGAAATAAAGAGACTTTTGCTTGCTACTCGGCGTGGCCTGTGGTGAACTTTCCTAGACGCGTGCCATGCTAGGCCAAACATTCGGCCACTACCTAATCGAACAAAAGCTCGGCGAAGGTGGCATGGGAGTGGTGTATCGCGCGCGCGACAATAAACTGCAGCGCGACGTCGCCCTGAAATTTCTTGAGACCCTGCCCACCGGAAGTTCCGCGAGCCACGAGCGCGTGCTGCAAGAGGCGCGAGCGATTTCCGCGCTGAATCATCCGAACATCTGCACGATTTATGAAGTGGGGGAAATCGAGGGGAAGCCGTACATTGCGATGGAGTTTATCGAGGGGCGACCGCTGACCATGGAGATCCCCTCGAACGGCATGCCGCTCGAACAAGTGGAGCGCTTCGGGATGCAACTGGCCGATGCTTTGAGTCACGCGCACAACCGCGGAATCGTTCATCGCGATTTGAAATCAGCGAACGTAATGGTGACGCCGCAAGGGCGGTTGAAGGTGCTGGATTTTGGAATTTCGCGGCGGATCGAACCAGGAAAGGGAAGAGAGGAAACCACACGATTTGAGGAGTCATGGGACTCGCAGCACACCTTCACGGGCACGCTGCCTTATATCGCGCCGGAAGTGCTGCGCGGGGAGGAAGGGGACGCGCGCAGCGACATCTGGTCGCTGGGAGTCTTGTTGTACGAAATGGCGGCGGGCCGCCGGCCATTTCGCGGGGGAACCGCCTTTGAATTAAGCGCAGCCATCCTGCGGGAGCGGGCGCCGCTGATTGCGCCGCCGCTGCCGCCGATTCTGCAAAACGTGATCGACCGGTGCTTGGACAAAGATCCCGGACACCGCTACCAGAGCGCGGGAGAGGTGCGGGCGGCGCTGGAGGCGGCGACGACGAGTTCGCGCACCCATGAATATTTGAGCGTGCTGGCGCAACGCGATGGGATTGCGCGGCGCGCGATGCAAACGAAAATCCTGATGATTTTCGCGCTGGCCCTGCTGGCCGCAGGTGGGATCGGCTACTGGATTTACGGCAAGGCGAAGGCCAAGCCGAAGAGGGTAATGGTGGGGGCGATCCAGTCAATCGCCGTCTTGCCGCTGGAGAATCTTTCCGGCGACCCCAGCCAGGATTACTTTGCGGACGGCATGACCGATGCGCTGATCACGGAGCTTTCGCAGATTAAAAAACTACGCGTAATTTCACGGACTTCGGTGATGCAATACAAGCACACGCAGAAGTCGTTGCAGGATATCGCGCAAGGGCTGAATGTGGATGCATTGGTGGAAGGTTCCGTGGTGCGTTCGGGCGACCGTGTGCGTATTTCCGCCAAGCTTTTTCAGACGAACGTCGAAGGAGCGCTGTGGGCGGACAACTTCGAACGGAAGTTTACCGACGTGCTGGCGTTGCAGAGCGACGTGGCTACGGCCATTGCCCGGGGGATTCAGGTGGAATTGAGCCAGCCAGAAGCGTCGGAACTGGCGCGGAGCCGCACGGTTGTTCCAGATGCTTATGAGGCGTATTTAAAGGCGCGCTACGAGAGCGCAAAGCGCACCCCGGAGGGAATCCGTGCCGCATTGTCGCTGTATCAAACCGCAACACAGAAAGATCCCACGTTTGCAGCGGCCTTTGCGGGGCTGGCGGTGACGTACATGAACCTGGGCAATTACCAAATGAGCCCGGCATCGGAAGTGATGCCGCTGGCCTTGCGAGCGGCGGAGAAATCGCTGCAACTCGATGACCGGCTGGGGGAGGCGCACGCGGCGCTGGCGGCGATCCGGTTTTACGGACTGGAACGCGAGGGCATCGAGAGCGAATTTCTGAAAGCGATTGCCTTGAATCCCGGCTACGCGCAGGGATTGCACTGGTACGCGCTGTATCTGGCGGCGCAAGGACGCAAGGAAGAGTCGATTACGGAAATCAAGCTGGCGCGGGATATCGATCCAAAGTCGTTGATCATCAACGCGAATGTCGGGTGGTGTTACTACCTGGCCGGAAATTACGACAAAGCGATCGAGGCAGACAAGGAGACGCTACGGCTGGAGCCGAGTTTCGGCGTGGCGTACGGCTACCTGAGCCAGACGTATGTAGAAAAAGGGATGTACAACGAGGCGATTGAGGCCGGACGAAATTACGTTTCGCTGGCGCCGGGCGACGTCTCGCGGAGGGCGGAGCTCGCCGCCGTGTATGGACGCGCGGGCAGAAAGAAGGAAGCCGAGGAGATCATCGCGTCATTTTCGCAAGCGAGGAACGGGCCATACATCTCCGCTTACGATTGGGCGATGGCATATTCGGGATTAGGAGATAAACAGCAAACGCTGAGCTGGCTGCGAAAGGCTTTTGAAGAGAGGAACGGCCGGCTGGCAAACCTGGAAGCGCATCCGCAATTCGCGTTTTTGCGCAAGGAGCCTGCGTTCCGGGAGTTGATCGCCCACTGGCACGCGGGAATGTCGGAGCAGGCGAATTGGGATCCGCTGAACGGCATTCACTGATACATCTAGCCATTCATCAGAGTTCTTGACGGAGCTGGCAGCGTCGAATAGACTCCGCTCCCGGACGCTCTCACAGTCCAGCGACGTTCGGCGTCCGCGCAAAAAATCCGGGTGTTGGCCTGCGGGAGGTTGAGATGGCGAAGCGCTACAAGGTGGGATTCAAGACGATTAGCGCGAAACTGCAAGTTACCAAGCACCACCTGAACAAGATCAAGAAGCACGTGACCGCCAAGGATCAAAAGGCGATCGCAGCGCAAATCAAGGCAATCGACGTGATTATCTCCTCCTGCGGCAAGACGAACCCCAGAATGTCCGCGTATTACACGGCGAAATAAGCTAGCTTTGAAAACTGAGGATTGCGGGAGTGCATGAAGCACAGGCTCCCGGATGGAGCGCGTGTCCCAACGCAAGAATAGGCGGAGCATCGAGAATGGGCCGCTGCTGAGGCGAGCGCCATTCCTTGTTTCCTACTGGCAGGGCAAGCAACTTTACTTTGAAAATTATCTGACGCGAAAGAAAATCGCGGCGAGGCTGGAGACCGCGGCGCTGCTGGACTTCTTTTCAGGCTGGAAACGCGAGTCGGCCATGTTCCGGCGGTGGCCGGAATACACGCCGGAGTCGTTGTGCGCCGCCGCGCGGCGGCTGGTGAAAGAGACGTTTTTGCAACGAGCCGCGAAGGGCGAGCCGCGCGAAGGCCGGCGGGAAAAGGCGCTTCGCGCTTGGAAAAACTGGAATCCAGCCGCGGGATTTTTTCACTTACAGACGAAAGATACGTACAGCAAAAAGATCTCCGCCCGGGAGATGCGATGGGTGGAAGAGCTGCTGCAGCGCGATGGCGTGCCTGCGCCTAGCAATAGCTATGGCAAAGCGCCGGTGGTCGGTTTTGTGAAAGAAGAGTATTGCGAAGAATTTCCCCGCGTGTTGCGAACACGCAAGACGTGGCGCGAATTCGCGAAGGAAAGCGTGGGTAAAGAGACGCTGGGGCGGCTGCTGCATCTTTCGTTCGGCGTGCAGGAGTGGGAGAAAATTCCCGGTGGCGGGCGGTATGCTCGCAAAACCTCACCGTCTGGGGGTGGGTTGCATCCGTGCGAAGCCTACGTGGTGGCAAGGAACGTCGATGGAATTAAGCGCGGCATCTACCACTATGACGCGATCGGCCACGGGTTGCAGAAAATTCGCAGCGGATCGAGCGCCGCCGAAATCCAGAACTTGCTGGCGGGCCAGTGGTGGTTTCGCGATGCAGCATTCGTGGTGTTTTTGACGGCGGTGTTTGTGCGGACGCAGTGGAAATACGACTACGCGCGCGCGTACCGTGCGGTGCTGGCCGAGGCAGGACATTTGTGCCAGACGTTCTGCCTGACGGCGACGTGGCTGGGGCTGGCGCCGTTTTGCACGATGGCGCTGGCGGATACGCAGATCGAGAAAGAGCTGAAGGTGGATGGGATTTCAGAGTCGGTGGTATATGCAATGGGGGCGGGTAGCAGGGTTAGAGGATAAAAATAGAAAATTGAAAAAGAAATCCGACCTGCGATGCCGGTACTTCCTGCCAGGTGGAGAATCAGGAATGGGTTGAGATCCTTCAGGGCGCAGAAAACGCGCCCCCCAGCTTGACAATCCGTTTGTAAGTTTGAGAGCCACGAATCTCGCCGACGAGATGCCAGCACCGGGCCAACGGAAAGTGGCCGCTACTTTTTGGAGATCACGATGGAGGCGCGGGTGGTTTCCCAATCGATATTAAGATTGGCGCCGCTGCCTGCTTTTTCGAAGGAGATGGTGAAATCTTCCACCGGCGAGGGAAGCGTGGAGGCTTTCATCGGAATGCGCGCCAAGTCGTTGGAGGCGCCAGGATAGTCCGTGCCCCACTCGCCGGTTTTCTTGCTGAGGATCAGTGTCCACTTATCCTTGTCGGGGATGGTGAAGAGCGTGTAACTGCCGGCGGGGACGGTTGTGCCGCCAACGTTGAGTTCGGCGGTGGTGACGAAGGTAGTCGCTTCGTTCGCTCCCGTTCGCCACACCTCGCCGTAGGGCACCAAACCGCCATAAATTTTGCGGCCTTTGGCGCGCGGGCTGGAGTAATCGATGGTAATGGATTTCCCGCTGCCGAGGTCGAATTTTGCTTGTGCCGGCGGGCTGGGCCGCTTCGATTTATCCTGCTGCGCAACCACCATGAACGCGGTGGCCAGGACGGCAGCCAATGCAGCGCCGATTGCGAAATTTCTTTTCATGTAAATTTCCTCCCGGTTTACTCTATCACGGCATTGCGGTCGGAATCGCGCCCATCGGGCTTCATTTCCGGCGCTTTACACTTAAAACACACCTGTGTTAGCTTAGAAGAGTCGAAGAAAAGAGGAAAATTCAAGGGACGACGGTGGGGGGCACTTGAGCGACGCCAAAGTAATGTTGATTGAGCAATTCCGCGCACATGTCAAGGACACGGGGTCGCCAGAAGTGCAGATTGCACTGCTGAGCGAGCGGATCAACTATTTGACGACGCATCTCAAGTCGCACGTCAAGGACCACGCATCGCGCCGGGGATTGATCATGATGGTCAACAAGCGGCGCCGGTTGCTGGACTATCTCAACCGCCGGGACCCGGATCGGTATCACCAGATTGTCGAACGCCTTAGCTTGCGCAAGTAACAGACAACTGCGGGCATCGCGGTTTTACTTGTGCCTTCACGTAAGAACAAATTCCCAACAGAATCTGTTGCCCGGTATCGTTGTCGCCGGACGTGATTGCGGTGAGTCTGGACGGTCAGGCTCGCAGGCGCTCCCATTGGTGTAACCCGCCACGTTGCCGGTGCAAAGGCCGGCTACTCCCTTATCTTCGAGAAGCAAGCAGGCTTTGCCTGTCGCAGCGCTCCGTAGATGCGGAGCCAAAGGAAAACACAAATGTCCGAGAACACACACACGCCAGCGCCTTTCCAAGTATCGATTGAAGTAGGGGGGCGTCCCCTGATTTTGGAGACCGGAAAGATCGCCAAGCAAGCGAACGGCGCCGTGACCGCGCGTTATGGCGACACCATCGTGCTGGTCAGTGCCTGCATGGCCAACAAACCGAACGATCGAGATTTTCTGCCGCTGACCGTGGACTACCGCGAATTCACGTATTCGGCAGGCAAGATTCCCGGGGGCTTCTTCAAGCGCGAAGGTCGGCCAACGGAAAAAGAGATTCTGGTATCGCGGTTGATTGACCGGCCGATGCGGCCGTTGTTTCCCGATTCCTGGAGGAACGAAACCCAGGTGATCGCGATGGTGCTTTCGGCGGACAGCGACAACGATCCCGACGTGATCGCGGTGACCGCGGCATCGGCCGCTGCTTATTGTTCCGATCTGCCGTTCACCGATCCTATTGCGGCGGTCCGCGTGGGCCTGCTGGATGGGAAGCTGGTGGCCAACCCGACAGTTGCCGAGCAGAAAGTGAGCAAGTTGAACATCGTGATTGCGGGGACCGCGGATGGCATCGTGATGGTAGAGGCTGGCGCGTTCGAGGTATCCGAAGACATGGTGGTGGAAGCGCTGGAATTCGGCCACGAGCAAGTAAAGAAGATCGTCGCGGCCATTCGGCAGCTTCACGATCAGATCAAGCCCAAGAAGGTGGTAGTGGCCGCGCAGCCTTTCGATCAGGCGATCTACGACAGCATGAAGAAGACTTATGGCGCGAAGTTGCAGGACGCGCTGAACACCGAAAAGCATCCGAAGAAGGAAAGCTATCACCTCGTGGATGAGCTTCAGGAAGAGATTTTGAAGACGGTGCCGGAAGAAGACGAGGAGAAACTAGCGCTGACGAAGCGCGCGTTTGAGCGGCTGCGCGAAGATATTTTCCGGCAGGAAGTGTTGAAGGCCAAGCGGCGTCCGGATGGACGCGCGTTCGACCAGATCCGCAAAATCACGTGCGAGGCGGGATTGCTGCCGCGCGTGCACGGCTCGGCGCTGTTCACCCGCGGCGAGACGCAAGCGCTGGCGACGCTGACCCTGGGCACCAAGGAAGACATGCAGCGACTGGACCTGCTGTTTGAACAGGATACGTTCAAGCGGTTCATGCTGCACTACAACTTCCCGCCGTTCAGCGTGGGCGAAGTGAAGCCGTTGCGCGGCGCAGGCCGCCGCGAAATCGGGCACGGGGCGCTGGCCGAACGCGCACTGGCGAACCTTTTGCCGCCGGAAGTCGAGTTCCCCTATGCGATGCGCGTGGTGAGCGACATATTGGAATCCAATGGGTCGTCGTCGATGGCCACTGTGTGCGGCGGTTCACTGGCATTGATGGATGCGGGCGTTCCGATGAAGGCGCCATGCGCGGGCATCGCCATGGGCCTGGTGGTGGGAGACAAGGGCGAATATGCAATCCTGACCGACATCGCGGGAGCGGAAGATCACTACGGCGACATGGACTTCAAGGTTGCCGGAACCCGGGAAGGCATCACGGCGCTGCAGATGGACATCAAGGTGACCTGCATCAGCATCAACATGATGCGCGAAGCGCTGGCGCAGGCAAAGAAGGCTCGGTTTGAGATCCTCGACATTATGGCGGGGACGCTGAGCAAGCACCGCGACACGATTTCCTCGTACGCGCCGCGGCTCTACAAGCTGACCATTCCTACCGACAAGATCCGCGACTTGATCGGCCCGGGCGGCAAAAAGATCAAGTCCATTATCGAGCAGACCGGCGTGAAGATCGACGTAATGGAAGACGGCACGGTGCACATCTTCTCGACCAGCGGCCCCGGCGGGGACCAGGCGTTGCAGATGGTGCGCGACGTCACGGCCAGTGCCGAAGTGGGCAAGACGTATCTGGGCAAGGTGGTGCGGCTGGCGGAGTTCGGCGCGTTCGTGGAACTCTTCCCCGGCACCGACGGATTGCTGCACATCAGCGAAATTTCCGAGCACCGCATCCGCGACGTCCGCGACGAACTGAAACTGGGCGACCAGGTGCTCGTGAAGGTGCTGGCAATCGAGGGCAACAAGATCCGGCTCTCGCGCAAGGCGCTGATCAAGGAAGCGCGAGAGAAGCAGGCGCGTAAGGATGGCGGAAGCACTCCGCCGGCGGCAGCCGCGGGAAGCGAAGGAAATTAAGGGGAATAAAGCGTTAAGGAAAAAGGCCTCCGGAATCGGAGGCCTTTTTTTATTGTGCAATGACATAGGCCGGAGGCGCGGCAGAAACGCCCAGGCGCGAATTCGTGTGTCGTGCCTGCGGCGCTCAATTCATCCCCCGAACGATCCCAGCCCTTACGGCCTGGGGTAGGGTTACGTTGCTCCCACACAGCTTGGTGCGTAAATGGGGCTAATTGGAAGCCGCGTGCAGGGCCTGCCTGCAGTGGACCGCGGTCAGCAAGTTCCACATGGCGTCGAGGGCTTCGTTGGTGGTGGCGAGAATTTCCTCGTCGTTGCCTTCGGCGTGCCCGAGAAGCCAGTTGCGCCAGGCTTCGCGGTGGGCCTTGTCAGCTTCTTCGTGCACTTCGAAATACGCCAGCCCTTCGCGGGACTTCACGCCGTAATACTTCTTGAGGCCCTCGATCTTGGTGGTGGCGATTTCGGGGACCTGTGCTTCGTAGGCGTAAAGCGCGGCGACAGCTTCGGCGACGGTGCGATCGCCGACGATTTCGCGGAAGGTCTCAACGATGGCTTGCGTGCCGGGCAGGGCGGGGCAAGAGGTGATGTCCTCTTCGCTCACGCCGACGGCTTCGGCGAAGTCACGCCACAATTTCGGGTGCGGGCGGGAGGGATTCTCCTCCTCGGCCAGATTTTCCAGAACAATGCTGCGAATAGGGCCTTCGGTGCGTGCGGCGAGCACGCGGAGGTGCTTCGGGAAAGCTTCGACGTGGCGGTAATATTGGGCGGCGTAAAGCTGGAGGGCTTCGCGGCTGAGCTTGCCCATCTGCCAATCCTGATAAAACGGATGCTTCAGCAGATTTTTTTCGGCGATTGCGGTGTCAATCTTGGCGAGCAATTCGGTTTTTGCCATGAACGTCTCCCCTGGAGCGATTTCCCTGCGGCCGGGAAAGCCATGCACGTTCCCCGACGTGCCGAAAATTCTAACAGAAATCAGATTTTAATGTCTGTGGGAGCAAGGGTCCTGAGACGTGGTGCCGGCACGCCTCCCCGTGCCGTGCATTACCGGTGGCTCGGCTGCGCCGCTCGGAGTGGCCCCTCCACGATTCCTCATTGCAGGCGTGTCCTGGCTAGCTATGCAGGCGCTGGATTTCGGCGCCGACGGACTGGAGCTTTTCAACGATGGCTTCATAGCCGCGGTCGATGTGGTAAACGCGGTCGATGAGGGTGTCGCCCTCGGCGACCAGAGCGGCCAGAACGAGACCCGCGCTGGCACGCAGGTCGGACGCCTGCACAGTGGTGCCGGAGAGCTTGGCCGGACCGCGAACGACGGCGCGGCGGCCGTCAATGGAAATGCTGGCACCCATGCGGATCATTTCGCTGGCGTGCAGGAAACGGTTTTCGAAGATCGTTTCCGTAATGACGGAGGTTCCTTCGGCTTGCGTGGCGAGTGCCATGTACTGTGCCTGCATGTCCGTGGCGAAGCCGGGATACTCCTCGGTGGTGACGTCGGATGCGAGCAGCGTTTTGGGCGCGTGCACACGCAGTGTGGTTGGTTCGATCGTCTCCACGCGCACGCCGGTCTTCTCCAGCTTGGCAATGATGGCGCCTAGATGCGCCGGTTGGCAATTGCTAATCGTGAGTTCCCCGCCGGTAATCGCTCCAGCGATGAGGAAGGTGCCGGCTTCGATGCGGTCGGGAATCACGGAGTGAGTTGCACCGCGAAGTTTCGGAACGCCGTGAATGCGCAGGGTGGAGCTGTCGTCGCCGCAGATGTTTGCGCCCATTTTACGCAAAAGATGGATGAGGTCGGTGACTTCCGGCTCGCGGGCGGCGTTTTCGAGAATGGTTTCACCCTCGGCGAGCGTAGCGGCCATGAGGATATTTTCCGTGCCGGTAACGGTGATTTTTTCGAAAACGATATGCGCGCCTTTGAGTCGGCCGCCATTCGGAACTTTGGCCTGGATGTAGCCGTGTTCAGTGGCAATTTGCGCACCCATTTTTTCAAGTGCGGCGAGATGCAGGTCGACGGGCCGCGCGCCAATGGCGCAGCCGCCGGGAAGAGAAACGTGCGCGACGCCAGAGCGCGCGATGGCAGGGCCGAGCGTCAGGATCGACGCGCGCATGGTCTTGACGAGTTCGTAAGGCGCGACGGCGTCGTTTAGCGAATTGGTTTCGATGGAGTAGGTGTCCGAAGGGAAGGTCGGCATGGAAACCGTGGCGGACATGAACGCGAGCAGCTTGCCCATGGTGATGATGTCGCGAACCTTGGGAATGTTGTGCAGCGTAACGGGCTCTGAAGTGAGGAGCGCCGCGGCCATGGCTGGCAAAGCGGAGTTTTTCGCTCCGCTGATCTGCACCGCGCCGTGAAGCGGCTTTCCGCCGCGAATTCGGAATTTATCCATTTCGAAATTTTCCCGGAGGACCGGATCGGCTACTCGTTCAACGCTTTCCGCAGATTCCCGCCCGATTGTTTCAACAGGCGGCGCGCTTGCACGGCGGAAACCCCTCTTTTCAACAGTATCAACGCGAGACGAAGGTCGTGTCCAGTTTGCCGCATGGCGCGTGTAACCGCGGACGCGTCTTTGCCGCTGGCTTCCATCAGAATCCATTGAGCGCGCTCCCTAAGCTTCTCATTTGCCTCGCCCAGGTCGATCATGAGGTTGTCATAGGCATGGCCCAGGCGAACCATCACCGCGGTAGAGAGCATGTTCAACACCATTTTTTGGGAGGTGCCGGCTTTCAGGCGTGTGGAGCCGGCGAGAATTTCGGGGCCAACTTCGGGAGCGATGGCGATGTGCGCAGCTTTAGCCAGCGGGGAGCGGCGATCGGCGGTTAGGCCGATGGTCAGAGCGCCACGGCGTCTGGCGTAGGCGAGGGCACCAAGGACATAGGGAGTGGTGCCGCTTGCGGCGATGCCGGCCACGGCATCTTGTTTGGTGAGGTGGAGTTTTCGCAAGTCACGAGCGCCATCGGCGGAACGATCTTCCGCGCCTTCGATGGACTTGGTGATGGCTTTTCGGCCGCCGGCGATGACACCGCGGACGAGGTTTGGGGAAACGCCAAACGTAGGAGGGCATTCGGAGGCGTCCAGAATGCCCAGGCGGCCGCTGGTGCCAGCGCCGACATAGATCAGGCGTCCACCACTGTTCATGCGTAGGACGATGGCGTCGACCGCGCGAGCGATGGCGGGAATTTCGCGGCGCACAGCGCGCGCCACGTTTTCGTCTTCACGGTTCATCAGGCGAACGATCTCCAGCGAACTCCAGCGATCGAGGTTTTTCGACGCGGGATTTCGCTCTTCCGTGATTCGTCTGGTTTGCGAATATCGAGCCGGCCGTGAAGTGGGCATTCTTGAATTATAGCGGCGGCTTGTGGCGCACAGCGAGTCGCGCGGCAAAAGTTTCGCTTTTTCTAACGCCAAGAACAGCAACAGCACGGCAATTGCCGCCCTGCGGGGGCGCGGGGATATGGTAGAAGGGAAGAAGGCACCTTTTCGGCACGGGGGCGTGGAACACCATTCATGGAAGTCCTGAAACGACTCTTCGAAGAGCACTTTCACATGCCCGCGGAGCACGTGCAGCCTCTGCAGGGTGAACTCGGAGGTTCCGGGCGCAAAATCATTCGGCTCTCAGGCGGCAGCAAGTCAGCAATCGGAATTCTGTATGAAGTGCGCGAGGAAAATGTGGCCTTCCTTTCGTTCTCGCGGCACTTCCTGCGGCACGGATTGCCGGTGCCGGAGATTTATGGCGAGGCGCTGGACGAGGGCGCGTATCTGGAAGAGGACCTCGGCGAACTGACGCTATTCGACTTTCTTTCCCGCAATCGCGCCGCGGATACGATCGCGGACCCCGTGATCCGGGTCTATCGCAAGGTGGTGGCGGAATTGCCGCGCTTCCAGGTGGAGGCGGGGCGCGATCTGGACTATTCGGTTTGTTACCCGCGAGGCAGTTTCGACCGGCAGTCCATCAACTGGGATTTAAACTATTTCAAATATTATTTCTTGCGGCTGGCAGGGATTCCATTCAATGAGCAGGCTTTGGAAGACGATTTCGGGAAATTGACGGAATTCTTGCTGGAAGCTGCGGGCGATTACTTTCTCTACCGGGATTATCAGTCGCGAAACGTGGTGCTGCGCGGCGGAAATCCTTATTTCGTCGATTACCAGGGGGGGCGCAAAGGCGCGCTGCAGTACGATATTGCTTCGCTGCTGTTTGACGCCAAGGCAGACTTGCCTCCGGAATTGCGCCAGCAATTGCTGGAGGTGTACCTGGAGTCGCTTGGAGAGCACATTGCGCTCGATCGCGAAGAGTTTCTCCGCTACTACCACGCGTTTGTCTATGTGCGAATTTTGCAGGCCCTCGGCGCGTATGGATTCCGGGGATTTTACGAACGCAAGCCGCACTTTCTGCAAAGCGTGCCGTATGCGCTGAAGAATCTGCGCTGGCTTCTGCACAACGTGCAGTTGCCAATTGAATTGCCGATCCTGCTGGGGGCATTTCGAAGCATGCTGGGTTCGGAAAAGCTGCTGAGCCTTGCTCCCAAGAAGCAGCCCGAATCGGGAAATTTGGTCGTGCGCATTTTCAGTTTTTCGTTTCATCGCGAGTGGCCGCGGGACGAATCGGGAAACGGCGGGGGATTTGTGTTCGATGGGCGCGGCCTGCCGAATCCGGGGCGCGAGGAGCGCTTCAAGCAGTTGACCGGCAAGGACCAGCCGGTCATCGAATATCTGAATCACGAAACGAGTGTGGCGAGATTCTTCTCCAACGCGGCGGGGTTGGTGGATGAGAGCATTTCCAGTTATCAGCAGCGAGGATTCAAGAACCTGATGGTTTCGTTTGGCTGCACCGGCGGCCAGCATCGTTCGGTGTTTCTGGCGGAACAGATGGCGGAGCATTTGAGGGCGAAAGGCGGCGTGGACGTCGTTGTGCGGCACCTGGAGCTGGAGAAGATGGGCCGATGAGGGCGATGGTGCTTGCGGCGGGACTGGGGACGCGCCTGAGGCCATTGACGAATGACCGTCCCAAGGCGCTGGTCGACCTGGGGGGACGCACGCTGCTGGAGATCACGCTGAGGCGGCTGGCATTGTTCGGTGTGCGCGAGGTGATCGTCAACGTGCATCACTTCGCGGACATGGTGGTGGACTATCTGAGGGCACACGGGAGTTTTGGAATGCGCATTGAGATTTCTCTGGAAGATGACCTGTTGCTGGACACAGGCGGCGGATTGAAGAAGGCAGCCTGGTTTTTTCTGGAAGATCCAGGGCGGTTGGACGAGCCGTTTTTGCTGCACAACGTGGACGTGATCAGCACGATTGATCTTCACCGGCTGATAGAATTTCACCGCGAGAGAGAAGCGCTGGCCACGCTGGCCGTGCAGCAGCGGGATAGCTCGAGGCAGTTGCTATTCGGTGCGGACGACGAGCTGGCCGGCCGGTGGATCAGCGGCCGGGATCCGGAATTTGTTCGCTCAATCCCGAATTTGAAGGCCTTTGCATTTTCCGGGATTCACGTGATTTCGCCGAGGTTGTTGCTGAAGCTTACGGAGCAGGGCGTGTTCTCGATCATCGAAAGTTATCTGCGATTGGCCCGCGAAGGAGAGAAGATACTGGCGTTTCGCGCCGACGAATATCGCTGGCGGGATTTGGGGAAGCTTGAGAATTTGCAGCAAGCGGAGCAGGAGTTGGTGTAGCTATTTGGCGGGTGCGGCTTCAGTAGCCAGGCCGAGGGATTTCATGATGGCGTCGTGGACAGCGGGACGGACTTCGGCGATTTTGTGATTCTCGCGCGTGGGATTCACGCGATTGGTCAACAGCACAACGAAGAGTTGGCGGTCGGGATCGATCCAGATGGTCGTTCCGGTGAAGCCCGTGTGGCCGTAGCTGTGCTTCGAAAAGTAGTGACCGCTGGAACTATTTTCCGTGGGCACCACCCAGCCAAGTGTGCGAGTGTTTTGAGCCAGCGGTTGAGGAGCGGTGAATTCGGCGATCGTTGCGCGTTTCAGAATTCGCCTGTGTGCGTAAACTCCCCCGTTCAACAGCATTTGGCAAAACACGGCGAGATCCGGCGCGGTGCTGAAGACACCGGCGTGGCCAGAAACTCCGCCGATGGCGAAGGCGTTTTCGTCGTGGACTTCGCCTTGCACCAGGCGATGGCGGAGCTGGCTGTCGAATTCCGTCGGGGCAATCGCCGGCCAGATGTTCTTGGGCGGCTTGTACATGGAATGCTTCATGTCCAGCGGTCCGAAAATGCATTCATTGGCCAGTTGGTCGAGCGGCTTGCCGGTGAGGCGCTGGATGATTTCCGCCATCAGGATGATGCCGAGATCGGAATAGACGACTTTCGTTCCAGGCTCATATTCGAGTGGTTCGGCGAAGATGCGCCGCAGGGTTTCCTGCTTGCTGGTGGAGGTGCGCCAGTATTCCTTGAAGGGCGGCAGGCCGGAGGTATGCGTCATCAAGTTCCGCACGGTGACCTTGTGGCGCCATTCGGGCTGCGGACCAGTGGTCCATTCGGGAAGATAGCGTTCGATGGGCGCATCGAGACTGAGAGGCGAAGGAAAGTCGCCTTCGACAAGTTTTTCGACCAGCGTCGTGGTGGCGACAACTTTGGTCAGGGAAGCGATGTCGTACATCGTATCGATATTGACGGCCGGAGATTTCGAGGCGTAACTCAGATTCCCGAAAGCGTGCACGCTGACCTTGCCGCGAAAGCCGACGGCGAGAGTCGCGCCGGGGAAGGCTTTGTCGGCGATGGCTTTTTCGATGACGTCGAAGGCAGGCTGCAATTGCACTTCGGCGCGCACGTCCATCGGCTGCAGCGTCATAGGGTTCGCGGGCACTTGCAGGCCGAAGCCGGCTTTCATTTCGACGCCCGGAATGGTGACCGGCAGGTGGCCGCGGATGGGAATTTCTCCGAACAGGGCGCGGGCGATAGAGATTTGCGCAACGTCGCTGATGCCGAAAACGGAAAGCCAGGTTTCGGCTTGCGGAAAGCGCTCGATGAGATATGGGCTGCCAAGGCCGACGGAGATGACCGGCTTGCCGGATTTATAGATTTGCTGGATCAGCGGGAACTGATCCGCGGGGACGTCCACGTCGCCCTTGCGGTCGCTAACGCGAACGAAGAGCGCGAGAATGGCGATATCGTAGGAATCGGGCGGCGGGAGTTTCAGATTTTCGGCTTTGGCGAATTTGGTGTCCGCGCGCAAGGAGGTCACGGAATCGAAGCGCCGACGAAGTTCGCGTTCCAGGTCCTCGCCGGGATACGGCTCGGGATCGGCGTACAGACAAACGAGCAGCGCGCGTGCGGGCTTGGTGCCGTCGAGCGGAAGGCGGCGGGCAGTGTCACGCAATAAGGTGACGCCGCGATCGGAGATTTCCTGCGAAGCAGTCTGCCAGGCGACGCTGCCGAAATCGGCGTTCAGATCGGCGACGTCCACGAAGCGATTGGAGCGCAGGCCCAAGCGAGCCTTGGCGAGGAGGATGCGGCGGACGCTGGCGTCGAGGCGATCCCATGAGATTTGACCGGACTGCACGGCGGCAAGGAGCGACTCGTACGCGGCATCCGGGACCGGCGGCATGAGGAGCGCATCCGCGCCCGCGAGAACGGCGCGCACGGCGGCGTCGCCCGGGGCGTAGCGGACGGTAATTCCGCCCATGTCCATGGCATCGGTGACGATGAGGCCCTGGAAGCCGAGTTGCTTGCGCAGCAAATCGGTTAGGATGCGTGAAGAAAGCGTAGCCGGGGTATTCGGGTCAGGCTCAAGCGCCGGAACATTCAAGTGACCGGTCATGATGCTGCCGACGCCGGCGGCGATAGCCGCGCGAAATGGAACGAGTTCCACCTTATCCAGATGCTGGAGATCGGAGTGCACGACGGGCAAGTCGATGTGCGAATCGGCAGTGGTGTCGCCGTGGCCGGGGAAATGTTTCGCGGTGGCCAAGCCGCCATTATCCTGCACGCCACGAATGAACCGCGTGACAAATTCCGCGACGCGTTGCGGATCTTCACCGAACGAACGAATGTTGATTATGGGATTCGCCGGGTTGCTGTTGACATCGGCGTCGGGCGCGTATACCCACTGGATTCCAGTGGCGCGCGCTTCCAGAGCGGTGATTTTGCCCATGATGTAGGCGTCGTTCGGATCTCCGGCGGCGGCGAGAGCCATGGCAGTAGGGAAGGATGTGCCTTCGTCGAGGCGCATGGCGGTGCCGCGTTCGAAATCCGCGCCAATTAGAAGAGGCAGCCGGGACTTGGCCTGGAGCTGGTTGTTGAGCACAGCGGTGGGATATGCCTGGCTTTTTAGAAAGCCGAGCGGCGAGCCTAGCGTGACGTTGATGAATCCGCCGACGTGGAGCTGCTCGACGTCGTGGAGCATGTCCGCAAAGGCCGGGGAATCGGTTGAGGTGAAGCTGCCGTGATAGGTGGTGAAGAGAAGCTGACCGACTTTTTCCTCCACGCTTATTTCTTTCAGCGTGGATTCCACCCACTGCGCGTCATCCTGCTGAGGAATGACGGGTATGGGGGATTTCGAAGTGGATTGTTTCGGTGCGGTTTTTGTGGGCGTGGCTTTCGCGGGCTTGCGGCTGTGGGAATGGCTGCGCGCTTTCGGTGTCATAAAGAATAAAAGGAGCAAGGGCAAAAGCAACAACCGGGCGGAACGCCTATTCATGATGGAAAAATCCCTGCAGTGCCCCATGCCTTGAGTGTATATAGCACGCGCACTTCCCGCTCACAATGAAGGTGCAGAAAACAGGTTCCAGAATATCATTGGGGCATATGAAACATCGCACTCTGGTTGGTGGTGGTTCGCGATTCGCGTGGATGATTTTGTTTGCAGCCCTTGGCGTGCCTGCTGCCGGCGTTGGTAGGCTGGTAACCGCGCAAAAACACGGACGACCCGCAAAAGGGCAAATACATTCCGCGCGCATCCAGGTTGGCATTGATGTGTTGGAGGCGGAAAAGTTTGCGCCGCTGCGCGGGAAGCACGTAGGCCTGATTACCAATCACACGGGTGTGGATTATCAGGGCAAAACGACGATGGAATTGCTGGCGCACGTCCCCGGTGTGCAACTGGTGGCGTTGTTCAGCCCCGAGCACGGGATTGCGGGGCACTCGGACGACAAAGTGGCATCTTCGAAGGACCCGTCCACCGGGCTGCCAATTTACAGTCTGTATGGCGACCATCTGCGACCCACCGACGAAATGTTGCAGGGCATCGACGCACTGGTTTTCGATGTGCAAGACGCGGGAGTGCGCTTTTACACCTACACCTCGACGATGGGCTACTGCATGGAGGAGGCCGCCAAGCACAACCTCGAGTTTTTCGTGCTGGACCGGCCGAACCCGATCAACGGCGAAATCGTCGAAGGGCCGATGCTCGACCCGGAGAAGACCTCGTTTGTGGCCTACTATCCGTTGCCGGTGCGCTATGCCCTGACGATCGGCGAGCTCGCGCAATTCTTCAACACGGAAAATCACATCAACGCGCAACTTCACGTGATTCCCATGAAGAACTGGCATCGCAACTATTTTTTTGAGAGTACCGGGTCGCGCTGGATTCCCCCATCGCCGAATTTGCGCACGCTGAAGGGCACGATCCTCTATCCAGGACTTGAAATCCTGCACAATGCAGGTGTTTCGGTGGGACGCGGCACCGAAGCGCCTTTTGAGGAGTTCGGCGCGCCGTGGATTGACGGGGCGGATGTGGCCGCCGCATTAAATGAAAAAACGCTTCCCGGCGTGCGTTTTGTGAACCAGCCGTTCATTCCGGTGAGCGGGCTCTATGCGGGGCAGCACTGCGGCGGCGTGGGCATCCGGGTAACCGACCGCGCGGCGGTGCGATCGATGCGAGTGGGCCTGGAAATCGCCGTGGAACTGCACAAGCGATACCCGGATCATTTCGACTACAGCAGAATACTCTTGCTGCTTGGCAACGACGCCACGATCCAGCAGCTCGAGGCTGGGGTGTCGCCCAATGAAATCATCGCCAGTTGGGGCAAGGATTTGGCGGCGTATGACGCCGTGCGGCGGAGGTATCTGCTGTACAAGTAGCCCTTCCCTAGCAGGGCTGAAATCACCCCGCGAAGCCGAAGTGTGCTAGAGTCCGCTGTATGCGAATCGTATCGATATTGCCATCGGCTACGGAGATTCTGTTTGCGCTGGGGCTGGATGAAGAGATTGTCGGCGTGAGCCACGAGTGCGACTACCCGCTGCGCGCGAAGACGAAAACCACCGTGGTTTCGTCGCGGATTCCGCACGGGACGCCAACGCCCGAGATAGACCGGCTGGTGCGCGAGCACGTGGAGCGCGGCGAATCCATCTATGCGGTAGATGGCAAGCTGCTCGAAGAGCTGGCGCCCGACATGGTTTTTACGCAAGATCTTTGCCACGTTTGCGCGGCGACTCCTGAAGAGCTCGGCGCGGCTCTTGCTGGGCTTTCCAAACAGCCAAAAATTATCAGTCTGGATCCGCACGACCTGGGCGACGTGTGGCGCGACATTTTGTGGATCGGGGAGGTGACTGGACGCCGCGAGCGTGCCCAGCTACTGGTGACGCATATTGGCGAGCGCATGGGGATTCTGCAGGAACAATTGGCCGCACACCCGGAGCGGCCGAAGGCGGTGGTGCTGGAGTGGCTGCAGCCGTTTTATATGGGCGGCCATTGGGTGCCGGAAATGGTACAGCATGCGGGAGGAGTGGACGTGTTGGGGAAGGCGAAGGAGCCTTCCCATCGCGTGACGATGGCGGAGATTGTGGCGGCGGCGCCGGAGGTGATGTTCATCGCGCCGTGTGGTTACAACGCGGAACAGGCGCGCGATGAATATTTGTCGCTGGCGTTTCCCGAAGAGTGGTACACGATACCGGCGGTGCGCGACGGGCGGGTGTTTGCGTTGGATGCCAATGGTCATGTCTCGCGGCCTGCGGGACGCTTGGTGACCGGCATGGAATCCATGGCCAAATGCATGCACCCGGGCATTGAAGTCCCGATGAAGGCGATGTTGGGGATGCTGGCGGTACCGACAAATGCGGCAAGGAATCGGGCCGCAGCCGCGGGTGCGCCGAGCTTTTAAAATCAAGTTATCAGCTCACTGTTTACAGTTAATCGTTCGGGGAGAAGTAAGAAGTGCCGATTGGGAGATCGAGGTTCCCATGACTGTGGGGTCCGCCTTCTGAGGCGGGCCGTTTTGTTTCTTGGGCGAAACGCGCGCATGGTAGCGCCGCCATCCTGGCGGCGAGGACTCTGGGGCTAATTCAATCGAAAAAAACGGAAGCGCGCTTGCTTGCTAGAAGCAGGCGCTGCCAAGTGGCGCATACCAGAGAAGAAAGAGCGCCCGTCTTGGCAGGCGGCCGCTACAAAGGCGTTGCGCGTTTCTGCCAGTGGCGGTAGAACGGCAACCCAGCCAGGATCAAGAGCAAGCCGATCGTGGATCGCCCTGGCCGCTGCAGCCACAGGTTCATCGTCAAGGCGAAAGCGCACGCCACGAAAATGCCCGGGACAATGGGATAGCCCCAGGCACGGTAGGGCCGCGGCAAATCCGGCTCTTTGCGGCGGGAGCCGTAGACGGAGGCCACCGAAAGCGCGTAGAAAATCCATTGCGCGAAGATGAAGAGAGAGAACAGGTCCTCGAATTGCCCGGTAAGAACCATCAGGCACGCCAGCACGCCTTGAAAAACAATGGCGCCGGAAGGCGTCCGGAATTGCGGATGAATCCCGTCCGCCACGCGAAAGAATAAGCCGTCCCGGGCCATCGCGTAAGGCACGCGTGCTCCGGTGAGAATGGAGGAATTGAGTGTGGTGAACGCGGACACCACCATCGCCGCGCTGATCCAGGCGGCTGCCTGAGAGCCGGCAAAGGCGCGCACCGTCTCCGACGCGACGTTCCGGGCGGCCGCGACGGTCTCTATGGGCAAGACACGGAAATAGACGAAGTTGGCCAGAAGATAGATCACACCTACGAGCATCGTGCCGCCAACTACGGCGCGCGGGATGTTTTTTTGCGGTTCGACAATCTCCGAACCTGCGAATGTGAGATCAATCCACCCATCGTAGGCCCAGAGCGCGCCCACCATGGCGGTCAGAAATCCCGCCAGCAAGCCAACATGGAGGGAAGGCGGCAAAAACGCTTGCGTGCTGGATGCGCGGTGACCCCCGAACAGAAGACCCAAAACAACTACGGCCAGGATTGCGCCAATCTTGATACACGTCAACGCCACTTGCAGCCGCCCTGCCAGCCGCACGCCGATATAGTTGATAACGCTGATGAAGGCGATGGCGGCCGCGGCCAACGGCTGCGCCCAGGTGAAGACAAACTCCGAAGTGCGGCCGGTAAACGGAACGCTCAGGTGCAGGGTGAAGATCGGGGTTTGAACCGCCGGTACAAAGTAACCGACAAAGATCAAAAATCCTGCCGCAATCGTGGAGATGGAGGCCGGCTTACCGACCAAGTTGTTCATCCAACCGAACAGAAATCCCCAGGCGGGCCCGAATCCGCGTTTCAAGTAAATATAGGGTCCACCGGATTCCGGCATTGCGGCGCCGAGTTCCGCGATGGTGAGTGCGCCAAAAAGCGAGAGGATTCCCCCGACGATCCAAACCAGGAAAACCAGCCCTACGGAGCCGGTGGCGCGCGCCATGGCGCTGGGAACGAGAAAAACGCCAGTGCCAATGATGTGACCCACCACCATAGCCATGGCCGCCCAGGGGCCCAGCCCGCGCACAAGCTCCAGCCGCTTTTCGCTCATGGTCCTCCAAAGCTGCGTGTGGGAAGAAAGTTTAGCGTAAACGGCTGCGAGGCGGCTCAGGAACTCCGGGAAGGTTGTGGAAACGCGCGGCTGAGGATAGCACCAAGCGTAAAGGTGACGCAGGAGCCGATCAGCACGTACCAGGTAAAAGCGATCTGCGTGTAACCGAGGACGAATAGGACAACCGCGAGTCCGCCAAACATGCCGATCAATGAGCCGACCGCGTTGGCACGAGAATCGAAGGTGCCCAGGAAGAAAAGCCCGAGCAAGCTGCCGAAGGGAAGCGAGGCGACAGTGAGCCCGGCTTCGAGAAGGTGGCTCCAAGGAAGCAGACCGAACACGATGAGCACTGAACCCCAGACCAATGTCATGCGGCGGGACAATCGCAAAAAGGCGGCTGGATCAGCTTCCTGTCCGCGGAGCCGCGCGAAATCCACCACACTGGAGGCCGCCAGTGAATTCAGCGAACCGCTGGCGTTGGACATCGCGATGGCCAGGATGGAAGCGAGGAGGATCCCGGCGAGGCCGGTGGGCATTTCGCGCACCAGAAATATCGGCAAGATGCTGTCCGCGCGGCTGCCTGGACTCAGCAGAGAGGAGTGCTGGGCGAAAACGAAGAGGAGCACGCCAACCAAAAGAAACAGGGCGAACTGAAAAAGCACGATGAAGCCGCTGGCGATTAACGCTTTCTGGCTGTCTTTCTGATTTCTGGCCGCGAGCAGGCGTTGGACGATCGTTTGATCCGTGCCGTGGCTGGCCATGGTCAGAAACGCGCCGCCGATGACGCCGGACCAGAACGTGTATTTTGTGCTTAAGCTCCATGCGAAGTCGAAGACCTGCATCTTGTTTCCTTGTGCTGCGGAGACCTGGACGGCTTCCATCCAGCCACCGGGAATGCGGTGCAGAAGCATGCCAAGCGTCAAGATGCTACCGAAGAGGTAGAGCAGAAACTGGGCCACATCGGTCCAAATCACCGCTTTCATGCCGCCTTCAAAGGTGTAGAGCACGGTGAAGGCGATCACGATCAACACGGCCAGGCGCTGCGAAGTCCCCAAGGCGACGCTGACCACCAGCGCGATGGCCGCGACTCGCACGCCTTCGGCCAGGGTCCGCGTTCCCAAAAAGGTGGCGGCAGCCACTGAACGCATGCGTTGGCCAAAGCGCTTTTCGATTACTGCGTAGGCGGTCAGAAAGTCTCCGCGAAAATACCCCGGCAAGAAAACCAGGCAGATCAAAACGCGGCCCAGCAAATAGCCAAAGACCAGTTGGAGAAAGGTCATATTGCCGGCATAGGCCAAGGCGGGTGTGCCAATCATGGTGAGTGTGGAAGTTTCCGTGGCCACAATCGAGAGAGCTAGCGCCCACCAGGGAGTCGTTTTGCCGCCGAGGAAATAATCGCGGGCGTCGTGCTGCTTGCCGCGAAAATGTACGCCCAGCGCGGTGACACCAAGCAGGTAAGCAACGACGATGGCCAGGTCGACTAAGTGGATGTGCATGAAGTCTGGGCTTCGCACCGCAGACCGCGCGAAGCGAGTCGAGAATAGTGGTTGCCTCCCAGCGCGTCAAGAAACGCCTGAAGCGCGGGCACCTGCAAGGCGACGTTTTCAGCACGGGCCACAGCTTCGATGCACCGTTTGCCTGAGGCTCGCGTATGCTTCTGTCATGCGATATGTTTTGGGCTTTGACGGCGGCGGGACGAAGACCGAGTGTGTCCTTATGAGCGAAGACGGACGCATCGTTGCGCAAAGCCGGGGGGGCCCTTCCAATCCGAATCGCGTCGGATTCGGAGGCGCGCTGGCATCGGTGAGCGATGCCGCGCGCATGGCGATCGCTTCAGCCGGGATTTTCGGAGGTGAAGTGGTCTCCCTTTGCGCGGGCCTTGCGGGAACATCACAGCCAGAGGCGGCGCGGAAGATGAAACGGTTACTGGGGGAAGAATTTCCTGGCAAGGCGATTCACGTGTGCACGGACCTGGAGTTGACGCTCGAAGCCACTAGCGAAGGATCGGCCATTGTGTTGATTGCCGGCACAGGCTCGGCAGCGGTGGGCCGGGATGCGGAGGGGCGCACGGCGCGCGTAGGTGGGCATGGCTACTTGCTGGGAGACGAAGGCAGCGCGTATGAAGTGGGGCGCAGCGCAGTGAAGACGGCGGTGCGGCATTTCGAGCGTACGGGAACGGATACCGCGTTGGGCAAACGCATTCTTTCAGAGACGGGCGAGCCGGGTTGGTCCGAGCTTCAGTCGCGCATCAACGCCGGGCCGGATGACGTTCTGCCAAGATTGTTTCCCATGGTCTTGCTGGCTGCGGAAATGGGAGATCCTTCGGCACGAGCACTGCTGGAAGAGTGCGCGGTCGCGTTGTCCGAACTTGTGAAGGATCTTGCGGAGCGATTGAAACTCCAGTCCGGAAGATTCTTGCTGGCAAAAACCGGCGGAATGACGGGGCGGTCCAGGTATTTTGACGAACGGTTGGAATTCCATTTGCGGAAGGCAGCTCCACTGGCGCAATTTGGCGAGCTGAAGCAGAGTCCAGCCGAGGCGGCGGCGCATTTGGCGCTGCGGTTGATTGAGCGTGCCTGAGGAGGCCCGAGTGACGCAGATTGAGCAGCAACGCGAACGCGCGCGGCTTGCCGGAGGCGAGGAGCTGAAAGCCTTGCTCTATCATCCGGCGGCCGAAGTACTGCTCGCCGTGCTGGAAAATCCCGCGCTGGACGAAACGTCGCTGACGCTGCTGCTGGGTCGCAAGGACTTGCCCGGCGAAGTCATCGAAAGCGTGGCGGCAAGAAAGACACTCCTGAAAAGTTATGCGGTGAAAAGAGCATTGGTGTTTCATCCGCGAGCCCCGCGGCTGGTGGGCCTGCGATTGTTGCGCGAACTTTATCTGATGGATCTGGTGCAGTACTCGTTGTCGCCCGGTGCGCCTGCAGAATTAAAGCGCCACGCGGAGGAGTACATCGTCGCGCGGCTGCCGCAATTGCCGCTGGGGCAGCGCATCACGCTGGCGCGGCGCGGTCCGGGCCGAGTAGCCGGAGCCTTGATGGCCACGGGCCATGCGCAGGTGATGGAAATTGCGCTGGAGAATCCGCGGCTGACGGAGGCGCAGGTTTTGAAAGTCCTGTGGCGCGAGAAATTGCCGCAGGCGGTGGTGCTGACGGTGGCGAATCACCGCAAATGGTCGCAGTATTACAATGTGCGCCTGGCACTGGTGCGTAACGCGGCCACGCCCCTGTCCCTGGTGCTCAACTTCCTGCCGCAACTGACCGTTCCGGATTTGCGCGAACTCGCCGCGCCTGGCGTGGTGCCGGAAAACCTCCGAAACTATTTGCAGGCCGAAGTGCACCGCCGGATGCAAGCGGCGAAACGTGAAAGGAAGGGGACGATCGCTTCGCCGGGCGAGGAGTCACCTCCGCAGCCGGAAAATCAGGAATGCTCCGAGGAAGAATAGCACCGCGGAAAACGAGAACGCGGCTTTCGCGGAAAACGCCGACCAGAGAATTCCGACGATCAAGCTGGACAGAAAATCGCCAAGAGCATTCACTGCCGCCAGCGTGCCAAAAGCCATGCCGTGCTGCTCGCGGGAAACCAGTTCGGCGGCCAAGGAGTCTTCCAGCGCCTCTTCGGTGCCGACGTAAACGCCGGCCAGCACGAACAAAATGGCCAGAATCCAAAGCGAAGCTGGAGTCGTGGTCATTAAAATGGCGGTGAACCCTGCGAGCGCGTAGCCACCGGCCAGGATCGCCTTGCGTTGCGGCACGTGGTCGCTCACCCATCCGCTGATATAGGCCGAGGCGGCGTAGAAAACGTTATGCAGGGTGTAAAGTCCGACGGCGAGGCTGGCAGCGCGCGCGATGCCATGCGCGGGAGAGAGCAATCGCGAGGCGTACAGAATCAGCAGCGTGTGCGAAAAATCTCCCGCGCCAAAGACGCCGACGCCAAACAGGAATTCGCGAAAATTGCGGGGCAGGTTGCGCAAGCCGTGAAGAAACGAGAGTTTCCTTTTGGCTTCGAGCGGGCGTTCGCGCACCAACAGCCAGAAGCTCAGCACCGCGATCGTGCCGGGCAAGAGCGTCCACAGAAACGCGGCGCGGTAGTTGTGGTTGGTGATCTTGAGCAGCCATAGCGCGGTCAGCGGCCCGGCAATCGCGCCGACCGTGTCCATCAGGCGCTCCAGGCCGAAGGCGCGGCCATACGCTCCCGGCGCCACATCCGCGGCCAGCAGGGCTTTCTTTGCGGGGGAACGCACGCCGCGGCCCAGCCACGCCGCGGCACGCCCAACCAACACGTGATAAGCATGGGTGGCAACCGCGAACGAAGAAGTGGCCAACGCGGTGAACGCGTAGCCGAAAACGGCCAGCGGCTTGCGTTTCTTCAGACGATCCGTGTAATGGCCGGCGCCAAGCTTCGCGAAACTTGAAAGTCCATCCGCGATGCCTTCGATGGCGCCGAGCCAGGCAGGGCCCGCGCCGATGGTGGCAAGAAACGCCGGCAGAATCGCGGTGGCGATTTCGTGGCTCCAGTCACTGAAGAGGCTGGTGACGCCCACACCGAGCACGGTGCGGTTCAGCCAACCCGAGGAAGAATTCTGGTTGGTGGAGGGTTTAGGATTCACGCCGGGTAGTGTACCGTCTATCGCTTTGCGGGTCTGTAGAGAATCACGCGGACTTTTTCGAGTGTGATCAGCCCGCCGTCGACCATTTCGTCGAGCCGCGGAAGCAGGGCGTCGATGTGCTCCTGTGTTTCGATCACTTCCAGAACGATGGGCAGATCCTGCGATAGCCGCAGCAGTTTGTCGGTGTGATAAACGCTCGAGGAGCCGTATCCGGCGACTCCGCGCAGCACGGTGACGCCGGAAAAGCCATCCTTGCGGAGCATCTCGACGATAGCTTCGTGCAGCGGACGGCCGTGCCACTTGTCCGATTCGCCGATGTGAATGCGCATCAGGGTGCGTTCGCCTTCAAATTTTTGATGTGTCATGGCGCGATCCTAAAATTGATTGGCCAGCCGGATTCCGGCGACCGAAAGCAGCAAGCCGACGATGACGCTTGCCGCGACATAGGTGACTGCGCGCAGCCACTCGCCGGACTCCAGCATTTTCGCCGTTTCCCAGCCGAAGCTCGAAAACGTGGTGTAGCCGCCGAAAAAGCCGACCGCAATGGCCATGCGCCATTCCGGCGGCACGATGACGCGATTCAGGAGAAGCTGCCCGACGAGGCCGAGAAAAAAGCAGCCGGTGAGATTGATCAGCAGCGTGCCGTAGGGAAAGGTGCTGGCCATCTTGAATTGCACCAGGCCTTGCAGGCCGTAACGCGCCAGCGTGCCTACCGCGCCGAATGCTCCAATCAGGAATAAACGCAAAAGTCTCTCCGATCCGGCTGCTTCCTGGCCGCATACGAAAAAACTCCTGGTGCCGCGGGGCAGCCAGGAGTCATCAGCCGCGGCGCATGCAGCCGTGGCGGTTATGGCGAACTCCATCGCCGTTCAAGTCGGTGCCAGTGTAGCGTTTCTTTTGCGAAAACTGCAACCGTCGGCCGGGATTAGCCCTGGCGCATGGCTGATTGTATGGCTTGGGCGACGTCGGCGGGGAGCCAGTCGTTGCCGGAATACCAGTCGACGACTTTGCCATCCGGGCCGACCAGCGTGGTGCTGAGGGAGTGAACAATTTCGGCGCCGCCGGGCTGATAGACCAAGCCGAAGAATTGGGCGACCGAGGGCAGGTCATTTTCCGAAAGGGCGGCGAACTGCCATTCGAACGGCTTTTCGCCGGACACGATATTTTTGTAGACCGAACCGTAGTGCTTGAGCACCGCTGGCGTGTCGTTTTTGGGGTCGAAGCTGACGCTGAAGAATACTACCTTTTGGGTGGCATCCGGCGTAGCTTGCAGAAGCTTTTGCACCGCGCGGAAATTTTCGTTCATGCGCGGGCAAAAGTCGGGCAACGGGCAGCGGGTATAGATGAAGGTGATGAGCAGCGTCTTGCCGCGAAAATCGTGGAAGTGGATGAGCTTGCCGTCCTGATTGACCAGGGCGAAGTCGGGAACGTCGTCGCCTTTCTGCGGAATGCGCTGCGACGTTCCCGGCGGGAGTTTTCCTTCCCCTTTGCTGATGAGTTGAATTTTTTCCAAGCGCCCCACGTTTTCCGAGACCACCAGGTCGGCGGAAATTTTGTCCCCCGGCCGCAGGCTTTCGATTTGACGCGGGTCGGCGACTTCGTAGGTCATGGTCATGCCGGGCATGAGGCCTGGGATGTCGCCGTGCTTCACGATGATGAGTTTCTTCGCGGGGTCGGCGGAAATCACCAGAGCTTCGATCGGGTAGTGTTTCGCGGGCTTGGACTGGCAGCCTGCCGCGAGGCAGGCCCCAATCAATAGAAAGATCGCCAAGGTTCGTTTCATTTGTTCCTCAATAGTGAAAACGATAGCGCAACTGCGCGTAAATTTCGCGCGGGTTGTTCCAGTGCGTGCCGCCGAAGGTGAAGCTATTGTCGAGCAGCACGCGGCGGTTGGCGACGTTGAGCCCGGTGACGGAGAGCGAGAAGCGTTCACCGAAGTCCTTGCCGAGCGTGAGGTCGAACGTGGTATGGGGTTGCAGGTGGGTGCCCGGCTGCGAGGCGTCCCCGTCGGTGAAGCCCGAGCCGTAGTACACGTCGGTGGAGGCGTAGCTTCGCCAGGGAAGGTTCACCTGTCCTCCAATGTGGAGTGTATTGCGCTGGTCGTGGTCGAGGAGGCCGTAACCGTCGCCGAAGGAAAAGTCCGTGAGGCCGCCGTTGATGTCGCCAAAGCCCAAGGCGAGCTGGTTGGAGTAGGTGAGATAAACCTGTGCACGCTTGTAAATGCGAGGCGAGCGAAGGGTCAGCTCCCAGGCATTGATGCGCGCGCCCTGAATGGTGACCGGGAAAAAGAGATTGGAGTTGTTGAAATTGTTGTGATCGAAAAAATTCTTGGCGCGGGTGAGAAACGTGTCCGCGTCAATGGTCCAGCCCCAGAGCGGAATCGTCACGCCATATTGGTGCTCTTCATCGCGCTCGCCGTGGAGCGGAATAAAGCTGAGGTTTTGGTCACTCGCGGCGGCGAGCAGCGGGCCGGAAACGGTGAGGAGCGGGGGGGCCTGATAAAAGTGTCCGTAGAAGGCGCGAAAAACCCAGTTGAGCTTGGGCACGCGGATGGAGCCACCAACGCGCGGGCTGGTGGCGTTCTCGACGACGCTGCCGGAAAAGTGGGTTTGGCGAATGCCGGCGTCTACGGTGACCCACTTGCCGAGTTTCGCCTGGTCTTCCAAGTAGACGGCGGCAAGGCTGCCATCGGGACTGGAAGTGACGGGAGTAGTGAGGCCGGAGCATTGGCCCGCAATCGCTAGTGAGCTGCAGATCAGCCCGAAGGTTTGCGTGCTTTGTTGCGCGAACCCGTAGAGGCCCGCGCGCAGGCTGTTCCATTGGGCGACCCAGGCGACGTTGGCTTCGCCCCCTTCGTAACTTGACGTGAAGGTTTCGTTGGCGGAGCTGGGGATATCCAGTGGACTGCTTTGGTAGTTGACGTTGTTGTAGTGGTAGAACGGCGAGACGGAAAGGACGAGCCCGGGGCTGAACGTGTGCAGCCAGGTGACTAGGACGAAGCCGTCGCGTTCCTTGTCGGTGTCCTGCAGAAAGGTGCCGGCGGCAATATTCGGATCGTTGGCATCGAAGGGCACCTGGTAGAAGTCCTCGCGGAGCTGGCTGACGAAGCGCAATTGATTCTTCGCGTCCATGTTGTAGGTGAGGGAGGTGAATCCGCCGTAGCCGTTGGCGGCATCGTGAAGGACCGCGCTGGTGGGCGTCTGCAAGCCCAGATTGGTGCGGTTGCCGTTGAGGCTGGCGTAATAGGCGAAGCGGTCGGTGTGGGCGCCGAAATTCAGCTGATCGTCGGTCTGGTAGAAATTTCCGGCGCTGAGGATCAACTCGGCTTCGTTGTTGCGTTCGAAGCCGGTGCGCGGGGCGACGTTGAAGACGCCGTAGGTGCGGTCGCCGTATTCGGCGGAATAACTGCCGCGCTGGAGTTCCAACATGTCAATGTCGTTGGGATTGATCTGCGGGCCGAGGTTGCTGGTGATGTTGGTATTGGGGATGGAGACGCCGTCGATGAGCCAGCTCGTCTGGTGGCCGCCGCGGATGTGCAACTGGTCGTGTGTGACGTAGGAGCCCGGGACCAAGTCCGTGATCATGTTGAAGCTGTTCGTCAGATTGGCGCCGGGAGTGAGGGCGATGTCCTGGCGAGTAGCTAGGGTCGTCGGCGTCACAGTTTCCGTTTGTGCCGGAGGAGCTTCGGAAGTGACCGTGACGGATTGCGTGGCTTTGGCCACCGGCAATTCGAAATGCAGGATGGGCGCGGTGCCGGAAAGCACCGTGAGTTTCCGCTCCTGGGCGTCAAATCCAGCCTTCGTGGCCGTAATCGTGTACTCCCCTACAGGAATGGAGTCGAAAGCAAAATCCCCATTGACGTCGCTTGCCGTGGTTTTCGTAAATTCCGAATTGACGGCTTTGAGAACCACTTCCGCGCTGGCGATGGGGCGGTGTTGCGGATCGTGGACAATTCCTCGCAGGGTGGCGAGTACCGTGGCCAGCAAAATACCCGCGGCCACGCACCAAAGGCCAAGCAAAATTGCAATCCGACTGAGCATAAGATGTTCTCCGGAAAAAGTGCATTGCAAGAAAGCGGCTGAAGCCGCAGGGGAGCGGGTGCGCTCACATTGCTGGAATATCAGCGAATCCGAAACTTTAAATTGAGTAGGAGAACTTAATTTCGAGGAGGGGGAGAAGCGGGATCAAACGCAATTGTATCAATCGCCGCTTGCGGGGACTCGGAAGTGTTCTCCGGTTGTCGATGAACGGAGGGAGTCGCCTGAGGGGGCACAACGAACTGAATTGCCCCGGTCACGGCGGGCGATTCGGCGCGGCAGCACGCCATGGTGCAATTCATCGAGGTGCTTCCGGCGTGGTGTTCACACGTGGCCGTGTGGCCGCTTGTCGGCCCTTCGGAATTGTGCGAGCCCTTTTGAGGAGCATGCCTGTGCAGCGGACACATGCCATCGGCGCAACAAGCCATGCGCTCCGCCTGAAAGGTCGAAGCCCAAGCCGGAGCCCACAGCAGTAACACCGCCAGCAGACAGACACACGCCTGCCAACGATTTCCCGGAGCGCTGGAATTGTGACGGCTTGGGCGCATTCTTGGTGAAGGGCCAGCATACCGCAAGGGAGCGCGATCGCAAACGAAATTTAGGGTGACAGCGGCGGACCATCCGAGCCATCACAGCTTGACACTCAGGGCAGGCCGGTCACAGACTCATCGTATGGCGCACATTTACATGCAGTTTGATTTTGGCAAGGACGAGGAGAAGGCGCAGGCCGCGCGGCACAAGCTGGAGACGTGGAAACAGGCGTTCCGCCTGGACAAAAAGCTTGTTTATAAATTGGCAAGAACCGACGGCGGCGTGGCGGCCGCACCAGCCGAGGAAAAGACCGAAAAAGCGAAAGGAAAGGGCAAGGCCAAGTCGAAGGAAGAGCCCGTGATGACAGCAACGACGGAAGACGTGAAGCTTCTGCTGCGTTTGGCGTTCTCCAACCACGAGAAACTTTCCGAACAGCGATGGGTGCAGCGAATTCCAGCCGAAGAGCCGTTCCAGGCAGCGAAGCCGGAAGTGGTGAAAACCGGGGATGCGAAATTTGCCGAGGTGGAGAAGCAGTTTGAAGCATTGGCGGGCTAGGAGAGCCATATTGGCCTGCATAGCGATTGATGCGCTCCGCGCCGCGGAACGCGTCCTCAACGCAAAATGACTGGCGAAATCTTCGCCGGCGAAGCCAACAGGCATGGCAGAGGCTGCAGCCTTCCTCCCAGTACTTCCGTTTTTCACAACCCAACGGACGTCCCACTGTGCATGCCGTTCGGCGCTTCGCTATAATTCAAATTCAGAAAGAAATATCCCATTCCAACACGAGGCAGACACTGCATGGCGGTTCAAACGCGCGTCAAAGCAGCCAAGTTGGAAGCACCCAAGCACCAGGGTCTCGATCGAGACACGCTGATTCACCTCTACCGCACGATGTATCTATCGCGCCGCCTCGACGACAGGGAGATTCAGCTCAAGCGCCAGAACAAGATTTTTTTCCAGATATCCAGCGCCGGCCATGAAGCGGTCACCGCCGCGGCCGGCTTGCTTCTTCGTCCCGGCATCGATTGGCTGTACCCCTACTATCGCGATCGGGCGCTTTGCCTGATGCTCGGCGTTACGCCACTGGAAACCCTGCTGCAGGCGGTGGGCGCAAAAGACGATCCGAGTTCCGGCGGGCGGCAGATGCCCTCGCACTGGGGCCACCGCAAGTGGAATATTGTCAGCAAGTCTTCCTGCACCGGGACGCAGTTTGTGCAAGCGGTGGGCGCGGCGGAAACAACGCTTTACTACGGCCATCACCCGAAAGCGCTGGCGCAGGCGCAAAAGGCACCGCTCGGCGAAGGACTCGATCACCATGAGGACGAGATCGTCTACGTTTCCTCCGGCGATGGCGCCACCAGCGAAGGCGAATTCTGGGAATCGCTGAACGCCGCGTGCGCGAAAAAGCTCCCGCTATTTTACCTGATCGAGGACAACGGCTACGCCATCTCCGTGCCGATCGAAGTGCAGACGGCCGGCGCCAGCATTTCCAAGCTGGTTCGCGGATTCCCGGGCCTCCACGTTGCCGAATGCGACGGTACCGACCCGCTCGAAAGCTATGCGGTGTGCAAGGAAGCTATTCAGTATGTGCGCGACCGGCGCGGCCCTGCGTTGGTGCACGCCCACGTCACCAGGCCATACTCGCATTCCCTTTCAGACGATGAAAAGCTCTACAAGACGCACGATGAGCGGGAAGCGGAAGCGCGCCGCGATCCGCTGTCGAAATTCTCATTGTTTCTGATTCGCGAAGGCCTGATGGATCAGAAAGAGATTGAAGCGCTGGAAGCGGAAGTGGACCGCGAAGTCCGCGAAGCCGCCGACCAGGCGCTGGCCGCGGAACAGCCGGAGGCCACGTCGATCTACGCGAATGTGTATTCGCCGGAAATCGATCCGACATCAGCTGCCTTTGCGGCCGAACCGAAACTCCACGGCGGCCCCAAAACCATGGTTGAGATGGTTGCCGCCACGCTGCACGACGAAATGGCGCGCGACGAGCTCATCATCGTGTTTGGCGAAGACGTGGCCGATGCCAGCCGCGAGGAAAACCTGAAAGATGTGAAAGGGAAGGGCGGCGTCTTTAAGGCCACTGCCGGTTTACAACGCAAATACGGGGCGGATCGCGTATTCAATACGCCGCTTGCGGAGGCCGCCATCGTGGGCCGCGCCATTGGCATGGCCACCCGCGGGCTAAAGCCCGTCGCCGAGATTCAGTTTTTCGATTACATCTGGCCAGCTATGATGCAGATTCGCGATGAGCTATGCGTGATGCGCTGGCGCTCGAACGGCAATTTCAAAAGCCCGGCGGTTTTGCGTGTGGCAGTTGGCGGTTACCTCACCGGCGGCGCGGTGTATCACAGCCAGAGCGGCGAATCGATCTTCACGCACTGCCCGGGTCTGCGCGTGGTGATGCCATCCACTGCGCTCGACGTGGCCGGATTATTGCGAACTGCAATTCGCTGCGACGACCCGGTGATGTTTCTCGAGCACAAGCACCTTTACCGCCAGCCCTACAACCGCTCGGAATATCCGGGACCGGATTACACGGTGCCCTTTGGGAA
This sequence comes from Acidobacteriota bacterium, assembly GCA_021324935.1. Lineage (GTDB taxonomy): Bacteria > Acidobacteriota > Terriglobia > Acidiferrales > UBA7541 > Acidiferrum. Next base: position 101,368 of record JAJPIE010000049.1, read on the forward strand.
AGCGCGCCTGGTTCGCGAAGGCACACACGCGAGCATCGTCACCTACGGCGCTGTGGTGCGCCGCGCGGAAGTGGCCGCCGCCGCGCTGGAGCGCTCCGGCATCTCCGTTGACATTCTCGATTTGCGCTCGCTCTCGCCCTACGACTGGGAAGCTATCTCCGCCACCGTGCGCAAGACGCACCGCGTCATCGTGGCCTACGAAGACATGCTCAGTTGGGGCTACGGCGCTGAAATCGCGGCCCGCATTGCCGAGGAGCTCTTCGACGAACTCGACGCTCCGGTGAAGCGGGTGGCCGCCACCGACACGTTCTGCGCCTACCAGCCCAAGCTGGAGGACGAAATCCTGCCACAGACCGACGACATCACCGCAGCGGTGACGCAACTCCTTGAGTACTAGATCCGTTTCGGCAAATCGGAAACTTTCCTCGTCTTGCCTTCGTATATCTGTTTAGAATGCAAGTGGAGACGCTCTGTGGGGGTGACCCATGCTTTGCTCAAAATGCTCGAAGGAAGTCGCCGACGGGTCCAAGTTCTGTTACAACTGCGGGGCACAGCTTGCCGGACAAGCCACTGGACCAGCTACTGTGCCAGTTGCAGAAGTGCCGGCAAAACGATTGAGGCGCTCCAGCGCAGACAAAAAAATTGCTGGCGTTTGCGCGGGTTTGGCGGATTATTTTGATCTAGACCCGACGATCGTGCGCATCGTCTGGCTCCTGGCCATCTTTTTCGCGGGAACGGGCTTCTTGATTTACATCATCCTGTGGATTGCTCTGCCGCTTGCCCCTGCGCGGGGAGCCATCACCGCGACGCCAGGCGCTCCAGCACAGGTTTGAGGCCGAGCGGCTGCGAGATGATGGCGGCAAGCTCTGCAATTTGCCGCAAACCGGATGTTATCCGCCGTGGATAGCTGGCGCTACCGCTTTGCTTACTCCTGGGTGTTTTTCGCCGATCGGCGTTTTTTTCCGCCTTCGCCAAACAACAGATGGTCCATGGACAGAATGCCTGCGCCGACGGTGGCCAATGCTGCCGCCGCCGCTCCGAGGGCCAACTCGAGCTGGTAGTCGTTCACGGCCATCACGCCGTGCGCTAGCTTCACCCTCCAGATCACGATGCCCATCTCAATTGCCAGCAGCAGCCCCGCCGGCCGCGTAAAAAGCCCAATCACCAGCAGACCGCCGCCCACGCATTCCAGAATCCCGGCAAGCCCGACGAAATAGCCTGGAAACCCGTGTTGCATGAAAAACGCGTGCATTCCCGCGTCGGCGCGCACCAGCTTCGGATACCCGTGGTAGACAAACACGAGCGCCAGCGCCAATCGCAGAATCAGCAGCCCCAGCGGCTGCAGCGCATTCAGGAATTTCATCGGATCCCCCCGCCCCCTCGCCGATTTCTCCGGGTTGATTTTACAGCTTCCGTCAGGAGATGTGTCACCTCGATGCAGGCGTGGTTTCTAGTACAATCGATACGCTTACCTCTGAGGAATGATGAAAGCTGTTCGTACCATTGGCATCGTGAATGGCGGCGGCGATGCGCCCGGACTGAACGCGGTGATTCGCGCCGTGGTGCGCGCGGCCATCTCCGAACACGGTATGCGCGTGATCGGCATTCGCAATGGGTTTGACGGGCTGATCTGGCCGGAAGGCGCCAAGGAAATGACCGAGGAAACCGTCAGCGGCATTCTGCCGCGTGGCGGCACGATCCTTGGCACCACCAATCGCGGAAATCCGTTTGCCTATAAAACGAAGGAGAATGGCGTTGAAACCGTGCACGATTATTCGTCGCTGTGCATCGACAACGCCCGCCGGCTAGGCATTGACGCCATTGTCGTGATTGGTGGCGACGGCACGCAACACATCGCCCGCGATTTTCACCGCCGCGGCGTCAACGTCGTCGGCGTACCCAAGACCATCGACAACGATCTGGACGCTACCGAGGTCACCTTTGGCTTCGACACCGCTTTGGTGATCGCCACCGAAGCCGTGGACCGCCTGCATACCACCGCGGAATCGCACCATCGCGTGATGCTGATCGAACTAATGGGCCGCGACGCCGGTTGGATTGCGCTGCACGCCGGAATTGCCGGTGGCGCGCACATCATCCTGATTCCGGAAATCCCGTTCAAGTTCGAATGCATCTGCGACGCCGTGCGCGCCCGCGAACTGCGAGGCAAGCGCTTCAGCCTTATTGTGGTGGCCGAAGGCGTGAAGCTCCCTGAGACCGATCCTTTTGGGAAGCCCATTCCGCCCGCCGGGCCGGGCAACGTCGCCAACACCATCGCCTTCACTCTTCGAGAGATGCTGCACAAAGAGATTCGCGTCACGGTGCTGGGCCATGTGCAGCGAGGCGGTTCGCCCACGCCGTTTGACCGCATTCTCGGCACCCGCCTTGGCGTAGCGGCCACGGATCTCGTCGCCAAGCATCACTTCGGCCGCATGGTTTGCCTGCGATCCGGCCGCATCGAATCCGTGTCGCTCGATGAGGCTTTGGAAAAAATGAAGTACGTCGATCCGCATAGCGAGATCGTTCACGCCGCCAGGGCCGTCGGCGCCACGTTCGGGGATTCCGCATGAAGCGAAAACTGCTGGTTGCCGTGCCGCTGCTCTGCCTGGTGGTGCTGCTTGCCTGGTATTTCCGGCCCAAGCACGAATCGCTCGGAGAAGCGTACATCAGCGAGCGCAGCGTTACGCTGTGGAGCAGCGTAGCGCAGGTTCGTGAACAAACCGGCGTGCTGCTCTATGGCGACCGCGTCGAGGTGCTGGCGCGGCGCAACGAGAACGTCAAAGTGCGCAACGTGAACGGCCTGGTCGGCTGGGTGGATGGCCGTTATCTGATGGAGCCGGAACTCTGGCAGCGCAGCGCCAAACTGCTGCAACAGGTGGAAGCGATTCCCGTGCAGGCTCGAGGACGAACGAAGGTGCCCACCAATTTGCGCGTGGAACCCGGACGCACGAAGCCGCGCCTCTACCAGTTTTCGCGAAACACGCCTGTCGAAATCGTTGGCCGCGCCACGGCGGACTGGGTGCAGGTTTCCGACGAGAAGGAATCGGAAGGCGAGCCGGTTGAAACCAAGAAAGAGGACTGGTTCCTGGTGCGCGCCACGGCCACGAGGCCTCCCGGCGAGGGCGTTGTGCGCAATTCCGCCATCACCACGACCACGCAGCCCGGCGACCAGACCATTCCGATTGCAGGCTGGGTGGTCGCGCGATTTGTCGCCCTCGATCTCCCCGATCCTGTGCTCGAGGAGACGGAATCCGCGAACGTGCGCCCGCTGGCGTGGTTCGAATTAAATCGCGTGACCGACGACCAGGGAGAACACCCGCAATATCTCGTTGCGGCAACGAAGGGGCCCGAGGGCGCGCCCTGCGACTTCACTACCACGCGCGTCTATACCTGGAATCCGCGCAAGAGCCGCTACGAAACCGCCTTTATCGAGAACAATCTCTGCGGCTCGTTTCCCATTCGCGTCGGCAAAGACGCCAAAAACGAGCCGGAGTTCCGCTTTCACACCATGGGTGACACCGAAGAGCGTGTTTATCGCCTGATCCAAACCGTGGTCCGCCGCGTCAAAGAAGAGGGCGCTACCGGAAAACACAAGCCGGAAAAGCCAAAAGCCAAAGAAGCGCCAGCAAAAAAATGAACGCTCGCCACATGAAGTGTCTTTCCGCCGCGTGCGTAATGATGTGCGCGGCAGCCATGCCGTTTCTTCACGGGACTCTGCACGCGGCTTCGCGGACCACGCCCGAGGGCGACGCGAACCAGTGGTTCCTGCCCCTTACGCCGGGAACTTACTGGGTCTATACCGGAACCGTGACTTCCTCGAGCAACGAATCCAATGCCGTGCAGGACGTCACAACGCATGTTTCCATTACCACCAAAGTCGAGAAGGTGTACCAGAAGCCGGAGCTGACCGCGGCGGTCATCTCCGGATACCCGGGAGACCTAGATTGGTCCAACGGTCAGGTGGAACCCAAGCCTTCGCTGCTGATCGAAACGCGGAAGCACGAAGTGTTCTTGAACGCTTTGCCGCCGGATTTTGACTACGCCAAACTGGAGAAGGACGCAGCAGCCCTCAGCAAACTCATGCCCGAAGACAATTTGTTGTTTCGCTGGCCGCTGAAGCGTGGAATGAAATTTGGCGACGCGGAGAGCGTGAAGCGCGAAGACGACAGTTACTGCTGGGTGGTCCTGGAAGAAAGAAGGAGTAAGCTCGAGTCCATCAAGGGACTATCCCCGCGCACCGTTGATTCTTTTTTGCTTCGCTATGCCACTAATCCCGACAACACGGAGATGGAGATTTCGCCCGGTATCGGCATCCTCAGTTACGAATACCATCATCACGGCACTACCGCGGATACCAGCCTGCATCTCGTGGAATTTCACGCTGGCCAGGCAGTGGGCGCTTCCACGGGAGGGGGCCGATGACCTTGCACATCAATGAAGCGGAAGTCCGCCAAGTGCTCACCCTGCCGATGGCGCTGGCCGCGGTGGAAGAAGTTTGCCGCAAGCAGGCCGCGGGACAAGTGCTGGTGCATCCGCGCAAGCGTTTTGAGCTTCCCGCGGGCGGCGGCTTCTTTCATTACATGGCGGCGATGGATACGGCGGCGGGCTCCATCGCCATGAAGCAATACACTTACGTAAAGGGAGTGTTGCGTTTCCTCGTGCCGCTGTATGAAATTTCCACCGGTGCGCTGCTCGCATTGATCGAAGCGGACTTCATGGGGCAGCAGCGCACGGGGGCGGCGTCCGGCGTGGCCACAAAATACCTGGCGCGCCGCGACGCGCGCACCGCGGCGATTCTCGGCACGGGCGGCCAGGCGAAAACGCAGCTGGAAGCTGTTTCCTTGGTGCGGAAGCTCGAATCGGTGCGCGTCTATAGCCGCGATCCGAAGCGGCGCGAGGCGTTTTGCGCGGAGATGTCCGCGCGGCTGGGCATGCGTGTGCAACCGGCGGCATCGTCCAGCGAAGCTGTGCGCGGGGCGGACATCGTCAACACGGCGACCACCTCCCCCAAGCCGGTTCTCGATGGCCGCGACATCGCAGTAGGCGCACACCTCAACGCGATTGGCGCAAATCATGCCCACAAACGCGAACTTGACGACACGGCCATCTCCCGCGCGGACCTCATTTTCGTGGACTCCATCGCCCAGTCGCGACAGGAAGCCGGCGATCTGATCCTCCCATTTGCAAATCATCCGGAAAAATGGAAATCAGTTCACGAGCTCCACGAGCTTGTGGCGGGCCAGGTCTCTGGCCGCACTTCCGAAACGCAGCTCACGTTGTTCAAATCCAACGGCATCGCCTCGTGGGACCTCGCCGTCGCACAAACGGTTTACGCTCTTGCCAAAGAAAGGCATCTCGGTAGGGAATTACCCCTCTTCGCCTAGCAACGGATCGCTCGTTCGCCCAGCGCTCTTCGGAGCAGCAAAAAACTAAAAATAAAAACCTCTCAGGCTTCGGTGAAAAAATATTCATTGGGGAGCAAGTCGTGCTCCCGGAGTGAGGTTGGTTGCGCCCGGCTATGCGGTACCTGGAGTTTGCCGCCCCCTATGGCGTCTTGCGCGTCTCGCCGAGGCCAGCGGTTTCCAGAAATCGATTCGCACTGCAAATATCAATTGATCCTGTCGGCTTTCGAAGAGTCGAGGGGCAGCATGGCCCAAGCCTCCAGGCCGCTTGGCCACATTCGCATTACCTGCACCGGTTCGTCTCGAACCTGAATCTGAAGGCGGCCGTAAAGCGGGCAGTGAAGCAATACCCCGGAATTTCACGAAACTGCGGCTTGACAGGTGGAGGGCATGGAACTAGAGTTCTCGAACGAACGTTCGAGAAGCCGAATGTCATCCTCCGCTACCATCCCCCGCGACTCGGAAGCCAAGCTCCAGCACATTCTTCGTGTCTCGGCGCAAACTTTCGCGAAACGCGGCTTTGAAGCCACATCGATTCGCGACATCAGCCGCGCGACGGGCGTCTCGCTCTCTGGGCTATACTACTACTTTGAAAGCAAGCAGCATCTTTTGTATCTAATTCAAAATGCTGCCTTTACTTACGTAGTAGAGGCCTTGCAGTCGCGACTGGAGGGAGTCAACGATCCCGTCGGACGTTTGAAGCTCCTGGTTCTGAATCACATCGAGTACTTCCTGTCTCATCCCAACGAGATGAAGGTGCTATCCCACGAGGAAGAGGCTCTCGGCGAACCTTATGGCGAGAAAGTCCAAGAGATTAAGAGGCGCTACTACTCGTTGGCGCGCGAGATCTTCGATTCGCTCGTCGCGGAAGGCATGGGGCCCGGCGTCAATCCCCGCGTGGCTGTGCTCAGCCTTTTCGGCATGATGAACTGGCCTTACAAATGGCATAAGCCGGGCATGGATCCTGATGCCGCGGAGCTTACATCCGCAATCGTCGGCATATTCCTACACGGTGTGCTCCCAGCGGGAGGGGAGTCCAATGTGGCGGCTTCGGCCATCGGGTCACGCAGCCGAGGCTAATTCGAATTTCGCACAGTAGACGAACATCGACGGAGAGACCTGGAGAGAAAATGGCGACAATCACGAGCATGGGAACCAAGGAACTTGTCAAATACCGCGTGGAGGAGGGCATCGCGATTTTCGAACTCGACGATGCACCCGCCAACACGTACACATACGAAATGATGCAGCAACTCGACGCCGCGATCCTGAAAGCGCGCATGGACGAAAATGTCCATGTGCTGCTGCTCCGCGGCGCGGGAGAGAAATTTTTCTCCGCCGGCGCCAGTATACCGATGCTGACCAAGGCCGATCCGCAGTTCAAATACTATTTCTGTCTACACGCCAATGAGACGCTCTGCCGCCTCGAGCAGACTCCCAAGCTGGTGATCGCGGCGCTAAATGGCCACACCGTCGGCGGCGGCCTGGAAATTGCGCTGGCCTGCGACATCCGCATCGCGAAAAAAGAAGGCGGGAAAATCGGCTTGCCCGAAGTGAACCTCGGCGTGCTGCCGGGCACCGGCGGCACGCAGCGCTTTGCTCGCGCCGTTGGCCGCGCCCGGGCGCTGGAACTCATGGCCACGGGCCGCACCTTTAGCTTCGAAGAAGCGCTCGAGATGGGCCTGATCCACTATCTCTATGAAAAAGAGACCTTCTGGGAAGACGTGACGGCCTACGCGAAACAGTTTTGTCCTCCGAACAAGGCGGCGCGTGCCGTTGGCCGCATCAAGCGTTCCGTCGTCACCGGCGTGGAGATACCCTTTGCCGAAGCCCTGGGCCTCGAACGCGAGCTGCAACAACTTCTATTCACCAGCGAAGACGCCAAGGAAGGCCTTGCCGCTTACGTCGAAAAGCGCGCCGCCAATTTCAAAGGGAAGTAAACTCATAGGGTAGCTTTGAGAGTGCCACTTCGATGAAAACGCTCCCTGACTATCTGCGCAAAGGCATGAAGCTCGTGATTGTGGGCTGCAATCCCACGGAATCTTCCGTGCGCGCCGGGCATTATTACGCTGGACGCGGCAATCCGTTCTGGCCTTTGCTCTACGACAGCGGAGTAGTGCCGGAACCGTTCGACTATCCCGACGACCGCCGCATCATCGAGTTCGGCATCGGCCTCACCGATCTCGTCAAGCGGCCCACCAAAACCATCGCGGAGCTCAAGCGCGAGGATTTCGCCGAAGGCCGTTTCGTTCTTTCGCGAAAGCTCGAGGAATTCCTGCCGCGGGTGGTCGCTTTCAACGGAAAGCTTCCCTACGAACAGTTCGCACAGCGCAAGTGCAAATATGGCGTGCAGAAGGAACCGCTTTACGGCGCGTGCGTTTACGTGCTGCCAACGACGGTGGACGCCACGCCGCGCAGCCGCAGCGAGCGCCTGAGACATTTTCGGAAGCTTGCGGAAGTGGTAAAGGAAATCGAAAAGTCCCGCGAAGCGCAGCTTCGTTGATGCTGGCCGCATCCGACCAAAAGGAGGCAGCATGAGCCACGCGCCACAAACGGCTTCGAGTTCTCTGGTCTTGCAGGAGACGCGCCAGGGTTCCGTCACCACGCTGGTGATGAACCGTCCGGACCGGCTCAATGCCCTCAATAACGAGCTTTCCACCGCGCTCAATGAAGCGTTGAAACGTCTGGCGAACGACGCTTCGGTCCACGTCGTTGTACTCACTGGCGCGGGTCGCGCATTTTGCGCGGGCGGCGATCTGGGTGCAATCGGCAAGGGGCGCGAGCGCGGCGATTCCACGGAGCTTGCTCCGATCTTGCGCTCCGGCATGCAAGCCGTTCTGAACCTGCGCACCATGCCGCAACCCGTGATCGCTGCCGTCAATGGGCCCGCAGCCGGAGCGGGCATGAATCTAGCGCTGGCGTGCGACATCCGGCTGGCGGTGGATGGCGCTGTGTTCGGCCAGAATTTCGCGAAAGTCGGCCTTTTTCCCGATTATGGTGGCACCTATTTCCTGCCCCAGCTCGTCGGTCCTTCGGTCGCCGCGGAGATGTTCTACACCGGCGAAATGATCGACGCCGCGACGGCGCACCGGCTCGGCATCATCAACCACCTCTTTCCCGCCGAGCACTTCGAGGCGTCCGTGACGGCCTGCGCCAAGAAAATCGCCGAAGGCCCGCAACTCGCCATTCGCGCCGTGAAGCAAGCCATTTTTCATCGGGAAGAACCGGAGTTGCGGGAAGCGCTGGAGCGCGAAGTCGAGGCGCAGCTCAAGTGTTTTCATTCGCACGACTGCCTGGAGGGTATTCGCGCGTTCATGGAAAAGCGTCAACCGAAGTTTCAGGGCAGCTGAGTTTTTGCAGCGCCCAGCAATTTGCTTGAAGGAGGCAATCGCTCATGCCGGCAACACGTCTTGCGACTTTTGATGACTGGGTTGATCTGTTTCGGGTCTGGCAGAAGGACATTGGCGTCGACTATCCGGAAATCACGGGGTACAAGTTCGAAGCCAAATTCGGCCCGACGCGCTCGAATGAGATCGAATTCGGCGCGTACAAAGGCAGGCCGAAGTGGGAAAAGGTGGTGAACATTCCCGACCAGCGTATGCGCGACGCGCTGCTGAACCTGATCGTTTACCAGGGCGACACGGAATTCGCCTCCGTCGAGCAGCAGCGCCGGTTGTTTGAAACCGCTCCCAGCGAGCACGACCGCCAGTCACTCTGCCGCGTGGTGACCGAGGAAATGCGCCACGGCTGGCAGATGTGCTACCTGCTGATGAATCATTTCGGCTATAGCGGCCGCGTGGAAGCTCAGAAGATGCTGGAGCGCCGCGCATTCGATCAGAAACGTCTGCTCGGCGCGTTCAACCAGGACGTGAACAACTGGCTGGACTTTTTCGTCTACACGGACTTTGTCGATCGCGACGGCAAATATCAGCTCACCATGCTGAGCTTTTCCGGCTTTGCGCCCCTTGCGCAGTCCATGATACCCATGCTCAAGGAGGAGTCTTTCCATCTCGGCACCGGACAAGATGGCATCAAGCGCATCGTAAAGGCCGGTGCGATTCCACTTTCGATCATTCAGAAGTACGTCAATAAGTGGATTCCAGTGAGCTTGGATCTTTTTGGCGTCGATCGCTCGAGTTCCGCGCACTGGTTCTACGTGTGGGGGCTCAAGGGACGCTACGACGAGCCCACCGCCGCGCCATCCGTCAATCTGGAGCGCATGAACGAGCACAGCCGCGAGATCTATTACCAGGAGTGCATCAAGCTGGTGGACATGATCAACAAGAACGTTCCGGACGGCCAGCCCAAACTTTATGTTCCGGACTTCAAGTTCAATCGCTATATTGGTGAGCACGCCCGTAAACCTTACAGCGTGCGTGGTGAAATGCTCGGCGAGGCCGCGTATGCCGAACACTGCCGGGAAATGCTGCCGCAGCCGGAAGACGTGGCGTTGGTGAACGAAATCCAGGCCGTCGAGAAGCAGTGGATCGCGGCAAAAGGATCCATCCAATAATCGGTTACAATCGTTGGACCGGACTTCGCGCCACGAGATGTGGTGGCGCGGCGACTTTGGAAAGGAAGTTCTGTGCCTCGTCTCGCTCCCGGCAAAATCCTCGGATTGCTGTTCGGAGGCCTGGTGGTCGTGGTCATGCTGGTGATGATGTTCGTCATCCTTGGCAAGCTTTTCGTGGGAGACCAATGAACGATCTGGAAATCTCCGTCGCCGAACTGAAAGAGCGCCTCGACCAGGGCGAAAAAATCTTCCTTGTGGATGTCCGCGAGCCCTGGGAACACGCGCAGTGCCGAATTGAAGGCGCCACGCTGATTCCCATGGGCACGATCCCCGCGAATTTGCAGAAACTCGATACCGACGAGACGATCGTCTGCTACTGCCACCACGGCATGCGCAGCCTGGACGTGGTCAATTGGCTCCGCCAGCAGGGAGTCTCCAGCGCGCGATCGCTCGCCGGCGGCATCGATCGTTGGTCGCTGGAAGTTGATCCCAAGGTGCCTCGATACTAGGCAGACCTTGCGATTTGGCAATCAACTTGTGAATTGCCGGCTGGAAGCTGGTTCCCAGCGGATGGCTCTCAACTTCGAATTCCAGGCGCAAGGGGAGGCAAAGTGCCCGAAAAGCTGATGTACTACCACAAACCCGCTTGAACCACCTGCCGGAAAGCAAGAGGTCTCTTGCTCGAACTCAAGCTCACTTTTGATTTGCGCGATATCGATAAGCAGCCGCTTTCCGAAGCCGAACTCGATCGTCTGATAGGCGCTCGCGACTACAAGGAGTTTCTAAATCCGCGCAACGAGCTCTATCGGGAGCGCGGCATGGCGGAGAAACCACCGTCACGCGCCGATGCTTTCAAACTTATGTCCAAGAATCCAAACCTGATCCGCCGCCCGTTGCTGGTGCACGGCTCGAAGATCATCATTGGCTTCGATGAGGCCGCGTATCGCGCGTTGGCCAAGGCGCGGGAGCGTTGAAAATTCGCTGCTGGCCCAGGCCTGCCGCCGCGCTGGCATTCTGATTTGAACTAAAAGCCATGACCTTACTCACCGACCGTATCCAGATCCTGCAAGGCGATCTCACCGAAATGGACGTCGACGCCATCGTCAACGCCGCCAACAACGACCTCATTCTTGGCGCGGGCGTCGCCGGCGCTATCCACCGCAAAGGCGGAGACTCGATTCAACGAGAGTGCAACGAAATCGGAAGCATCCCGGTCGGCTACGCCGCAATCACAGGAGGCGGCAATCTCAAAGCCCGCTACGTGATTCATGCGGCAAGCATGGGGCTGGGCGGCGTTCGCACCACGGCAAAGACGCTGCGCACTTCCACGGCGCACTCTCTGCGGCTCGCCAGGGAATACAATCTCAAAACCATTGCGTTTCCCGCCGTCGGCACCGGCGTCTCTGGTTTCCCCATGGACGATTGTGCGCAGATCATGTTGTCCGAAGCCGCGCAACACCTGAAGGGCGAAACGTCGGTGGAGACGATTTACTTCGTCCTTTTCGACACAACAGCGCGCGAGATTTTCCAGGGCGCATTGAACAAACTGGAAAAAGACGCCTCTTCGGGAGCTGCTTCCGCGTGACACCGCTGGCCGCGCTGCTCGCCGCGCGCATTCGCCGCTTCGGCCCCATCACCTTTGCCGAGTACATGCGGGAGTGCCTGTATCATCCCCTGCACGGTTATTACGCGCAGCCGGAAGCGCGCCGCTATGCGGATTATTTCACCAGCGTTGATGTAAGTCCGATCTTCGGCCGGTTGCTGGCCCGCCAGTTTGCGGAAATGTGGCAGTTGCTGGCTCACCCGCGGGAATTCCTTTTGGTTGAGGCCGCGGCGGGCACGGGCCGCCTGGCTGACCACGTTCTCGAATTCGCGCAATCCCGCTTGCCTGAGTTCTTCGGCGCCTTGCAATATGTGGCCGTGGAGCGTTCCCCGGCGCGATGCGAGCAGCTAGCCGCGCGGCTTGCTCCGTACTGCCAGGTGGGGAAGTGCCGCGCATCGCAGGAAATTCCAGCGCGCATTTCCGCTGGCTGCCTGTTCTCGAATGAACTCATCGACGCCTTCCCGGTTCACCGAGTTATTCAGCAGGGCGGTGCTCTAAAGGAGCTGTGCATCACGAATCAGGGCGATTCGTTTGTGGAAATCGCGCTGCCGCTTTCCACCTGTGCGATCACCGACTATTTCGCCGCTCAACAAATCATTCTGCGCGAAGGGCAAATCGCCGAGGCCGGGCTCGAAGCCTGCGACTGGATTACAGAAATCGGCCGCCGCCTCGATCGCGGCTTCGTCCTGACGATCGACTATGGCCACGAGGCCGCGGAACTCTTCGACGACCGTCACAGGGCCGGCACGCTGATGAGCTACCGGGATCATCAGGCCTCCGGCGATCTGTTCGCTGCGCCAGGTGAGCAAGATCTGACCGCACACGTGAACTTCACGGCGCTTCGCCAATGGGGCGCCCGGCAGGGACTTGAAACCCTTGGCCTTGTCTCGCAGACTGCGTTCCTGCTTGCGTTAGGGAAGGGAAATGACTTCGCGGATCTTTATAAAGACGGAATGGACGAAACGTCGCGCGCGCGCGCGCGCCTGCAACTGAAAACCTTGATTTATCCGGAAGGGATGGGCGAACGCTTTCGGCTTCTCGCCCAGCAAAAAGGGGTGCCCAACGCGAGACTCACGGGGCTCCAACCTCTATAACGCAGGCGCAACCCCCAATCGCATCCGGTAGGCAAGAATGAGAAATGGGTCCTGCTTCACGATTATGGGTTCGGTCGTTTCAGGGTCGGCTTGTCGCCGGAGGCCGGATCGCCAATATCCGCTTGTTTGCCTTTTGCGGGTGGCTGTTGCGCCGGAGTACCCGCGGGAACGGCCGCGGGTGTCGCGCCTTCCGAATACGGTTTCTTGATCAGCGATTCCACCACGGTTTGCGCGCCGCTGGTGTTGTCGTTCAGTTGCCGCGCCTTGTTGTATTCGTTCAATGCGCGTTCGCGCTGCCCCAAAATGTCGAAGATTTTGCCCAGGTAGATGTGGCTCCAGACTTCGGTCCACTTCTCCGACGGCTCGGGCACGGTCGCCAGCGCCTCGCGAAATGCGTTCGCCGAGGCCTGATAGTTCTTCTCGTAAAAAAATGCTTCGCCCATGCGGAAATTCGCCAGCGAACGGTTCGGCTGAATGTTCAGGGCGCGCTGGTATTGCGCCACGGCGTCGTAATACTTTCCAACTTCCGCGAGTTCTTCGCCGCGCGCAATCGCTGCCCGCGCCCGCAGGTTGGGCGTGCTCTTCAGGATCAGGTTGTTTGGATCGATGCGGATGCCGCCGGGTTTCGGCCGCCCGAAGGTTTCTTCGGTAAACTGCGTTTCCGTCCCGACTACGTCGATGGTTTTCTGTTCGGGATTGCCTTCTGTATCGATGCGAAGTTGCACTGGCATGCTGAACGTGTCGATGGGCTGCTTCACTTTTCCCACGATCCGGAATCCCTTGCGCGTGCGGTAGACCACGTATTCAATGGAAAATTCGGGAACGCCGGTGGAGTTCAGCCACTGCGCAAAGTAGCCTTGCAAATTCGGAGGTTCTTGCCCGGGCTTCACGCTTTTGGCGGCGACGCTGGCCGCCATCGTTTCGAAATCGTTCATGGTCGCGGTCTTGCCCTGATATTTTGCGTAGAACGAATGCAGCAACGACTTGAATGCGAGGTCGCCCATCAACCCGCGCAGCATGTGAAAGAGCATCGCGCCTTTGTTCATCACCACGGAGCGGTACTCGCTGGAGTACGGCGCCAGTCGTGCCGATAGCGCCACCGACGGCGAATTGTCGTACATCAGCGCGCCCACCGCGAACTCATCCAGTGCGCGCAGCCCTGCTTCTCTTCCGACGCTCTGCTCCGCGTAGAGTTCCTCGGAGTAGCGCGCCAGCCCGTCGCTGATCCACACGTCGCCGAGGCTCGCCGGCAGCACCTGATTGCCCCACCACTGGCTGGCCACCAACCGGGCCAGCGTCCGGTCGCTGTATTTCGGGTCCCAAATGTGATGGCTCAGCATTACCACGCCGGGTCCGGCAAAATCCCGCAGCGTTCCGTCGGGGAGTTCGATCACCGTAATGTCGGGATCTGGCAGCGAGCCAAACAGGTCGGAGAAAATCACTTCCTGGTGCGCCACATCATTCGCGAATTCCTGCACCTTCGCCGAATCCGCGCGCGGCGCATAAACGGCCACGCTGATTCCTTCGGCCTGCTTGGGGCTCAACTGCAGCGGACCGGCCACGAAGGAACCGTTTGGCGCGCGCTGGTCGCAGTGGAAGGTGTACATCAGCCTTGGACCTTCAGCGGACGACCGGGCGGGCAGTGGTTGCGGCGCATCGGACTTGCCGGTCCCGGCAATGGCCATGGAGTCCGGCACATTCAGCCGGAACGTCCCGGTATAGCGATTCGCAGGAAAACTCGTCAGCGGAAACCAGCGCGCCGGCAGCAGCAGGTACGCCCAATCCTTGTTGATGGCGGCCACTCGGATATTAGGCACCGGGCTGTTTTCTTCGTTGGCCAGCAAACCGCCGTAGGCGAACGTCAGCGACACCGTTTTCCCGGCTCCGACCGGCGCTGGCAGCGTCACGTCCAGGTACATCGGATTCTCGGTTTCGCGCTGAAACGTCAGCGGCTTTCCATCCGCGTTTTTGACTTCGCGCACTTCCAGGTTTTCGTGAAGTTCGACGCGCACGGTCTGCGAAACTTCCAGCGCGCGAAAATCCACTTTCACGATGCTGTTGATGGTTTGTGCGGCGGTGTCCAGGTAAGCGGAAAGCTGATAATTGTCGGCGAGAAAGGTGAAAGCCGGGCTTTCCTGCGCCGCAGACGGCACGGCCAAGGCCGCCAGCAGTAGAAACGCACCGAGCAAGCGCGCACTTCGAACCGCTTCCTGTCGCCTCATCGAGTTCCTTTCAGATCATGCACCGTAGGAAGATACATATAGGATAACAATCCCCTAGAAAGCGTTGCCAGCCGCAATCTGCAGCATTCCCGCAATCTCGTCCGCCGCGCGGTCCACCGCCCCGAGGGGGCCCAGGCGGCCGCGCACCTCCTCCAGTCCGCGACGCTGCGCCTCGCGAGCATTCGGTTCCTGAAGCAGTTGCAGCGTTTCCGTCGCCACGCGCTCGGGAGTGAAATCGCCCTGCACCAGCTCCGGCACGACGCGCCTTTCCGCGATCAGATTCACCATTGCGAAGTAAGGCGTTCGCACCAGCGGCTTTGCCAGCGTTGCCGTCAGCGGAGATACCCGGTAGACCACGGTCATCGGCACATTGAGCAGCGCAGTCTCGATGGTTGCCGTGCCACTGGAAACGATAGCCGCGTTGGCTGCCGCCAGGGCATTGTAAGTTTCGCCTTCCACCACGCGTACGACCAATCCCTGCGGCCAGCCGGCCTTGAGGTATTCGACGTCTTTTGCGTGGGCCGCGGCTACCACAAATTGCGCTGGCACCTTGCCGTTGATCAGCGCCGACGCGGCCTGCAAGACCGGCATATGGTGGCGCAACTCGCCTTCGCGGCTGCCCGGCAGGATGGTCACGATCGTGCGGCCCGCGTCGAGTTGGTGCACCTCGCAAAAGTCTTTGCGGCTTTTCGTGGCTTCGACCGCGCCCACCAGGGGGTGGCCGATGAACTTCGTAGGAACGCCTGCGCTTGTGAAAAATCTCTCTTCAAAGGGAAAAATGCACAATGCCTTTGCGAAGCGCCGCCGCACCAGATTCACCCGCCAGGGCCGCCAGGCCCAGAATTGCGGGCAGATGTAATAAACATTGCGAATACCCTTTGGCTTCAGCTTACGCGCCAATCGCAGATGAAAGCCGGGAAAATCCGTCAGGATCGCCAGCGCCGGCCCCCGCTTTTCCGCGGCGTTTACCAGACGCTCCATCGCCTGAAGCAGGGAAGGCAAGTGCTTGAGAATTTCGGTGATTCCAACGACAGCCACCTCGGAATAGTCGGTGATGATCTCGACCCCGGCGGCACGCATCTGCGGCCCGCCCATGCCGAACAGTTCCACGTCGACACGTTGCTTCAGCGCCCTAGCCAGCCGCGCCGCATACATGTCGCCGGAGGCTTCTCCGGCGGAAAGAAGTAATGGGATGGGAGGCATCAAAAAAAGCGCATTCAGTCGCTCGCCGGCGTCGGAGCCGGAAGAATTGTGGATCGCGCCGGAGCGGCCGCGCCGTTCCCGTGGCTCTCCGACAACTCCTGCTCCTTGTATTGCAGTTGGTAGAGCCGGTAATAAATCCCGCGTTGCGCCAGCAGATCCTGGTGCGCGCCTTCTTCGCGCAAACGGCCCTTGTGGAACACCAGAATACGGTCCGCGTGTTGAATCGTGCTCAAGCGGTGCGCGATGACCACCGCAGAGCGGCCGCTGAGCAGCCGGTCCAGCGCATCCCGAATCAGGAGTTCCGTTTTCGTATCCACACTCGATGTGGCCTCGTCGAGAATCAGGAATAGCGGATTGTGGGCCAACGCCCGCGCGAAACTGATCAGTTGCCGCTGGCCAACGGACAGCGTCGAGCCGCGCTCGTTCACCTCGGTGGCTACGCCTTGCGGCAGCGAGCGCACGAAGTCGCCTAACCCGATTTCGTCCAGAGCCTGCTCCACCTGTCGCCGCGAAATCTCCGTGGAGCCCAGGCGAACGTTGGTTTCGATTGTGCCCGTGAAGAGGAATGGGTCTTGCAGCACAATGCCAAACTGCTTGCGGAGTTCCTGTAGATTGAGAAGCCGGATATCCACGCCATCCAGCAATATTTGTCCGCGTTGAATGTCGTAGAAGCGCAACAGCAAGGAGATCAGCGTTGTTTTTCCTGCGCCCGTGTGGCCCACGATGGCATAGGTTTCGCCCGGGTTTACCCGGAACGACACATCGCGAAGCACCCAATCCTCGTCGGTCGGATTCTCGGCGTTCCTATAGCTGAACCACACGTTGCGAAATTCGATTTCGCCGCGCGGTGAAGTCAGCCGTTGTGGATTGTTCGGGGATTCAATGGTAATCGGTTCATCCAGCAGCTTGAAAATGCGCTCCGAAGCGGCCATCGCCGACTGCAGGATGTTGAATTTCTCGCTTAAATCCTGAATCGGCCGGAAGAACCGCTGAGCGAACATGGTGAATTCCACCAGAACGCCGAGGGTGAGAGCATCGTGGAGGATGCGATTGCCGCCCGACCAATAGATCAATGCAATCGTGGCGAAGCTCAAAAATTCCACCGCCGGATAAAACAGCGCGTAGGCCAGGATCGCGTCGCGCCACGCCAGCATGTTCTCCTGATTGCGCTTGCCGAATTCCGCACGGGCTTTTTGCTCGCGATTGAACAGCTGCACCACGGCCATCCCGGAAATGTATTCCTGCAGGAATGAATTGATGCGCGCAATGGCCGTGCGTATCTTGCGGTTCGCGTCGCGCACATATTTCCGGAAAATCAGCGTTACCACGAAAATGAACGGCAAGACGGAAAGCGCGTCCAGCGCGAGTTTCCTGTCGATATAGAAGAGCAGTCCCGCCATCACGGCCAGTAGAAAAAAGTCGTTGATCATCGTCACGACGCCGGCCGCAAACAGGTCGTTTAGTGCATCCACGTCCGTTGTTACGCGCGTCATCAGCCGCCCGACGGGATTCTTATCGAAATACGTCATCGGCAGGCGCTGCAGCCGGCCAAAAATCTCCGTGCGCATGTCGTACATCGTTTCCTGACCCACGCGCTGCATGATGCGGATCTGGATATATTGCGCCAGAAAGTCGAAAATCAGCACCCCGAGGTAAAACAGGCTGATGAGGATGACCCCGTGCCACGCCTTGGGGAGGGCGAGCGTTCCCTCGGAACCTGGCACGAGGTAATTGTCAATCGCGTGCTGAAACAGGATGGGGGGCGCCAGCTCCAGTGGTGTCACCACCGCCACCAGGGCCAGGGCGAAAATCACGCTCCACTTGTACGGCGCCATGTATTGCAGCAGCCGCTTCATCAAGCGCGAGTCGTATGCCTTGCCCAGCGCCTCTTCTTCGTGAATGTTGCTCATGCCCGTTCGAGCTCTTCTTCCAGCAACTGCTTCTGGTACAAATCCGCGTAGTAGCCGCGCCGCGCCAGCAATTCGTCGTGCGAGCCGCGCTCGATAATTTCGCCGTCCTTCAGCACCACGATCTGGTCGGCCTCGCGCACAGTTGAAGTGCGATGTGCGATCAGGATCGTTGTGCGGCCGTGCATCACGCCGCGCAGGCGGCTGAGAATCTTTTCCTCCGTTTGTGTGTCCACCGAGGAGAGAGAATCGTCCAGGATCAGAATCCGGGGATCGCGCACCACCGCCCGGGCGATGGCGGAACGCTGTTTCTGTCCGCCGGAAAGCGTAATCCCTCGTTCGCCCACCATCGTTTCGTACTGCCTGGTGAAATCCTGAATGTCGCCGTCGAGGCTGGCAATCTCCGCCGCTTCGCGCACCAGGTCCGGTTCATATTTCGGCAGGCCAAACGCGATGTTTTCACCCACCGTCTCAGTGAAAAGATACGTATCCTGGGGAACAAAGCCGATCGAGCGCCGCAGCGTGTCGAGCGGCCAATCCTGAATCGGGCGGCCGTCGATCAGGATGCTTCCCTTGGGAGCTTCCCAGAGCCGCGCGATCAGCGCGGCAATCGTAGTTTTCCCGCTGCCGGTGGGGCCGATGATCGCCAGCGTCGAGCCGGCCGGAATCTCTAAATTGATATTCCGCAACACCGGGCGCAATTCGTCACCATGGCCGTTCGCGCCGTTGACGCCGCCGCCGGCAATCGTCGTGGGGTATCTGAACGTCAAGTTCCGGAATTCAATCTCGCCGTTGATCCTTGCGGTTTTCGCAATCGTGGCACCACGGTCGTCGATTTGCGGCTTCGCATTCAGGATGTAGTTGAGCCGCCCCATCGAGGCCGCGCCACGCTGAAAAATATTCGTCACCCATCCCAGGGCAATCATGGGCCAGACCAAAAAGTTCAGATAAACGTTGAACGTGATCAGCGAACCCAGCGACATCTGCCCGTGCAGAAAGCGATAACCGCCTTGCCAAAGCACAATCAAAAACGTTGTGCCGATCAGCGATTGCAGCGAAGGCATGAACATGCTCCAGGTACGGATCAACTGCACGTTTTTCGCCACATACTCGCGGTTCGGCTCGTCGAATCCCCGAATCTCGGCCATCTCCTGGGCGTACGCTCGGACCACGCGCACGCCGGAAAGATTTTCCTGCACCTTGGCGGAAAGCGTCGCGAGAGCGGCCTGAATCGTTTCGTAAAGTTCATGGATCACTTTACCGAAATGCCGCACGGCAAGCGCCACCACCGGCACCGGCAGCAGCACCCACATGGTCAGAGAGGGAGAAATGATCCACATCACGCTGATCGCCAGGATCATGGTGACGATCGTCGTGCCGCTGTACATGATCCCCGGTCCCAGCACCATGCGCACGGCGTTCAAATCGTTCGTGGCGCGCGACATCAGCTCGCCCGTGCGGTTGCGCACGTAAAATTCGGGCTCCAGCACCAGCAGCCGGTCCAGCAAGTCGTTGCGAATATCGAATTCAATGTCGCGGGAAATTCCGATCAGAATCCAGCGCGTAGCGAAGGACAAGATGCCCTTCAACGCGATACACACGATCACGATCAGGCAATAGATCCCCAGTGTCCGGCGGCTGTGCGTCTCGTAATACGGCGCCAGATGGCTCAACCAGTTGAGGGGCCCGATGTCGGAGGCGCCGTGCATGGAGCGTTCGAATGGCCGCGAGCTTCCCGCCAGAGTGTCCGTGATGACGCCGGTGGCCAGCGGCACGATATTGCCGACGAATCCCATCACCCCCAGGCAAATCATGCCCAGCGTGATCGATCCCTTGTAGCGTCCAAGATACGGCCACAATCCTCGCAGGTTCTCGCGTGCAGACACTTCAGGGTTCTTCGGCCCACCCGCGCGCAGGACTGCCGCCGAAGTGCTCATCGCAGCATGGACCTCGGGCTTTCGAGCGAAGGCGCCTCCGTCAGAAAATTCTCGTAGTGCAAATCCAGCGACCGGTACCGCTTCACCGCGGGATCCCACTTCACGGCGATGGGCAGTGTACGCTCGTTGGTGTCCGCTTTGATCGGCGTGAAGTACATTGTGAGTCCCTTTTCCGCGCTTTGCTCGGTCTGGAGTTTCCAGCCGGTCACGGCCTGCAAGGGCGTCAATCCCAGAAAGCCTTTCGGATTTTTCAGGTATTCATCCACGCGCAAGACCTCGACCCACTTGCCATTATCGTTCTCCGCCACCACCGCGCGAGTCACCACGGTGCCTGCCACCTTGCTTTTCGGTGTATTTGGCACCACGTTGGCCGCCAAAAATTGCTGCTTGCCGGTCTTCGCCGCCAGCTCGCCAAATACCAACACCTGAGCGTCGCTTCCCAGCAGCGCATGCGCTGCGTCAGTCATCGCCTCCGGCACGGCGGGTTCTACAGGCTTGGTCTCCGCCGTCGGTGCAGGTTTCGGCGCATCCGAACCGCATCCCGCCGCCCACACGCCAGCAGCTACGAACAACAAGAGGCAACGCTGCATTCGAATCCTTCCTAGAGTAGACGCGCCTTCCAGCATTGTGTAACCAAAGCTTTTAGCAAAATCGACCGGGCCTCACAGGCTGGGTGCCGCCAGCGTGATCTCCACCACCCGCCCCGCCTTTCCGTCCTGTTCCCGGGTGCAAAGCACCTCCATTACCTGTGGCACGCTTTCCCCAGCCCAGTCGAAAGCGTAATACCACAATTCTAGCGGCTGCCCGTTCCGCGTGCTAGGACTCTTCGAATCCGGTGGTCCATAAAGTTTCTCCAGCCTGGGCGTCGCATCTCCCACGCGGAGACCCAACCCTGTTTTCCAGGCGCTGGGGGACACTCCAGCGCAACCCGTGGTCGACCCTCCCCACACCCCTGCGCGGACGACCTGCACGAGTTTTTGTTTGTCGGTGTCGATGGTCAAGGTCAAGTCCCGGCACGAATCGAACCACACCGTTTGATCTCCGGCGGCTTCCTTCCCATTTCCAAAATGCCGATTCAGCTGCGCTGCCCGTGCCAGCGAATCGCGTCCGGGCCGCAAGCCTGCCAGCGTCAGTTCATTTGCCCGATGCCCGGTGGCCTTTTTGGCCAGCGGCCTTGCTGAGGGGAGTTGGGCGAGAGCAATTCCGGGCATCGCGGCAATACCCAAAAAGAGCGCATGCCTCAGAAGGCGCCCGCTGCACCGGCTAACAAGATTTCTTGTGTGGCTCATCATCCGAATTTACAAACTACCGACTACCAACTACCGGCGTTCTTCTCAACGTTGCGCTAAAATCGCATCCAGCCGCGCCTCGAAATTCTCCTCGCCTTCGCTTGTTAGCACGCTGCGCTCCACCGGCAATGCCGCCTGGATTGCTTCCACCCATCCAAACAGTGTTTGGATGTTCTCCCTGGTTCTCTGGTGATATTGCCGCAGATTCTCGCTACTGCCCATCCACGCCCGGAAGCGCTTCTCCACGGGGTGGTCGGAACTCGCGAATGGATCGGAAGCCGCCTCCGGCGCCAGCAACCCGGCGTGGCCGGTAAACGAGTGTTCGAATCCCAGGTCCGCCACAAAATGTCCTTCGGTAGCCGCCGCCCCGCCGTCGAAGCCTGTGCCCTGGCAGATTAGCGTCAATGGCTGCGGCGAGTTTTTCCAGTTCAGCGTTTCCCCGTCGAAATTCCACAGCTTCCACTTCGCTTCTACGATATAGGCCGTGTCGGAGTTGAGCTGCTGCATCGCCAACGCGGCGATCTCCGGCGGGCCGAAGCCCCCTTCACGCAGGTCCCACTCCACTTCGCTGGGTTCCGTGTAATCCACGGGCTGGACGGAGAGCAGTTGAAAGCCGTCAGGAGGGTCCGCCACGGGAGCAGTGGTCAAGAATCTCGCAAACTCCGCGATCATCGTTTGCTCGGAAAAGTCGCGCGTCCAAACGCGCAGGTAAGCCCGGTTGGCCATGGTCAGTCGTTGAATTATACAGGCGTCCGGTGCTCGAAGCGACCCGTGGCGCGCGCTTTGTCCCGGGAAAAGCGGCAAGGGCCCCAACGTCACGTTTTGGAGGTCCCATCCAATTTCGGGGGTTCTAATGCCAGGGGTTTCCTGTTCGTTGTTTTACGGCTTCGCTGCCGGGCCCTTATCAAATCCCGCCGCGATCTGTTGCAGCCGTTCGCGCAGCGTATCTCCGAACTTCGCGAAGACTTCGGAAGAGGCCTCGCGCAGCCGCTCTTCCGCCGCCGCCGCAATCTGCGCAATTACGTCCTTCGACTGATGCTGTAAGGTCGCCACGGTTGCCACCATCCAGGAATTCGCGATATTTTCCAGCCGTCCGCGGAAGTCCACCACGGCTTCGTCGCTCATCTTGTGGAAACCGCCGCGCACCTCTTCCTGCTGCGCGGCGGTCATGCGCTTCCACGAATCCCAAAGTGCCTGGAACTCGCCCTGCACCTTTTGCCGCGATTCCTTCAGTCCTTTTTCAACCGTCGATTCCAGGTTGCCCTGGAATCGACGCAGGAAGTCCTCCTGCTGCATGGTCGTCTTGTAGTTGAGTTCTTCCCTTGCCGCATCCAGGCGCTCCCGCGACTGTTCCACGGTCTTTTGCATCAGCTCCACGAAGCCTTCCAGCTCTTGGCGCGCGTTGCGCTGGATTTCGTCCGTGAACGCCGCGGATGTCGTGTCCGCCGCCTCCGCGAACAGCCGGCGCACGCGCTCGAACGAGCCGCGCACCATGTCTTCCAGTTGCTGATGGCTCTGCTCGACGTAACTCCGGCTGGCGTGGCTTAGCTCGCTGGCAAACAGCCCGGAAATCTCGCCGGCCTTGTCCCGCAGCAGGTTCCCCGCGTTCTCGACCAATTTTTCCGTCGAATTATGCAACTGCGTCTGCGCCTTTTTCTCGTACCACTCCGCGGACTTGAACATCTCTTCCATCGTGTGGTGTTTCAGGTCCACGGCTTTGCTCTCGAGCTCTTCCATGTGCCGCGCGGTGATCCCTTGCGCCGATTCGTTCAGCAGGGCTTCCACGCTTCCCAAGTTCTCCCGGAAGCGGGCCAGCGAGTCCGCGAACGCCTCGTCCGCCGCGCTGCGGATGCGATCCTGCTGCATGGTCATCGCCGCATCCAGCAGCGAACGTCCTCCGGCAAGCCGGTGCACGGCTTCTTCGGTCCGTGTAATGTGCGGCTGCACCATGGATTCCACCTGTTGCTCGAATTTCGCCAGGGCCTCGCTGTTTGCCGCTTCAAAACTGTCGCGGATGCGAGCGTGGATCTCTTCAAACAGTTTGTCCGATTGCCGGTGCAATTCGTTACGGTGCAGGCTCAGGACGTCGTCGAGCTGCGACTGGAATCCACCGATGGCTTGCTGCTGCACGGTTTCGATGCGCGATGCGAATTGTTCCAAGCGTTCCGTCGCCTGATTCGCGCGCTCCAGGGTTTCTTCCAGTTGTCGCGTTTTTTCGGCCAGCGATTCCGAAAGGCCCGCGCTTTGCGACTGGCTTTCCCGCTTCAGTTGCTCGCGGAAGTTCTGCGCCTGCTCTTGCAGCGCCGCGGTCGCCTGTTGCTGTGCCACGCCCAGATCATGGGTCACCTGCTCGCGCAGAGCGTTTTGAGCTTCGGCGAAGGTGCTGCTCACCTTCTGCTGAATTTCATTCAGCACCGCGCCCAGAGAATCCTTTTGCGCCACCGCAAACTGTTCGCGCCGCCGCGACTCTTCTTCCGCCTCTTGTTTTGCCGATTCCAGGCGCGCTGCAATGTGCGACTCCACCTGCTCTGCCTGAGTCCGCAGCTTCGCCGCGGCTTCCTCCGCCTGCGCGCACAACGTTTGCAGGATTTCCTGCGCGCTGGCGAGTTGCTTTTCGTGTTGTTCGCGCTGGACGGCGCCCTCGCGCGCCAGGTGCGCGGTCAATTCGTGGGTCAGTTGCTCAAGTTGCGGCGCCAGCCAGCGCGGCAGCTCATTCTTCAGCGATTCCGCCGCGGCCGCTTGCGCCGTGCGCGCCCGCGCCTCGGTCTCTTCCTGGATCGATCCGATGGCTTGAGCCGTTTGGCGCGCCACTTCATCCCGGAAGCCCGCGTACTTCTGTTCCCACTCTTCGGCGCTCAGCCGACGTTCGGCTGCCACCGATTGCGCCGCGGCCTCTTTCGCTGCTGCGTGAATCTGTTGCTTCGCGTCTGCCAGCAATCGCGCCACTTGGCGCGCCAGCTGCAGCGAAGCATCCGTTGTGCTGGCCGGGGCAGGGAATACCCGCACATTGTCTGGCGTTGCTACTCCCGGCTCTGCTTCCACCAGGGGCAGCGGAGCTTCGCCGGGCGGCAAGCCGATGCTCGGCGGCAAATCCATCGGCGAAGCCGGATTCGAAACAAATTTGCTCTCTTCAGGAAAAGCGAACCAGTCATCCGGAGGAAACCCAATGCCCCACGCGTTGCCGGCCTCTTCCAGTTCCAGCGCCACCTGAAATAACTGGCGCACCGTCCGCGGCCGCTGGATCCACGCCACCTTGCCCCGCACACGCCGCGGCGGATGGCCTTGTTCCGGATGTGGGATCTCCAGGTTCACCCACATGTTTTTCAGGACGTAGTGTTTCGATTGGTAGCGGCAGCCGTGGCAGTTGATGATCAGCGTCGAGGTGCGCTCGGAAAATGGCCGCCCCAGCGCATCAACGCCTGTCACCTGCAACGGCACAGCCTGCACGATGCGCGTGCTCCGTCTTTTCCTCAGTTCCGTGCTTGTGTTGGCCGCGCCCTCTGTTGGCATTTCGCTCGCTTGGTCCGTCAAGTCAGGGTCGCCTGGTTCGTTCTGCATGGTCGCCGTACCGCTTTATTCTTGGTGTTCTCGAACGGTGTTACGGCTTCTTCGGCGCCACGGCGTCTTGCTGCCTGCCATGCGCTCCGGTCAGTGTCTCCCAGATTTCCTTGGCGACCCAGATCGGACCGACCAGCAGATATATGGGACCCTGAAAAAAAGCCGGCTTGTTTCCTTCAATCCGATGACCCAGGAATAGAAGCATCCAGCCGCCCACGAAGCACCCAATCCCCCAACGCCAGTGCATCAAAACCAGCAGAACCAGCCCTGCAAAAATCAGTGGAATCCCGATCCCATGCAGCAGCTTGTTCCACGTTGAGTGGTGCTCATGGTCATACTGCGCCATGTAGTGCTCCAGTCCAGCCACTGGGCACCTCCTACTCCAGTTCCATAGGGAACCAGCAGCGATTCGCGGGGACTCTTACCGCTGGCCTGCACTCTACCGTGATTCGCACCGCTTGCCTAGAGGGACAATCATTCTGTACGTACTAGCTCTCTCGGCCCAGTGGTTTTTCCCCTTATATTTACGCCCTTTTCGTCCGCCTGCTTTTTCCACAGACCCCGAATCAGAAATTCGGCCCCTCTGCGTTCCTTGAAATCTGCTCTCTGGATGCGCACTAAGGTTTTGGTTTGTCTTTTCCGCCTTGCCATACTTCGTTGCTTCCTTGCCTCGTTCTTCAAGCAAAAATCCCCGGCAGAACATCTCCGGGGATCCGTCACTTCCAATTTCGAGCATGGTATGGCTGCCAACTCCCGGCTGCTGACTGGCGGCTAAAGATCTCTGCGCCCCTCCATCGCCTTCAACATCGTCACCTCGTCGGCGTACTCCAAGTCTGCCCCCACGGGGATGCCCACGCCGATGCGCGTCACGCGGACGCCCAACGGCTTGAGCAGCTTCGACAAATACACCGCCGTCGCCTCACCTTCCGCCGTCGGGTTCGTGGCGATGATAATTTCCTCCACCGCTCCGCCCTTCAATCGCTCAATCAGGCTCTTGATGTGGAGCTGCTCCGGCCCGCGGCCTTGCAGCGGCGAAAGCGACCCGCCCAGCACGTGATACATCCCGTTGAACGTGCGCGTCTTCTCAATCGCCAGAATATTGTGCGGCTCTTCCACCACGCAAATCGTGCGCTTGTTGCGGTTGGCGCCCGTGCAATAGAGGCATGGATCGGAATCCGTGATGTTGTGGCAGATCGAGCAGGCGCGGATTTTCTCTTTGGCGTCGCGGATCGCGTCGGCCAGCGCCAGCGCGTCTTCCGGCGCGATTCGCAGCAGGTGAAACGCCAGCCTCTGCGCGGTCTTTTGCCCGATTCCGGGCAGGTGCTTCAGTTCATCGATGAGTCTTTCTACAGGCGCGGCAAAATCAGGCATGTTCTTTGATTAACACAAGCGTCGCTTCTCCGCAAATCATCCTCGAGTTCAGGGGTTTTTCCAGATTGCGGGCGGGAAGCTGGCACAGCGATCGCTCCCCGCCTATTCGTGCCTCTCATGGACCACTCCACGCCTCGGTTTACCTTGCGCTCACGGAATGGCTTGGCACAGTCAACACCGCCATCTTCTCCCGCTTCGCCAGTTGCTCCTCTTCGCGAGACTCGATCAGTTCACGCCCCTTTTCCTGACCGGCCGCCCAAATCTCCGCCAGGAACACATGGCCAGAATAGTTATGGAACACAACCCGTGATCCTTCCGCGGGCTTCTGGTTCTTGCTCACCACCGGGATCGTCAGAACCTGCAGCTTGTTCTGGCCGGCCTTGCTTTGAATCTGCACCCAGCCGGACTGCTCCAACAGCGTATAATCCCCGGCCGGCAGCTTTGTGCCTTCTACCTGAAACGCATACGGCGCGTGAAACTGGACCATTCTTTCCGCCTGCTGCGCCCGAACGACAGATGCTCCGCCGAGAGCCAACAGCCCCGTGATCAGAACTGCCTTAGAGATGCTTTTCATGTTCGTTCACCTCGTTGAAATTGGTCCCAGAAATTTCCGGTGACGCGCCCAATTTCACGCCGGCCGCTCGGTACCTCAATGCACGGAGGGTAAGCTTGGGGAAAAAGGAATCTCCCCGCCCAACGCACAGATAGATGGGAATTTAGCGGTTTTTCTCAACTGCGGTTCAGGCTTGGACTTCAAACTTTTTGTGCTAAAGTTTCGTCTATAATCGGCGGGAGACCTTTTTGACCACCGCGCCCCAGCTTCCCTCGGTCGTCCGCTTCGGTTCGTTTGAGGCGGATCTGCTCTCCGGTGAACTCCGGAAATCCGGCATTCGCCTGAAAATCCAGGATCGGCCCTTCCAGATCCTCTCCATTCTCCTGGAACAACCTGGCCAGGTCGTCACTCGCGAGCAGCTTCAGAAACGTCTCTGGCCCGAAGATACGTTTGTCGATTTCGAGCATGGTCTGAACACAGCGATCAACAAGTTGCGCGATGCGCTATCCGACCAGGCCGACAATCCGCGTTTCATCGAAACCCTGCCCAAGCGGGGCTATCGTTTTATCGCTCCGGTTTCGATCGGCGATGGCGCCAAACACCCGCGGGGCTCCGCCATTCCCTCACCTGCTCCGAATGGTGGCGCTCCCCGCGGCGCCGAATCTTTTGCAACTCACCCGCCACCCGGCGCGCACGCGGAAATCCCTCGCCATTCGCGCCTGGTGCTGGCGCTGCTTGGACTCAGCTCACTCGCGCTTGTCATTGTGGTCACCTGGTCTTTGTCCTCGCGCGCCACCCGCTCCAAAGCCTCGCCACAGATTCGCATCGCACCCTTGAACGGACTTCCCCGCGAGGGCGACGCAGCCTTCTCGCCGGATGGAAATCAGGTGGCATTCGAGTGGGCGGGCGAAAAAGGCGGGTACGCGCATATCTACGTTTCTCAAATCGGTGCGGCCGATTCCCCCAGGCAACTCACCAGCTACAGCGATCCGGCATTCGAATTTTCTCCCGTCTGGTCACCCGACGGGCGCTATATCGCTTTTTTCCGGTATGAAGAAAAGGAAAAATCCCTCGGGGTTTTTGTCACCGCGGCATTGGGCGGATCGGAACGCCGCTTGTATACCAGTAAATCGCGTCGCAAAGTCGACGCACTCGATTGGTCGCCGGACGGAAAATTTCTCGCTTTTTGCGACAGTCCCACGGAGGACGCGGCTTCGCAAATCCTTCTGCTTTCGCTCGACACATTGGACGTTTACCCGGTCACTTGGCCTGCTCCGGGAATTCTCGGCGACAGTTCCCCCGCATTCTCTCCCGACGGAAGATATCTCGCCTTTGTCCGCAACACGCTCGATGTCCTGGAAATTTTCCGCATGCCAGCCGGCGGCGGCAATGCAACGCAACTCACCTTTGATCACGCGGATATTCAAGGCATCGCCTGGACCCCCGACAGCGCCGGCCTCGTTTTTTCCTCCTCGCGCCAGGGTTCGCCGAGCCTCTGGCGCGTCTCCGCGCAAGGAGGAACGCCTGAACGCCTGCCCATCCTGGGCGCGGGCTGGGCCATGCGGCCATCCATCAGTCGGAAAGGCAATCGTCTTGCCTACACCAACGTCACTTACTCCTCCGCGATCTGGAAAGGCGCGCTAACGCCCGACCACAAACTTTCCGGCGACTTGGAGCACTTCATCACTTCCACCGGCCTCGAAGAGGGCCCGCAATATTCTCCTGATGGCAAACGCGTCGTTTTTCAGTCCACGCGCACCGGCTATCACGAAATCTGGCGTGCCGAGGCCGATGGCTCCAATCCTGTACAACTGACACACTTCTCGAGAAATCTCACCGGCACGCCGCGCTGGTCTCCCGATTCACGCCAGATCGTCTTTGACTCGCGCCCCGGCGAGCACCCGCAGATCTTCGTTATCCATGCCGAAGGCGGTCAGCCTCGCCAGGTCACCCAGGGCAGTTCGGACAATGCCGTACCCAGTTGGTCTGTCGATGGCAAGTGGATTTACTTCGCTTCGAACCGCAGCGGCTCCTGGCAGGTTTGGAAAATCACGCCGGAGGGTGGCTCACCCACGCAACTCACGATGAATGGTGGATTCGCGGCGTTGCCTTCCCTGGACGGCAAGTACCTTTACTACGCGAAGGGTCGCGATCTGAATGGCTTGTGGCGCATTCCCGTGGATGGTGGCGACGAAGTTTCCATTCTCCCTGAGGTCCCGCCGAGCGGCTGGGGTTATTTTGCCGTGACCCCGGAGGGAATCTATTACCCGGATGCTCCGCCCCAGGGAAAGCCTGGTCTTTATTTCTACGACTTCGCGACGAAAAAAAGTTCGCCTACATTGTTGGTAGACAAGCAGCAACCGGACCACGGCGCGCCGGCGCTGGCCATCTCTCCCGACGGCAAGACAATGCTCATCTGCTTTGTCGACCAGCCCATCGTCTACATCATGCTCGTCGAAAACTTCACGCCAGGATGAGGTGTGGCTTGGCGTTTGATGGACCACTCAGTTCGCCATGCGACGCAAAGATTTCCTCATTCTAACAGGAGCGCAGCGTGCCCCACGAAGGATCTCAACAAATAAATTGGTCTCTACGTAGGATTGGTTCGGAAGGGAAGTTCGTCTAGAAAAGCCCGGGAATCTTCAAGCCTGCCATGCCGGGAATTCCGCCGGCCAAGCTCTTCATCTGGTTCGCCAGTTCATCATCCACGCGACGCGAAGCCTCGTTCACCGCCGCGCGCACCAGGTCCTGCAACAGCTCGTGATCCTTGCTCGCAAACACTTCCTGCTCGATCTTTACCTCGAGCACCTGCTTCTGGCCGTTCATCTTCACGGTGACCATTCCACCGCCGGCCGACGCCTCCACCGCAACCGAATTGACCTGCCGCTGCAAATCTTCCTGCACCTGCCGCAGCCGCGAAAGCATTTGTTGTAGGGCGTTCACTTCCATGTTCATCGCAGCCTCACTTTTTGGTGTGGCCTATTCCTCACCGGTTCGCCGCACTTCGGAAATTCTTCCCCCGAATCGCTGCAACATCGACTTCACGATCGGGTCATTCTCGAACTGCGCGCGAATCTCCTGTGTACTGCTCGCTGCGCGCGATGCGTTCGCATTCTTTGCGCCGCCAGTTTCAAGCTTAGCACAGACACGAACCGCGCGCCCTAGTACCTTGCCCGAAACACCACGGATTTTTTCCAGCGTGTCGCGTCCTTCGATCAATCCCGCGAAGGTGCTCTTCTCCGCCGGAAAATAGATGCGCAACTCTGCGCCTTCCAGTTCCCACCGCGAGGAATGTTCCAGCAATTCGCCGATGAATTTCTGCTGGGTTTGAATCCCCGATTTGATTTTCGACACTTGTGCGGCTTCCAGTCCCACCGCCTCGACGCCGGCCACTTTCATTTCTTTCGCCGCCGTGTTCGGAGCTGGTGGCATAACCGCGCCTGGCTGTGCGGGGTTGGGCGAAGGCTCAGTCTGTTCCCTCGCTTCGCTTGCGGCGAGCGAAGCGCTCATGCTTTCGCTTTTCTCGAATGCCGGCGCCACGGCCGCTCCCGTTCCCCCCACGGCGAACGTGTTCGCCCGCGAATTCCATTTTTCTCCGCCCTTGTAGGGCTCGCTTTCTGCTTGCGCTGACGAAGGAAGGGGAGCGGGCGGCTTTTCGAAGAATCCCGTTGCTGCCCCAGCCGTCGCGGAACGCGACGGGAACGAAGTCGCAGCCGATGCGTTCGCTGTGCCTGGGCCTGCCATTGCCCCGCCGGAATTCCCTCCGCTCGCGCTCTTCGTCTCTGCCAGCAACTCCTCCATCGTTCCCAATCGCGCCGCATTCACCAGCCGCAACAAACCCATTTCCAGGTGCACGCGTGGATCCATCGCCCGCCGCAGCGCATCATCCGTTTGCAGCAGAATCTGAAAATAGCGCGTCAGGTCTTCTTCGCTGAAAAGCGCCGCCGCCTTCTTCAACCCCGGCCGCTGATCCGGTGTCGCCGCCAGCAGCTCCGATTCCGCTCCGCACACGCGTGCGATCAGCAGATTCCGCATATGCCGGATCGCTTCGCGGCAGAAATGCTGTAAATTGCGTCCTTCTTTCTGAAAGCGGTGTACCAATCCCAATGCGCGCTCCGCAGACTGCTCCGCGATCGCTTGCACCAGTTCATTCAAAGCATCTTCCGGCACCACTCCCAACAAATCACGCACCGCCTGGCCCTGAATGTCGTCTCCGCAATAGGCGCGCGCTTGCTCCAGCAGCGAAAGCGCGTCGCGCATGCTGCCTTCCGCCATCCGCGCAATCACCGCCAAGGCGCCGTCATCAATTTTCAGGTTTTCATTTGAGGCGATGTATTTCAGCCGGCTGGTGATTTCGTTGAACGTCAGCGCGCGGAAATGAAAATGCTGCGACCGCGACCGGATCGTGTCCTCGAGATCCTCGGGCTGCGTCGTTGCCATCACGAAAATCACCCGCTCCGGGGGTTCCTCCAATGTCTTTAGCAGAGCGTTCGAAGCCTCGCCCGTTAGCATGTGCGCTTCGTCGAGGATCACCACTTTGCTTCGCGCCGCCGCCGGCGCGTAGCGAACCATTTCCCGCAGTTCGCGAATCTGATCGATGCCGCGGTTGGATGCCGCGTCTATTTCGATCACGTCCAGCGAAGTTCCCGCCGCAATCTCCTTGCACGAATCGCAAACGCCGCATGGCTCCGCCGTCGGCCCATGCACGCAGTTCAACGCTTTTGCCAGGATGCGTGCCGCCGTCGTTTTGCCCACGCCGCGCGCCCCGGAAAAAATATACGCATGCGCCACGCGGTCCTTTTGGATCGCGTTCGCCAGCGTTTCCGTCACGTGCTCTTGTCCCACAAGATCCGCGAACGTCTGCGGCCGCCACTTCCGTGCAATCACTTGGTAGGTCATTGGTGTGTAGGCGCGGACTCCTCGCACTCTTCCCGGATCAGGGCGGTGAGTCACGGCGTGCGTTCATTTTCAGCGCCCGCTCTGCAAATGTCAAAACCCTTTGGAGTGCGGAGGCTCGCCTCCGCTTTTCCGGTCTCAACCTCGGCTCTCAAATTAAAGTTCTGGCAGAGGCGCAACCGCAAAGGCGGAAGCCTGGCTTCCGAACTCCCAAAAAGTTTTCGACCGGAATGGCAGTGGAACTTCAATGACAAACGGGAAAAAAAGGGCAGGGAGCCGTTCTGTTTTACTCTGAAACTGATTGCTGACTTCTTTCTTCTACGAGGAACTTCGGGGTCTCCGCGGCACACTCGGCTTACCCGGTACCGTTGCTCCCTTCCGGGCCTGGCGGGGTTCGCGGGACCTCGTTGCACGAAGCCCGAAGTTCC
>JAJPIE010000062.1 GCA_021324935.1 Acidobacteriota bacterium
GACCACTACAAAGTGTTTCACGTTGGGATCAGCCGCGACGATTCAATTTTCCGGGTAGCCTTTCGGCACAGCATCGCGGGATTCGCGTTGCCTCGCCCTAGGCTCTCCCCGAAGATGAGAAGAAATGACCCTCCCCTCCATCCTGGAACTCCGCCGCGACCCCACGCGCGCGGCGCTGATTCTTCTCGCTTTGCTCTATGCACTTCTCGCCGGGCTGCGGCTGGTCAGCGAAACCGATCTCGGCTGGCAGATGGCCACCGGTCGCTACATCCTGGAGCATCACACGTTTCCCTCCACGGCGCTCTTTACTTACACCGTGCCCAATGCCGCTTGGATTTACCCTGTCGGCTCGGAAATTCTCTTCTATCTCTGCTTTCTTGTCGGCGGATACGCCGCATTGTCCTGGTTGGGCGCACTCGCTTGTGCCGGCACGATGGCTTTGACGAATTGGAGAGGCTCGCGCGCCACGGCTGCGCTCTCGATCCTGGCCGTGCCGGAAATCGCATTTCGCACCATGCCGCGCGCCGATCTGTTCACTACCGTTTTGTTCGCCGCCACACTGGCGCTGCTTTGGGCTTACTACTGGGGCAAAGCTGTCCGCTTGTGGCTGCTTCCGCTCCTGATGCTCTGCTGGGCCAATCTCCACGAAGGCTTCATCGCGGGGTTCGGACTGCTCGCCGCTTACGTGTGCTTTGAAGTTTGCGATCTCGCTTTTGCCGAACGCAGGAAAGCGTCCCTGGGCCGCTTGCAAACGGCTGCGCCATGGCTGGTTGCGTCGTTTGCTGCACCACTGGCGAACCCCTGGGGAATCGGCTTGTTTCGTGCGATCGCCTCGCAGGCAGGTTCGGTCTACATCGGTGAATGGTCCGCGGTGCGTTGGAATGCGCTCGCGTTGCGCCAAGCCGTGAATCCGCTGGAGCCGGAAAGCGCCAAATGGTGGCTGCTCGCCGTTGCTATCTGCTGCGCTTTCGTTTGCATACGGAAGAGGACGCTTGGGCCTGGCGTGCTTCTTGCCGCCGCCTCTTACGAGGCGTTCCATCACCTCCGCTTCCTCGCGCTGTTTGCGATGATCGTTGTGGTGTTCGGCGGCGCTCTGCTGCCGGAGTTGCCAAATTGCTTTTCGGGCGGAACGCAGCCTGTTTCGGGAGCCGAAAAGCAGGTCCCGAGCGTGGCCCGTACGCTTTCGCCGGCGTGGCGCGGACTCGCCCTCGTTGCGGTCTGTACCACGCTCGTGGCCGTTCGTTCCTATGGCCTGGTTTCCCAAAGGTATTACATCGACGCAGGCGAAACGACACTGTTTGGCGCCGGGGAATCCTCCTGGTTTCCGGAACGCGCTGCGGAATTCCTGGAGCGGCAACACCTCCCGGCCAATGTCTTTCACGATTACAATCTGGGTGGCTTTCTCGCCTGGCGCATTGGAGAGCAATATCCGGTCTTCGCGGATGGCCGCTTTGTGCCCTTCATCGGCCCAATTTTCGATACGCAGAGCGAATTGCTGGCCGCTTCACCAGACACTCCCGCGTGGCGCGCCGCGGCCGATCGTTGGAACATCAACTCCATCCTGCTCTCGCTTTCCCGCTATGGCGGCTTGACCGGCTATTCCCTGGATGCATATTGCAACAGCGCTGCCTGGCGGCCCGTCTATTGGGACGACATCTCCATCCTTTTCGTTCGCGCTATTCCGCAAAACGCGGAACTCGTCCGGCGCCTCGGCTCCGATTGCCGCAATCTGCGCCTTGCCGAATCGCCCGCCGCGCAGGGAAGTTCCTGGCGCGCCCGCGCGGAGCGCTTTACTTTCCTCATGAACTCCGCTTCCGTTTATTTCGTGTTGGCTCGCGACGCGGATGCATTCGCCGCAATCGCGCAAGCGGCAGCCTTGTTCCCAGAGAACGCCAATCTCCATCTGGTGAAGGCGCAGCTCCTTGCCGCGAATAATCGGGTACCCGAAGCGGAGCAGGAATTTCTTCGCGCCATTCGCAGCCGCCCCAGCGACGCCGCCTGGTTTTCTCTCGCGCTTCTTTATAACTCCCAAAAGCGTTACGAGGAGGCGAAGAAATGCATTCAGGAATCGCTCCAATACTCCACCACTCCCTTCGAACGTTGGCGCTCCCTTGGCCTTCTCTACGTTTCCATGGGCCAACTCCAGAACGCCATGACGGCGTTTGATCACGCCGAACGCGATAGCCCTCTGCCAGCCGGCACGCCAGCGGGAAGGGAATTCGCCGCCCGGATGGCCACGGCGCGAGCTCGTGCTTACCGGATGGCCAACGATTTGCCGCATGCGATTCAGGAATTGGAAAAGGCCTCGCAATTGACGCCAAACAACTCCGCGGTCTGGTCCGCATTGGCGCAACTGTATGAAGCTGCCGGTGACACTTCGCAAGCCGCCGCTGCAAAAGCCAAGGCGGAGTCCTTGCAGCCGGATACTCCCCCCGCGCAGCCGACCGTACGCTGAGAGCGCGCCGCTTTCGCAATGAACGCGCGCATCTCGCGTAAAACTTCGCGAATCCATTCCCATTTCCAAGCTGGGATTCTTATTTCCTGACGCCGGACCATCCATTCAGTGCTCCGAAATTGTGCTTCCACTTTGCCGCCACTCTTTCTCTATGTTGTAATGGTTCTGTAACAATGTCAGACTACGCTCAACTTCCAGAAGCACAGCCGTTTAGCTCGCGAATGGACAACCAAGAATCTATTGTCAAAGCGCCTCCTCGGCCCGAGGCGAGCAAAACCACTCTTCCGCAACCGGGTCGCCCGGTTCCCAGCCGCGCCTACCCGGGCGCGCTGATCGTCGTGGAGGGCACCGACGGCTCCGGCAAAAGCACCCAGCTTTACCTGCTCAAACGCTGGCTCGAAATTGGCGGCTACCGCCTCCACTTCACGGAGTGGAATTCTTCGCCGCTGGTCAAATCCGCCACGCGGCGCGGCAAGCAGAAGCGCCTGCTCACGCCCACTACCTTCTCGCTTCTTCACGCCGCCGACTTCGCGGACCGTTGCGAGCGCCAGATCATGCCGCTCCTCCAGGGCGACTACCTCGTCCTCGCCGACCGCTATATCTACACCGCCTTCGCGCGTGACGCTGCCCGCGGCTGCTCGCATCGCTGGCTGCGCAATCTCTACCGCTTCGCTCCGGTGCCGGACATCACGTTTTACTTCCGCGCGCCGCTGGAAGTCGCCGTCGACCGCATCCTCAGCGGCCGTCCCAAGTTGAAATACTACGAAGCGGGCATGGACCTCGGCCTCTCCTACGAACGCGCCGAAAGCTTCAAGCTTTTCCAGGCGCGCATCCTCGATGAGTACGACAAAATGGTCGACACCGATAATTTCGTCGTCCTTGACGGCACGCTCCCGGTGAACAAGCTGCAAAAACAGATGCGCGACATTGTCGCCTCCAAGATCGATCTGAAGCGCTTTGCGTCCCGCGCGCCGGAGGCGGAATAGCCGTGCCCGACCAGGAAAAAGAAAAGCCTGTGCCGAGCGCCGCTCCCGTGGTCCCTGCGCCTCCCGCCGAAGCCCCGCCAAAACCTGCCGCCGCGGAGCCCGAACTCAATCAGTTTTTCTTTGGCGAATCGCTGGTCGGTCTTGACCCCCGCGAACTCAACGGTACGCTCATCGTCATCGAGGGCATGGACGGCTCCGGCCGCTCCACGCAAATCGCCCTGCTCCAGGAATGGCTCGAATCAGAGGGCTTCTCCGTGCAAACCTCCGGTCTGCGCCGCTCGAACCTCGTCGGCCGCGATATTGACGAACTCCTCGCCAAGAACGCGGTCACGCGCCTGACGCTCGCGCTGATGTACGCGACGGATTTCTTCGATCAGCTCGAGCACCGCATCGTTCCCGCCCTCCGCGCGGGCGCCGTCGTGCTCGCCGACCGCTTCATCTTCACGCTCATTGCGCGCGGCGTCGTGCGCGGCATCAATCGCGATTATCTGACCGGGCTTTACGCAATGGCCCTGCGCCCAAACCTCACCTTTTGGCTCAACGTGCGCCCGGAGACCGCTTTTGCCCGTGAATTCAAAAAAGCCCAGGCCATCAGTTACTGGGAAGCCGGACGCGACATGTCGCTCTCGCACGATCTTTATTGGTCCTTCGTGCGCTACCAAACCATGATTAAGCGCGAGCTGGAAAGCATGGCCAAGCGCAACGCCTTCATCGAACTCGACGGCGAAGCCAGCGTGCCCGCGGTCAACAAGCAATTGCGCCAGCGCATCGCCGAACAACTTGGCATTCGCGGCTCCAAGTACGCGCCGTCTTCGGCGCTCGCTCATCTCTGGCGGTAACCCTCCAATGCCCGAGCCGGTTCATATCGCCGCCATCGACGCCGGCTCCAATGCAGTGCGCCTTTCCGTCGCCCGCGCCTATTCTGCTCTGGATATCGAGCCGCTCGTGAACGAGCGGTTTCCTCTCCGGCTTGGCGAAGGCGTTTTCGTCCGCCATCGCTTCAGCGAAGAACTTCTTAAAAAAGGTGTCAAGGCTTTCGTCCATCTCAAGGAAATCATGGACGAATACGGAGTCACGAAATACCGCGCGGTCGCCACCAGTGCGTCCCGCGAGGCCCGCAACGGCGGCACCCTGGTTCACCGCGTAAAGCAAGCCACTGGCATCCGCCTGGAAATTATCAGCGCCAAGGAGGAATCGCGCCTCGGCCGGGAAGCCGCCATCGCCGCGCTTGGGCCCGAATCGCCGCCCAATTGCGTCGTTGATCTTGGCGGCGGCAGCCTGGAAATCAATCTCCTCCGCGACCACACCATTCTGCAAAGCGCGCAGCTTCCCATCGGCACCGTTCGCCTGTTGACCACGCTCGGCATCCACGGCGTCATTCGTCCCGCGCAGGCCGAACA
This sequence comes from Acidobacteriota bacterium, assembly GCA_021324935.1. GTDB lineage: Bacteria > Acidobacteriota > Terriglobia > Acidiferrales > UBA7541 > Acidiferrum. The sequence goes on from JAJPIE010000062.1 coordinate 4,842, forward strand.
GGTGCGTCGCTATCTTCGCGCGCTGCTCGATTCCCGCCTCCCCAATCGTCCGAATCTCGCCGATCAGGTTTCCGTCGCGCTCGGCGGAAACGCTGAAACGCTCGCGAATGTTGCCCCCGGCCCGCGCCGCGAAGGTCTCCCGACGCTCGAAATCTCTCTCCTTCGCGAGCGCCTGGCCGACGTTCTGCAGCGCGACATCCGCGATCGCATGAAATCCTATGGGGTCCGGCGCGATCGTGCCGATGTTATGGGCATCGCCGCCATCATCTTTGTCGCCCTCGGCCGCTACCTCAACGTCCGCCACTTCCTGATTCCCACCGTCGGGATCCGCGAGGGCATCCTCCAGGAGATCGCCCGCGAAGCGTTTTCGCGCAAGGAACCCCACCGCTATACCGCGGAAGCCCGCCAGATGCTGCTCGGCGTCCGCAGCTTCGCCCGCCGCCTCGAATACGATCTGCGCCATGCGGAACATGTTCGCGAACTCTGCCTGATGCTCTTCGACCACTTGCAGCCGCTGCACCATCTGCCGTCCCAGGCGCGCGTTCAGCTCGAAGCCGGGGCCCTGCTCCACGACATCGGTCATCGCGTAAGCCATCGCGGCCATCACAAGCACGGCGAATATCTCACGCTCAACGGCGACATCCCCGGCCTCGAGGGGCGTGATCGTCACATCGCCGCGGCCATCGTCCGGTATCACAATCGCAAGTCCGCGCCGGATACGGACCACCCCGCTTATTCCGGCCTCACCAACGCCGACAAGCGCACCGTCCGCCGCCTTGCCGCCATTCTGCGGATCGCCGAAGGGCTCGATCACTCCCACCGTCAGCGCATCCAGGATATTCGCACCGCCTTCCAGCGCGGCGCTGTCACCATTCAACTCCGCGTCCGCGGCGACGCTGCGGAAGATATCCGGGACGCCGAGAGAAGTTCTGAACTCTTCGAAAAAGAGTTTCACACCCACCTCTACTTCCGTTCCCTCCCCTCCTCCTGATCCGCTTGACGCAAGAGACCCTGCGCCCACCACCTCGCTTTGTTTGTCTCCATCAGAGGCTCCGTGCCCTGTATGTTCTTTCCCTGTGCTCTCCGGGTTAAATATTTTTCCTCCGGCCGCCAGCTACTGGCTGCCAACTCCCGGCTCCTGACTGATTCACACCCCTCGTCACACGTCATGCACCAGCAACATTTCCTCTTGTAAACTGTCAGCAGGAGATTTTCGATGCAGCTCTACATCGTCCGCCACGGCATTGCCGTCGATCGCGAAGATCCGAAATGCCCGCCGGATCCCGAGCGCTTTCTCACTCAAGAAGGGATCGAAAAAGCGCGCCAGGTCGCCAAGGGAGTCGCTGAAATCGGGGCCGCGCCCGATCTCCTTCTTTCCAGCCCGTACCTTCGCGCGATCCAAACTGCCGAGGTCTTTGCCGACGAACTCGACTACTCCAAAAACAAGATCCGCAAAAGCGATCTGCTGCTGCCCGGCGCCGAACCGCTTCAGCTATTTCGCGAGCTCGCCAAGGACAAGGATCTCTCCGCGGTTTTCCTCTTCGGTCACGCGCCGCATCTGGACGACGTGTTGGCCACCTCCATCGGTTCCCGCCACCATATTTCCGCGTTGAAGAAGACCGGCGTCGCTCTGATCGAACTCAAGCGCGTCGTTCCACCCAGCGGCGAACTCATCTGGCTTGCCACCCCCAAACTCCTCCGCAAAATCGGCAAGTAAGGTCATCCAAGCTTCTGTGTAGGGGCGGGTTCACCCGGCCTCCTGCCGCATTCCCAGGGGCCTGCGAGATGTGCCGTCCTTGGCGGCGCGTGCTTCTGGCGGGCTGGCACTCTTGCCGTCAAGATGGCGGCTCGACCAGCCGATGGCAAAGGCACTCCTGCCTGTGCACCTGCAACTTAATCTCAACCATAAATTGTCAATGGAACCGTCGAGAGATGGGATGGCTTTCTTTGAAGGAACTCTCCCACTCGGCTGCGCCCGCTTCTAATCCGACGCCGCAGCCGCCGGGGGCACGGATTCTTCCACGCGCGGCAATTCCAAAATCTTCGCCAACAACGGCGCCGGCCGCACGATTAACGGCCGTTCCAAACACGTCTCCAGCAAGTGTTTTCCTGCCGCCACCTTCGCCGCTGAGGCTTCGGTATCTTCCAGTCCCGGCACGCGAAGGATGAATGCGCTCTCCGTCCGCTCCGCTTTGAGATCTTTTCCGGAGGCCACGCCAATTTTTCGCAGTACGCGTGCCAGCCGCAGGACACCGGCCATCGCGCAAACCCCTTCTCGTTCTTCTTTGTCCAGCCTCGCGTAAGCTTTGTGCTTCGCTTTCGGCTCTTCGCCGCGGTGGTAACGCACCACCAGCGCCAGCAGCTCCCACTCCTCTTCGTTCCAGCCCACCGGCACGGGCAAACCCCGGAGGAATTTTCGCGCTGCCTTGTGCGCCGGCTTGGCGTGTAGCCCAGCGCCGATTCCGTGCAACCGGGCAGCCGCGCGCATCACTTTCCGAGTATTTCTATTCTTGAAGGCCGCGCCCGCCTCCGCTTCGCCCAGCCGATCGTAGATACGCATCGCCAATTGCGCCACCTGCAGGCTCTTTCCGCCCGCCGCATCCAGCGCCCGCGCCGTGGCGCGCAGCCGCGCCAGCGCCGCTTCTTCCAGCTGCCGTTCGCCCGGCAATCCTTCCTTCCAAACTTGCCAAAGATTGCCGGGTCCCATGCAAAGCTGCCGGTACTCCTCCAGCCGAGCGTGGCGCTCTGCCGCAATGCGTTCCTGCCAGGCCGCCCGAACTTCTTCCGGCGATTCCGCCGCCACCCGCTTCACCGTTTCGCTGAGCACATCCAGGTCATGCACTTCGCCGAGCAAGTCCTGCACATGCTTTAAGTCTTCTCCCCATTTTTCGTAAAGCTCCGGCAGCAAGGCCTCCACTGTATAGCGGAATCGCTTCACCCCGATCCGCAGCGCGTGCCACGGCTCTGGCTTCTCCGTTCGCAGCGCGTGGAGATGAAGCTCCTTCGCCGCCATCATGCGTTCCAGCGCCAGGCTCTCAGCCACCCGGCTATTCAGCGGTATGATGCGCACTCTGCCCCGCAGCGTGCGCTCGTGCTCCTTCCAGGCATTTTCGTCAAATTTCGCGGCAGCGCGCAATCCAGCGTCGCGCTCTTCGCTCTCCGCTTCTCCCAGGTGTCCCAACAGGCGTTCCAGCACCGGATCCCCGGCGCTTCCCAGCTTCTTCACCCAGTCCTCAAGGACTTGTGTGTCTCTCAGTTCGCCCAACTGCCGGAACAGTTTCCGCCCCAGCTTGCGCATCTCCGGCCATGCTGCGTCCGGATCCACCTCTTCCATCACCGCTGCCAGCGAGCGGCAGCGGCGCAGCGCCACGCGTAAATCATGCACTGCGTTCGCGTCAGGCGACGTCCGCACCTGAGCGAGTTCCTTCAGGACACGTTCCATCCAGTAGGACAGGCCCCGATGCTCCGTTGGAGCTCCGGGAATTGTGCCTCCGCTTGCCATTGTTCACTCACAAGGCCGCAACCGCGGATTGCCCGCGGCCCCTGTTGGCCTCGTCTATACACTAGCCCGTTGTCGCAGCCTCGTCCAGTGCAGCGCACACGGCCAAAGCTCCGGCAGCATCTGCGCCAGCACCAAGGCCATCGCCACGCAGGCGATCGCGCAAATCAAAAACACGTGACCCGGGTCGGGATGTCCCAGGCGCAGCATGGCGTATTGCACCACGGGTTGCAGCGCGATCCCGCCAAACGACAGAAAATTCGCAGCTCCGATCACACGGCCTCTTACTTCCGGCCGCGGCCGGTTTTGAATTAGCGCGTTCACGGGCACCACAAAGAATCCCGCGCAAAGCCCGAGCAGAAACAGCAGCGCCATCACCGTCGGGTAGCTGAGTGCCGGCGCAAACAGCGCGCTATTTACCAAGACAATGCCGGTCAACCCTGGCAGGATCATCCCCATCTCTATCCTGCGTCCGGAGGCGTGCCCCGCCAGATAGCTTCCCCCGCCGATGCCCAGGCTCAGCGCCGCCATCAGGTAGCTGCTGTGTACTTCGTCGACCTGCAAGATATCCGTCGCGTAAAGCACGATGTTCAGCAGCAGAATCGCGCCGAGGAACCAGAAAAAGGTATTCGCAATCACCGCTACCCAAAGCACCGCGTCCTGCCGCATGCGCTGAATCTCTTCGAACACTTCCTTCGCCCAGTTCCAGGCAAAGCGCCGCCGGTGGTCCGCCGCAGGCACGCGCGTAATCCCGAAACTCGTCAACAATCCAATCACCGACAGGCTCACCAGAAAAATTCCGGACCACTCCTGCCTGCCATGAAACGCGTGGGCCAGAAAACCTCCCGCGAGCGTGCCGCCAATCGCCGCCAGCAGTGTCCATAACTCGATCACGCCGTTCCCCCAGCTCAATTTCGCCGTCGGCAGGAGTTCGGGAATCAGCCCGTATTTCGACGGCCCGAAGATCGCGCCCTGCGTGCACAGGAAAAACAGCGCCACCGCCGCCAGGTCCAGGCGGTTCACCCACAGCGCATACGTCGCGCAGCCCATCGTCAGCAGCTCCAGGAGCTTGGTGCACACGGTCACATTGCTCTTGCTGAAGCGGTCCGCGAAATAGCCGCCGGGAATGGAAAAAACAAGGAAGGGAATTGCAAAAACCAGGGGAACCACCAGCACAAACAGGAACTCCCGCTGCTCGTGCGAAACGCAGGACTCCAGCACCAGGTAGCTCACCAGCCACTTCAGCGCATTATCGCTGAACGCCACCTGAAACTGCGTCGCAATCAGCGCCCGGAATCCCGCCGCGCCCGCGCGGGGATCCTGTCCGGCAAGCCCTGATTCCGTCGCGCTCTGCACCGATTCCATCGCTGCGCGCAGTCTATCCTTTCAATTCGCCGCCAGCAAGCGCGCTCGCTGCAAATTCACGTAACTGCAACGAAACCGCGTATACTTCATCCAATCTCTGTTGTTCAGGAGGTCGCTTTCATGGCACCCAGACCGTCTCCAACTCCGGACACTCCCGAATCCATCCGCCAGGAATGGCAAGATGCCGCACCCTTCTGGAAGAAGTGGTATCCGCAGCTTGCGCATCAATCGCGCCACGCAACGCGAATCGTGGTCGAAGGCGCCGCGCTTTCGCCCGGACTGCATGTGTTGGATATCGCCAGCGGCACCGGCGAACCTTCACTCACCGTCGCCGAAGCGGTTGGGCCGCACGGCCGCGTGGTTGCCTCCGACCTGGTTTCTGAGATGCTGAAATTTGCCGAGGAGAACGCGGCGTCGCGCGGCCTCCGCAACATGGAATTTCATCAGGCCAACGCGGAACGACTCCCGTTTCCCGATCGCCACTTCGACCGCGTGACCTGCCGCTTCGGCATCATGTTCATTCCGGACATTCCGAAAGCGATGGGCGAATTCCTCCGGGTGCTCAAGCCCGGGGGCCGCGTCTCGTTTGTCACCTGGGGAACTCGCGAGGAAAATCCCCTGTTCGCCACCTTGATCCGGCCGTTTCTGAAATACGTGGATGTGCCCAAGCCCGATCCCGATGCGCCGCACGTTTTCCGCTTCTCCGACGAAAACAAACTCGCGGGCACGCTCTCTGCCGCCGGCTTTCAGGAGGTCCGTGCCGCCAAGCACAAAATCAACTGGCCCTGGCCCGGCTCCGCCGAGGAAGCCTGGCAAGGAGGCAGCGAAATCGCCGCGCCCTTCAAGAAAATCATGGCCGCTGTTCCGCCCGGCCAACGAGAAGAAGCCGTGCGCGAAGCCATCGAAGGCATACGCCAGTTCTCCGACGGCCAGTCGATCAACTTCCCCGCCACCATCGTCTCCGCCACCGCCGTCGCCCGCTAAAACTGCCGGTGCGTTTGGAAACTAGAGGCGGCTTTGCGCCGCCTACTTCAGGTCGCGAAGCCCCGGCTCCGTCAGGTTTTTTCAAATCGCCATCCACCGCTCCACATTCATGCCGCCCCCCAGTCCGGTTCCTCGGGGCTCCCCGGCGTTGTCTGGGGTGAATAATCTCCGTTGTTTCTTTGCTTTCCCCACCTTGTTCGTTCTGCCAGCCTCATGCTATTTTCATTGTAGTTCTCCCGGAGTGGCGGAACTGGCAGACGCAGCAGACTCAAAATCTGCCGGGGATCACTCCCCGTGTGGGTTCGACTCCCTCCTCCGGGACCATCCTTATCCTTGGCAACGCGGTACTTTCCTGCTCTTGACCTGCGCCTCTCTCTGCGAAACACTGAAGTTCGGACGGTCCCCATGAGCGCACCTCCATTCGGCAACGATCCGGCGCACAACCGGCGCCGCAGCCAGCGCGTCCTCTTGCGCATGCCGATTCTCGTCATCGCCCGCGGACCCAACGGCCAGCACGTCTCCGAAAACGCCTTCACCTCTTCGGTCAACGCCCATGGCGCGCTGATCTATCTCGCCTTGAAAGTGGAAACCGGCCAGAAAATCATGATCAAAAACACGGAAACCGGGGAAGAGCAGTTCGTCCGCGTGGTGCGCACGAATCCCGCTCAGGAAGGCAAACTCGAAGTCGCCGTCGAATTCCTCCGCCCCGCTCCAAAATTCTGGCGCATCGCCTTTCCGCCCGACGATTGGGCCCCGCACGCCCCGGAAATCACCGCGGATACCTTCTGAGTGGGCCAGGGGACACTCATCCGTAATCAGCTAACAGTCACAGTCAACAGCTAACAGCTAGCAGCCAGCCGGCGTTTCTTTCCCTCGATTGCTGATGAGTTCGCAACTGCTCGATGGAACCATCGCCCCGCGTCTCCCGTGCCGCGCACACTCATTCGGATGACTGATCACCGATTGCTGATTACTTGCCCGGCGCCGACAGCAACTCCACGAGCATCTTCATAAACCGCGCGTTGTCCAAATCTTCCTGCACGTTCACCAGTTGCTCGCCCAGGCCCGGATGCTCATCTTCGGTCCACACCAGCGTGTTGCCGTAGCCCGCTGTGTGCGAAATGTCCATGTCCATGTACACCTTCTCCTGCTTGGTGATCAAGCTCGGATCCAGCCAAGCCAGCGCCGCCAGTTCGTCCCACAAAAACTCCTCGCCCGAATATTTCCCGATGTAGTCCGCCGATGGCGTCCCGGCTTTCGCGATCTGGGCGATCACGGCCTTGGTCATATGCGTTTTCACGGAAATGTCCACCGTTGTCACCGTGATTTTCCTCCACGGCGCGCGCAGAACGATGTGCACGGCCTCCGGATCGAACCAGAAATTGAACTCGCGCCGGTTCTCCGTCTTCCATGCCATCGGCATGTTTTCCGGCCCGATGCTGCCTCCCATCACCACAAGCTCTTGCGCAAGTTCCGCCACTTGGGGATCCAGGCGCAGCGCCAGCGCGATGTTGGTCAGCGGCCCGCCGGCATAAATTGTCACCTCGTGCGGATATTGGTGCACGGTGCGAATGATGAAGTGTGCCGCATCTTCGTCCTGCGCCTTGATGGTCGGGCTGCCCTCCGGAAGCGGCGGAATCTCATACGGCTCGTGCGGAATCCGTGCGTTCGCTCCTTGCCCGTATTGCTTCCATGTGCCCTGATAGCGCACCACGCCGTAAAGCTTTTCCCACCGCGCGATCTCTTCCTTAGTGTTGATCAGCGGAAAAATCGCGCCGGGATACACCTTGATGTCCCTATGGTGCGTCAGCTCCAGCATGCGAAGCGTATGTGCCACCTCTTCGTCGCGCCACATGTCGCCGCTCACCACCGTAATCCCCAGCACCTCTGCCTGCGGAGCGTTCAACAGCGCAAGCATCGATTGCTGATCGGTAGTGGCCGGGCCGCGCGCATCCTGGTCAATAATGATTTTGCGTCTGGTCTGCCCGTGAACGGCGGCAGCCCCTGCAAATAGCAAAAAACAAACCATGATAACGGCGCGACGATACATTCTGGTCCCCCTGAACCCGGCCTGGTCCGGATGAATTCCCCTGGCGCAAAGAATCGTTTGCACTTCGAACGGAAATAAACGGCACCAGCCTAGCCGCTTGCGGCTGCGGACTCAAGATTGATCCTCGCGCCACGTAAACGTTTCCCACACGCCGGCCGAGATTTCCTCTTGTATTGAATCGGTTTAATGTATGCTAGGGGCTGCCGGCGCATCGCCCGGTCATCTCTTCGGATCTCGAGGCTCCGCATGTCCCAGATTCGCTCCGCGATTCTTCTGTTTGCCGCACTTCTTTCCGTTCTTTTTCTTGCCAATATCCTCAGCGGGCAGGAAGTCCCCAGCGACCGCATTCCTCTCACCTGCGGCTGGCGCATGGAGTCGTCGGCCAAAATCACCGCGTCGCCCGAAGCGCTCTCCACCGCCGGGTTTGATGATTCCAAATGGCACACTGCCGTCGTCCCCGGAACCATCATCGGCACTTTGGTTACGGACAAATCTCTTCCTGATCCGAACTATGGGCAAAATCTGAAGTCCTATCCCGGCGCCTTCAATGACAATAAACATCTCAATGCGGATCTCGACATGCCCGCGGACAGCCCGTTCCGTCACTCCTACTGGTTTCGCGTTGAGTTTGCCGAGCCCAAAGAGTTCGCGAATCGCCGCGTCTGGCTCCATTTTCTCGGCATCAACTACCGCGCCAACGTCTGGTTCAACGGCAAGCAGCTTGCCAATCGCGACGAAGTCGCGGGGGCCTATCGCGCTTACGAATTTTCCCTTGCCGACCACCTGAATAAAAAAGGGAAGAACGCCCTCGCCGTCGAAATTTTTGCGCCCGAGAAAAACGATCTCGGCTTGACGTGGGTGGACTGGAATCCCACCCCTCCCGACAAGGATGCCGGCATGTGGCGCGAAGTCTTCCTTACCTCCAGCGGCGAAGTTACACTTCGCCATCCCTTTGTCGCTTCCAAGCTACGTTCCGATTACAGCGCCGCCGATTTGAGCCTGAGCGCGGAGTTGCACAACGTCGCCGACCACCCCGTGAGCGCCGAGCTCGTGGCGGAAATTGGCACCATCCATCTCACGCAGCCAGTTCAACTCGCCGCCAACGAAACGAAAATTGTCCGCTTCGACGCTGACAAATTCAACGCGCTGAAACTCAACCTCCCGCACCTCTGGTGGCCTTACCAGATGGGAGAACCGTACTTGTACGCGGCAAAATTCCATGTTGAAGCAAATGGGAAGGATTCAGATTCTGCCGTCGTCAAATTCGGCATCCGCGAAGTCAGTTCCGAACTCACCGAATCCGGCGGGCGCCTGTTCAAGGTGAACGGCAAGCGCGTGCTTATCCGCGGCGCTGCGTGGGCTCCCGACATGCTCCTCCGCTGGGACTCCCGCAAGCTCGATGCCGATCTCGCCTATGTGCGAGATATGGGCCTCAACACCATCCGCCTGGAAGGCAAAACTGACCGCGATGAATTTTTTGACAAGACCGACAAGCTCGGCATCCTCGTCATGCCCGGCTGGATCTGTTGCGACATGTGGGAACACTGGAAAATCTGGACTCCCGAAACCCAGAAAATTGCCGCCGCTTCGCTTGTCGATCAGATCTCCCGCCTGCGCAATCATCCCAGCGTTTTCGTCTGGCTCTATGGCAGCGACAATCCTCCGCCGCCCAAAATCGAGAACATGTACCTGGATATCCTGAAAAATCTTGAGTGGCCGAATCCCACCGTCTCTTCCGCCTCCGAGCAATCCACCAAGGTCACCGGCAAATCCGGAGTGAAAATGACCGGGCCTTACGAATATGTCCCACCGGTCTACTGGTTCACCGATAAAAAGGCCGGAGGCGCATGGGGCTACAACACGGAAACCAGCCCCGGCCCCGCCATTCCGCCGAAAGAGAGCCTGGGAAAATTCATTCCCAAGGATCACCTGTGGCCCATCGACGATTACTGGAACTTCCACGCCGGTGGCGAGCGCTTCACCACCATCGATGTCTTCCGTGAAGCGCTCGAAAAGCGTTACGGCGCGCCCGCTTCGCTCGATGATTTCGAGCGCAAAGCCCAGGCCATGACCTACGACAATCAGCGCGGCATGTACGAAGCCTACGGCCGCAATAAATATCTCTCCACCGGCGTCATTCAGTGGATGCTCAACAACGCCTGGCCCTCGCTCATCTGGCATCTTTACGACTACTATCTGGTTCCGGCCGGCGGCTACTTCGGCACCAAAAAGGCCCAGGAGATCGTTCACGTCCAATACGATTGGGACACCGATTCGGTATCCGTCGTCAACGGCAAGTATGAGGATCTGAAAGGCTACAAGGTTTCCGCAAAGCTCTACAACATCGACGCCAAGGAAGCCGGCTCGCAGGAAAAAATAATCGATCTCGCCGCCGATGCCGCCACCAAGGCCTTCGATTTGCCGAAGCCGGCGAACCTGTCCACGACTTACTTCCTAAAGCTTTGGCTTCACGATCCTTCCGGCGCGCTCGTCAGCGACAATTTTTATTGGTTGTCCACCAAGCCCGACACCATGGACTGGAAGCACAAAAAAGACACCGTGTACACGCCGCAGAAGGATTTCGCCGACCTCACCGGCCTGAATTCCTTGCCCCAAATCAAACTTGAAGCCCATGCCAGCTCCATGAGCGATTCCATTCAAGGAATGATTCATGTGCGGCTGAAAAATCCCGCCGGCAGTGTCGCGTTCATGGTTCATCTACGCGCCACGAAAGACACCAACGGCGACGATCTCGTTCCCATCTTCTGGGACGACAACTATTTCTCGCTGCTTCCCGGCGAAGAAAAAACGCTTTCCGCTTCCTTTGCCACAAGTGACCTTTCCGGCGGCGAACTGGCTCTGACCATCGACGGCTACAACATTGCCCCAATCCAGGTCGCAATCGCGCATTAATCCGCGGCCGGGCCTGCATCGAGTTCACCCTGAGCTTCCAAGGGTACGAAATCCGAGAGCCCGCCTTCCGGGCTCAGATATTGCACCCCGGAGACAATTGCACGGCGGGCCGCTCTTTATGTGGCACAAGCCTTCCTGCCTGTGCGGCCACGAGAACTTGGCACCATCTCTGCCTTACGACTCTGCCGTTATAATGCTGCCATGCTTAAACCCTTGTTGCTAACCGCCGGATTGCTTTTTCTCTGTTTTCCTTCCGTCCGCGCACAAAGTCCCAGATTCAATGCCGCCGCCAGGCAAACCGAAAAGCTCATCGCAGACTCCGGCGCCGACGTTGGCATTGCCCTGCACTCGCTCGATGGCCGCACGGAATGGTTTTTTCACGCCGACGAACCCTTCCACGCCGCCAGCACCATGAAGCTCCCGGTCATGATCGAGCTTTTTCATCAGGTGAAAGAAGGGAAGTTGCGCCTTGAGGATCCGCTCGTCATCCGCAATGAATTCCATTCCATCGCCGATGGCTCCGTCTTCAAACTCGATCCTGCCGTCGATTCGGAAACCGATCTCTACCAAGCCGAGGGCCAAACGCGCACCTTGCTCCAGCTTTGCGAACGGATGATCACCGTAAGCAGCAATCTCGCCACGAATCTCCTGATCGAAAAGCTGGGAGTGGAAAACATTCGCGCCACGGTTCACTCTTACGGCGCTAATGGCATGAACGTCCTGCGCGGCGTGGAAGACGACAAAGCGTTTGACAAGGGAATGAACAACACCACCACCGCGCGCGGCCTGGAAGTCTTGCTCGCCGCAATCGCTGAAGGCAAAATGGTCGACACAGCCTCTTCGCGCCGGATGGTCGAAATTCTCGAGCAGCAAAAATTCAACGAAGGCATTCCCGCGGGTTTGCCGCCGGGCACTCGCGTGGCCCACAAGACCGGCGAGATCACCAAAATCCATCACGACGCGGCGATCGTTTACGCGAAACGCCCCTATGTGCTGGTGGTTTTGGTGCGAGGGATTCAAGACGAAAAAGTCAGCGCAAAGCTCATCGCCGATATTTCTGCGACCCTCTATCCGGTCGCCGAATCGCTCCCCGAAGGCACAAAATCCGTGGCGGAAGGAAATTTACCCTAGCTTCTATCTCTTTTAGCGTCAATGAATTGCGGCCAAAAAGCGCCGGCGGGTTACTTTTTCGCTACGCTTGCCCCCCTTTTCCCTCTTGCCGCTTCTACTGTTAGCGACTAAGCTACCATTGCGATTGGGGGAAACCGTGCCTAAAGAGAAACCGCAAGTGAATATCGGCGAAGTCATCAAAACTTACCGCAGCCAGCGCGGATTGTCGCAGGGCGACATCGAACGCCGCACCGGCCTGCTCCGCTGCTATCTTTCCCGCGTGGAAAACGGCCACACCGTTCCCTCGCTTGAAACCCTCGCGAAGATTGCCGAGGCCATGGAGATTTCGCTGGCCGACTTTTTCCCCGGCACCGAAACGCCGCGCGACAAAGAGACCCAGAAAATGCTCGGCGAACTTAGCCAGGACGAAATCCGCTTCCTTGCCGAGATCAAAAAATACAGCACCACGCTCTCGGAAGGCGACAAACGCCTCGTGCTGGCGATGATCCGCAAGATGGCCACGCTGCTGCCCACGCAGGCCGCCGCGCAAGCCAAAAAGCCGGTCCTCCGCCGCCCGTCGCTCTAATTTTCGTGTTTTACTTTGTCGGGGCCGGGCTTGCCCGGCCTTTTTTCTGTGGCAAAGGCTCTCCTGCCTGAGCGGATCTCAACCCACCGCGGATTCGCCTTTCGTTTCCCAACGCTCCCCTAACTCCAAGCGCCTCTGCTAATCCTGTGGTGAACTTCGCCTCTTCTCTGTGAAACTCTGCGCTCTCCGCGTCTCTGCGTTTGGTTCCGCTTCACACAATCCGGTTGCGCAGCGCCTGCAACGCTTCTGGCAATGCTGCTCGGCTTCCGCTAGCCGAACCCCCGTCCTCCGGCTCCCGTTCGATCTTGTCGCCCTCGCCCGGCGCCAGAAAAAGATTCGTCTCCACGGCATGCTGTTTCGTATACAGCTCGTAGTACCGCCCCTGCGCTGCATAGAGGGACTCGTGCGTCCCCTGTTCCAGAATCCTCCCGTCCTGCACCACCAGGATCTGTTCGGCGCGCCGAATGGTGGAAAGGCGATGCGCGATCACAAACGTGGTGCGGCCGCGCATCAGGTAGCGCAATCCCTCCTGTATCAGCGCCTCGGACTCCGAATCCAGGCTCGACGTGGCCTCATCCAGAATCAGAATCCGCGGATCCGCCAGAATCGCCCGCGCGATCGAAACGCGTTGCTTTTGCCCGCCGGAAAGTTTTACACCTCGCTCGCCCACCACGGTGTCGTATTTCTTTTCAAATGTCCCGGCAAACTCATCCACGCGCGCGATGCGGCAGGCCTCCAGAATCTCTTCCTCCGTGGCATTCGGCCGCGAATAGGCCACGTTTTCGCGGATTGACCCGTCAAACAAGAACGTTTCCTGCAGCACCACGCCGAGCTGCGTGCGATAGGAATTCAGCTTCACCGTGGATAGATCGACGCCGTCCACCAGAATCCGTCCCTGAGTAGGCGTGTAAAACGCGGACACCAGCCCGATGATGGTTGATTTGCCAGAGCCCGAGGGTCCTACCAGCGCCGTCACTGTCCCCGGCTCCGAAACAAAGCTCACTCCATGCAGCACTTCCTTGTTCGCTTCATAGGAGAAGTGCACGCCCTCAAATTCCAGGCGTCCTGTGATGCGCTCCAAAGTCGCTGACCGCCGCGGGTCCTCGTCTTCCTTCGTCTCGTTCAGAATTTCGCGCGTGCGCTCGAGTCCGGTGATTGCCTCAGTCAATTGCGTGCCGATCGCCACGATCTGAAACACCGGCGCGATCAGCATCGCCAGAAACATCGAATAAGAAAAGAACATGCCGGTGGTCATCTGCCCGGCTAGAATCTTCCGCGCGCTCAGGTACATCACCACCGCGCTGACCATGCCCATCAGCATCGCGCCCGAAAGGCTCATGATCGACGTGGCCGTCAGCGTCTTCAGCACGTTGTCCAGCAGCCGCTGCGCGCCAGTCGCAAATACGCTCTCTTCGTGATCTTCGGCGTGGTACCCCTTCACCACGCGCACGCCCCCCAGCGATTCCGTTAGCCGCCCGGTCACTTCGGCCGTGATTTTGGGCCGCGCGCGAAAGATGGGCCGGATGGTGGCAAACGCCTGATTCAGAAAAAGAGCAAAAACGATCAGCACCGCGAACGCCACAACGGTCATCATCGCGTTGATGTAAATGAGCACGCAGAACGCCATCACCGCGGTCATCAATCCGCCGACAAATTCCACCAGTCCCGTGCCGATCAGGTTGCGCACGCCTTCCACGTCGCTCATGATGCGCGAGACCAGTGCGCCGGTCTTGTTCGCGTCGTAATAGCTCACCGAAAGCCTCCCGATGTGCGCCTGCACCTGCTTGCGCAAATCGGTGATCATGCGCTGCGCGGATTTGGAAAGAAGCTGCGTCAGCGCGAACGAAGAAAGCCCCTGAATCACCGTCGCCGTCACCACCGCCAGCACAATCGGCAACAGAAACTGTTGCTGCCGCTTCGAGATCACGTTGTCGATCAGGTATTTCGTGGAAGCCGGCAGCACCAGCCCGCACACTCGGTTGATGGCCATCAACAGAAATCCCACCGCCAGAATCCCGCGCCGCGGATGAATCAGCGCCCAGATTTCCGGAAGCGAGCTCCAATTAATCTTCTTCTTGGCTTTCTTTGCGCCCGTGTCGTCGGACCCCGCCGCACCGCTAGAGCCCGCCCGGCTCGTTGTCCGCTCCCCGGAAGCGCCTTTGACCGTCGTTGGTGTATACGTTGACCTGAGGCTCATGTTCCCCGCGACTCGTTGGCAGGATACCCCGTTCGATGCAGGCAGCGCCACGAAATGTACGCGCAGCGCTTATGTAGCTGCCGGACCGCAGCCTGGCAACGTGATGGCAGAGCAAGCGCCTGCTTCCAGCAGGCGAGCATCCGGGGAGAACCTCCAGCTCTACTGCCTTCCTTCTCCGCCTCCGCCCCGGGAACTCGCGCTAACTCCCCGGCGTCTCTAGATAGTGGCGCTGCGAGCCACGCCAACAAATCCCGTACCCAATGAGGAGGTATGTTTGCGTGGACGATAATCTTCCATGGTTTTTCCAGATGTGGCGCTATAGCGGTTCGCTGGTGCATTTCTCGTTGCTCACTCTCGCGGGCATGGGATTGTGGACGTTCTTGGAATTCGCGGCCAAGGCCGCCAGTTACGGCTTCGCCGTATGGCAAACGCGACGTTTCGTCAAAACCTGTGCCTCTCTGTTTGAGCAAGGTAACTGGGTGCAGGTTCTGGCTCCGGCGGAAACCCGAAAACAAAGTCATGTCGCAGACGTTGTTGCGCGCGGTTTGCGCACTTATCGAGGCGTTCACGCGGTTCTTTCACTCCAGAAGTCCGCCGAAGTAGCCGAGCACCAGGCCCGCGTCGCCGCGAACCGCCTCCATGAGCAAATGCTGGAAGGACTCGATTCTCTGGGTTCCATTGCTACTACCGCGTCTCTCGTCGTTCTTTTCGGCACCCTCGTGGGCATCCTCGATTCGTTTGTCGGGCGGGTATGGAGCGTGGCACCTATTTATCGTTCATCTGTACTCGGTTAGCCCTGGCGCTTTCGACAACCGCCGTTGGCCTCGTTGTCGCGATCGTGGCGCTCGGTTGTTTCAACTGGCTCTCCGAGCGGTTGTCGATGTTAGATGCGGAAATGAGAGTGGCGTACCTGGAACTCCGCAAGGTTCTGGATCGGCAGTCGTCCGGAGATTCCTCGCTTCTCTGATTCGATTATCTACGCATAATCAAACAGCGTCATGAATCCAAAATCCATGTGCAACTGCTGGTGGCAATGAAACAGGGTGAGTCCGGGATTGTCGGCCACAAAATCGATCTCCATTTCCTGATAGCCTCCCAGCATCACCACATCTTTGAGAATCCCCGCGGTCGATTTTCCCGCCAGCTTGGTCAGTTCAAAGCTGTGCCGGTGCAAATGAATCGGGTGGATATCGTCGCTCGCATTGCGCAGGCGAATGCGATAGCGCTTTCCTTCCCTGAGATGAAACGAAGCCGGTTGCACGCCTCCGGCCATGGGAAACGCCTTCCCGTTGATCGTCCAGCGATTAAATCCTTCTTCCGCCGCATTATCCTTCGCAATAAGCATGTCAAACGTCTCATCCGGCGCAGCACTCACGCCGCTGGGCTTCCCGAATCGCGCGTAGTCCCAGCGAAACGCCGGCGGCGGTAGCCACGCCGCCTTCCCCGTGTGCCCGGCGTACTCGACGACAATTCCCATCCCATGATGCCGGTCGTCATCCGCGGTGTCGCCCAAGATCCATACGCCGGGATGCCGCATCTCCACAATCGCCGAAATGCGCTCCGCCGTGCCAAACCACAGCACTGGCACTTTCACCGGATTCGGTACCGCGTTCCCGTCCAGCGCAACTACCTCAAACACATGCCCCGGCAGCGCCAGGCTGCGAATCTCCGTCGCACTGCCATTCAAAATGTGAAACAGCACGCGCTCGCCCATTCTCACGCGCACCGGCTCGCCGTGCCCCAACTTTTTCCCATTGATGGTGAATGCCGCGTAGCCCACTTCGAATCCGTGCGGCATCCCCTTCGCCAGCGAAGCCTTCATCGCCGCTTCGCCCGCTTCCTCGAGTTCTTTCACCACTCCTTTCGGAGACAAGAAATCCTGCGCCATGTCGCCGCCCTGGCTGAACGACGGCTCAAACTCCTTCATGGTCAGAAAGACTTCGCGGTCATAACGCCCCGGATTATCCCTCGGCTCGATGTACACCGGGCCTACCTGACCCGAATATTGCCCCGCGGCAAGGTCCGCGCCGGCGCGATTGTGCGTGTGATAGAACCGCAACCCCCCCGGCTTGGGCGTGAACGCGAGCCGCCTCATCCCGTGCGCCGGAATGAATGGCGTACCTTCCTCCGCCGCGCCGTCCACATCGGTCGAAACGAATTGCCCGTGCCAGTGGAGTTGCTCGGGCGTGTCGGTGTCGTTGAATACGTCCACCGTCACCTGCTTGCCCTCTTGAAATCGCAGCAGAGGGCCGGGAAATTGCCCGTTGTACGTCGCCGTCGAAATGAAATGCTTCGGTGCGATCTCAATCGGCGCGGCCTTAATGTGCAGCGTGTAATCAGCTGCCGCCTCCGCGGCTCCATAGGTGGCTCCGCTTGCCAACAATGGCAGCTTCGGCGTTACCAGCAGTGCTCCCGCCGCAAGCCCCGCCGTTTGCAAAAAATCACGCCGCGAATTCGCCTTGTTTGTCATCACCCTGCCTTGAGCTTCCAGAATTCTTTCTGGCGTCCAGCGACCACGCGCCGCCGCCCTCCACCATCAGAAAAAGCAGCCCACACAACATCGCAAAATCGGTACGCGCGTCGCTGATCATGAACCAGACGCCTTGCGCCGGGCGCGAAAGCTCCGGCAGCTTGGTCGTGGCGATCGCCGTGCAAATGACGATCAGCAAAGGCAGGCTGGCCAGCCGCGTCCAAAGTCCCAGCAAAACCAGGCCGCCGCAAACCATCTCGAAACTCCCCACAAAATGCGCGGTGAAATAAGGATGCGGGAACCCGATTCTCGCAAACCGCTCCACGCCCATCTTTGGATCGATATATTTCAGGATCCCCTGCGTCAGGAAAATGAGTCCCACGGGCAGCCGGATCAGCAAAAGGCTGGACGGACCTTTTTCCGGCCGAAGCAGAAATTGCAACGGAAATTCCATCAGATTGGGCCCGAGCCGTTCGCTCACTGTATTACAGAAACGATGCCGACCTTATCCACCCCGCTGCACGCGATGTACACGCGACCATCTGAAGTCGCCGCCATGTTGCGCACCACCCCTCCGCCGGAGGGAATCGACGCTCGCGCAAAGGTCTGCGTCTTCGGGTTGAACTGAATGATGGTGTTGGGCTGCACTCCGGACTCGCTGTACCACACCATGCCATCCGGAGTGATGGCGATGCCGTATGGATTCGATTCCGGTCCTCCCGGCGAATCGTACAGCTTCACCGCGCCCGTCGTTGTGTTCAATGTGCCCAGGTGGCCGCTCTTGAAGTCCGTGAAGTAAACGGTGTCATCGGCCGCAATCGCCAGCCGCCGCGGGCGCACCGCGTCCGGCAGCAGATACTCCTTGATCGCAAGCGTCTTGGGATTGATGGTGGCCATCTTGTGCGTTCCGAGTTCGCAGAAAACTGGCACGCCATGGCTGTTGATCTGGATCCCGTAAGGAAGAGCGGCTTCCGTCGGCGCGTCCTTCAAATCCACCTTTCCGGTTTGCGGATCGAGCCGTCCGACCATGTTTCCGCCCTGCACGGTGAACCACAAAATTCCGTGCGCATCAAAGACCGCTGTGTGCGGATCGTCGGCCTTTGCCAGCGGCATCCTATATTCGGTCACTTTGCCGGTTTGCGGATCCAGCTTGCCGATGTAGCCGCCAAAATTCGCCGTGAACCAGATATTGCCGTCTTTGTCCGCCACCAAACCGTGCGGACCGGAATTTTTGTCCGTCGGCAACGTGTATTCCTTGATTGCACCCGTCTGGGGATCCAGCCGTCCGATTTTGTTCGCCATTTGTTCGGTGAACCACAACGCGCCGTCCGCGCCCACCGCCGGGTCGTGCGGGTGGCCGCCCTTGCTGGGGATCGGCCATTCCTGAATCTTCACATTCAGAGAGGGCACATCCGCGGCCGTGCGGGGCGGATGATGTGCCGGCAGAGCCAGCCCCACGAGCGTTCCGCAAAGCGCCACTGCAATCAGGGCCAATGTTCGTTTGGTCATGGAATCCCCCCCTTGTTTTGGACGCAGCCCGCCCGCCGCCGGATACAACTTCCCAGCGAGATCGCGCCGTGGAATTTGTTGCCGAACCTCCGCGTGAATGACATCATATCTAAAGTGGAGTTTCCAGGCTCAAGATCCGCTCATGCCGCTCCCCGCCGGACTTGTGACACCTGAGAAGAAAGTTGATTGGGTATTCGTATGCCTTCCACCGAACTGCATCTGCTGGGAACCAAGGACTTTGTCGCGCTGGAAGATGCCTATGGCGCACAGAATTACCGCCCGCTCGATGTCGTCATCGAACGCGGCGAAGGCGTCTGGGTCTACGACGTGGAAGGGAAGCGGTATCTTGATTGCCTGGCGGCCTATTCCGCGCTGAATCAGGGCCATTGCCATCCCAAGCTGCTCGCCACCCTCATTGAGCAGGCCCGCAAAATCACGCTCACTTCGCGCGCCTTCCGTAATGCGCAGCTTCCGCTGCTGTATAAGGATTTGCACGAGCTAACGGGTTTCGAGATGACCCTGCCGATGAACTCCGGCGCAGAGGCGGTGGAAACCGCCATCAAAGCCGCTCGCAAATGGGGTTACACGCAAAAGGGAATCCCGGAAAATCAAGCCGAAATCATCGTCTGCGAAAACAATTTCCATGGCCGCACCGTCACCGTTGTGAGCTTTTCCACGGAAGACCAGTATAAAAACGGTTTTGGCCCTTTTACTCCCGGTTTTCGCGCGATCCCGTTTGGCGACGCGAGAGCGCTGTGCGCCGCGATTACGCCCAACACTTGCGGATTTTTGTTGGAGCCCATTCAGGGCGAAGCCGGCATCATCCTTCCTCCGGATGGCTTCCTGCGCGAAGCGGCGGAGATCTGCCGCGAAAATCGCGTACTCCTGATGGCCGATGAGATACAATCCGGCCTCGGCCGCACGGGGAAACTCTTCGCCTATATGCACGAAGGCATCCGGCCGGATGTCCTGATCGTTGGCAAAGCGCTCGCGGGAGGCTTCTATCCAGTTTCGGCGGTGCTCGCCTCGCGCGAAATCCTGGGAGTCTTCCAGCCCGGCTATCACGGCAGCACGTTTGGCGGCAATCCGCTGGCTTGCGCGTTGGCGCGAACCGCGCTGCGCATCCTGGTGGAGGAAAAGCTCGTCGAACGCTCCGCCGAACTCGGCGAATACTTCCTGGCCAGGCTGAAGAAAGTGCAAAGCTCCATAGTGCGGGAAATTCGCGGCCGCGGCCTTTGGATTGGCATCGAATTGGACACCTCCGCGCGGCCCTGTTGCGAAGCTCTGAAACAGGAAGGCATCCTCTGCAAGGAAACTCACGGCCGCATCATCCGCATCGCCCCGCCGCTGGTCATCCAACGCGAAGAAGTCGACTGGGCCTGCGATCGCATCTCCAAAGTCCTCGCTTAGCTTGGGAACGCCGTTCTCCCGATCGCCTCTGCAACTCTGATTCTCAGCCGGATGTGGGGGCGCGTGCTTCCAGCAGGCAAGTGCTCTTTCTACAATGTGCGCCAGGCAACGCGAACGAAGCCGTAACGACGGACGGCCGCCGAACAACGTCCCTAGAAGTTGCCGGGCGGCCGCTTGCGGAATTGCAGCAACTTCCTCACCTCCGCGATCACATCTTCGTCTTTGTCGGTCACCGTAACGGAAAACTCTCTCTCCACCTTTTCTTCCGTCCGCAGGGCTTCGCGAATCTCGGCCACCTGTTCATCGCTGATCCGGAATTGTGCATACACGGTTCCGCGCCCCGGCCGGCGAAACCGGATGGAAGCGGATTTGTCCCATACGATGTAATCCTTCCCCAATATTTCGATCAGCATCACCATGTAAAAGGGATCGGCGATTGAATAAAGCGACCCGCCGTAATGCGTGCCGACATAATTCGCATTCCAGCGCCGCAGTCTCATCTCCACGTCCACTTCTTTCCAATCCGGCTGAATGCGCGTAATGCGGATGCCGGCGCCCAACAGGGGCGGCCAAAGATTGAACAGGAAACGCGGGTAGCGTCGAATCAGGCTCTTCAGCACGACAACCTCCGCATAGAACGGAAGCTTCATGTTGCCACAGGGAGAACGCAGGAAGGAACGCGGCGGAGTATTCGTGTGGGAGGTGATGCGGACCCGATCAGTCCCCGGCAGGCGCCGTGGGCCGCAGCTTTCGCGCCGGCGGCTCGATGTTCAGCACGCTGGAGACGAATTGGCTCAGCGTACCGCCCAGATGTCCCAGCACGCGATTTTTCAGCGAACTGTAATCCTGCGTGCCGCAAAACAGGTCGCTCATCAGTTGCCGGAACACCGCATTGCGCTGCAGGAACTGCACCATCCGGGTGGTGACCGAGCAGCCCAGGAAAGATCCGCGATAAAACCGCCGTACGATCCGCGCGGCAAATTCCAATTCCAGCGAAAAGGAAGCTCGCACGCGCTGCGGATAGAGTTCCGGACGCCCTTCCGCAATCGATTGGCCCAGAATCTCTCCCGAACGCATCGCATAGAATAGGCCTTCGCCGGTCAGCGGATCCACCCATGCCGCCGCATCGCCGCACATGGCCCAGTTTTTCCCGATCACCGGGCGGCAGGAAAGCGTGCGCTCCTGCGGAGACGGCAGCACGTGGCTATAAAACTTGGCGTTTTCCGTCGAGAATTTCGCTTCCTCCACAAAGGCGTACAGGTGCGTGCGCAGTTCGTTGCTGGTATGGGCGGACATGCTGCCGCAAATTCCGAGCGAGATGTGGTCCGCGCGCGGAAACGACCAGATGTACCCCTCAAAATGCGGCAGAAACTTGATGATGATTTTCTCCGCTGTTTGCGGCACGAAGTAACCCTGGGTCATTTCCAGTTCGTCCGCCGAAAGCGGCCGCGTGCCCGGCAGGATCTGGTTGCGCGCGCCGGAGGCGACCACCACAAAATCCGCCTGCTGCCACTCGCCGTCCAGGGAATAGCGCGGCTTCTCCGCGGATATATCGATCGTCTGCACGCGGCGATGGTGCACACCGCAGCCCGCTTCGCGGGCGCGGTCCAGCAGAAAGCCGTTCAGCACGCGCCGCGAATAAATCACGATGGGGTGCGAAAGGTCCAGCTTGGCCCGCTGGTTTTCCGCGCTGATGATTTCCACGTCGCGAATCAGCTTTTTCGGATGCGGATTGTCGAGCAGAAAAGGGAAGTGTTCGGTGGCTTTGTAGGTCAGCCCGCCGCCGCAGGGCTTTTCCCACGCCAGATTTTCATCGTAGATGTTTACCGAATGCCCCGCGCGGGCAAGTTCCGCGCCGCACACCGCGCCGGACGGACCGCCGCCGATTATCGCAATTTCACCCATGAAACCCTTCTTGCACAGCGAATTTCTATCTCTGGCGCGGGGGGACACGACAACCTGGCGGCTGACCGGCGGCTTCTAGGACACAGGGAAGAGCACCAGGCAGAAACCCGCCAAAAGTATAGCACCGAAGACGGCGGCGGCTGTTACGGATGCCGTGCGCTTCCGTACCAATCGTGCACCCATGCGCGACAGTAGGAAGAACAGAGCGAAGTAGGGCGCCAGCAGCACTAACAGGATTTGTCCGCTGTGCAGGTAAAAGGTGCCGATCGTCAGGCTGGCCCAAGCCAGCAGGAGTGTGAACAGGTCTATCGCCAGCCGCCGCCTTGGCTGGATCACCGGACCGAGGAGCAATTCCAGCCCGAACAGAAAGACAAACGCCGCAAAGAAAAACACCGGGAACCGCTCCCAGCGCTGCAGATTGAGCCAGGCTCCGGTGACCGTCAAATCAAACCATCCGGTAACCAGCAAGTGCAGAATCAGCGCGGCAAATCCGGCCGAAAACAGCACTCCCGCCTTAACGGAAAATTTCGTTCGCGCCAGTCTCGGATGCAGGGCCACGATTCCCACGCCGACGAGAAGGAAAAAGCTTGCCAGATAGTCCCCTTCAAATAGCCCCAGCACCTTCAACGGATTGGTGTAGTGCAGAATCGAAACCACCACCAGTGAAACGCCTAGCATCTCCGCAAATCCGCGCAACGGATTCGGTGCAGCCGGATCGCCTGCATCTTCTTCCGGGACCACGGCGGTCAGTTCCCTCAGAAACGGTCCGGAAAGCGCCAGGATTCCCAGAAAGCCCAGCACTCCGCCCAGCAAAAACAGGCGGCTCGGCAATTCTCCCTTATCGGCCAAATCAAGCGTCCCGGAAGCCCAGGTTTGCGCCATCCTGGCCACACCCGGCGAAAACAGCACGCTGACGTGCGATTGCCATGGCAGTAAATAAAATCGGATCGTCGGGTCTGGATTGTTAGCCGGCACGAGATCCGCGGCGTTTGCAGAGAGTCCCTCCGGCTCAAATTGACCGGCGGAAATCAGCGTGTGCGGTCCCAGCGGAGGCGTCTTTTGGAACAGCAGCTTTTCCGGCGTCACCCCGTGCTCCGCTTTCATCGGCGCGGGCGAAAGCGCAATCACGCCGGCAGGACGGAATGCCGGCGCCAGGCGCAACGCAATCGCCGCGCCCATCGAATGTCCGGCGAGGATAGTGTGATCCGGCGACACCAGTCCACGCGCTTCCAGTCCCCGCAGCAGAGACGCCGCGCAATCCTCGGCGTTCTGCGGCGTAAACTGCCCCGAAGTGTGCCCGTGCCCCGGCAAATCCGGCACGTACACCGTCAATCCAAGCTGTGCGAAAGCCCGCGCCAAGTACGTCATGATGAACTTGTTGGCGGCCAGGCCGTGAAACAGCACCACGGAACCGTAATTCTCGACGGGCTTTGCCCCGCTTTTTTGGATCATGATCAGGTCCACGCGGCACGCCGCCGTTGCCGCAACCACGTGGCGCTGCGTGTAGCCGCGCGAAGGGAAGTACGCCAGCAAAGCCCCAATCGCCAGCAGGCAAATTCCGGTCAGCGCCTGCCAAACCAGCTTGTTTTTCATCGCGCCGGCCCGCCGGTTCTGCGCAGCTTCCTGGCCCCATGATAGACTTTTGTTTTGGAAGGTTTGGCGCACGCGCCATCAAAGATGATCATGGAGACCCTTTGCACCCCGCGGTTCTGACATTGGAACAAGTTATTTTGCGGTTTGGCCCGGGGAAACGCAACGGCAAGCGCGTCGTCTTTACGAACGGCTGCTTTGACCTCTTGCATCCCGGTCATGTCCAGTTGCTCGAAGCCGCGCGGGCCCTCGGAGACATTCTGATCGTCGGGATCAACAGCGATCAGAGCGTCCGCGCATTGAAAGGCTCGGAGCGCCCCGTCCTTCCCGAGCAAGAGCGCGCCGAAATCCTGGCGAACCTCGAATGTGTCGACGCGGTGGTCATTTTTCCCGAGTTGACGCCGCAAAAGACGGTTGCCGGCCTGTTGCCCGACGTGCTGGTGAAGGGCGGCGACTGGCCCGGCAATCAGATTATTGGCCGCGAAGAAGTCGAGGCCTCCGGCGGAAAAGTGGTGCTGATTGACGTAGTCGAAGGGTATTCGACTACCGAGGTTTTGAAGAAGATTCGCGCGTGTTTGTAAGGACCTCTACGCGGCGTGTTTTGGTCTGGGCAGCCCACGGCCCGGATAGCCCGCTTCGCCGGCCTGCGCAAACATTTTCGTACGTTGCATGATACTGCCGGCGGCAAGTGAACGACTCGAACGCCTTCTGCGCCACCCCTCCCTGGATGGCGCTCTGGGAGAACTACGTGCGGGCGCGGGCTTGGTGGGCATTTCCGGCCTTCAGGATGTCGCCAAAGCGTTGTGTGCCGCGCATATTACACACGAATTGCGCCGCCCCGCCTTCTTCCTCACCGAGAGCAACCGCCGGGCCGAGGAACTCGCCGAGACGCTGCGTTTCTTCTTCCAGATTTTTCCCGGCGCCACCGGCGGGGTCGCGGTGCTTCCCGCGCTGGACAGCTTGCCCTGGGACGCGCAAGCTCCGCACCCGGATCTTCTTGAACGCCGCGCCACCACGCTTTATCGCCTGGCTAACGGCGAAGTTTCGCTCGTGATCGCGCCGATGGCTTCCGCGCTGTGGCGCTATCAGGACCCTTACGTCTACCTTACCCTCGCCCAAGTCCTTGCCAAAGACTCCGAAATCTCGCACGAAGCCTTGATCCAGCATCTCGGCAGCACGGGGTACACGCGCACGGAAATGGTCGATCTGCCCGGGCAGTTTGCCGTGCGCGGCGGCATCATCGACGTTTTCTCACCCGAGGCCCCGCGCCCCGTGCGCATCGAGCTGCTCGGCGACACGGTGGAGTCCGTTCGCGAATTCGATCCGCGAACGCAGCGCTCCATCGCTCCTGTGAACAAGACGACGATTTTGCCACTTGCCGAATGGAGAGTTCCCGTGCCCGGCAGCCAGGAGGCCGAAGAATGGGAGCCCGGCCGCTGGCTTGGCGGCGCCGGCGAAGCGGGTGGCAGTGCCCTCTTTGAGCTCTCGGAAAGCTCTCTGAAACCTGTGGTCTTTGTGGATGAGCCGCAGGCCTTGCGCGAAGCCGGCAAGAAACTCCGCGAAGCCGCTACGGAAAATTACGAGCGCCTCGGCCACGCCAATTCCCCCGAAGTCTCGCACTACTTTTGGACCGAAGCCGAATGGGAGCGCGGGCTGGTCAAAGCATCCCGCGTGGAGCTCGAACAGCTCAATCTCGAACAGGATGGCGGCCGAAGATTCGAGCTTCCTTCCCGGCCCAGCGCGCGTTTCCACGGCGACGTGTTGGCCTGCGTCGGCGACGTGAAGTCGCAACTCCTCTCCGGCGGCACGGTCTATCTCACCGCTGCGAGCCTCGGCGAGCTCGAGCGCTACGCCGACATCTGCCGCGAGTACGAAGTCCCATACGTCCTCGGCGAAACCCAAGAAGCCGCCGCCGGATTCACCGCGGAAAACGCCACGGAAAGCGCCGCGCTGGTATTGGTGCGATCGCCGTTTGCGCAGGGGGTCGCGTTTCCCGATGCCAGAGTTACCTTCTACGGCAACGCCGACTTGTTCGACGTCGCGCCTCCGGTCGAGCGCCCCGGCCGAAAGATCCGCACCAGCGGGTTCTTCGCGGATTTCGCGGAACTCAAGCCCGGCGATTACGTTGTGCACGTGGATCACGGCATCGGGCAGTTCGAGGGCTTGCGGCTGATTGAATCGGAGGGCCACCGCGGCGAATTCATGCTGCTGCGGTACGCCGAGGACGCGCGACTCTATGTGCCGCTCGAACGCATGGACCTGGTGCAGAGCTATCGCGCCGTCGAGGGCGCGCATCCCACGCTTGACAAACTCGGCGGCACGGCCTGGGCTACGCGCAAAACCCGCGTGCGCAAGTCGCTGGAGGACATGGCCGACCAGCTCCTGGCCCTCTACGCCGAGCGCAAAACGGCGCAGGGCTTTGCGTTTTCTCCCGACGGCGCCTTCCAGCGCGAATTCGAGGACGCCTTCGAGTTCGAGGAAACCCCGGACCAGCACACTGCGATCGCGGACATCAAAAAAGACATGGAGCAGGTGACGCCAATGGATCGCCTGCTCTGCGGTGATGTTGGCTACGGCAAGACGGAAGTGGCCATGCGCGCGGCCTTCAAAGCGGTGGCCGACGGCAAGCAGGTTGCGGTGTTGACGCCAACCACTGTCCTTTCGTTCCAGCATTACGAAACGTTCAAGAAGCGCTTCGCCGCCTTTCCCACGCGCATCGAAATGCTCAGCCGCTTCCGCAGCGCCGCGGAACAAAAAGCTATCCTCGCTGATCTCGAAGCCGGCAAGGTGGACGTCATCATCGTCACGCACCGCCTGCTTTCCAAGGACGTGAAGTTCCAGGACCTCGGCCTGCTCATCGTCGACGAAGAGCAGCGCTTCGGTGTGGCCCACAAGGAACGCCTGAAAGAAATGCGGAAAAACGTGCACGCGCTGGCGCTTTCCGCAACGCCCATTCCGCGCACGCTGCACATGTCGCTGGTCGGCCTGCGCGATATGTCGCTGATCGAAACGCCGCCGCGCGACCGCCTGGCGATTCAGACCAGTGTCACGCCGTTCAGCGAAGCGGTGATCCAGCGGGCCATCGAAAACGAACTGGCCCGCGACGGCCAGGTCTATTTCATTCACAACCGCGTCGAATCAATTTACTCGCTGGCCACGCTGGTCACCAAACTGGTTCCCAAGGCGCGCGTCGTGGTTGGCCACGGCCAGATGGGCGAAAAGGAACTCGAATCCGTAATGCTGAAGTTCATTCGCGAGGAAGCGGATGTGCTCGTCGCAACCACCATTGTCGAAAACGGCCTCGATATTCCCCGCGCGAATACAATACTCATCAATCGCGCCGACCGCCTCGGCTTGGCCGAGCTTTACCAGTTGCGCGGGCGCGTCGGGCGTTCCCACCATCGCGCTTACGCCTACCTGCTTGTTCCACCCGAGCGCATTCTATCGGAAGTGGCCCGCAAGCGCCTGGCGGCGATGAAGGAGTTCAGCGAATTGGGGGCGGGTTTCCGTATCGCCGCGCTCGATCTGGAATTGCGCGGAGCAGGGAACTTGCTCGGCCGCCAGCAGCATGGCCACATCGAAGCCATCGGCTTCGATCTCTACGTGCAGATGCTGGAAGGCGCGGTGGCCAAGCTCAAGGGTGAGGAAAGCGCGCCCGATCTTCGCACCACACTGAATTTGGGAATGGACGTGCGCATTCCGGAAGAATACATCCCCAGTGAAAATCTGCGTCTGCGCACCTACAAGCGCATCTCTTCGATTGCCACGGAGCCGGAAAAACAGGACGTGCGCAAGGAGCTGGAAGACCGCTTCGGAACATTGCCAAAATCCGTGGAAAACCTTTTGGAATATGCCGTGCTCAAATCCATGAGTGAGAAGCTACGCGTCGCTTCGGTCGAACGGCAGGGCACCAGGGTCGCCCGGTTCCACCCCGAAACGCAGCTGGATCCGGCGGCCGTGGTGAAGGTGGTTCGCTCGCGTAAGGGCATCAAGCTCGATCCCAGCGGCGTTTTGTGGATGGAGTTGAATCGCGGGGAGTCGGTTCCCGCGGCGCTCAGAAACGTATTGCTCGGTTTGCGCGGAGAAGGCTAAACTTTCTAGATGGGGAAATTGATGAAAAAGACTGTCTGGATTGCCGGGCTCTTATTTGCGTTGCCGTTGGCGGCGCAGAATCCCCCGGCGCAAAATCCTCCGGCGCAGAACCCGCAAGGCCCGCCGACGCTCGAGGCGCCTCCCACCGAGGCTGTCCCTGCCGCGCCGGAGGCAAAACCCGCGGAGCCTCCAGCCAAAATTGCCCCTAAGCCAGTGAAGGCTGGCGCGAGCGCTGGAGGCAAGGTAGTCGAGGAGATCGTCGCGCGCGTCAACAACGAGATCATTACCACCTCCGAACTGGAAAAAGCCCGCAAATCCGCCGCCGAAGAGGCGCAGCAGGATTGCCAGGGGCGCTGCTCGCAGGAGCAGTTGCAAGTCGCCGTGGAAGACCGCCAGAAATTCGCCTTGCGCGACCTGATCGACCAATCGCTGCTGGCGCAGCGCGGCAAAGACATGGGCCTGAGCGTAGAGGCCGACGTAATCAAGCAACTCGACCAGATCCGCGTCCAGAACAAATTGCCCGATATGGACGCGCTGGAACGCGCCGTCACCCAGGAAGGCCTCAACTGGGACGATTTCAAGAACAACATCCGCAACAAGATTTTGACCCAGCAGGTCATTCAGCGCGAAGTGGGCTCGCATATCAACATCGGCCGCGACGATGCCATGAAGTACTACGATGCCCACAAAAACGACTTCGTCAAACCCGAGGAAGTCGCCCTGCGCGCCATCGAGCTCAGCACCGAAGGCAAGAAGGAATCCGAGATCGCGGATCAAAAGAAGAAGGCCGAAGAGCTGTTGAAACGCATCAATGACGGCGAAGATTTCGCCGTGCTCGCCAAGCGCTTCTCCGACGGTTCCACCGCGCAGCAGGGCGGATTCCTCGGCGTATACAAGCGCGGCGAACTCTCCAAAGAAATCGAAGACAAGGTTTTCAGCATGAAGAAGAACCAGCTCACCGACGTCATCGAGACCAAGCAGGGATTCCTGATTCTTCAGGTTCTCGAGCGCTATGAGGCCGGCGTGCAGCCCTACGAAAAGGTCGAAAACGAGATCATGGACAAGCTGTACAGCGAGCGTATGGAACCCGCCTTGCGCGATTACCTGAAAACGCTGCGCGAGCAGAGCTACGTGATTATCAAGCCGGGGTATCAGGACATGGCCGGCGGCGGCAACTCCGAGATCGAGGAAGTCAGCGCCACGCCGGAAGTCAGCAAGGCCAAGAAGCAGCACAAAAAATTCCTGCTGTTCGGCCCGAAAACTGGAAACTGACGGTGAAGAAACTGTTTGTTAAAGACCTCGAACCGGATCCATCCATCACCAGCTTTTTTCTCGTTCACGAAAAAGAAGTCCGTAATACCGCCAACGGGAAAGCCTACCTGCGTATGGAATTGGGCGACCGCACCGGCACGGTCGAAGCGCGCATGTGGGACCAGTTCGAAGCGCTCGCCAAGGACGTAAATCGGGACGATTTCATTAAGGTGCAGGCGCGCGTCGAGCTTTATCGCAACAAGCCGCAACTCACTTTGCAGCAGTTCCGCGTGGCGAAGCCGGAAGAAATCGATCTGGGGGATTTCCTGCCGCGCACCTCTTACGACGTCGAGCAGCTTTACAAGCAGATCCTGGGCCACGCCGAGGGATTGAAAAATCCCTGGTTGAAGCAGCTTTGCTTAAAAATTCTCACGGATCCGAAAATCGTCGAGCGCTTCAAGCGCGCCCCCGCCGCCAAGGTGATGCACCACGCCTATATCGGCGGATTGATCGAGCACGTCGCCGGCCTCTGCGGACTGGCGAAGCAAATTGCCGCGCACTATCCCGAACTGGATGTGGACTTGCTTTTGACGGCCGCGATGTTGCACGACGTGGGCAAGCTCGATGAACTTTGCTACGAGCGCGCGGTCAGCTACAGCGTGGAAGGCCAACTGCTCGGCCATATCGTCATGGAAGTGGAATCCGTCGGCAAAGTGATGGATTCGATCGAAGGCTTCCCGGAGAAATTGAAGACCGTCGTGCAACACATCTTGATCAGCCATCACGGCGAATACGAATTCGGCTCGCCCAAGCTGCCCATGATTCGCGAAGCGCTCGCGTTTCATTACATGGATGACCTGGACTCGAAGATGGGCGCCATCCGCGCAGCGCTGGCCGGCGGCGATTCCGGTGAGCCGGAATGGTCCGCCTACAGCGGCGCCCTCGGCCGCAAGTTCCTCCGCCTCGACAAATTCCTGAAGTCCTAACGTCGCCGGGCCTCCTTTCGGATAGATACCTCCTTCCTTGGTCACTTGTTGCTAAAATATGGCGAGAGGTCTGCAAGTGCTGCCTTCTGAGTACAAAGTACGGGACTTGGTGATTCGTCCGGCGACGGTGCTGGCGCCCATGGCGGGCGTCACCGACACGCTGTTCCGCCGCGTCATTCGCGGCCTGGGCGGTTGCGGCCTGCTGATGACCGAGTTCACCAGCAGCGAGGGCATCACCCGCAGCGCCAAGAAGACCCTGCGGTATCTGTATTTTGAAGAAGACGAGCATCCCATCACTGCGCAACTCTTTGGAGCGAATCCAGACGTGATGGCCGAAGCCGCGCGCATCGCCGAAGACCTCGGCTACGACGCCGCGGACATCAATCTCGGGTGTCCCGCCAAGAAAGTTGTCAAGTGCGGCGGCTCCGGCCTGTTGCGCGAATTGCCGCTGCTCGAGAAAATCCTAAAGACCGTCCGCGCGGCGATCAGGATTCCGCTTACGATCAAATTGCGCGCCGGCTGGGACGACAAATCCATCGTGGCGCTAGACGTGGTGCGCATGGCCGAGCAGACCGGCATCGAAGCCGCCGCCATTCACCCGCGTACCCGCATGCAGGGCTATGCCGGCAAAGCGGACTGGACGATCATCGCCGCGGTCAAGCAGGCCGTGAAAATTCCGATCATCGGCAATGGAGACATTCAGTGTCCAGAAGACGCGGAGCGCATGGTGCGTGAAACCGGCTGCGACGCCGTGATGATCGGCCGAGCGGCGGCCACCAATCCCTGGATCTTCCACCAGATGGAGCAGTACCGAACTACGGGGCGTTATGAAGTGCCAACCGAAAACGACCGCCGGCGTTTACTTTCTGGCTACTATCAGAAAATTCTTAGCACCAACCTCCCGGACGGCGTGGGAAAAATGAAGCAGTTCGCTTGCTGGTTTACGCACGGCGTGGGGAATGGCAGCGAGCTTCGAAAAATCGTGCATTCGGCGCGCACTCCTCAAGAGATCGTGGAGAACGTGGAACGTTTCTTCGCGGGGAAGGGCGCGGATGGGGGGAAGCCAACCGATGAGCCCAGTCATCGAGAGCGTAGCCCGGAAGAGGTCCGAACGTAGAATCGCGGTGCGCCTGCCTTTGCGCGTGCGCGGCCGCGACGCGCGCGGATTTTCTTTCGAGGAAGAAACTGCCAGCGAGAATTTGTGCCGCAGCGGAGCCGCGTTTCGCACCCGGTTCGACGTGGCGATTGGCTCCAATCTCGAGATCCGTATTCCCCTCCAGGGGGTGGTGGCGCGCCGGGGCGAGCAGGATTTCGAGACGCAAGGCAAAGTGGTGCACATCAGCGCCGGGGCGGATGAGGGCGAGAAAGTGGTGGGCGTGCAGTTTGTCGGCCCGCGCTTCCAGCGCATGTTCCGCTCGGAATCGGCGTATTAGTGGCGGCGGTTTTAGTTCTTGGTTCTAATTTGTTAGTGGGGCTTCGTATCAGCGCGTCGTAAGGCTCAGGAAGCCCAGGCAGAAACTTTGAACTTAAAAATGCTCTATTCCTGATCGGGAGCGTTTTCGTCGAGGAGTTGACGGTAGGCATCGCGACGCGTGATGCCGCGTTCCTTGGCGGCGAGTTTCAACGCTTCCTTGCGGTCGAGCTTGGCCTGATGCATCAGTTCATCCACGCGCGCGGCCAGCGACTGCGCGGTGTCCGCTTGTGCACCCGGCGAGCGCGCTTCCGGCGGTCCGATCAACAGGGTGATTTCCCCGCGTACGGGATGCTCTTCCAGCGACTGCACCAGCTCAAACAATTTTCCGCGGCGAAACTCCTCGTGTAACTTCGTGACTTCGCGCGCCAGGCACGCGGGGCGGTCACCGAGTATCGCCAGCGCATCGGCGAGCGTGTCCGCGATGCGGTGCGGCGCTTCGTAGAGAATAATGGTGCGGTTCTCGATGCGCAGATGTTCCAGAGCGCGGCGGCGTTCACTGGAACGCGCGGGCAGAAATCCGAGGAACAAAAATTCTTCGTTCGGCAAGCCGGAGGCCGAAAGCGCCGTAAGCAGCGCCGACGGGCCGGGGATCGGAACTACGGGAATCTGGTGGCGGATGGCCAGCGAGACCAGGCGGTGTCCCGGATCGGAGACCAGCGGCATCCCGGCATCGCTCACCAGCGCTACCGCTGCGCCTTGCTCCATGGCGTGCACGAGTTCCGGCGCGCGCGTCAATTCGTTGTGCTCGTGATAGCTCACCAGCGGCTTTTGAATTTCGAAGTGATTGAGCAGCTTCAACGTGTGACGCGTGTCTTCGCAGGCGATCTGGTCCACTTCTTTCAGCGTGCGCAAGGCGCGCAAGGTGATGTCCTCCAGATTCCCGATAGGCGTGGCCACCAGGTAGAGGCAGCCCCGGCGGGCATGGACTTCAGGGCCGGCATGCGCGGTCTTCTGCATGGGAAGTGTACAGACGAGTTTAGCACGCGCGTGGAAGGCTGGAAGGCGCATGCTATAATCGGGAATTCAGAAAACAAGCCGGAGGGTTGACTGTGCCACTGTACGAATACCATTGCACGAAATGCAAGCGGCGCACGGAGAAAATCGAGAGCGTTTCCGGTCCGCATCTAAAGAAGTGTCCGCATTGCGGCGGTAGAGTGGAGCCGATGCTCTCCGCGCCGGCAATTCAGTTCAAGGGCTCGGGCTGGTATGTGACGGATTATGCAGGGAAGAAAGGCGCGGGCAGCGAGTCCGCGCCGGCGGCAAAGGCTGATGCCAGCGAAAGCAAGGAACCCACGGGGAAAGAAAGCGCCACAAAAGAAACAAAAGAAACAAAAGAGAAGAAGGCCGGCAAGAAAAAAGATTGAGCGTCTGCTGCGCCATTGAAAATCTGTAGCTCACCCCTTGAGGGGTGAGGGTTTTCGCAGCGATGACTAGGTCTGGTGTTTGCCTGTGGGTGCTTCGATCGATGGTTTCGGACCTGCTTTAGAAAGCCCTCAGGCCTGAAGGACTGAGCTAAAGTTTGAGGGATTTGAGGTAGGCGTGGAAGCTCGCGCCGAGTTCGGGGCTCTGCAGGGCGAGTTCGACGGTGGCTTTCAGGAAGCCGAGTTTGTCTCCCGCATCGTAGGAAATTCCCTCGTAAATGTAAGCCCACAGGCCTTGCTCTTTGGCGAGGATGCGCATGGCGTCGGTGAGCTGAATTTCACCGCCGGCACCGGGCTTGGTGCGCTCGAGACAATCAAAGATTGCAGGAGTGAGAACGTAGCGTCCGGTGATGGCGAGGTTGGAAGGCGCTTCTTCGTTTTTGGGCTTCTCGACGAGGTCGCGAATGCGCAGAAGGCGCTCGCCAAACGGAGCCAGTGGCGCGGGTTCGCCGGCGAAGATCCCGTAGAGATGCGTTTTGTCGCGCGGAACTTCTTCCACGGCGATAGCGCCCAAGCCCGTGGCTTCGTAAACGTCGATCAACTGCTTTGTGGCGGGATTCGCGCCGGGGATCAGCACATCGCCCAGCAGGACGGCAAAAGGTTCGTCGCCGACGAGATCCTTGGCAACCAGGACCGCGTGACCCAGGCCCAGCGGCTCCTTCTGGCGCGTGTAGCTGACTTGTACCATGTTGCTTATGCGGCGAACGAGTTCCGCCTGATCCTTCTTGCCTTTTTCTTCCAGAAAGCGTTCGAGCAGCGGGGAATTATCGAAGTGGTCTTCGATGGAGTTCTTGCCCTTGCCGGTGACGATGATGATGTGTTCGATGCCGGAGGCAACGCATTCCTCGACCACGTATTGAATCTGTGGTTTGTCCACAACCGTCAGCATTTCCTTGGGTTGCGCCTTGGTGGCGGGCAGGAAGCGCGTGCCCAAGCCAGCGGCGGGCAAAACGGCTTTGCGGACTTTCGGGTGGGCGGCGGACGATTGCGGGGACTGCTTTGAGTCTGTCGTCATGTTTGGTTTATTGTCGCTAACCATGCAGCGATGGATTGAGCTTCCTAAGCACAGTAGCCGCCAGGTGGGAGTTTTGTCAATGAAACCAAGAGTTTACGGGCGAGATGGGAGAAGAGTACTAGAGCGAATCTGGAAGGGCACTTGCCCGTAAGAGCGGCTTTACGCGCCTTCTTTCATCCATTCACGACAAAGGCCGAACGCTCTCCTGCAACGCTTGTGAAAAATGTCGGCGCGCCGACATTTAAAGTAGTTTCTGAAGGTTATTTGACCAACCTTCAGAAGGCACATTAAGGTTATTATAATATAAATAATAGTACTACAGTGTAATAGATGTGGCAGAAGAGAAAAAGGCTTCGAAAATCCACTATACCGTAGCGCTGTTCGAAAGGCCGAACGCGTCCCGTTTTGGATTAGAAGCGCAGCCTGGAAAGATAGTCGTAGCTCGCGGTGATGTTGGCGACCGCGTCTTTCGGCTCATCGTTTTCCAGGAAAAAGTGCGGGACGCCTGCTTGCCGCGCCGCGGGCAGGAGAGTCTTCCACTGGCTCAGCCCGCCGCCCACCGCAGTAAAGTTCACCGCCGCGTCGTCAGTCATAGCCTTGGAGTTCTTCGCCATGTCCAGTTTGGGCAGTCTATTCAGGTCTTTCACGTGCCAAGGCAAAGCGGTCCGGATACTTCCGGAAGTAGGCGAGCGGGTCCTTCCCGGCCACGGTGATCCCGCAGAGATCCAATTCCATTTTTGCATTGACGGGATTTGTCGCCTCCAGAAGAAAATCGTAGGGCAATTGGCCTCCGGGAACCAAGGCTGGAATGAATTCCCAGAAATGGTTGTGATAGCCGAATTGGATGCCGGCTTTGCGGCTGCCTTCGCCGGCTTTGTTGAAGAGCTCTGCGGCGCGTTTGTAACCGTCAGGAGATTGCCTCTGTGCGTCGCCGGTCCAGGGGCAGATGACGAATTTGTGGCCGAGGATATTGGCGTTATCGAGGGTTTCGGGCCAGTGGTGCTCCACAACGTCGTAGTGCACGTGACACGAGGGAGCCGAGAGGCCATCCTGGTCGAGCATGGCGCGAAGGCCTTTGGGAGCGACGCCGAACTAGCCGGCGAATTCGACTTCCTTGTAACCGACGGCGGCGACTTTCGAGAGCATGCCGGGAACCTCGGATTTCATGAGGCTGCGGACGGTGGAAAGCTGGAGTCCGAGGGGATCAATGCGATGTTCGGCTGCCGGAAAGTTTGATGGAAGAGAAGAAAGCGCCGCGGCGGCGAACGAAGATTCAATAGAGGTCCGTCGGTTCAGAAACGGAATTGCACAAGCGATTCGAGCGCTCGAAACCGTAAGGCGGAGTAACCACCGAGGCCATAAAGAAAGAGAGCAGCGCGCGCGAAGATGGAGGTGCGTTTCGGAAAGCCGCTACAAGGACTGGTGGATGGGGATGCGAACCTGGAAGCGCGTGTCGCCGGGGACGGAGGTGAAGGTAATCGTGCCGCGAAGCTTGCGGACAATACGATGCACGGCATCGAGGCCGAGACCCGTGCCGTCGCCGACGCCCTTGGTGGTGAAGAAGGGCTCGAAGATGCGCGATTGAATGTCTTTTGGGATACCGGAACCATTGTCGGCGACTTCGACGATGACTTCATCGCCCTCGCGGACGACGCGGAGGCGGAGCGTGCCTTTATTGTTCATAGCGTCGGCAGCGTTGTCGATGAGATTGGTCCAGATCTGATTGAGTTCGCCGCCGTTGGCGGTGACCTTGGGAATGTCGGGAGCGAAATCGCGGACCACGGCGATGCCCTTGCGGAGCTTGTGCTCCATGATGGAGATGGTGGTTTCCAGGCCGCGGATGATGTCGACTTCCTGCACCGGCGACTGGTCCATATAGGAATATTCCTTGATTGCTTTCACGAGTTTTGAGATGCGCTGCGTGCTGTGGACGATTTGACCGATGATGCGCTCCATTTCCAGCAAAGTGGCGAAGCGGGCAAGCGCGCTGCCCAGGCCGGGACCGGCGGCAGCCGCGTAGCGGTCCAGATGGTCGGTGGCGATATTGGCGTCGACCAGAAGCGGGCTGAGCTTCCATGGCTCGGGCACGTTGTGCGATTCGAGCCAGGAGCTGATGGCCTCTTCGCGGTCGCTGCGCTCGAGTTGATCTTTGAAAGCGGCGGGCTGGAGTTCGGCGCGGAGCCCGGCTTCGATTCTGGCGATATGGGTGCAGTTGGAGTCGGTCAGGTAACTTTGCACGTCGAGGTCGCGGAGACGCGAGAGGCAGTCGAGAAGCGCATCGGCGGAGCGCGTGGCGGCGGCAGCGGGATTGTTGAGTTCGTGGGCGAGGCCGGCGGAGAGCTTGCCGAGCGCGGCGAGTTTGTCGCGCTGCTGCTCTCCGCGGGTGGTTTCGCGGACACGATCGGTGAGGATGCCGACGAGGCGCTGGCCGAGCAAAGGGCTGCGGTGCAGAAGTTCCTGAAAAAGGGAGGAGGGGAAGAGGAGCAGGCGGGTGGGCTCTTCGGCTCGGCCGGTGACGCTGACGTGGGTCATGCGCGAGAACGGGAGAAGCCCGGTGGTATCGCCTTTCTTGGCGATAAAGATGGGGCTGTTCGCGCCTTCGGATTCGCGACGGGAATAGACGCGGCCCTCCAGAAACACCACCATGTATTCGGCGGGAGTGCCTTCCTTGAAGACAACTTCGCCGGGAGAAAAGCGGGCTTCCTTGCAGTTAGAAATGAACCAGTCGAGAAAGTCCCGAGGGAGGTCGGAAAAGACCTTGAGTTTCTTGATTTCCTCCACCAGAACCGAGTGGTCGGCTTGCGCGATGGAAATCGCCTGCTCGTTGATGCTCATGACACTTTGGCCAAATATTGGTGAACGAACTGAATGGCGACGGCCCCTTCGCCGACGCCCGAAGCGACGCGCTTGACCGAACCGTGGCGGACGTCGCCGACGACAAAGACGCCGGGCACGTTGGTTTCCAGAAGGGAAGGATCGCGGTCAAGCGGCCATCCGGCGGGACGCCTGCCTTCGCGGAGGAGATCCTGGCCGGAAAGGATGAAGCCGCGATCGTCGCGGAGGACGAGGTCGCCGAGCCAGTCCGTGCGAGGGAGCGCGCCGATATAGATAAAGAGGCTCCTGGCCGGTACCCGCTGCGTGGTGTTTGTGGTGGTACAGAGCAGGGAGATTGCTTCGAGATGTTGGTCGCCATGGATTTCGGCGACTTCGGTGTGCGGCCAGATTTCGATATTGGGGGTTTTACCGATCTGGTCGATGAGATATTGCGACATAGTGGCGGCGAGCGATTCGCGACGGATGAGCAGGATGACCTTCTGGGCGTGCGCCGCAAAATTAATAGCGGCCTGCCCGGCGGAATTGGCACCGCCAACAACGTAGACCGTCTCGCCCTTACAGGCAATCGCTTCGGTCACGCCGCCGCCATAATACACGCCCGCGCCGCGGAGGCGGTCTTCGCCGGGAACGCCGAGATTGCGCCACTGGACGCCGGTGGCGAGCAGCAGCGCATGGCAGGAGACGCGGCTGCCATCGGCCATTTCGA
Organism: Acidobacteriota bacterium; assembly: GCA_021324935.1. Taxonomy (GTDB): domain Bacteria; phylum Acidobacteriota; class Terriglobia; order Acidiferrales; family UBA7541; genus Acidiferrum. The sequence goes on from JAJPIE010000062.1 coordinate 42,210, forward strand.
TGATACGATAAGGGCCCTCGACGCGGACGGAGCGCGCTTCCTGGGGAGAGAGAATCTCGACGCCGAAGCGCGTGGCCTGGACGACCGCGCGGCGGGCGAGGTCGCGGCCGCTGAGTCCTGCGGGAAAGCCAAGATAATTTTCGATGCGCGAGCTGAGGCCGGCCTGTCCACCGGGAGCTTCGCGTTCGATCATGACGGTGCGCAGGCCTTCGGAGGCGCCGTAGACGGCGGCGGCAAGTCCCGCGGGGCCGCCGCCGATGATAGCGAGGTCGTAGAAATCGACGTCGGCGCGCGTGCGCAAGCCCATTTTCTGGGCGATGGCTGCCGTGCTGGGCTCGGAGAGTTTTGAACCATCGGGGAAAACGATCAGCGGGAGAGTCTCGGAAATGCCGTCGGCTTTTTTCAGGGCCGGATATGACTCCAGGGCGGAGGTTTGCTCCACGTCCACCCATTGGTAAGGCAGATGGTTCTGTGCGAGGAACATGCGAAGTTCGTAGGCTTTCGGAGACCAGCGCGTGCCGAAGAGCTGGATGCCTTCGTAAGGAGGATGGTAGGAGTCCATCCATTCATTCAGCATGTCATCGAGGGCGGGGTAGAGATTCTGGTCGGGTGGATCCCAAGGCTTCAGAAGGAAATAGTGGACGCGAGCGGAATTGATGGCTTCAATGGCGGCATTGGTGTCGGCGTAGGCAGTGAGCAGAGCGCGCTTGGCAGAAGGGAAGATGTCGGTGGCCTGGGTGAGAAAGCCCACGCCATCGAGTTCGGGCATGCGCTGGTCGGCGAGAAGAAGAGCCACGGCGTCGTTGCGGGATTTGAGGCGCTCGAGGGTGCCGAGAGCCTCGTTGGCGGAAGCGGCTCGCAAAATGCGGAAGCGGTTGGAATAGCGGCTGCGCAGGTCGCGCTCGACGGCCTGGAGAACGTCCGGGTCGTCATCGACGGTGAGTAATACAGGCTTGGCCATAGTCGGGATCCCTTTGGCGATTCCCCTGCGGCGCGCGAAGCTGGAGCACTACCGTAGCACAAGCGGCGCAAAGGCGGCGGAAATCGAGGCTCGCAAGAGTGGATGCTAGCGCGGAGGCAAAGGTTATACCTATAAACGGCTGCGGCGCTGAGATGCTGGCGGGTTAGGGCTGTTTGTAAACGGGGACAAGGAAATAGGCTTCGTAATCGGCGCCCGGCGCTTCGCCTCGAGCCTCGATGGACCAATAAGTAGGCGGTGTATCCGTCAAAGAGGTGGGCAGCTTATCGTTGGGCAAGCGGAATTCGACAGGGATTTCCGCGGCGGCAAAACTGGCAAGGCGCTGCTGATCGAACGTGAGCGTATCTTTGTAGAGTTCGTAGCAGACGACGCGCGTGGTGCGGTTGTTGCCGGAGCCGGTGGTGACATAGCGCTCCTGAATACAGCGGAGATTGACCGTCAACGATTGAAGCAGCGCGAGATGCCCCGGAGCGCGGAGGCGTGCGCGGAGGGTGCGGCCGAGAAAGTACGGAAATTCATCGTAGGCGAGGAAGCTGTTGCCGTAACGGATTAGGTCACCGAACATCTGCGCCCAGCGCACCCAGAACACTATTCCGAACAGGGCGAAAAGCGAAGCAAAGATAAGGAACGGCCACGCACCACGGCTGCCGACCCAGAAGAAGGGCACCAGAAAGAGATACCAGCCGAGCGCGGCCACCAGGCGCCCCAGCATGGCGCCAAAGGCGGAGAATTTGACGCCATCCCTGTGCCAGTGAAAATCAAAGAGCCAGGGCTGTCCGGGAGTCTGCGCGCAACTCCGTTCGTAGATCGCTCTGTGGATCATCCCGTGCACGCCATGGATAAAGAGAAAGAGTCCAGCGGCGAAGAAAAAGCCCCCAATAACCGCGATGAGCCAGGTTGGCCCATGCTTGGTGCCGTGAATGACATTCAGCGCGGCGAGCCCGATAAAAATGCCGGCGGCGAGGAAAGGCAGCCCGAACAGCGCGGAGCGCACCCCGTCGATGGCCGTGACGCTTTGCGCCGGATAGTTGGGCAGAGCGGGAGCCATGCCGGGTCCGCTGCCCAGCATGCGCTGCACCAAGGCGGAGGTGTCTGTGGCGTCCTTGATCGTAATGGGCATGGTGGTGCTCTTTCCGAGCAGAGTGCCCGCGCGGCGTGCACGGGGCAATAGGACTGGGCGAAAGGACCAACTGTACCCAGGGACGGTGCGGGGGAGGTGGCCCGCCGATCTTGGTCCACACATACAGATGTGTAACACTATGTGTAAGGTGAATTGTGCCCACCAATCTGGCCATTGATGACCGGCTTATCGCCGAAGCGAAAAGATTAGGGCGGCACCGCACGAAGAAGGAAGCGGTAAATGCCGCCTTGGACGAGTACGTGCGCCGAAGGAAGCAGCAAAAGATCGTAAGGCTGTTCGGCGCAATTGACTATGACGAAAACTACGACTACAAGGCCGAACGGAAAAGGAAGCGGGCGTGACCCTTTTGGTAGACACCTGTGTCTGGTCGCTCGCACTGAGAAGGCGAAACAGAGATGTAAGCCGGTGGGAAGCTGCAACGATCAGCGAACTCTTAAAGGCCATCCAGCAGGGCAGCGCGCGAATGCTCGGAATCGTCCGGCAAGAACTCCTTACCGGCATCAAGACCCGCCAACAATTCGAAGCCCTCAAACTCCATCTGTCGGCTTTTCCAGACGTCGAAATTAAATCGGAGGATTATATAGAGGCCGCCAGGCTTGCAAACGCTTGCCGCGCGAAGGGGGTTGCAGCCCCGGTGGCGGAAATGCTTTTGTGTGCCGTGGCGATTCGGGAGAACTGGCTAATATTTACAAGCGATCCGGTTTTTGACCGCTATGCCAAAATAATTGGTGTTCAATTGCACGGACATTTTCTAGAGTGAGCCGATGAAGACAGGGGTGAGGATTTTGGGAATCGAGTCCTCGTGCGACGAGACGGCCGCGGCGGTGGTCGTGGACGGACGGCAGATCTTGTCGAGCGTGGTGGCTTCACAGATCGACGTCCACCGGAAGTACGGCGGCGTGGTGCCGGAGCTGGCTTCGCGGGAGCATTTGCGGCAGATCGTGCCGGTGGTGCGCGAAGCAATGGAGCAGGCGCGACTGAAATTCGAGGATGTGAATGCGATTGGAGTGACGCAAGGGCCGGGGCTGGTGGGTTCGCTGCTGGTGGGAATTACGTACGGGAAGGCGCTGGCAGAGGCGATGGGAAAGCCGCTGATTCCCGTGAATCATCTGGAAGGGCACGTCCACGCCGTGTTCCTGGAGGCATTCCAGAAGGGCATTGATCCATCGCTGCCGGCTGTATGCTTGATCGTTTCCGGCGGGCACACGGTTTTATACGAAGTGAAAGAGAAGGAGCACGACGGAGCCGGATCGTTCGCGTACCGGAAGCTGGGAGGAACGCGCGACGATGCCGCGGGCGAGGCCTATGACAAAGTGGCAAAGCTGCTGGGGCTCGGTTATCCTGGCGGGCCGATTCTGGACCGGCTGGCCGCGGCGGCGGGGGATGTGCCCGCACCGGTGAAGTTCGGGCCGACGAAGACTAGAGGGAATGCGCTGGACTTCAGCTTCAGCGGTTTAAAGACGGCGGTGCTTTACCATTTGCGCGAACATCCGGAATACGAGGCGGGGATCCGCCGGAGGGAAGAGGCGTTGCGGGAAGGCCGCCGCGGATTCGCGGAGCTATTGCCGCTGTGTGATGCGGCGACACTGGGGCTCGTGCGGGAGTTCCAGAAGGCGGTGGTGCGGGACCTGGGGGACCGCACGATGATGGCTGTGGACCTCTCCGGCGTGGAGACGATTTTGGTGTCCGGCGGCGTGGCCGCGAACGCGCAGTTGCGGGCGAGCTTTGAGGAACGCGCAAGGGAGCGGGGAGTCAGTGTCTTTTTTCCCGATCGGGCGCTGTCCACGGATAACGCCGCGATGATCGCGGCGGCGGCATATGCGGGATACAGGCGCGGAAATTTTGCGGACGTGGGATTGAACGCGAAAGCGAGCATGCCGCTGGGGTAAACGGCAGGAAGAGATTTTCAACCGGTGGGGAACAAATGAGTTTTGCGTGGAGAAAGGCTTATTTCATTGGAGTTTTCGGGGTCGGCGCGCTACTGCTGGGGTGTGTTTTCGTAGGGGCTCAACCCCCCGCCGAAGGAAAACCGGTACTCCGAGTCGTGCAGGAGGTGGAACTCCCGGGCTCTGCGGTGCGGTTTGATTACCAGAGCCTCGATCCGAACGAGGAGAGATGGTACATCGCGCACATGAATGCGGGTCAATTGGTTGTGTTCGACACGTCCAAGCGCCAAGTGATTGCCAACCTCGACGGTTTCAAGCGAGTCCATGGAGTGATTTCCGTGCCGGAACTGGATCGCGTATACGACTCGGCGACGGGGGAATACCAGGTGGCAATGGTAGACCGCGGGAGCCTGAAAACGATCGCGCGAGCGGGCACGATACGGTACTCGGATGGTCTGGCGTTTGCGCCTAAGGTGAAGCGGGTTTTCGTTTCGGATGAGCACGGCGATGCCGACGCTGTGATTGATGCCGGGAACAATACGTTCTTGAAAACATCTCCTTGGCGGGTGGTGCTGGGAACACGGCCTGCAACGCGGGGAGGGGCAGCATCCTGGTAGCTGTTCATCACGCGAACGAATTGGTGGCGATCGACCCGGAGAAGATGGAGATTGTACGGCATGTTCCATTGCCGGGATCGGGGGCCCGCACGGAATTGCGCTCGATGTGGATGCGCGGCTGACATTCGTCGCGAGGGAAGGGAACAACAGGCTGGCAGTGGTGGACCTACAGACTTGGCAGATGACTTCGAGTTATCCGGTCGGGCGCGACCCGGACGTGCTTGCCGATGACGCCGCTGCCAAGCGCTTGTAAGTTTCCGCCGAGGCCGGACAAGGCACGGTTTTCCGAATGGAAGCGGGAAAACTTCTACCGGAAGGGCGGATAGACATGCCGCACGCGCACGCGGTCTCCGTCGATCCGAAAACGCACCTGATTTATTTTCCGCTCGAGAATGTGAATGGAAAGCCCTTACTGAGCATGATGGCATGGGCTGGGAGAGATAGCGGGAGTAAGGTTCGAGGCGGACGCCAAGGCTAGTTTCGAAAGAGAACGGGCAGCCTGACGGCTGCCCGTTGAATGAAGCTTGTGCCACAGGAAAATTACTGTTCCAGGGGCTCCTGCATTTGCGGGAATTGCAGCTTGGCTTTGGCCAGGGACTTGACGACCAGGCCCTCGGCAGTTTCCGCGGTGAGGTTGCGAGCCGTTGCCATTTCGCTGACCAGGAGATATTTGGCGCGCTCCAGCATTTTCTTTTCGCGGAAAGAGAGAGGCTTGCTGCGGCTGAGGGAGACGAGGCTCTTGAGGACGACGGCGACTTCGAGGAGGGAACCGGTGCGCATGCGCTCGGAGTTTTCCTTGAAGCGGTGTTTCCAGTCGTGGTGAGAATTGAGTTTGCCTTTTTCGAGGAAGCCAAGAACCTTGGTGGTGTCTGTGGAGCGGATCACGGAGCGAAGGCCAACCGTGGCCGCGTTGGAATGAGGGACCATGACTCGCAAACCGCTGGATACAACGCGGATCATGTAATAACGTTCGGTTCTTCCGTTGAGGATGCCATAACTGATTTGTTCGATAATTCCAACGCCGTGGTTCGGATAAACGACTTTGTCGCCAATCTTGTAGTCCATAGCTTCGGATGTCCCCCTACGAGATAAAGGGAGTGTAGGCGAGTGTGCTGGAAGAGTCAAGATATATCCATTGGAATCAGGAAGATAGGGCAAGTGCCGGGCCATTTTGGCATCGAAATTGCTCGGCGCTAAGCGCTCTTAAGGTTAGATTGGCTGCGGTTATCAGCCTGGTCAGTAGGACAGGAGAGGAAGATTTAAGCGAGTCGCGCAAGTCTTTTGGATTGTGTGGGTCACATGGCAAGAGCGGATAACCATAAAATACACCGAGGGAAGCGCGGCAAGTGATTACGCTGGGAATCGACACTTGTGAAGCGCGCGGCAGCGTGGCCGTGCGAAGAAATGGGGCACGAGTGTCGCTGCAAGCACATGAATCGACGCAAGATTATTCGTCCTGGCTGCTGCCCGCTGTGGAAAAGTCCCTGCTTGAAGCGGGGACGAAACTCAAGGATGTGAACGTGCTCGCGGTAGCCACGGGCCCTGGATCCTTCACTGGATTGCGCGTTGGCCTGACGACGGTAAAGGCTTGGTCCGAGCTGTACGGGATGGGAGTGGTGGGAGCGTCGCGACTGGAGGTAATGGCGCGGACGGTTTCCCTGAGCGAAGGGAACGGATACGTTGCCGCGAGTTTTGACGCGCAACGTGGCCAGATCTTTGGCGGTTTGTATCGTATCGGGACCAACGAAGGTTTGCGTGCGGTCGCGCCGGAGATGGTGACCTCCGCAGAGGAATTCATAAGCTGGGTGGGAGAGCAAGCCGGGCGGGATGCGGTGCGGTGGGTGACGCTGGATCCGATGCTGCTGGAGGCAGCCGCAAGTTGGAAAGTCCGGGTGGCGCGCGGAGAATCGCTGGTGGTTTGCACAACTGAACTTGCGGGTGGAGTGGCGGAATTGGGAGAAGAGCGGGCGGGGAGAGGTGAACTGAGTGACGCGTTGCAGTTGGACGCGAACTACGTGCGGCGGTCGGATGCAGAGCTTTTCGGGAAGGATCCGGGAAGTCATGGGCGGTGAAGGCAAGCGTGCGGGTGAGATTCTGGTCCGCGAATTCCGGGAGGACAAAGACGCCGCACAGGTGGCGGAGATTTTGCGCGGGGCGAAGGAAGCGACGCTCTGGACGGAGGCTGACCTGGGGAAGATCAGAGTGCTCTCAGGCGTGAGCGCGTATGTGAGCCTGGAAAGCGGCAGAGCTTCCGGGGTGGCGATTGGAAGACGAGTTGAAGATGAGGCGGAAATCCTGAACCTGGCGGTGAAGCAGGCGGACCGGCGCAAAGGGATCGGAGCCAAGCTGGTAAGGCGCCTGCTCGTAGAATACAGAAGAGTTGGCGTGAATCGCGTGTTTCTGGAGGTTCGGGAATCGAACGCGGGCGCGATTGAGTTTTATGGGCAATTGGGGTTCCGGTTGGTGGGAAAGCGCAAGGACTATTACCGAGAGCCAGAGGAGTCTGCCCTGGTGATGGAATTGCGCCTGGCGAAATTCACAAGCCCCGGAGAATAGTACGAACTGGCCCTTGACTCCGGGATTCCCGGTGCTACCCTGCACGCATGCGGTATTCACACCCATTTTACAATCGCACCACAATCAGAGGAGGAACGCATGGCAACACCGCAGCGGAGCCCTCGGGACATAATTGGTGAAGCCGACGCTGAATACCAGCGTCTGGCAGAGCAGCACCGCCAATACGAAGCAAAACTCCACGAACTTTCCCGCTCTCCCTACCACAGCAGTGAAGACCTGATCGAAGAAATCCAACTGAAAAAAATGAAGCTGCACGTGAAGGATGAAATGGAACGCATTGCTTCGCGCGTTCACAGTGCGCGCGCAAGACATTCGCAGTAGCTTGTCCGAAATCGCTCCCTCTCCATAGTTGTCGTAGAATGACCAAAGAGCTCCCGCGAGCCGGATTCGCGACGGGGTCAGGGAGACTATGGTCAAAGAAGGTTACTGGTTTGGGCTGCCGCCGCTGGTTGCCGGGCTGGCATTGTGTACATTTATCTCGCCCGTCAGCCTAGCGGCGGGCGGAGTGCTGGTTTTTTTGGCTCTTTTCGTATTTTATTTCTTCCGCAATCCTACACGAGAGATACCCATGGAGCCGGGCGTGGTGGTGTCTCCGGCGGACGGGCGCGTGGTAGTGGTAAAAGAGGAGGAGAATAAAGGAAGACCGGGAAAGCGTATGAGTATTTTCCTGGCCATCTGGAACGTGCATGTGAACCGGTCGCCGGCCGCAGGAACCATCGAGAAACTGGAGTACAAGCGGGGGAAATTTTTGGCGGCGTGGGCGGAGAAGGCTTCGCTGGAAAATGAGCAGAACGTGTTTACGCTGGCCAGCGAATATGGAGAAATGGAGTTCAAGCAGATAGCCGGGTGGGTGGCGCGCCGCGTGGTTTCGTGGAAAAAGACGGGCGACCCGGTGCAGCGCGGGGAATTGATTGGCCTGGTGCGCTTCGGGTCGCGCGTGGATTTGTGGCTGCCGGAGGGCGCCGAAATCGCGGTGAAGGTGGGAGACCATGTGAAGGGCGGGTCGAGCGTGGTGGCACGGATGACGGCGGGTGTGACGGCCGATACAAAGCGGGGAAGCGCGGGAAAGAGCGCGCCGGAGAAAACCAAGGCAACGGAAAGCGGCGCGTAGTAGAGTGAAGCGGTAGAGTCCATCTTACGGGTGGATTCGAGCCGGTTCGTGGTGCGCCCGGGGCGCTCGGAGAGCGGAGAATGACGGAATTTGAACAACACGAGATACCGTTTCAGGAACGGGGACTGCGGCGCGCCAAGTTGCGCCGCGGGATCTTCCTGCTGCCCAGCTTGTTCACGGTAGCGAATCTGATGTGCGGGTATTATGCGTCGGTGGCCGCACTGGTGGGCGGGAAAGAGGATTTCGATCACGCCGCGAAGGCCATTGGGATTGCGATTCTGTTCGATTCGCTGGACGGGCGCATTGCGCGGCTGACGGGAACGAACACCGAGTTTGGCGTGCAATTCGATTCGCTGGCCGATGTGGTGAGCTTTGGCATCGCCCCTGCGATTCTGGCCTATGCATGGGGATTCCGCTTCGCGTTTGCGGGGAACGCGGAATTGCACCAGCTTGGCGAGTTGGCTTGGGTGTGCTGCCTGACGTTTCTGGTGTGTTCGGCGTGGCGGCTGGCGCGCTTCAACGTAAAAGGGATGGAGCCAGGCGGGAGCAAGAATTTCGTGGGCATGCCGACGCCTGCGGCAGCGGGGGTGGTGGCGGCGATCGTGCACTCGCGGCACTACTTTGGGCCGCTGCTGGATTCGAGCTGGGCGTATGTGTGGTTCGCGCTGTTGCCGATTTTGGGCGCCTTGATGACCAGCACGGTGCGCTATTACAGCTTTAAAGATATTCCGTGGACACGAAGGCAGCCATCCGTAACCATCATCTTGCTGTTCCTGCTGGTGGCGATTATCTGGAAATATTCGGAAGTGGTATTGGTGATCATAGCCGGCACCTATGCCATCGCGGGGCTAATCCTGCACCTGGTGCGCTTCCTGCGGCACAGGCTTGTGACAAGGACCGCCTGACGCATGTCCGCGGACCGAACCTCGCAAAAAATCGTGATTGCCGGAGCGTCGTCGCTGCTGGGCGGTGAGTTGAAATCCCTTTTGGAGGAAAGCCGGTTTGCGGGATGGGAATTGCGGCTGGTGGATGAGGAGGACGCGGCAGGGACGCTGACGGAAGCGGGCGGCGAAGCGGCGGTGATCCAGCGGCTGGAAGAAAGCACGTTTCGCAACGCGAAATATGCGCTTCTGGCCGGCTCGACGGCATTCGGGAGTTTATGCGCGGCGCCGGCGCGGGAGGCCGGCGCGACCATCATCGACTTCACGCACGCGACGCTCTCCGATCCCGACGCCACGCCTTGGTTCCCGAAAATAGAAGCGCTGACGGGAAGGAGCGTGGCGAAACATGCGAAGACCTTCAGCGTGTTTTCAGCGGCGGGAACGGCGGGGTCGAGCCTGGCGCTGGTGCTGGAAAAATTCGGGTTGCAGCGGCTGGTGATGGTGATGTTTCGTCCAGTATCGGAAAGCGGGCGGCCGGGGATCGAAGAGTTGGAGACACAAACATCGCAATTGCTCTCGTTTCAGCCGGTGGGCAACCCGGTGTTCGGAACGCAGGCGGCGTTCACGCTGCTGCCGCGGTTCGCGGTGGAGAGCAGGCAGGATTTGCGGCGGGAAGAGGCGGTGATTCGCGCGGAAGTTGCGGCGGCATTGAGCGAAGCGAGCGAGGGCGCGAAAGTTTCGCTGTGCCTGGTGCACGCGCCGGTGTTTTACGGGACGGCGTTCAGCGCGTGTGCGGATTTGGGCGAAGGCGCGGATATGGCTCGCCTGATCGGCGCGTTCAAAGAGGCGGGATGGAACGTAGCGGGAGAAGGGGAAGCGGGACCGAGCAACGTCAGCGTTGCCGGGGAGAGTCAATTGCATTTGAGCGAGCCGCGGGCGGATTTGTCTCGCGCCGGGGCCTGGTGGTTCTGGGGCGCGGCGGACAACTTGCGGTTGTCGGCGGCGAGCGGGATAAAGCTTGCGGAATGGCTGGAAGGATGAGTTGGGTGCGGCGGTTGGCGAAAAGCAGGTCCCTCGCTTCGCTGGGGCTGACAGTTTACCTGTGTATGGTGGCGGCCGGCTGCGGGTATCACACCGCGGGGCACTTTAACACGCTGCCGAAGAGCATTCACGTGATCGCCGTGCCGGCAATGGAGAACAAGACGACGACCTATCGCGTCGAGCAGAAGCTGACGGCGGCGACGATCCACGAGTTCCTGGCGAAGACAAATTATAAGGTTGTCCCGAACGCGAATGACGCCGACGCCGTGTTGACCGGCAGGGTTCTGAGCATGGAGACGCTGCCACTGCTGTTCCAGACGACCACGACGCAGACGGCCTCGACGGCGCAGGCGACCGCGATGCTGGTGACGATGAAGTGCGAAGTGACGCTGACAGAGCGCGACACGGGCAAGGTGCTCTATCACAACGCGAATTTCGTTTTCCGCAACGAATATGAGCTTTCCACCGACGTGCGCAGCTTCTTTCAGGAAGGCGACCCGGCGTTGGACCGCATGGCACGGGATTTCGCGGATCGGTTGGTGGCGGCGGTGACCGAAAATTTCTGATGGGAATTTCCGATGGCGAAGCTGAGCACAGATGAATTTCTGGAGCGGCTGGCGAAGGGCAAAGCGGTGCCGGCGGTGTTGCTGCTGGGCGATGAGCCTTATTTGCGGGACGAGTGCCGCAAGCAACTGATCGAAAAGTTTGTGCCGGAGGGGGCGCGGACCTGGGCGGTTTCGCACTTTTCGGCGGACAGCGAAGAGACGCAAGCGGCCATGGACCAGGCGCAGACGTTGCCGATGCTTTCGCCGCAGCAGGTGGTGTTTTTGGAAGAAGCCGAGACCATCGAGAAGCTGGGCGAAAAGGCCCGCGACGAGGCGGTGAAAACGCTGGAAACTTACCTGGAGAATCCAGCGCCATTCACCGTGCTGGTGATCGAGGCAAGCGGCCTGGACCAACGGATGCGGCTGGCGAGGTTGCTGCTGGAGAAAGCGCTGGTGGTGGACGTGGGTTTGGGCGAAAACGTGGACGAGCGCGTGGCGGCGGCCGCGGCGCTGGCGAAATCGCTGGCCAAAGAACAGGGGATTGAGTTTGAGAAGGGCGCGGCCGAGGATCTGGCGGAACTTGTGAGCGGCGACTTAATGCGGTTGAAGACGGAAGTGGACAAGCTGGCGACGTATGCGGGGGATCGCGCGATCGTGAAGCGCGAAGATGTAGCGGCGCTGGTGATTTCCGAAAGGCGCGCGACGATCTGGGAAGTGGCGGAATTTCTGGCGGCGCGGCAACCGAAAAAGGCGCTGGAATTTTTTGATCGGTTGCTGCGCGAGGGCGAAGAACCGGTGGCGATGCTGGGCGCGATGGCGTGGATGTACCGGAAGCTGGTGGAGGCGACGGAGGTGCGCGCGACAAATGGCTGGCAGGCTGCGCGCGCGCTCGGGATGCGGCCGGAGCAGGCGGAACTGGCGATTCAAAGTGCGCGGAAGATTTCGAAGGAGCGGCTGCTCGAAGGAATCAAGGCGCTGCGCGAGGCCGATAACCGGTTGAAGGGCGGCACGAAGGATCCCCATTCGGTGATGGAGTTTTTGGTGTGGGAGTTGAGCGGAGCGCGGGCGGCGGGGAAGTAGAAAACGGATAATCGAACCTGGAAAGGAAAACCCCCGCTTTGCAAATGCCGCGAGAGCTGGCCAGCCGAGAGCCCTTTCGCAATTGAGACGCGGCCCGCCAAAATTCCAATATGGTGGCGGAATAGGGCCGGGAGTCCTGCTTCGGATTCTCGACAATCCTGGCTCTCCATGCGTTGGTGATTTTCGCCTTCGAATGGTCCGTAGTCCTTTTGAAGGAGTAGCCTAATCGCATGTTTCCGAATTCCTGGGTAAGTGGCGCAGGTCTAGTGTCTGGGCGTTTGGATCGCTATCTTAAATGGGCAACATGGGCGGAACTAGTGATGTTTCTAGCCGGGCTCTTCGCTGCTTATTGCTGGTACTTGCAACTCAAGGGCCGAGCTTCTCCTCTTCAATATTTGACAGTTAGGATAGTTCTGGCAGTTCTCGGAGCAATGGGGGCTTTGAGCGGAACATTTCTCTCGGAGGCAATGTGGAATTTTTGGAGAGACCACGATTCCTCGCCCAAGGGCCTTAAGAAACTGTGGAATTGGATCATGGTTTTGTTTGTCATATTTGGGAGTGCTGCTTATTACCACCTCGTATATAAGCCCCAGATCCGCCGGCTCTCCTCACCGGGATAGCTAAGGCGCCGCGGCATTACGCCAGCTGGTGCGTATGAACGCGTTTAAATGACTTACGCGAAGGGGAGGCGGTCGCGGGGAGTGGGGATGGGGCGCCCGAGTCGTTTGGCGGTTTCGAGCCATTCCTGAATGATGATTTCGGCGTTGGCGAGAGCTTCTGTGTGCCTCTTCCCGTCGGCGGCGCAGCCGGAGAGTTCGGGGACTTCGGCGATGAACGCCTCGTCGGCCTGACTCCAAAGGATGATGATTTCGCATTTAGTCATCGATGCCTCCCCGCAAGACCCAGGAAGGCGGCGTAAAGGCGCCCGCTTCAGAAGGTGGCCGCTACACGTACAGGAGCCAGTTGTGGGTGTCGGGGACGCGGGCGTATTGGATGGCGGTGAGCTGCGATTTGAGTTGCTGGGCGAAGCCGGTGGTTGAGCCGGTGGGAATTTCGTAGTCCTTCCCCCGGTAACCGATGCAGGCGATGGGAGCGATGATCGCGGCGGTGCCGATGCCGAAGGCTTCGTGCAACGTGCCGGCGGATTGCGCGGAGAGAACTTCGTCGATGGAAACGGGGCGCTCTTCCACCTTGGCGCCGGATTCGCGCAGCAACGTGAGCGCGGAATCGCGGGTGACACCGGGGAGGATCGTGCCGGATAGTGGCGGAGTGATGGCCACTCCATTGATGATGACCATGACGTTCATGACGCCGGATTCCTCGAGGAAACGGCGTTCCTTGCCATCGAGCCACAGCACGTTGGCATAGCCCTTGGCTTGCGCGAGTTTTGCGGCAAGCAGGCCGCCGCCGTAATTGCCGGCGGTTTTGGCGTCGCCGGTGCCGCCGGGGAAGGCGCGGACGTAGGTCTCTTCGGCGAGGAGGCGGATGGGCTGCGCGAAATACGGGCCGCCGGGCGAAGTAAAAATCACGAAGCGGTAGCGGCTGGCGGGGCGGACCATCAGCGAATCATCGGTGCCGAAGTAGACCGGGCGGACATAGAGCGAGCCGCCGTCGCGGCGAGGAACCCAGTCGCGATCGGTGCGGATGAGTTCGACGAGGCCGTCGCGGAAGAGCGATTCGGGAAGCTCGGGCATGGCGAGGCGCGCGGCGGTGCGATTGAGGCGCGCGTGATTGGCCATAGGGCGGAAGAGCGCGACGCGGCCGTCGGCGGTGCGATGCGCCTTGAAACCTTCGAAGAAGGATTGGCCATAGTGGAGGGCCGTGGTGGCGGGGGAAAGCTCCATAGGGCCGAAGGGGACGATGCGCGCGTCGCGCCACTGGCCGTCGCAATAGTCCACGACGAACATGTGGTCGGAGTAGTTGGTGCCGAAGGGAGAGTTTTCGCGGAGGTCTTCGGTGAGACGCGAATCTTTGGTACGGACGATCGTGATGGGTTCGGGCATGTTGGGCCTCTTCTTAAACCGGTCAGACGGAAGAAGAATGGCTCAAGTGTGAGGCGAGTTGGAAGAGCCAATGTGGTACGGGTGATTCAGAAGGAAGATGAAGAGAGCGGAGGCAACGGAAGCGTCGCGAAGAGACAAAAAGCCGCACTCCCCGAAGAGAGTGCGGCTTTGGAGTTCCTGGCCGCAGGCTACTTTGCGGCGGATTTGGCCTTGGCTTCGTTGAAGGCGAGCGTGAGGCGCGATTTGTAGCGATTGGCGGTGTTTTCGTGCAGCACGCCCTTGGTGATCGCCTGATCGATCGCGGAAAGCGTCGGATTCAGCAAATTTGTTGCGGCGGTGACGTCGCCCGCGGTGATCGCGGTGCGCAGGCGGCGCATGGCGGTGCGCACGCGGGTGCGGTTCGCGCGGTTGACTTCGGCGCGTTGACGAGATTGTGCCGCACGCTTCAAAACGGACTTTTTCTTCTTCTTGACTTTGGTAGCCTGACCTTGAGCCATCTATCGCTCCTTGAGCATTTATTTCAAACTTCTAGTCTGAGGCGTAGGGTACTGCTTTGTCAAACGACATCAAACCTCCGCTAAGGCCGCCACAGGGCGCGGGAATGCCCAATTCCGGGCTCACGAGCGCGCCGGCGAGGGCCATGGGCGTGCCGCGAACAAAGCGAGACGACCTGGAACTCCTGGTCAATTCACGAAACCCCATTGTGACCGTTGAGACGGGCGAGGAGCCGCGGTTTGTGGAGTTGCTGGAACGCGTGGCTGTGGATCTTGGGATCCCGCTCTACGTCTGGAGCGTGACCACCGGTTTGGCGCGGACGGGAGGCGCGGCTCTTTACAACTCCGACCAGCCGGAACAGGCACTGGCGAATATCAGTACCGTGCAGGGCGACGGGATTTTCCTGCTGAAGGATTTCGGACGGTATTGCGATAACGACCGCATCAGCCGGCGGCTGCGGGACCTGGCGGACGGTTTCCGCACAGCGCGGCGCTCGATTGTGATTCTGGGAGCAGAGATTCATTTGCCAGCGGAATTGGCGGCGGACGCGGTGGAATTTCAGCTTGGCTTGCCGTCAGTGGAAGAGTTAAGCAGCGGGGTGAAGGCGACGCTGGCGGAGTTGAACCGTTCGCAAGGGATCGCAAGTTCCCTGGATGCGGCGGGCGTGGCGCAACTGGCGAAGAATCTTTCGGGATTGCCGGAAGAAGATGCGTTGCGCGTGCTGCGGCAGTGCGTGTTGAGGCGCGGGAGAGCGGATGCCGGCCTGCTGGATGAAGTGCTGGAAGCGAAGCGCCAGGCGATGCACACCGACGGCCTGCTGGAGACGGTGCAGCGGGAAGCGTCATTTTCGGACGTGGCGGGCCTGGGAAAATTGCGGGAGTGGATCGGGAAGAGGAAGTGCGCGCTGACGCCGGAAGGGCAGCGGTTTGGACTTGTGCCGCCGAAGGGAGTGTTGATTACCGGCGTGCAGGGATGCGGGAAGAGCCTGGCGGCGCGGGCCGTGGCGGGGGAGTGGGGCTACGAGCTGGCGCGGCTGGATGCGGGGGCACTCTACGATAAGTACGTTGGAGAGAGCGAACGGCGGCTGCGGAAGGCACTGGACGTGGCGCAGAAGCTTTCGCCGGTGGTGCTGTGGATCGATGAGATCGAGAAGGCGTTCGCTTCGGCGGGAAGCAGTGGGGATGCGGACGCGGGATTGTCGCAGCGATTGCTGGCGACGCTGCTGACGTGGATGCAGGATCGGGAGAGCGGCGTGTTCCTGGCGGCGACGTCGAACAACATCACGATTCTGCCGCCGGAGATGTTGCGCAAGGGGAGGTTCGACGAAATTTTCTTCGTGGATTTGCCGGGCGCGGCGGCGCGCGTGGATTTGTTTGGATTGCACATCCGGAAGCGGGGAAGAGACACGGCGAGTTTTGATTTGGCGAAGCTCTCCATTGCCAGCGAGGGATTTTCGGGGGCGGAGATCGAACAGGTGATTGTGGCGGGATTGTATACGGCGTTCAGCCAGAAGCAGCAATTGACAACGGAAATTTTGCTGGCGGAGATTCAAGCGACGCAGCCGCTGAGCGTGACGCGGGCGGAAGAAATCACCGAGATCCGGACTTGGGCGAAGAGCCGGGCGGTGGCGGCGGACTGATTTGTAAAAAGAAGAGACAAAGCCGGGAAGAGGTGGTCGGCTTAACGCTGAGCCTGGCAGGAAGGCCAGCGCTTTTTGATACGTGGACTTGGGCAAGCTCTGGGGAAAGGACGCAGGTCGGAAGCCCTGGGCTGCAGGAAAAAGGAAGGCCCGGCGTGGGGGTGCGCCGGGCCCGGGGGTTGTCCGCTTTTTTATTTTTTCTGTTCGAAGGAAAACGGGAAGTCGAAGACGATGTCGCCGACCGAGAGGCGCATGGAAAGTTCATGAGCGCCGGCCTCGCGGGCAAACCAGAGAACGCCGGCAGTCTTTTGCCCGGAAGCCAGGTGGATGTCTTTGAGCGCCATTGCCTGAGCGGAGGTGGCTTCGGAGGTGCTGGGGGTAATGTCCTGTGGCGCCGGACGGTAGTCCACGTTAAACATGCTGACCGAGGATGCATTCGAGGCGAACACGGCGCTGTGCGACGGCTGGGCGTTGGCCTGGTCGCGGAAAAGTTGGTGGCTTGCTTGGTAGCGCGCAAGTTTTGCGGCGTTCTGTTCGGGCAAATTGCGCAGATGCGGAGTGAGTTCGTCGAGGGTCATGAGCGCGGGCATCACGTAAACGTTTTTGCCGCTCTGGTTGGAGACCGCGACCGTGGCGAGCAGCTTCCAACCGGTGTCCTGCAAAGAGACCTGAACGGTGATGCCGCCCGCCGTGGCGGATTCGATCATGCGGCCGTGGCTCTGGAACGCGTCGCAGCCCGGAACGCCGGCGGCCCAGCGCACCACGCCATTCTGCGGCTTGGCGTTGGCGATCGGAATAGCGGCGGCGGCCTTCGGTTTGGGCACGGAAGGCGGGGTGGCTGTGGCGAGATACATGCGGGCGATGTAACCCTGTTTGCCGTCCTCGGTGCGAACCAAAGCCGTGTAGCCCTCGTTGTCTGCGAGGACGGAGACGGCCTCACCGCAGGCCAGCGTGGCGACCTGGGCGAGCGGAAGAGCTTGCGCGGCGTCCGAGGTCATCGGGACGTTGGCGATGCCGGGGCACTTGATGTAGGCGTGCGGGGCGGAAGCAACCGCGGGATTGCCGGAATTTTCGTTAGCGCACAGCGGAAAAGCGGCGAGCAGCAGTGCGAAACCCAGAAGCATATTTTTAGCGGACAGATGCATGACCCTGCCTCCCTCAGAAACTTCTTATTCCCAAATTCATCGCTTGCGATGAGGGGAGTTTCGCGGAACGCCCCGTTTGCGTCCATAGTTCGGACGTACCGATAGGACAGGTTATTCGCATGACAATAAGGACAGGTGAGCTTCAGTAAACAGCGGCCGGCGGACTGTGGGCCGAAAAGGATAGAGCAAATGGCACGAAGCAGGCGACAAAACCAAAACTTGGAAAATGTGAAATGGAAAAGCGGGACGGCCAATCATCGGCAGGATATTCACAGGGCGGTAACTTGACCGAGGGGCAGGGGTGCGTTACGTTGATGGTAGTTTCTCCGTTTTCAGGCTGTGTGTTCGCCCGAAGTTCGCTGGAGGAATGCCATCGGCCACCTGATCCGTTCGTCAGCAGTGCCTGCCAAGTGGATGAAGCGCACCATACACATCACCGGAAAAATTGAACCCTTCTTTGGAACCCTGGACGAGAATATCCGCTCGTTCGAGGATCTGCTGCGCGTGCGCACGCATCTGCACGACACGCGGCTGACCGTGGAAGGCGAGCAGGAAAACGTGGACCAGGCGATGCGCATCGTCGAGGAGTACAACCATCTGACGCGCCACGGACGGGAGCTTTCGAGCGCGGAGGTGAAGTCGCTGATGCGCGTGGCAACGGACGAGCCGCACGAATCGCCGCGCGGGATGTTCGAACACGGGCGCACGCGGTCGTTCGGGAAAAAGCAGGTGACGCCGAAGACGGCGACGCAGCGGCGCTACATGGAAGAGATTGAATCGCACGATATGACGTTTGGTATCGGGCCGGGCGGCACGGGCAAGACCTACCTGGCAGTGGCAATGGCCGTGAGCGCGTTGCTGACCAAGCAGGTGAATCGCATTATCCTGGCGCGCCCGGCAGTGGAGGCCGGCGAGAGGCTGGGTTTTTTGCCGGGGACACTGCAGCAGAAGATCGATCCTTACATGCGTCCGCTTTATGACGCGCTCTACGACATGCTGGACGCGGACAAACTGGAGCGGTTCCTGGAGAAGGGAATCATCGAAGTGGCGCCGCTGGCGTTCATGCGCGGGCGAACGCTGAACGATTCGTTCGTGATTTTGGATGAGGCGCAGAACACCACCAGTGAGCAGATGAAGATGTTTCTGACGCGGCTGGGCTTCAATTCGAAAGCGGTGATTACGGGAGACGTGACGCAGATTGACTTGCCCAGCGGGAAGAAATCCGGGTTGATCGAGGCGATGGAAATTTGCGGGCGAATTCCAGGGATCAGCACGGTGCAGTTTGGCGAGAAAGACGTGGTGCGGCACAACCTGGTACAGCAGATCATCCGCGCGTACGAGGAGTTCGATGCGGCGCACCCACAGCGCGGGGGCGGCCGGGAGACGAAAAAAGAAAGTGGCGACTGGCGAGTGGCGAATGGCGAGAAGGAAGAGGGGAAATAGGCGCAAGGGAGCTAAAAGTTTGAGGTTGAAGAGTTCAGAGTTGAGAGTTCAAGAGTGCAAGAGTGCAAGCATGAAGATCTCTCGACGCAGAGGGCGCCGAGAGTTCGCGGAGAAAAACACAGGCGGAAGCCTTTGCTACCTGGCGGGTGATGAACAAAACAGCCGACGACGAAACCGGTAGACGGAAAAGGTCGGGCGTTCACGCCATCGAGAATCACCAGCGCGAAGTGCGCGTGGGGATACGTCCGCTGGAAGAGTTTCTGAAAAGAACGAGCAGGGAGATCGGGTTGCGACCTGACTGCGCAGCGGTGCGACTGATCGGCGACGCGGAGATGGCCCGGCTGAACGAAAAGTACCGGAAAAAGAGGGGGCCGACGGATGTTCTTTCGTTTCCGGCGGAAGAGCAAAGCAGGCCCGGCAGCCTGGGGCGGCAGGTACGAAGGTACAAAGGGAAGTTTCTGGGAGACATTGCGATTGCGCCGCGTGTGGCGCGAAGGAATGCGAGAGAATCAGCGCGGCCGCTGTTGCAAGAGTTATGCGTGCTGATTCTGCATGGCCTGCTGCACCTTCTGGGGTACGATCATGAAACCGATCAAGGCGAGATGGAGCGCATCGAGATGCGATTGCGGCGCCGCCTGGGAATTGCGTGATGTGGAATCTGTGGGCATTTGTGGGCAGCGTGGCGGTGCTCGCGCTTGGCCTGCCGATCTTTTCCTACCTGACGCTGATTTACCGCGAACTGGGACGGATGACGACGGGGCGCGTCCACGAGCATCTGGAAATCTTCGAAGCGGAAATCGAACCAAAACTGAAAATCAACCGTAAGAGCGGGGGAAGGACGTTCCGCATCCTTGGGCATTTCTGGCTGGCCTTCGTGGTGCTGGAGACGACCAGGGCGGTGGTGTATCTGGTGCCGGGCCGCTGGGAGGCGGGCTTGCAGTTCCTGGTGCTGCTGAGCCTGGAAGTGGTGATGATGATGCACTTCGTGCCGGACATGCTGCTCTACCGGACGACGGGGCGCTGGCTGCTGCCGCTGCTGCCGTTGGTCCGCATGGCCATGCTGCTGGTCTGGCCGATTCGCGTGTTCCTGGAAGGAGCGGAATCGCTGGCGCGCATTTCGGAGCAGGAAATCGAGCGGACGCAGGAGCAGCGAACGGAAGAAGGCATCGAGGCGCTGGTGGAAGCGGCGGAAGAAGAGGGCATCATCGAGCCGGAGCAGGCGGACCTGATCGAGCAGGTGGTGGAGTTCTGCGACAAGCGCGTGCGCGAAGTGATGACGCCGCGGCCGGACGTGGTGGCGATGCAGATGGACGCGACGCTGGAAGAGATGCACACGAAGTTCGTGGAAACGAAATTTTCGAAGATGCCGGCATACGGCAAATCGCTGGACGATATTCAGGGCGTGGTGTACGCGCAGGACCTGCTGCCGATCGCGGATACGGATCTGCCGAAACGCAAGGTGAAGGAGCTCGTGAAGCCGACGATGTTCGTGCCGGAAACGAAACTGGGCTCGGAATTATTGAAGGAGATGCGGCAGAAAGGACAGTCGCTGGCCGTGGTCATCGATGAATACGGCAGCGTGGCGGGCATTGCGACTGCGGAAGACCTGCTGGAGGAAATTGTGGGCGAGCAAGGCGCAAACGAGTTCAAGCCGGCGCCGGACGCCGCGCGGGAGGCGGATGGCAGCCTGGTGCTGCGCGGCAGCATGACGATTGATGAAGTAGAAGAGTTGCTGGGCGTGCAATTTGGCGACCACTCGGACGATACGGTGACGACCATTGCGGGATTGTTGAGCCACGTGTCCGGCAAAGTACCGGCGCCGGGCGATCGCGTGGACATCGAGGGATACCGGTTCGAGGTGCTGGAGGCGAACCAACGCAAGGTGCTGCGGCTGAGAGCGAGGCACTTGCCAGGGGTGGTGAAACAGTCGCCGGCTTGAGGTTGCCGCGTGGGATTGGCGTGCTTGTGTCGCGCCTCCGCGCTTCAAGACGCCGCACGTGAGATTCTCCACGCAATTCCATGTATCCCGCGATACGATAGCGGCGCTGTCCGTAACTTTTCTTGAGGTGAAATGCAATGATTCCGCGCGTGAATTTGCTTGGGCGAATGTGTTTTTGGCTGGCGGTGATGGTGTTGGCAGGTGCGGGGGCTTCCGCGCAGGAGGCGGCCAAGGCAAGTACCGATGCGGTGGAGATGCAATGGGGCGTGAAGATCCCCATGCGCGATGGGGTGAAGCTGAACGCGACGATCTATCGCCCGCACGAGCAAAAAGAGCCGTTGCCGGTGATTTTCACGTTGACGCCATATATCGGAGATTCCTACACGGACCGCGCCGTGTATTTCGCCAAGCACGGATACGTCTACGCGCTGGTGGACGTGCGCGGGCGAGGAAATTCCGGCGGTGAGTTTGAGCCATTCGTGAACGATGCTCACGACGGCTACGACCTGGTGGAATGGTTTGCCACGCAGCCATATTGCAACGGGAAGGTGACGATGTGGGGCGGGTCGTACGCGGGATTCGATCAGTGGGACACGCTGAAGGAGTTTCCGCCGCACCTGAGCACCATCGTTCCGGCCGCGGCGGCGCATCCGGGATTGGATTTTCCGTTTCAGTACAACATTTTCGCGCCGTACGACATGCAGTGGCTGACGTTTACGAGTGGCAAGACCGGGAACGTGCAAACGTTTGGGAACAGCGCGTACTGGAATCAGAAGGCACGCGAGTATTACAAGCAGCATCTGGCGTTCGAAGGGGTCGACAAGCTGGTGGGGAATCCATCGGCGACGTTTCAGATGTGGCTGCAGCACCCAACGCCGGATGCGTTTTATGATTCGCTCGTGCCTTCGCCGGGGCAATACAAGAAAATCAGCGTGCCGATTCTGACGATCACCGGGGATTACGATGGCGATCAGCCCGGCGCATTTATGTACTACAAGCGGCACATGCAATATGGGAATGAGGCTGCGAAGGCGAATCACTATTTGGTTATCGGGCCGTGGGACCACGCGGGGACGCGGACGCCAAAGAAGGAGTTGGGTGGTTTGACATTCAGCGACGCGAGTGTGCTGGACCTGAACAAGCTGCACACGGAGTGGTACGACTGGACGATGAAGGACGGGAAGAAACCCGAGTTTCTAAAGAAGCGGATCGCCTATTACGTGATGGGAGCGGACGAGTGGAAGTACGCCGATTCGCTGGAGACGCTGGCGAACGACAAATTAACATTGCGCCTGGGATCCAATGGGATGGCGGGAGATTTGTTTCATTCCGGCTGGCTGGGGAAAGACGCGAAAGCGGGCGCGCCGAGCGACGCGTGGGTTTACGATCCGCTGGATACACGGCCGGGTGACGCGGAGAATCCGGACGACCCGATGTTTTTGACTTCGCAAGCGGCAGTTGCGAATTTGTATGGTGAAGGTGCGATTTATCATAGTGAGCCGTTCGCGGAGGCGACGGAAGTCAGCGGCTTTGTGAAGCTGACGGCGTGGCTGAAAATGGATGTGCCGGACACGGATTTTGAGGTTTCGTTGTATGAGATTTTGCCGAACGGGAGTTCGGTGGCGCTGACCAGCACGACAATGCGCGCGCGCTACCGGGAATCGGCGAGGGAAGAGAAGCTCGTGCCGATCGGGAAGCCGGAGAAGTATGTATTCGACAATTTCATGTTTTTCTCGCGAAGGATTGCACAGGGCAGCCGGCTGCGGCTGGTGGTGCAAAGCTTGAACTCGATCGGGGCAGAGAAGAATTACAACAGCGGCGGGGTGGTGGCGAAAGAGACGGGGAAGGACGCACGGACGGCGCATATCGAGCTGGTGCATGACGCGGAGCATCTGAGTGCGCTGGAATTGCCAGTGGTTAGGTAGCGTTTGCGACTAGCAGGCAGGGCCTTCGTTTGCAAGATGCGGGGGTAGCGTGGCCGATCGGAAGTTCGGCCACTACAGAGAGCGGGTATGGCGACCAAGTCGAATACAGGGTTTCGATCCGGATTTGTGGCCATCATCGGGCGGCCGAATGCGGGAAAGTCCACGCTGGTGAACCGGCTGGTGGGGCAGAAGATCGCGATTGTCACTTCGAAGCCGCAGACGACGCGGAACCGCATTCAGGGAATCCTGACGCGGGCGGATGGGCAGATCGTGTTCATTGATACGCCGGGATTGCACGAGGGAAAGACGGCGCTAAACCGGCAGATGATGCGCGAAGTGGCGGCGGCGCTGGAAGGCATTGACGTGGTGCTGCTGATGGTGGACGCGAGCCGGACACTGCCGCACGCGGACTCGATGCTGCTGGAGCGTGCGGAGCGATTCCGCGGGAAGACGATTCTGGCGCTGAACAAGATCGACCACGTGCCAAAGGCGAAACTGCTGCCGTTGATCGACGCGTTCCAGAAAGCCTTTCCGTTTGCCGCGCTGGTGCCGATTTCAGCCCTGACGGGCGAGGGCTGCGACGCGCTGGTGGCGGAGATTCTGAAGAATCTGCCGGAGGGGGAGCCGTATTTTGCGGAAGATGAGGTCACGGACCAGCCGGAGCGGTTTCTAGCAGGGGAGATTATCCGCGAAAAGGCGATTCAGCTGACGTATCACGAGGTGCCGCACGCGCTTCGGGTGATGATTGACAAGTATGAGATGACGCCGAAGCTTTTGCGGATTCATGCTACGTTGAACGTCGAGCGTGATTCCCAGAAGAAGATTTTGATCGGGCACAAGGGCGAGATGTTGAAGAAGGTGGGGACGGAGGCGCGGAAGGAACTGGAAAAGCTGCTGGGGACGAAGATTTTCCTGGAGATGTTCGTGAAGGTGGTGCCGGATTGGAGAGAGAGTCCTTCGCATGTGCGGGAACTGGATTGGCACGCGCAGCTGGAGGCGCTGGCGGAGGAGCAGGGGGCGAGGGAGGAAGGGCAGTCAGAGGAAGAGGGTGGCTAATTTGGGATGGGAATTGGGATTGGGTTGACGGTGGATTCAACACAAAGGTTACAGAGGAAGAGCACAGAAACCACAGAGAAGAATTCACCACAGAGTTAGCAGAGGGGAGCAGAGGGAACGGAGAGTTGGGAAGCAAGGCGCCGTGAAAAACCGGCACTCTGAAAAACCATGGGGTGCGGCACCCAGCTACTGGGCCACTTGAAGGTGGCCGCTACGCACTACGAATTAAAAACCAAAAATTGATTCACTCCGGGGCGGCGATGCCGAGGGATTTCATCTTGCGGTAGAGGTGGGAGCGCTCGAGGCCGAGGGCGGAGGCGGTTTGCGTCATGTTCCAGCGGTGTTCCTGGAGTTTGCGGAGGATGAATTCGCGCTCGTAGGCGCTGCGGGCTTCGTGAAGCGTGGAATAGGGCTGCTGGGGGCTTTCGGCGACGCCGCGGAAAAGCTCCGGCGGGAGATGGTGCGGCTCGATGCGGGTCTGCGGGCAGACGATCACCAGGCGTTCCACCAGATTTCGTAATTCGCGGACATTGCCGGACCACGGGTAGCGCAACAGAATTTCCATGGCCGCGTCGGTGAGTTCGCGCGTTTTTTTGCCGTACTCAGCGCTGAACTCGGCGAGGAAATAGCGTGCGAGGACGGGAATGTCTTCTTTGCGGTCGCGCAGGGGCGGCACGAAAAAAGGAATGACGTTGAGGCGGTAGAAAAGGTCCTGGCGAAAGGCGCCCTTGACGATTTCCTGCTCGAGATTTTTGTTGGTGGCGGCGATGACGCGGACATCGACGTGGGTGGTTTCGTTGGAGCCGACGCGCTCGAAGCGCTGTTCTTCCAGGACGCGCAGGACTTTCGATTGCGTGCGCAGGCTCATGTCGCCGACCTCGTCGAGGAAGAGCGTGCCGCCATCGGCCTTGGCGAATTTGCCGATTTTATCTTCGCTGGCGCCGGTGAAGCTGCCTTTCACGTGGCCAAACAGCTCGGATTCGATCAGCTCTTCGGGGATCGCAGCGCAGTTCACCTCGACAAAGGGCCCTTTGTTACGCAGGCTGGCGGCATGAAGGGAGCGCGCGACGAGTTCCTTGCCGGTCCCGCTTTCGCCGTAAATCAAGACACGGCCGTTGGTCGGGCC
>JAJPIE010000040.1 GCA_021324935.1 Acidobacteriota bacterium
CGCTGGCGCCAGCGACAATCGAAGGATTCCGCCTCGATGATGATTCTCGATCAAAGGATAAAATCCGATTTCGCCGCCGCGCCCGCGCACGCCCAAAATCGATACTTCGCGCTGGAATGGCACAAACTTTTCCAGAATCAGCGGCATATCCGGCAGTTCCGGCCGTGCTTTTTCAACGTCCGCCGCGGACCGCAGCAACCATTGCCCTTTCCCGTCGTAACCCATGCGGCAGGTCTTCAGAACAGCGGGGAGTCCCACCTGTTTTACGGCAGCGTCAAGATCCGCCCGTTTTAAAATCTCGGCAAACTCCGTTGTCGGAATGCCCAACTTGCGAAACAACCGCTTTTCACGCAGCCTGTCTTGCGCCTCTTCCAGCGCCAGAGCCGGCGGATAGACCGGCACCCGCTCCGCCAGAAATTTCGCCGCGGCCACCGGCACATTTTCAAATTCGTAGGTGACCACCTCGAGCCCGTGCGCGAACTTCGCCAGCGCCTGCTCGTCCTGATAGTCGGAAGTCACGCGATTCGCGATTCTGCCCACCGGCGCTTCCGGCGATGGATCGAGAAATCGAAAGTGCAATCCCAGCGGATAGCCCGCCAGCGCGAGCATATAGCCTAACTGTCCGCCGCCGAGAATGCCGATCGTCATGCTTTGTTCTTCCCCGCGATTTGTTCGTGAACCGCCCGAAGCGCTCGCCGCGCCTCCTCCGCCGGATCCCGCTGAGAAAGCACTTTCTTCGTTTGCGCGATACGGAATACGCGGAGCGCTTCACGAATCGCACGATGCTTGTTCCCAAGAATCGCCGCGGCCAATAATCCCGCATTGATTGCCCCCGCTTTACCGATCGCCAGCGCGCCCACAGGAATGCCTCCCGGCATCTGCGCAATCGAAAGCAACGAATCCAGGCCCTTGAGCGCTTTCGATTCCACAGGCACACCCAGTACAGGCAACACTGTTTTCGAGGCCGTCATGCCTGGCAGATGCGCTGCGCCGCCGGCGCCCGCGATGATCACTTCAATTCCGCGTTTTTCGGCGTTGCCCGCATATTCAAAAAGCAGGTCCGGCGTGCGGTGGGCGGAGACCACGCGGGTTTCGTAAGGAACGCCAAGTTCCCGCAACGTGTTTGCCGCGTGCTCCATCGTCTCCCAATCGGAAGTGGAACCCATAATGATGCCGACGAGTGGCGCTTCGGATTTCTTCCCTGTGGCTTTCGTTTTTTCCTTCATGCGTGTGCTTTTCGCTCTTAAGTCCGTGGGTCGCCACAAAACACAACGCCTGCCGCGCGGCCGGCAGGCTGCCCAAAGAAGTTCCATTCTACGGACTTTTCTATCGCGGCGCGACCTTTCTGCGTTCTTTCCAGGCGTGCCGCAGTTCGCCCACCAGATACAGCGACCCGGTGATGAAAATCGCGTCCTCCGGGCGGGCTTTGGCCAACACGGACTCCAGCGCCTCTTCTGCATTCTGGAGGATGGAGAATTTTGCAGCGTGATCCCCGGCCATTTCCGCGAGCTGCGTCGCGCTGACCGCTCTCGGCGTTCCTGGCTGCGTGAAGATAACTTCGTGCGCTTGCGGAAAGAGCAATCCCGCCACTTCGTCCACCGCCTTATCGCGCATGGCGCCAAAAATCAGGTATACCTTTCGGTCCGCGAAATTTTCTTCTAAAAATCTGGCCAACTCGCGCGCCGCGCCGGGATTGTGCGCGCCATCCAGATAAACATCCGGCCCGCCCTGCAATCGTTCGAGCCTTCCGGGCCATTCCGCGGTGGCGATGCCGGCGACGATGTTCTCGTCATTGACCTTGTAGCCGCGGTCCTGCAGAATCCGCGCTGCCGCCAGGGCGTTAAGCGCATTCTGCAGCTGGAACCTGCCTGGCAGGCTTGGGCTTAATCGATAATCCGCGCCGCTGGCCACATCCGCCACCCTGCCCCGCAAGTATCCGCCTTCCATCGTCTCCACTTCCACGCGGTATGCCTCACTCGTCTCCACAAACGGGCAATGCAGTTCATGTGCCCGGGCAAGCAGCACTCCCCGCGCCTCCGGGTACTGTTCGGCAATCACCGCCGGCACCTGGGGCTTCAGGATGCCCGCCTTTTCCCCGGCAATTTCCTTCAGCGAATGCCCCAGGTAATTTTCGTGGTCAAAATCAATCCGCGTGATCACCGAAACAACGGGCAAAACCACATTCGTCGCGTCGAGCCGCCCGCCCAGGCCCACTTCGATCACCGCGAATTCCACGCGTTCCTGCGCGAACGCTTCGAAGGCCAAAGCTGTTACGCATTCAAAATACGTCGGATGCGCTTTCAACTTCCCTTCCGCCAGGAGCTCTTCGATGACGGCATGAATGCGCGTAAAAATCTCCCCGAATCGCGCGTCGGAAATCTCATCGCCGGAAATGCGTATTCGTTCGTTGATGCGCTCCAGGTGCGGCGAAGTGTTCAAGCCGGTCCGAAATCCTGCCTCGCGCAAGATCCGTTCCACGAAGGCCGCCGTTGAGCCCTTCCCGTTTGTCCCGGCAATGTGCACAACCGGGAAGGCGCGATCCGGCCGCCCGAGACGCTCCAGCAGCGTGGTAATGTTTTCGAGATCGAATTTGGCTGCCGCTGCCTGCGTCGGTGCGGCCATCTCGCGGCCCAGGGACAAAAGATAGCGAACCGCTGCCAGGTAATCCATTTCAGCAGGTCAGCAGATCCAGCGCGTTGGAGAGAAAGCCCTTCAGGTCCTTGCGGTGTACCACCGCGTCCAGAAAACCGTGCTCCAGCAGGAATTCCGAGCGCTGGAAACCATCAGGCAATTTCTGACGGATAGTCTGCTCGATCACGCGCGGGCCGGCAAATCCGATCAGCGCGCCCGGTTCGGCAATGTTCAGATCACCCAGCATGGCGAAGCTGGCGGTCACGCCTCCGGTGGTCGGGTCCGTCAGCACGGAAATATACGGCAATTTCTCTTCATCTAGCCGCGCCAGCGCCGCGGAAACTTTCGCAAGCTGCATCAGGCTGATTGTGCCCTCCATCATGCGCGCGCCACCGGAACACGAAACCACAACCAGGGGCTGCCGCGTCTCCATCGCCATTTCGATCGCGCGCGTCACTTTTTCTCCGACCACCGCGCCCATCGAGCCCCCGATAAAGCCAAACTCCATCGCGCAACAGATCACCGGTTTGCCATTCAACTGTCCTTCGGCGGTTATGATCGCGTCGTTCATTCCAAGCTTCTTTTGCGCTTCTTTGATGCGTTTCGCATAGGGCTTGGTGTCCACGAATTTCAGCGGGTCGGTGGAAACCATTCCCGCGTCATGCTCGGTCCAGTTGCTGTCGAAAAGCAGCGCCAGCCGCTGCTTGGCGTTCATCCGGAAATGAAACTGGCATTTGGGGCAAACCAGATGGTTCTCCTCAAGGTCCTTGCGGAAAACGATCGTGCGGCAGGATTCGCACTTGGTCCACAGCCCCTCTGTGCGCACACGGCGCTCCTCGGGCGGAGTCGCCTGCTCTATCGCCTTCTTGTCTCTCTTGAACCACGACATAACAAAGTTCTCTGTCCTTAGCTCTAAGTTCTAATTTGCCTGCGTTCCACTTCACGGACTACTGAGCGCTGATTATTAATACTGATTACCGAATACTTTCCCTAATAATCGATCCCCCGTTGCGCCAGTATACCCTTCGTATAGGGGTGTTTCACTTCCTTCATTTCCGTGACCAGGTCCGCGGCCTCCACCAGCTTTGGATGGGCGTTGCGTCCCGTGCAGATTACGTGCACCTGCTCCGGACGGCCTTTCAGCGCTTCCACCACTTTCTCGGCGTCCAGCATTTTGTAGCTGATGGTGTAGTTGATCTCGTCGAGCACCACGAGGTCGTACTTGCCGCTGTATATTGCCGTGCGCCCAGACTCCCAGCACTCTTCCGCCAGGCGAATATCCTCGGGATCGGTCTCCGCACCGCCAACCTTCACAAAGCCCCGGCCCATCGGCCGGATTTCAAATTTGTCATCGCCCAGCATTTTCGCCGCGTCCAGTTCCCCGTAATGCCAGGAGCCTTTGATGAACTGCACCATCAGCACGCGCAACCCCTGGCCTACGGCGCGAAAAGCGGTGCCCAGCGCGCACGTCGTTTTCCCCTTGCCAGGGCCGGTGTAAACAATCAAAAGTCCTGTTCCTTCAGGCATGAGCCGAATTCCTCTCCGCGCGCGTCGTGGTGAGCTTTATCAGTCTGCGGAGTCATGCGCCAAAGGTCAAGCCGGAGCCGAATTGGTCGCGCTGCAATTCACGTAAAATGGCTAGAGACCCAGGCGCTTCACAAGTTCCTGTGCGATCACGCGGGCATGTTCCAGTGCGATCTCCCCCAATGGCTGCTTGCCTCGCACTTTTCGATCATGCAGGACAATCCACAATCCTGGCCGGTAAATTTCGTCCTCGGATGGACAAATCGCTCCCGTAAGCTGCGCAATCTCAAAGTCCGGAATCGTCGTCAGATCCAGATCAACAAAGTGAGTGGGATTGGGCAAAGGGGGAAGATTGGCCACGAGCTCCGTCAAGACGCCGCGCGTGTCGTCGACAAGGTCGCGAAAACCTTGCGACACGAGCAGCGCGTCGATGTCCCGTGGCGTGGGCTGCTCGACTTGCTCCAGGTCGTAATCCGGCAGCGGCTTCTCCAGGGGAATTTCGATCGCCACCGAAGGCTGGTCTTTATCCGGAGCAATTCGTAGGGCCATGATCTTTGCCGTTGCACATCATTTCATGGAATGCCGAAAAAGGCACCCGCTCAATCGCCAATTGTGGCCGGGAAACCTCTCTATTTCGGATAAGGGCTTCCGGAAAGGATCGCAAGGGCGCGGTAAATCTGTTCCGCCAGCATCACGCGCGCCAGCTCGTGCGAATAAGTCATCGTGCTCAACGCCAGTTTCTGCTTCACCCGCTCTCGCACCTTGTCGGGGAATCCGTCGGCGTCGCCGCAGACGAAGATGATTTCGCGCAGACCTC
This sequence comes from Acidobacteriota bacterium, assembly GCA_021324935.1. Classification (GTDB taxonomy): domain Bacteria; phylum Acidobacteriota; class Terriglobia; order Acidiferrales; family UBA7541; genus Acidiferrum. The sequence goes on from JAJPIE010000040.1 coordinate 4,973, forward strand.
CGTCACGTTGCTCGCCGACCCACCTCGCGAACGCCTCTGAATCATATTCCTTTCCGCCCGCGTCGAGCAGCACGCACGCCGCCGCGCGATTCGCGTCCAACCTCTTCAGTGCGGCGTTCGCATCGCGCACTTCCGCCACTTCGATCGGGCAGCTCCGTGAAATGCGCTTCACGTAATCGCTGATTACCGCGTTCAGTTCCGCCCGCCGGGTTTTGCCAAGCATCAACAGACAAATCCTCATTTCTTGAGTCTACCCTGCTCTCGGGCATGCGTCTGCCAAGTTCGATGAAATTTTGCAGTTGGGAATCCGCGCTGCTGTCCGTATCATGTTCCTGCATCCGTCCTTTGCTTCGAATTCATGGCCGATACGCACATTCCCTCTCAGGCGTTTTATATCGCCGAACTCCGCAGCGAGCGCGTGCGTATCTTCGGCGTGCTGGGATTTTTGGGTGTCACTGCTCTGGTTCTCACGGCGCGGGTCTTCCTGTTGCACACCACCGTGCTTAAGGCCCACGCAGGCTGGAATCTCGCGCTTGCCGCAACCCTCGGCCTTTATGAATACGCCATGCTGCGGCTGGTGAATAGCGCCCTGCGCGAAAATCGCGAGCTTCCACGCCTCCTTTGGATCAGCAGCACCATTCTGGAAACCGTCGTGCCCGCTATTGGGGTCGCATGGCTCACAGCCACCGGCTTCGACGCGGCCTACCGGCCCCTCGCAAGCCCCTCCACGCTGCTATTTTTTGTGTTCATCATTCTTTCGATCCTGCGGCTTGATCCCTGGAACTGCCGCTTGGCGGGGATCACTGCGTCGGTCAGCTATCTCACCGCTGCGGTTTATCTGGGATGGGTACCACCCAGACCGGGGCATCCGGCGCCGGTGACGCAAACCGATGTGAGCCTCTACGCCGTCATTCTTTTATTGAGCGGAGTTCTCGCCGGTGCTGTGGCCGGGGAAATTCGCAAGCACGTGGAAGCCGCGCTGCGCGAAGCCAATACTCGCCGCCAGCTCGACCGCGTGCAACGCGATCTGCAAACCGCGCGCGACATTCAGCAAGCGCTGCTGCCCAAAACCCCGCCCGAAATTCCCGGGCTTTGCGTCGCGGGATGGAACAAGCCCGCCGACGATACTGGTGGCGATTTCTACGACTGGATTACCCTCGAGGACGGCCGGCTAATCGTTGCGCTCGGCGATGTGACCGGCCACGGCATCGGTCCCGCCCTGTTGGCTTCGGCCTGCCGTGCTTACGCGCGGTCCGGGTTTGCCGCGCAACGCGAATTGTTGGCGGCGGTCACTCAGATCAACGCTTCGATTGCACGCGATCTGGACCCTACCCGCTTCGTCACATTTGCAACTGTCGCTTGCTTTCCCGGTGCGGGACGGCTGGAAGTTTTGTCCGCGGGACATGGCCCCATTCTTCTATACTCCGCAGCGGGCAATTCCTTCCGCGAAATCGATTCGCAAGGAGTGCCGCTCGGAATTCTACCCGAGCTAGTCTCCGGGCCGCCAACCGAAATTCAACTTCAACGAGGCGACATCTTACTGCTGATCACCGATGGCTTTGTAGAGTTCGAAAATCCGGCTCAGGAAGAGTTCGGGAAGGCACGGCTGGAGGAGGCCGTGCGGAAATCCCGCGATTTGCCGCCCGACAAAATCATCCAGGCGCTTTACGAAGCCGTGCTCGCTTTTTCGAGCGGCACTCGCCAGGCAGACGATCTCACCGCCGTCCTTATCAAGCGTGTTTAAACTCGCGGGCCCGGCTGGAAGTTGAGTCTTGGCACCAAACTTCACGTCGATATGCCTATCCCGCTTTTTCGGATAGTTCTTTGTGGCTGGGCGCTCCAGAGTCTTCCGGCAGCGCCAGCGACGGAGCCTGCCGCCACAGCCGTTCCAAATCGTAAAACCGCCGCGCCTGCTCCCCGAATACGTGCACGATGAATCCGCCAAAATCCAGCAGTGCCCATTCCGCGGAGCGATGCCCTTCGCGGTGCGAGGGCGTGCGCTTCAGCTCCCGGTAGAGCACGTCCTCGATTTCCGAACAGATCGCCTGCAACTGTGGCGTGCTGTAACCCGTGCAAATTACGAAATATTCAGTGAACGCGCCCAGCCCGCTCAGATCCAGCACGGTGATCGCGCCCGCTTTTTTCTCCTGCGCCGCTTCCACGGCCAGCCGCACGCCCTTGGGTAACTGTTCTAAGTTCACCGGTAAAGCCCCTGTTTCAAAATATATTCTTCCACACGCGATGAAACCAAGCCGTGGATCGATTGTCCGCGGCTCGCTTTCCGCCGGATATCGGTGGCGCTCACGTCGCTCGACACGTTTTCCAGCAGATAAATGGTGCTTTTTTCCAATTGCGCCACAATCGGGGAACCGTGCGCGATTTGTTCGACTTCTTTCCCGCGCTTTGCGTTTGGCCGCGCGTGCAAGTCCGGTGGTATCACCAACCGCAGCGCCTCCAGGCGAATTCCCGGGCGGTTGGCAATCACGAAATCGCAAAGCCCCAGCAGCGTTTCGTATTCCTTCCACATCGGAATATCCAGGAACGCATCCGCGCCCACGATGAAAAAGATGCGGTCGCCTTGCCCATGATAGGCGTGGCGAAAATATCGAACCGTGTCCACCGAATAGTGCAACTGCGTGCCGCTGAAATCTTCCCCAGCTTCCGCCAGCGAAGGCACAAAGTGCGGGTGCTCCGTGCACGCCAACGCCACCATCGCAAAACGGTGCGGAAACGGCGCCAGATGCTGCTTCAATTTGTGAGGAGGCCGGCTGGCAGGGATAAAGTGGATTTCGTCGAAATTGAACCGGCGGTCCGCTGCGCGCGCAACCCCCAAATGGCCAGCATGAATGGGATCAAAGGAACCGCCGAACACTGCAATGCGTCTCGGTTGGTGCTTTGCCGCCGTACGGTGAGCTGCCGCCTGTGCCGTGGTCAATCCCCCTCCCGGATGTTCCCCAATCCGATTCTCTCACGAATTTCCGCCGCTGGCTGCTCCCTCGGCGTCATCGTCTCCATCGACGTCATCCGCTTCATCCGTCTTGACGTCCAGGATTTCCTTTTCCTCTTCTGCATTGGTTTCATCCGCGCTTTTCCCCTCAAGTCCCGCAGGCTCTTCTTCCAGCGCTTCTTTAGGAATGCGGTCGAGCGCATCGGCGATCCCCCGCACCAAATCCTTCACTCCTTCTCCGGTCGCCGCCGAAATCGTGTGAAACTCCAATCCCCGCCCCTCGCAGAACTTCCGCAGCTCTTCGAGCTTGCTTCGGTCTGTCGTAGCATCCAACTTCGTGGCCACCACGATCATCGGCTTCTCCAGCAGCTTTTCAGTGAACGCACCCAGTTCGCCTTCGATAATTTCAAATGCCTTCACCGGATCGAGTTCCGCCATATCGCTGGTGTCGATCAAATGCACTAGCAGCCGCGTCCGCTCGACGTGCCGCAAAAAGCGGATGCCCAGTCCGGCGCCTTGGCTTGCTCCTTCGATCAACCCTGGCAAGTCGGCGACAACGAAAGTGCGCCCAAGCTCCGTCCCGTGCCCGCCGGTTCCGCCGTCGGCGTTCACGACGCCGAGATTCGGTTCTAGTGTCGTAAACGGATAGTTCGCGATTTTCGGCCGCGCCGCGCTGATCACCGAAATCAGCGTGGATTTGCCCGCATTCGGAAAGCCCACCAGGCCAACATCGGCCAGCAGCTTCAGTTCCAGCCGCAAATTCCTCTCTTCGCCGGGTTCGCCTTCCTCCTTCTCCCGCGGCGCCTGGTGCCACGGCTTCGCAAAATGCTGATTGCCGCGCCCGCCGCGGCCGCCCTGCGCCACCTGCACACGTTGCCCCGGCCGTTTCAAATCTGCGAGCAGTTCCTCGCCTTCGGCATCGAACACCAGCGTGCCCACCGGCACTTTCAGGATCATGTCATCGCCGGATTGCCCCGTGCAGTTCGAGCCTTCTCCGTGCCGCCCGCGATCCGCTTTGAACTCGCGATTGTAGCGGTAGCGCAACAGCGTATTGTCGTTGGGATTCGCTTCCAGGTAGACGCTTCCGCCCTTGCCCCCGTCGCCGCCCGATGGTCCGCCTCGCGGAACGTACTTCTCCCTGCGGAACGCCACGCAGCCATTGCCGCCGTCCCCGGCCTTCACATGGATTTTCGCTTCATCGACAAACATTTCGACCTTCTCTGAGTTCTCTCTGCTCTTTCTCTGTGAACTCTGTCGAAAAAAAGCAAAGCCCGCACCTTGCAGATATCCGAAGCGCCCTTTCTCCCAAAACAAAAAACGGCCCCGACTCGCGCCGGGGCCGCCGCAATGCCGTTAGACTTAGTTCCCGGCCTTCGCCTGCTCCGCCGGTGTCACGCTGATGAAGCGCCCCCGGTTGCCTTTGTCCTCGAACTTCACGTATCCGGTGACCAGCGCGAACAGCGTGTCGTCCTTGCCCTTTGCCACGTTGTTGCCTGCCTGGTGCTTCGTGCCCCGCTGCCGCACCAGGATCGTTCCAGCATTCACCAATTGCCCGCCGAACCGCTTCACTCCCAGCCGCTGCCCGTGTGAATCCCGGCCGTTTGTAGACGAGCCGCCACCCTTCTTATGTGCCATGACTAAATCCTTCCATGTAGTGGCCGGATTTTGGACCGGCCAGCCGGAATTTTCTTGAAACTTACAGCTTAATTTCGCTGACCTGCACGGCCGTGTAATTCTGCCGGTGGCCTCGCTGAATCTTGTACTGGTTGGTCTTCTTGTATTTCAACACGGTAAGCTTCTTGGCGCGGCCCTGTTCCACGATCTTTCCAGTGACGCTGGCCTTGCCGGCATCCGTTCCCGCCAACACTTTCTTTTCATCGGTGTGCACTGCCAGCACAGTACCGAATTTTACCTGCTCCCCCACATCACCCTTCACCCGCTCGATGCGGATGGTGTCGCCGGGCGCGACACGATACTGCTTTCCCCCGGTCTGTATGACAGCGTACATCTCTCCTCCAAAGGCTCAAGACAAACCATAATTATACTTGCCCCCTCGCCATACCGTCAACGCACAGAATTTAAGGCCATTTTGGCGGAATCGGATCTCGGCTCCACTTACCAAGACCCATGGGTTTTGCGCACACGCCCTAAACTGCTAGAGGCTCGCAAATACATCGGTTTACAAGGCCTTTCGATTGCGACCAGCGCCCCGCCGCAAGCATCCCCTCACCTGGGCTGGCCGCATCCGCGACACCGGCTATTTCCGCATTCTCCACACCGAATGGCTGGAAATGAAACTCGGCCTCGAACAAAAACTCTGCGCAAGTCGAACACCAGATTAATCACGGGTATTTTCTGCCAAGATTGCAAATGCGAGGCCATTGCAGAAAGAGCCGGAGGCGCGAACGAAGCTGGCCCCAGCCGCCAGGCCTGGGTCTACGTCTAACGGGCCGGCAAGCGCCGCAGGTACGGCTCAAATTCATCGTTCTCTTCGTGAAACCTGGGCCTGTCTGCGCTTCGCCTCAAAGCGTGGGCGAATCGTCCCCCATCATCGCTCTCCGCACGACCGCGATCGGCGGGAACCCCTGGCTCATGAACTCGTCGTGGAATTTGCCAAGCGAAAACGCGCTGCCTATTTTCTTGCGGTAATCCTCGCGCAGTTTCAGGATTTGCAGCTTGCCCAGCGTGTAATACAAATACGTCGGGTCGGAGGTGCCGCGCTTGGCCTCGATATCCGCAATCTTTTCCGACTGAAACCCTTCCGTCACGAAAAATCGCTTGGCATCCGCGACGCTCATCTTCCCCGTGTGCATCTGAATTCCCGCCACAAACCGTGCGTCGCGCAACAACGCATCCTGTAGCTGCCCCAGCCGGATAAATTTTGCTTCCCGCTGGTCCTTCGCTCCCTCGCCCGGCTGGCCGTAGCCCTCATCCAGCATCATCTGCTCGCAGTAATGCGCCCACCCTTCTCCGTTCGTATTCGCGTAAAACACTTTGCGCAGCTTGCTCGGAGCACGGCTGGTCCACAGGTACTGCAAATAATGACCCGGATAGGCCTCATGCACCGACGTGCTCACGATCGTTCCGATGTTGAAGCCCGCCATCAGGCTTTCCACATCTCGCGCCGAATCTCCCGCCGCGGGCAGCGTCACGTGGAAATACGATTCGGTGGCGCGCGTCTCGAATGGCCCCGGCGTGTCCATCGAAGCCGTCGTCGTGGCCCGCTCAAACGGCGGTGTTTCCATCAGCATCGGCCTCGGCCCCGGTGGAATCGTGATCAGATGCTTTTCCTGGATAAACTCAATGATCCCGTCAAACGTGCCCCGAAACGTTTCCATCAGCTTGTCTGGCGCCGGATGCATCTTCGCCAGCTCGTCCATCACTTCCTGCGGCGTTTTCTCGGGATCGATTTCCTTCGCCAGCCGCCGCAAGGACGCCTGATTTTTGTGCAAATCCGCCTCGCCAATCTCCAGCAAACGGTCTAGCGGCGTATTCACCATCTCTTCGTATTTCAGTTTTTTCTCATAATTGGCGGGGCCCAGCCGGAAATCTCCGTCCGACCGCGGCAGAACATCCGTCTTCAACCACGTCTGATATTCCTTCAGCGCCGCGACCACATCGGCATTCGATTTTCCGAATTCACTCCTTAGGTTAGCCTCTTTAACTTCCGCGAATGCGGCCGGCACTTCATGCTCGAAGAATGAGATCGTGCCCGGCAATTGCTCCAGCGCGATGGCCGTAAAAATCTTCGGCGGGTGGTTCAGGTTCGCCTTTGCGGATGTCAGCATCGCTGGCATTTTCCGTTCCCGTGCCACCACGCTTCGCAGCCGCTCTTCGGGGGACGCGAACTTCCGTATCATCAGCACGTACACGGCGCCCGCTGCGCCGGAAGAATATACGTCCGGATTTTTCTCCCGCGGGCGAATGGTTTCCAGGGTCAGCAGGCTGCTGCGGATCTGACCCAGCAGGATTTCCCGGTCTGCGGCGTCCACTGGCGATAGCCCCGCCGCTGGAAAGTCCGCCACGCGTTGCTCGTATTCATGCAGCGTGCCGATTTGCCCAGCAATTTCTTGTTTGGAATAGGTCTCAATCTCTCCGTCATAGAGATGGATTCCCATTCCAGTCGCCGTGCTTGGATTCTGCGGAAAATAAACCTTGCCGAGGTATTCGTCCACCAGGGCGTTCCAGGAAGACGAGGCGTCACGCGCGCCCGCTGTTCCGCTCGCGCCAATTGCCAAGACCCACGCAACCAACACTCCAGCATACAAAGCCCGCCTGTTCATGGAGCAATTCTCCTGGGATCCGAAGTGCCAACCACCGACCGTCTCCTAGCGATGTTCGTTGCCGGCATCGTGCCCGCGGAACGCACCAACGCCCTCTTTGCCCTGCAACAAACGGTGTCTCTAGTTTGAACTGAATCTCTTTGAATAGGCGAACGAAACTTCGGAAGACCGGGAACCCTTTTCTCCTGACCGCTGGAGCGGCAAAAAATCACTGGTCAAGACGCACTGTCAGGTAACGCTTTTGAACCGCGCTTCTTTAGGCGTGCGGATGCGCCTTGTCATAAATGTCCATCAATTGCCGCATCGAAGCGTGCGTATATTTCTGCGTCGTCGAAAGCGACTGGTGTCCCAGCAATTCCTGAATCGCGCGCAGGTCCGCGCCGTCGGCCAGCAGGTGCGTCGCAAACGCATGCCGCAGCGAGTGCGGATGCAGGTCCCAGTTCACGTTCACCAGCTGTACGTACTTTTTCACGATGCGTCCTACGCTGCGCTGCGTCAACCTCCGTCCTCGGTAATTCAGAAACACCGCCTCGGGGCTCGCCTTCCGGCCCGTCTTTTCGCACTCTTGCAGCAGCGATTCCCTCACCGGCCAGTACGCGTGCAGCGCCTGCGCGGCCTTCTGCCCATACGGCACAATGCGCTCCTTGTTCCCCTTGCCCCGTACTCGCAGCATCTGCTCTTTCTGGTCCATATCGATCAGATTCAATCCGGTGAGTTCACTGACGCGCAAACCAGCGGCATAGAGAAGTTCGAGGATCGCGCGATCCCGCGCCAGCAACAGCCGGTCTTCTTCGATGAGGCCTGAATTCTTTGGAGCCGTTGCAATTCTTTCTCTCCGGCTTCGTTTTCCACCAGGCACGCCGCTTTCGTCCCCGCCTGCAAGTTGGTTCAGGAAGCCGTTCATCTCTTCGGCGGAGAGCACCGACGGAATCCTTTTGGGCAGCTTCGGCGTCGGCACCAGTCGCGCGGGGTTTTCGTTCAGCCGCCCTTCGCGCACGCAGTATTTGAAAAATGACCGCAATGCCGCCAGCTTCCTTGCAATTGAGCTTTTCTCCATGCCGCCGTCGTGCAATTGCGCCACAAATTCACGGATTACGTGGTGCGTGATCTGCTTCAGCTCGGGAATCTGCGTCCCCGTCGGCGTCAGAAACGCCACAAACTGCTCCAGGTCTTTCCCGTAGTTGATCAGCGTGTGCGAAGAGGCGTTCCGCACCGACCGCAGATACTCCAGGTACTTTTGGATCGTTTCTTTAATGTGCCGCCGCGATGGCTGTCTAAATTATAGACACACTTCCGCAGGCGATTGGTTTTCTAAGAAGGGATCGTTTCGTAAGAACTCCGCTGCCCGGCGGTCTTATGCCTTCACGCCAACAGGCGCCGCTTCTTCCGTTTGCGCCGCCGGCTATTCCGCCGGCTTCTCTTCCGGCGGCAGCTTTTCCCAATCGCATCCTTCCTGGATGCAGGCGTGCACCGTGCCGATTTTGGTCTTCTTCTCCACCACGAATGGCGCGCCGCACTTCGGGCACGGCTGAGGGAGAGGCATAAAGGGCGTCGTGAAGTCGCAATCCGGATAGCGCGAGCAGCCATAGAACGTCCGGAACCTGCCGCCTTTGCCCATGCTTCCGCGCTTCACAAACTCGCCTTCCTTGCACTTCGGACACTTGATGCCCATCGTGATCGGTCGCGTATACTTGCACTTCGGATACCCGGAGCAGCCGATGAACTCGCCGAACCGCCCGTGTTTCTTCACCAGCCCCTGCCCGTCCAGCGGGCACTTTTCGTCCAGCGGCTCATCCGGTTGGTGCGCGATCCGCGTCCCGGCAACCAGTCGCCGCGTCGTCTTGCAGTCCGGATAGCCCGTGCAGGCCAGGAACGCTCCAAACCGTCCGCGTTTCAGAGCCATCTCCTTCCCGCAGTTTTCGCAATATTCGACCTTGTTTTCCGCGTCCTCCGGTATCTCCTCCGAAAGGTCCTGAATAAAGTCGCACTCCGGATACCGTGAGCATCCCAGGAAAAATCCGTGCCGGCTGATGCGCTCCAGCAGTTCTCCTTGCCCGCACTTTTCGCATTTCTTCCCCGTGGGAATTCCCGCCTTGTACGAAATCATTTCATCGCCGGCCTTGTCGAGGTCCACGACGAACTTCTCCCAGAACTCCTTCACCGATTCGCGCCACGGCAGCTTGCCTTCTTCGATTTCGTCCAGCTCTTCCTCGAGCCGCGCTGTAAACTTCACATCGAACACGTCCTCAAAACTCTTGATCAGCAGCACACAGACGCGCTCGCCCAGCATCGTCGGCGTAAACCGCCCCTGATCCTTCTTCACGTACTCGCGCTCGACAATCGTCGAAATAATCGAAGCATAAGTGGACGGCCGTCCGATGCCGTCCTCTTCCAGCTCCTTCACCAGCGTTGCTTCCGTGTACCTCGGCGGCGGCTCCGTGAAGTGCTGCTCCGGCTTGATCGAATCGAGCGTCAGGATCTGCCCTTCGGTCACGCGCGGCAGCGCCTTGCCCTCTCCCTCGTCGTCCTTCTCTTCGTCTTCCCGGTCCGCGCCCGAAACCGGGATCTGGTATACCTTCAGGTATCCGTCGAACTTTAATATCGAACCCGTGCTCCGGAAGGTGTAATCGCCGGCGTTGATATCAATCGTCGTCTGGTCATAAACGGCCGGAAGCATCTGGGACGCCACAAACCGCTGCCAGATTAACTGGTACAGCTTGAAAACATCGTCTTCCAGGTATTTCCGCACATCTTCCGGCGTCCGCGAAACGTCCGTTGGGCGAATCGCTTCGTGCGCTCCCTGCGCGTCCTTCTTTGCCTTATAAAAATTCGGCTTCTCCGGCAGGTACGCGCCGCCAAACCGCTCCGGGATCAACTCTCGGACCTGCGCCAGCGCGTCGTTCGACACCTGCACCGAATCCGTGCGCATATACGTGATCAGCGCCACCGACCCCTCTTCGCCTAGCTCAACGCCTTCATAGAGCCGCTGCGCCAGCGCCATCGTGCGCTTCGCCGTGTACCGCAACCGGTTGTAGGCAGCTTGTTGCAACTTGGAGGTCGTAAACGGCGGCGGGGGGTTTCGGCGCTTTTCTTTCAGCGTAACGCTCGCCACCTGCCACTTTGCTTTGCTTACCGCCGCGACAATCGCGTCCGCCGCTTCCTGGTTGTTGACCTCGATGTCCTCCCCTTTTTTCTTCGTCAGCCGCGCCTCGAAAATTGGCGGTTCGCCGCCCTCCAGCATCGCGTTGATGGTCCAGTATTCCTGCGGCACAAATGCGCGAATTTGCTGCTCTCTCTCCACGATCAACCGCAGCGCCACCGTTTGCACGCGTCCCGCGCTAAGCCCGCGCCGCACTTTGTCCCACAGCAGTGGCGAAATCTTGTAGCCCACGATGCGGTCCAGCACGCGCCTCGCCTGCTGCGCATCCACCAGTTGCGCGTCCACCTGACGCGGTTTTTCAAAAGCCGCGCGGATCGCCTTGGGGGTGATCTCGTTGAATGTCACCCGGAAAATCTTCTTCGGATCAATCGGCTCGATCTCGATTTTGTCCTTCTCCACCGGCTTCTTCGCGAATTTTCCCTTGCCGCCCTTTTTTGCCAGCGCCGCGCTGGCCGCCTCTGCCACCTTGGCGTCCTTCTCGCCGTTCTTCTTCCCGTTTTTCCCTTCTTCTTCCTCGTCGGGAATCAGAAATTTCGCCGGCTTGGAGAGCACCATCTGCAGGTGCGCGGAAATCGCCTCACCCTCGCGGTCTGGGTCGCCCGCCAGATAGACCGCGTCCGCCGTGCTCGCGCTCTTCCGCAGGTCGTTGATCACTTTGCCCTTGCCCGGAATCACCTGCAGCGTCGGTTCGAAAATCTTCGGATCGTCCAGGGAAACTGGCTTCAGCGGCGGCTTTGGTGCCGCGGCCTTCCCGCCCTTCCTGCTCTTCTTCTTTTTCTTCTTCGCGTTGAGTTCGTCTTCATCGATGGGCAGACGGATCCCAATCGTCTTCGTCGGCAAATCCATCACGTGGCCGATTGAAGCCTTTACCGTGTAATTCTTTCCGAGATATTTGTTAATCGTCTTCGCCTTTGCCGGCGACTCGACGATGACCAATGAACGTGCCATGTGTTCCTTTGTAACCCGTGAGGCTGCGTTTGGAAGGCCTACCGAGGCGGTGTGTGCCCTTCTCGCTACCTTATATGTATCTTCCGGAGCTGCTGCTCTTTTGCTTGAAGATGCTCGAGCGCCCTCTTCGGGTGCATTTCGGTGGCCCCGGACCGCTAACTCCTTCGCTTACAACAGCACTTTGCTGAACTGCTTTCCGGGGAGTTGCCGGACCATCCTCTTCATCTCCAAGTCAAAAAGGGTAGCCAGAACTTCGCTGGAATTCAACCCGCTGCTTTCCACAATGTCGTCAATATGCCTCGGCTGGTCTACGCCGAGCAACTCGTAAATGATTCGCTGCGAACCACTTAGCTCGCTTTCCGCCAGCAGATTGCGCTGCTCCGTTCCCACCGCTTCCGCCTGCACCAAGGCCGCCCGAATCGGGGTTGGCAGCTCCTCGATCACATCTTCCGCACTCGTCACCAGCTTCGCCCCCTGTTTGATCAACTGGTTAGGCGCGAAGCTCGTCTCCTGCGTCACATTGCCCGGCACGCCAAAAACTTCCCTCCCGAACTCCATCGCCAGTCGCGCGGTGATCAGCGATCCGCTGTATTGCTTCCCTTCCACAATCACTACACCCAAGGGCATCCCCGCAATGATCCGGTTGCGCACCGGGAAATTCTCCGGTGCCGGATGCGCTCCCATCGGAAACTCGCTCAGGATCGCTCCACGTTCCAGCACCTTTTCATAGAGTTTCTTATTTTCTTTCGGGTAGCAGACGTCAATCCCCGTTCCGATCACCCCAACCGCTCGGCCCTCCACGCCCGTCGTCCCTTGGTGCGCAATCGCATCAATCCCTCGTGCCAGTCCGCTGACAATCACAATGCCTCGTTTCGCCAAATCTCGCGCCAGCCGCTCCGTCATCTGTGTGCCGTAGGCCGTTGGGCGTCGCGTTCCCACGATGCTCAACATTGGCTGGTTCAAGACCTGCACATCTCCTCGTACATAGAGCAACACTGGCGGATCGTAAATCTGCAGCAGCGGTTGCGGGTACTCCGGCTCGGTCCAGTTGATCAGCCGTCCCCCCACGGCCCGCAGCGCCGCCACCTCTTTTTCCGCTCGCCAGAAGTTCTGCTTCTTAAACAGCGCCTGCGCCACGGGTGCCGCCACATTGCATGATTCCAGCGCCGCCAGGCTCGCCCGAAATACTCCCTCCGGCGACCCGAATTCCCGCAGCAATCGCGCGGACACCCGCGCCGCCACGCCCGGCGTCATGGTCATCGCCAGCCAAGAGAGGGAAGCATCCAGCTCCATCGCCCACTCAGCCTATGAGCATACTAACCGAATTGTCAAGTACCTGCACGGTACAGTCACCAGGGCATGCAACCTTGTCGAACCCCCAGTCATCCTTCAGACTGTCTACTCCCGGTAAACCAAGTCCTTATGACACCCCGTTTTGCAATGGTCCTCAAAGCCGCTTCGCCGTTCGTCCTGCTCGGCTTCCTCCTCCGCCCACTCCCCGCCCAGGAACCACCGCAAAACGTCATTCGCGTCAACGTCAACCTCGTCCTGGTCGACACCACGGTCAAAAACAAGACAGGACAGATCCTGGGCGACTTAAAGCAGGAAAACTTCGAACTGCGCGAAGATGGCGTCGCTCAGAAAATTGAAATCTTCAGCCGCGACGAACTTCCCCTCGACGTCGCCCTGGTCCTCGATCTCAGCGATTCTATCGGCCCGTTCCTCCCCCCTTTGCGCCAGGCTGCCAATGTCGCCCTTTCCGCTCTGAAGCCCGAAGACCAGGTCGCCCTCTTCACTTTTTCCACCGAAGCTCAGTTGCGCGTTCCCTTCACCCGCGATAAATCACAGCTCGCGGACCAAATCAGCGCCTTTCAGGTCGGCGGCGCCACCAATATCAACGATGGCATCTTCGTTCCCGCCCAATATCTCCTCAACGCCCCGCAAAAAGATCGCCGCGTCATCGTCCTCATCAGTGACAACGTCGGCACCAGCGCCGGCGGCCAGGGCACTCGCGATATCGTCACCGAAGCCATCGCCTCAGACGCCGTCGTCTACAACCTCAAAATCCCCGGCTATAATCCCCCGGAAACCCGCATGGCTGCGGCCTTGGTTCCCGGACTCGTGAACATCCGCAAAGTCGTGGAACAAACCGGCGGTGAAATCTTCGACGTTCCCGATGTCGCCCATCTCGACGAAGTGTTTCGCGCGCTGATTCAGCGCATCAAAACACGCTACACCCTCGGCTACTACACAAATGCCAGCGCCGCTCTCGGCAAACCTCACAAACTCGATGTCCGCCTCGCGCCTTCCTTTGGCAAAAGAGGCCGCGATTACACCGTCGTTTCCCGCACCGCCTTCTACGTCCACTAAACCTTCTCACTCCCTAAGCAAAAGCCTCCGGCGCCACATCCGGCGCCGGAGGCTTTTCTTTGCTTCTTTCCATCCTTACTTCTTTACTTCCCGTGGTCCCGATCGAAGTCAAACAGATCGAACAAGTCTCCGATCGCCGGCGTGTTCGCCGGAACATAAGGATTGTCTCCTTCCACTCTCGGGTTCGGCAGGTTGTCTCGGCTGCGTCCGCTGATGGTCGGCAGGTTCCAGTTCCGTTCAATGAACTTCAGAATCGAAACGTGGTCGGTATAGCTGTGGGAGATGTGACCGGGCTTGGTCCATTTGGAAACGGCAATCAAGGGAATTCGTGTCCCGTCGCCAAAGAAGTCCAGCGATTGCACGTATCCGTGATCGTAGTAGCCGCCGCCTTCATCCACCGTGATGAAGATCGCCGTGCTATTCCACAACTCTTTGTTCGAGTGCACCGCATCCACGATCTTCTTCACGAACCCTTCATACAGGTTCCACTTTGAAGATGCCGGATGGCCGTCCACCCAGCCGCTCGGCTTCACAAACGATACCGCCGGCAGCGTCCCGTTCGCGATGTCGGAGTAAAGATCCGTCACATCTTTCAAGTGTTCGCTGCGGATGGTCGCATTGGTCATGATCTGCGTCTGATAGCTGAATCCGTTGCAGATATTGCAGTATTGGTCGCTGTTCGGCCCCACCGTGCCGTAATTCAGCTGGTATTTGTCGGTCAGATACGCGTCCCACTGGTCGTTGTACCCCTTCCAGGACACGTGATTCTCCAGCAGCACGTCGGCGATGCTTCTCTGGCTTGTCGGCGGAATCGTAAATGGCGTATTGTTCGAGTTCGCGTCCGTGTAGGCGTCGCTCCCGTCGCCAAAATATCCCGGATTGTAGTTGTTCAGCAGGTAGTAGTGACCCGGGTCGCACTTCGGCTCGATCGGTCGCGGCAGGGAAGAGAGATAGGTCAACACCGCCTGCACACCGGGCTGGGTTGGATCGGAGCAGTTCGAATAGCTTCCACCGCCATACACGCCCGTTGAAGTCGCGGTATTTCCGAAGCCTCCATAGCCATCATTGGTCCAGTAGTTGTTCGTCCCCGCCATCGGATTGGGATTCTCGATTTCGTCCACCGGTCCTCCGAAGGCCGTCATCGCGTTGTGAGGCGGAATGTAAGGTGTCGGGCTGTTCGGATCGTAGAACCAGATCGCATCGCCGAAAAACAGCATGATGCTGTCCAGGCCGGTTCCACCCTTTGCCGGCTGGTGATAGTTGTCGCTCATCGCGAAATTGTCAGCCAGGTATTTCGTGTACGGCGCATCGCCCTGCGCCATGTTATAGAAGCCCATCGACGTCGACCCCTCGCCGGAGGTGTGCGCCCCGGGGAAGTAGTCGTTGTCGTAGCCCGTCGGCGTCGGCGGTGTCTTGCCGTTGGTGTTGGAGCCCGCCGTCACTTCCGTCCACGGAAACAGGTCCTTCAGGCAGCCATCGGGATTCGTCTTCGAAATATAGGAAGCGTCGCAGTCGAGTTGCTGGAACATCTGGTAATAGCGGTGCACCGGGCTCGCCGCATACGAGTCATACGGAAACGTATCCGCGCCCAGCGAATTGGTTAGTTGGAACGGCCCCGGCTTCAGCGTGAAATACGGCGCCGTGCTGTGCACCCCGGTGATTCGCGAATCCGGCACCTTTCCGGAAAGTCCCGTTCCGCCGGTCAGCAGGAACGCATAATATTCGTCCGCCAATCCGGCTTCCGACGAGGTCGCGTCCGCCAGCGTGCAGATTCCATTGTTCTTGCATACATCCGCCGGGCCCCCGTTCAGCGGCGCCGGCATTGGCGCATAGAGCGTCTTTTTCTTCGGCGCAATCTGATAGTTCGGACTGTCAGTCGCATCCGCCGAAAATTGTTCCGCTTGCGCAAAATTGCTGCCGGGCGTTCCGTCTTTCTTGACGATGTGCTTGGACAACAGATTGTCGACAGTCTCCCCGTCCCTCGCTGGCTGGTACGTCGCGAAGATATGGTCAAACGACCGGTTTTCCCCGACGATCACAATCACGTGCTTGATCGGGGTGCGCGCGCGGTTATCCCCATCGTTATCATGATCGTGCGCCTGCGCGCTGCCCAAAAACGGACCCGCCAGGCTCATCTGTAGCATCACCAGCGATGCAAGGCCCACTCGGGCGCTTTGCAGCACTTGGAACGCGATTCTTCTTGCGGTCATGCTGTGATCCTCCTTTTGCATTACGGACGGACTGGGAGGCCTACTCTGACCGCTCTCGGTTGCGCCCTCGTTCTCCCACTGTAAATTCACGATAGCGCTTCCATGAATTCCCGTTAACACGCTCACCCGGACACACCGGACACACTCGTACCCTTCATCCGGGACACCTGTGATCTTCGCCTCTGGTAAAACTTTCTTGCTTTTCTTACAGGCTGGTAAATATCACGCCAGGAATTCGCGAATATAGCGATTTACTTCCGCTGCTTTCTCATGCACCACCCAATGCGAAGCGTCCGCAATGCGCTTTACTGTCACCGGCCCTGACAAATCCATCGAAGAGACAAGGACAAGGCTCGCTTTTTTCGAGAACCACCAATGGGAACACGGGTTCAGTAAATGGGTCGTTCTGAATGCAGCCTCGGGAGTTCCAATCGGCGATTCGGGGCTGCTCGTGCTGCCAGAATGCGGCTGGATTGACTTAGGATTCCGCCTCGCACAACCGCACTGGGGGCAGGGGCTTGCCACAGAGGCAGCGTCGGCATGGGTGCGGGCAGCGTTCGATGAGTATTGACCTGACCGGGGTTTTTTGCACCAGTGGGAGTGAGAGAGAATTTCACTCTGGAGGAACGCTGGTATGCCAACGAAGAGGTACAAGCCGGAACAGATCGTGACGTTGCTGCGGCAGATTGAAGTGGAG
>JAJPIE010000024.1 GCA_021324935.1 Acidobacteriota bacterium
TCGCGCCTTTTCTGGGATTCGACGGGTCTCCGTCCCTATTCCCCCGGCTCCTGCCTCGTCGTCGGAAAGTAGGCCTCGAAGAATTTCCGCAAGTCCAGCTTGAACCCATTGATCTTCGAATAATCTCGAACAATCCTTATGCAATCCGCAGTCAAGTGCTCTGGTGAAAAGAGTCATCGCGGACCGGTAAAGCCGCACTGCTTCCAGAGTTTCTCCCAAGCCCACATTTGATAACCCAGCTTTTTCGGAATCGGATACCCCAGTTGATTTGCCAGCAGGCAGACCTGGCCGCGGTGATGCGCTTCGTGCGTCAGCATGTACGCGAACATGGCGTCGCCCGCCGGCCAAGCCGGGACCCAGCCGTCGCGCTGGAATTTTGGGACGCGCCCCTCCGGTCCAGCGAAAGCTTCGGTCAGCATCCGGCAGCAGAGCTTTGAGCTTTCAGCAAGCGCGGCACTGGCCTGGCGTTGCGTGCAGTGGGAACGATCGAGCTTCGCCGGCAGCTTGAGATGCGGAGCGGACAGACGGATCCACTTCCGCCGAATGTTGTGCACATGGGTGAAAATCGCGGCGATGGTCCGCGCGTTGCGCGCTGGAGGCTTGGCGAGCCACGCCTTGGGATCGAGCTGCCGGAGGATGAGTTGATGGATCGCATCACTCACCGCAAAGCATTCGACGAGAACATCGCGCATTTGGAGCAGCGGTTCAGCGCTTGGTGGTCGCATATGAACTCCAGGAAGTGGAAATTCCGGAGAGCCGAAACACGCTCGGGGAGCCACGCTAATACAAAGCGAATCCTGGGTCCAGAAATCCTTGCGGCCCGAATGCTATGTCCTTCTTTCAAGTGAATTTGTGCGCCTGTGGGATTCTCCAATTCACCCCTGCAACGCGCTACACTCAAAATGTTGGGGGAAACAATGAAGGCGACGCGAACAGGGGTAAATTTGGGGCTTACGTTGGCAGTCATGCTGGCCTGTGGCGGGTGGACCCGGGCACAGCAGGAGCAAGGACCCGGCGCAGCAACCTCTGCGTCCCCGGCAAAACCCCAAAACACGGTGCGTCCAGCGATCAAATGGAAGCGCTTTGACTACACCTGCGAAAACGGCGCGAAGATAGTGGTCTACCTGCGCGATACGACGGCCAAGGTGCGCTTCCAGGATCGTTTCTACCTCATGCGGCAAACTCGTTCCGCCGATGGGAACCGCTATTCGAATGGCAAAGTAGTGTGGTGGGGCAAAGGCGACGGTGGCTTTCTTCAGGAGGATGCGCCGGAAGGCGACGGGAAAATAATCGTGAAGGATTGTGTGCTCGAGAAGCCGCCGATGCAAGATGCGGTGACGGGAACGGTCACCTATCTGCTGCGGATGGCGTTGCCCGAGCAGGCGACGATCCAAGTGCAATTGATGGATGTCTCCAGGACTGATGCGCCGGCAACAGTGGTGGCGAAAGAAACATTTGAACTCGGAAAAGCCCAGGTGCCGGTGCCCTTCACGCTGAAGTTCAACCCCGCGAAGATTGATCCCAAGCACTCCTATTCGATAAGTGCACGGGTGCTGCTCGGAAGCGAACTCAAGTTTGCAAGCGATAAGGCCTACCCGGTTCTGACACAGGGGAATCCGGCAAAGGCGGACCTGATTCTGATGCCGGTGATGCAGCAGGGGGAAACGCCCGCTCCGTAGGGCCACTCGGAACCCAAGACAAGACTCGTACTTCCAATAGAAGATTCCGCAACCCGAGAACTACAGTGTGGCGTCCCGGCGCCACTTCCCGGCCCAAAGGACAGGTGGCGGATTGGGAGCGCTGCGCAACCGCGCCGTGTCCTTGACAGCACCGCAGCCTATACTTCGGAAATGGCGTCCCCTACAACACCCCTCGCGCCGCAAGTCGGCATTCTCGTCTTCGAGGAAGACGCGCGCGGCAGCGCGGCCCTCCGGCAGATGCTGGATTCGGAAGGCTGGCGAGTCCGCGTGGTGCCGGATGTGCCTCTCCTGCAAGCGGAGTTAAAGACCGCGGAATATTCCCTGCTGATCGCCAATGTTGAGATGGTCAGAAGTAACCCGGCGTTGTTTCACGTGCTGAACGAACTCGCTTCGGTCAGCGTCGAAGACGGCGGGAAGTTGCGCGTGCTGTACGTGGTGCCGGAGATGGCCGGCGGCCAGTTAGTGGAGCAACTTGAAGAAGCACGGCTGCCCTATGTTGTGAGACCGTTCCATTTGCACGATTTTCTTGAAAAAGTGAGCGACTTGCTTGTGGAAGTGCGGGCAATTGAAGGACCGCTGCGCATGACGCGGCATGAGTTTGTCGCAGCACGAAAAAAGAAAAAGTCCAACAGCCGGACGAGCTCGATGTTTGCTTCACGGGACTCCTATAGCTACACGGAAGAAGAATTGGCGGAGTATGAGAGGCAAGAGACGGAAGCTTCGAAGACTAAAAAAACGCGCTTGAGGACAAATTTGGGTGATCCGCGCGGATAGCAGGGTCACAGGTTTTCAGTCATTAGTGGTAGGCAAATATCAAAGAATCTCTCCTGAATTCACTTGCGCAGTTCGCAAGCCATCCGCCGCTGGATGCGTTTTGCGTGGAGCAAGGGCGATGGTCGTCGGGTTCGCAGTTCAACATGGCGAAGACGATCGTTCATCCCAGCGTGCGGGAACAAGCTGCGGGAAGACAGCAGCAGCAGAGCGACGCGTAGGCGGCAGTGTCCGCTGGATCGACAGCCGCGCGTATGCCCGCTTCGCCTGCGCCCGCGGTCAGCGCGGAAATCCTTAACCAAACAATGCAGACGAAGGCACCTACTCAGTCCTGCGAAAAGATTTACGAGTCGCGGCGCGTTGGAAGCCCGGTGGAGGCACTGGTAAGCGAGATTCAGCGAAGATTTCGAAAGGAAACGGAAGGACTCAAAGGCGCACGGGTAGTGGCGTGCGGTGGCGAGGTCGCGTGGAGCGACATCTTCGCCTCGGATACGCTGTTTGAAAGTTATTGGAACAAGCTGCTGCGAAGTTGCGCGGTAGAGGCGGTCGCGCGGCCTACGGTGCGAGAAAGGACGTCGAGGAAGGACGCGCAGGAATTTTTGCGCAAGCTGAATGGGAGAGAACGAACGGAATCGGAGCCGGGGGCCTTCCGGTGGACGGAGACCGAAGAAGATGGGTTATCCCAGATTGAGTTGGACTCGCTCGAGCCGAAGGTGACGACATTGCATCGGCGGGTGGTGGGGAAGCCGAGTTGAGAGATGTAGTACGTTGCTGGAAGGCCAGGGCCAGCCCGGCGTTCACAAAATCAAGGAGTCCAAATGGAAGAGGCGTCGAGGAGCTTCTTGACCTGGCTGCGATCCTGCGTGCTGGCAAGAAGCTGGACCACGCCGGATCTCCACGACGGATGACGGAGAGTGGGCGCGATTTCGGCGAGCGGCACGAGAACAAATTTCCGCTCGAGCATCCGGGGATGCGGCACCTGGAGCTCGGGCGTGTCAATGGTCTCCATTCCGTATAGCAAAACATCGAGGTCGATCAGCCGCGGCCCCTTGGCGAACGCTTTGCGACTGCCCATTTGGGTTTCGATGAGCCGCAAGGCGCGGAGAAGCGCAAGCGCATCGAGCTCTGTTTGCCCTTCCAGAACGGTGTTCAAGAACCAGTCTTGATCGAGATAATCGACTGGCTCGGTCTCATACACACTGGAGGTACGCCTAATCTGCACTCCTACTTCGGGCAGATGGCGAAGCGCCAGGCGGAGATTGTCTTCGCGCTCGCCGATGTTGGTTCCGAGGGCAATGTAGACGGTAACCATAAAAGCGGTTCCGGGGCAGCGGTGAGGGGCTGATGGAGAGATTACCGCATTCCGGCCCGACGGCGAAGCATACCTAGCACGGAGTGGGCTTCCGAAAGTTTGAAAAGCATGGCCAACCCAAAGTACAGGATTCCGTAGATAGAAAGAACGGCTGCCGCAAGCCAGATCGGCCCGTGGTGCCCCAGCGCAACGAGAACTCCCCTCGCAGCGGCAGCAGCGATCAAAGCCGCGGCCCACACCTTCGCCAAAAACAAGAGTTGCACGCCTACGTGGCCGATCCGGCGCCGCAAGCCCCGCTGAAGCAGCGTGAACTCCACCCACGAGGCGATGCCCGCGGAGATCGTGAGTCCCGCAACGCCCCATCGTTGCTCAATGCCGAGCAAATGCGGGAGAGGAAGTGCCGCAAGATACCCAAGCAGTGTGGTGAGCGCCACGCGCACGATGGCGAAGCGCAGTGGCGTGCGCGTATCCCGCAAGGCGTAGTAACCGGAAGAGTAAAGCCGGCCGAGGGTGGAGGCAAGCAGCCCAACAGTGGAGCCCGCGAGGATCCCCCATACGTAGATGACGTCCGAGTGCATAAAACGCCCAGACTGGTAAATGGCTGCGACGATCACATCCCCAAGAATGAGAAATCCGACCACGGAGGGAACAACGAGAAACGTGATCTGCCGCAGTCCGTTATTCAAACGCGTGCGTAGGATTTTAGCTACTTCCTCGGCGGCGCCCATTGCGCCGCTCATCACGGGAAGCTCAGCGGCCGAAACCGACATGCCGAAAAGGCTCACGGGAAGCGTGTAGAGCGTTTGCGCATAGCCAAGGGCGGCCACCGCTCCGGTGGGCAGCCAACTGGCAAGAAATGCGTCGATATAGGCGCTGATCTGGACCACGCCGCGACTGATAAACACAGGGAAAAAATTGTGGACAATTTCGCGGACGTTTTCCGCCTGGTAGCCCAGAGAAACTTTCAAGCCACCCAGGAGTTTAAGCACAGTAGGGAGTTGCACAAGGACTTGCAGCCCGCTGCCGGCCACCGAGGCCCAGGCGGTAATGACCACCAGGGAGTTCTGCGTCCGGCCGGCCCCAAAACCGATCATGCCGGCGATCATGGCGATGTTCCATAGAACCGGAGCGGTATACGAAAGGAAGAATTTCCGATGACTATTGAGAACTCCCAGACACCAGGCTGAAGCCACCAGAAGCCCGGCGCCGGGGAACAGGATCCGAACTAGGAGGACGGTGAGCTGCCGTTTTTCACCCTGGAAGCCGGGGGCGATGGCGTCGATCAGCCAGGGAGCCGCGAGAACGCCGAGCAGGACAAACAGCGAGGTGCTAACAGAAAGCAAACCAGCGACGGCGCCTGCGGTCTTGCGGGCTTCTTCCTTATCGTCCCGGGCGAGCAGGTGGGCGTAGACGGGAATGAAAGAAGCCGAGAGCACGCCCTCGCCAAAAAGATTTTGCAGGAAATTCGGAATGCGAAAGGCAGCGTTGAATACATCTGCGGCATCGGAGTCGCCAAAGTAGTGCGCGAACACCCGGGTTCGAATCAGGCCGGCGATCCGGCTGAGCAGAATTCCCGTGGCGACAAGAAAAGCGAAGCGCCTGGAGCTGGCGGGCGGGGCAGTTGTGGTGGTGGTTTCGATCACGAAGGCGTCCGAAAGTCTCGGTAAAATCAAGATAGCTTACCGCAAGAGCGAATTTCGGATGGAATTCGAAGATTGTGCCCTGAGGCTACTTCCGCTGGAAAGGCCTGGCTGCCGGCCATTATAGGTACGCGGACATCCGGGCGATCAATTTGTCGTCCGGGGACAAAATAGACAGGATCAGGTGGTCGGTGATCGGAGCCCTCGAATCTTCGAAGACCATTTCATACGTCCAGCCATCCATCGGACGCCCGGAATTTTCCAGGTCCAGGAAAGTGCCTTCCGCAGCCGAAAGCCGCCGAAGCTCCCGGACAGAGCGCAATTTCATCCCCCGCTTCCACTGCACCTTGAACTTCAATCCTCGCATCAGGTCATAGTTCAATTGCTTCGAGGCACCGCTCTTTCCATCGGAATCTTCCGGGCCGTAGATGCGCAGCGTAATCGTCATCCGGTCCGGAAAAAAGCGGACTTCACCGCCGTCCTTCATGAAGACAGTGCCTTGCGGTGAATCCACGGAGCGCAGGTTTTCGAAAAATTCCGGCGGTCCGACCACCGCGAGTATCGATGCGCGCACCTCTTCCTCGATCCGGATCGTTCCCGCGAACCGCATCCCCTGCGGGGGCTCTTTCTCCTTGGAGCCGGTGACTCTCGGAATCAGCAGCGAGAACCCGGCCATGACAAAAACAAGGGCGGCGACGGGTAGCCTTCGAAGCATACGGACATCCTACGCAGCGGAATGCAGAAATCGAAAGTAGGCCTGGCGCAGAAGGCGGTTATTTTTTACAAATCGCCTTCTCGCGCTTGCGTTGCCGAACGAGAGTCTGGGCGTATTCCTTGCCGAGCTTTCCAAAACCCTTCCAGGCAGAACGCCGCCGGTGACGACTTCCTGTGCTTCCTTGCGGGCCTCCTTCGGCCGCGCGCACGACGTCAGAAAAGCCGCGGCTGGCGCTTCGGAAGTTCGCGGCCAAAATATTGATAGGCGCGGGCCGTGGCCACGCGTCCCCGCGGCGTGCGGTCGAGCATTCCGATCTGCATCAGGTACGGCTCGTACATCTCCTCGATGGCGTCTTCCTCTTCGCTGAGCGCGGCGGCAAGGGTGCCAAGCCCAACAGGTCCACCCGCATATTTATCGAGCAAAGCGAGCATGAGGTTGCGGTCGACTTCGTCGAGGCCATGCTCGTCCACGCCCAGCATGCGCAAGGATTCCTGGGCCACCTCGCGCGTGATGAGCCCATCGGCGCGGACCTCCGCAAAGTCGCGGGCACGGCGCAGCAAGCGGTTGGCAATGCGCGGCGTGCCCCGGCACCGGCGCGCGATCTCTTCCGCTCCGCCTTCTTCCATTGGAATATTCAGGATTTTCGCGGATCGGTGCAGGATCACCAGCAAATCCTCCGGCTCGTAAAAATCGAGGCGGTGCACGATCCCGAAGCGCGAACGCAGCGGCGCGGTGATCAACCCCGCTCGCGTGGTGGCCCCAACCAGCGTGAACTGGTTGAGATGAAATGGATGAATGCGCGCGCCGGGTCCCTGGCCGATGACCAGATCGACGCGAAAATCCTCCATGGCGGGATACAGCACTTCCTCCACGGCCGCCTGCAGCCGGTGAATTTCATCGAGAAAAAAGACTTCCTTTTTGTCGAGCGAAGTGAGAATCGCCGTGAGGTCACCCTTGCGCTCCAGCAGCGGGCCCGCGCTGGTCTTGATGGGCACGCTCAGCTCGTTGGCAATGATTTGCGCCAGCGTGGTCTTGCCAAGCCCCGGCGGACCGTAGAGAAGAACGTGGTCGAGGGCTTCCCCACGCGTCCGAGCCGCTTCAATCGCGATGGCGATGTTTTCCTTCACGCGCTTCTGCCCGATGTACTCGTCGAGCGTCTTCGGCCGCACGCTGGCGTCGAGGCGCGCGTCGTCGTCCCAGGCAGCGCCTGAGATGATGCGCTCGGGGCGGGTCTGTGCCTTCTTGGCGGTGAAGTTGGTCATGAAGGTTAAAGGATAGCAGCAAACAGCGAGCAGCAGGCAAGGAAGGCTCCTGCAATATTGGAACTTAGCCGCGCGGCGAGCCGATGGCCGCCAAAGTCACCCGGAGCAACTTTTCGAAGTTGGAGTTTCCGGCTTCGCGCTTCCCATTGGCGAGAGCCGCGTCTGCAGTGCGCTCGTCATAGCCGAGATTGAGGAGGGCGGATTTGACGTCCGCTTCGACGCCGGCAGGAGACGAAGGAGCAAGCTTTTCCGCCTCGACGGTCACCGATTCAAGCTTGTCCTTTAACTCCACGACCATGCGCTCGGCAGTTTTGCGGCCGACGCCGGGAATTTTCGTGAGGCGCGCGAGATCGCCGGAGCGGATTGCTGGCACGAGCTCGTCGACGTTCATTCCGGATAGAATTTTAAGTGCCAGCGTGGGCCCGACGCCAGAAGCGCCGAGTAGCAGCTCGAAAAAATGCTTCTCGCGCGCCGAAAGAAATCCGTAGAGCGCAAGAGCATCTTCACGGACATGCGTGTAGACAAGAAGGGTAACTTCGGTGTGCAGCTCGCCGAGGGCCGCATAGGTGGAAAGCGGGATCGAGACCAGATATCCAACGCCGCCCACGTCAAGAATCACCTGGTTAGGTCGTTTTTCGAGAAGGCGTCCCCGCAGTAATCCGATCATCGCTGGCCAATATTGCCGGGGTCAACGGCAAGTGTCAACGCGAGAAAAGAGGCCGGTACCTGCGGCACCGGCCTGTGATTCAGGCGCATTGGAAGCTATCGAAAAAGCCCACACAGCGAATCATTTCTTGTGATGTGGAGTCACCTTGTTCAGCAGGTGGACCAAAGGCTGAGCCGCGGCCGGAATCTTGACTTTGCCCTCCTGCACGATGTCCTTCGCCGTAAGGTCTTTCCCGTAAAGCGTTTTGTTAGCGCCGTCATCTGACCTCATCGTGGAACCCTCCAGCGAGATGCCGGCAAACACTCCGCGCGCGCGGGAATAAGACAGTATTTCCGCTTTCATCACCACATCGGTTTCCGCGGAAGCGTCACGTCCGACGGGCCCCGCAGCGGCGGAGATGTCGGCTCCTAGTTTGACTTTGCTCGATAAGACCGAGTTTGCACCGGAATCGTTCATCACCAGCAAAACGAAGTCCGTGGCTTCCCCCCCGATCTGAAAGCCAATGCTGCCGCCTTCCAGGGCGAACATCGCGGGAGCGCTCCAGGGACCCGTGTGGCTGGAGCCGGTGCGGCAACTGATTACGCCGCGGCCGTAGCTGCCGCCGACGATGAATGCGGCCTTCAGCACGGAGGGATACACGATGACGCACTGGGCTTTGTCGAGCAGGTCCTGGGGAATGCTCTGATCGGGTGTAGCGAGGATCTCTTTCAATACGGTGTAGGAGTTTTTCAGGCGGTCATCTACTTTGTCCTGCGCAAAAGCGCTGACGGCAGAGGCGAGCAGCATGACGAGCATTATGCGGATTTTCATTCGTTTATCCTTTTTCGAAGTTTGCCGGACTGGAAGCGCGAGCTAGCGGGACTTCCCGGATTCGGAGGGGGCGCGAGTGGACTGGAGGAGCAAATCCCACCGAACAGGAATCAAGAATATCGCCAGGGCCTGCAAGTGACAACTGTTAGTTTTCCGCTTCACCTTGCGGAACGCGCTCGAAGAAAGGTTGCCACCTCCAAGTGATGGCGCTCCGTCGAAAGATCGAGGGGTGATTTTCCATCACTGGTGGTCGCATGCGGATCCGCGCCGTGGGATAGCAGCAGCTTAATGATTTCGAGATGTCCATTTGCGGCTGCCGTGAGAAGTGGTGAATACCCCGCGGCGTAGCGATGGTTGGCGTTCGCGCCCTGCTGCAAGAGAAATGCAACGATCGAAGAATGGCCGTTGGCAACCGCGCCCGTAAGAGCCGTATAGCCGGTGCCGTTCGTGGAAATGGCGTTGATATCCGCTCCCCGCTCTGCGAGGAACTGAACCACTTCGAGATGGCCAAACGCAGCAGCGAGGGCAACCACGGGAAATCCATCGGGTGAGAATGCATTCGCGCTTTCCGTATGGACGGAAAGAATTTCCTGAACCCGCGATAAGTCTCCGACCGCGGCGGCATCGTGCAGTTGCAGGACGGCGCCGCGCGCCAGCAGGAGGTCACAGATCTCACGGCGGCCGTTATAGACGGAAAAAAGAACAGCGGAAACGCCGGAAGCGCTCCGTGCAGATGCGAGCGAAGCGTCGCGATCGAGTTCGTCTTTTACAGCAGCGAGGTCGCCATTACGAACGAAGTCAAGAAAAGATTGGATGTTGCTCATCGCTGGGGCGAAAGAATAACACGAGCCGCAATCTGGCCTGGAAAGAAAAGTTGGCTGGCAGATGAGCCCGGCGCGTGGAAGCCGACGCTGACATCCGTACCAAACGCATCAGGACGCGGCGCTGGATTTTTGCGGTGGTTGATAACGGCCCGGCACGGCGCGGCTGGCGATGGCGATTCGATTCCACACGTTTATAACCGAAATCGCGTAGATCAGATCCACAATCTCCTGCTCCGAAAAATGTTTCTGGAGTTCGGCGAACTCTTCATCCGGAGCGTGCGTTGTGGAAATCAGCGTGACTGCTTCCGTCCAGGCCAAAGCGGCGCGCTCCCGGTCGGTGTAATACGGCGACTCCCGCCAGGCATCCAGACCATAAAGCCGCTGCTCAGTCTCTCCACCCGCCCGCGCGTCTTTCCAATGCATGTCGATGCAAAAGGCACAACCATTGATTTGCGAAGCGCGCAGTTTGAGCAAATGGAGGAAATGGTGATCGAGGCTGCAATGGGAGAGATAGGACTCCAGCGCGTACATCCCCTTAAGCGCTTCCGGAGCAAATCTGCGGTAATCGATTCGTGGCTGCATGAACGACCTCCCCAAAAGATTCGATGCGCCACGGAAACCAAAAGATAAAAGATTTGGAGGATTTACCGCGAGCCCTTAGCGGCGGGCGCGGTCTTTGCGCACGGCTTCGTCCACCAAGGCGTCGAGTTCGGAGCGACTGAGGGTCACCTCGCCGGCGTCATTTTCGCCGTCATCACAGGTCTGAGGGAGCTCGGCGCCGCCGCCTGGAGGCGGCGAGACGTGATACCGGGCGCGCGCCGCCATCAGCTTGGCGACTTCACGCGTTGAGAGAAGTTGCGGTTCGCCGGCAAGTTTCGCCGTCAGGGCGATTTTAGCGAAGTGCTCCAGCGTTTCCATGCGGAAAAATGCGGTGCGAAGATCGGGACCGCAAGTGACCGCCCCATGATTGGCGAGGAGCAATGCGTCATAATGCGGCGCATAGGGTTCCAGCACGGCGCCGAGATCCGGCGTGCCCGGTGTGGCATAACGCACCAACGGAATCTTTCCCAGGGAAACAACCACTTCAGGAAGCAGCGCCTGATCGAGTCCGAGGCCCGCAGCCGCAAAACCCGTTGCGGTGGGTGGATGACCATGACACACGGCCTGAACATCCGGGCGCATGCGATAAAATAGCAGGTGCATTCCTGCTTCGGAGGAAATTTTCCGGTCGCCCTGAAGATGGCGGCCGTCCATGTCCATGATGACCAGGTCTTCCGGAGACATCATGCCCTTGTTCATGCAAGTCGGCGTGGTCAGGATGCGGTTCGCGTCGAGCCGGATCGAGAGATTGCCCTCGCAGGCGACAATGTGGCCGCGTTCATACATCCAGCGGCCAACCAGACAAATTTCCCTGCGATAGTGCTCTTCGAGTTTTGCTGTGATTTCAGGCGACGATTCCGTAGGCACGGTGCGGAACCCTTCCTCGGCTGAATGAGCAGTTCAAACCGAAAATACAGTTTGAAATTGTCAAAACTTCTGGCAGAGAGAGTACGCCGCTGGCTTCAGAAAGCCAAGTGCAAACTACGCATAGATGCCGCGCAGCTTGAGAGCCGTCGCCACCCGGTCGATCGCCAGCATATAGGCCGCGATACGGTTATTTACCTTGTGCGTTTCGGCGTAGCGCACGACCTCATCGAAGGAGCGTTCCATGACGTCTAGTAAGCGGTCGTTTACTTCGCTTTCGCGCCAGAAGAATCCCTGACGATCCTGCACCCATTCGAAGTAGCTGACTGTCACGCCACCCGCGTTTCCAAGGATGTCCGGCACTGTGAAGATGCCCTTCGAATCAATGATGGCGTCTGCCTGCCACGTGGTGGGGCCATTGGCGCCTTCGCACAGGATCTTGCACTGCACCTGATGAGCGTTTTGCTCGGTAATCTGGTTTTCAATGGCTGCCGGAACAAGGACATCGCACGGCTGGAAAAGAATGTCGCGGGAGCTCATTTTAGTCCCCCCGCCCGGAAATTCCTGCAACGGCTTCTTGTTGGTGTAAACCCACTCGATAACCTTGGGGACATCGAAGCCTCTTTCGTTGTAGAGGCCACCGCCGATGTCAGCAAGGCCGACGATCTTGTAGCCGGCCTTCTGCATCAGATTCGCGGCCAGCGAGCCTACGTTGCCGAAGCCCTGGATGACCACGCGGGTGGTCTCCTTTTTCATGCCCAGTTTGGCCAGGGCCTTGTCAACGCAGATCATCACCCCCCGGCCTGTCGCCTCGCGCCGCCCGCGGGAGCCCCCGAGTTCAACAGGCTTTCCCGTGACGACCGCGGTGGTCGCTTGACGGGTGTGCATGGCATACGTGTCCATCACCCAGGCCATGGTCTGTTCGTTGGTGCCGACGTCCGGCGCCGGAACGTCCCGTTCGGGTCCGAGCCAATCGGCAAGTTCAGCCGTGTAGCGGCGGGTGAGGCGTTCCAGTTCGCCGCGAGACATCTTGCGAGGGTCGCAAATGATCCCGCCCTTCGCACCCCCAAATGGAATGTCAACCACCGCGTATTTCCAGGTCATCCAAGCGGAAAGCGCGCGGACTTCGTCGATGCTGACATCTGGGGCAAAGCGGATGCCGCCCTTGCCTGGTCCGCGCACGGTGGAGTGCAACACGCGATAGCCGGTGAACACTTCCAGTTGCCCATTGTCCATGCCGACCGGAATATACAGGGTGATTTCCTTATCGGGATACTTCAGGTAACGGTAAACTCCTTCTTCCAGGCCCAGCTTGTTCGCGGCCACTTCAAAACGCGCTTCCGCGTTCTGATAGACATTCATTTCTTCCGGTGCAGGCATGTGCGGCATGCAAAAGGCTCCTTTGCCGGGGCTGCTCTGCTAGCAGTCGGCGGTGCGGCATAATTCGCCTGAGTGTGACGCGCAGGCGTGAAAAGTGAGGCCAAAGCGAAGGCCGAAGGCAGGCTACCCACCCGCCAAGCCCAAATTTGGCCGGGCTTGCAGTATACGAAGAGGACCAGCAGACCGCAAGGATACCCCGCCCGGGAAGTAGTAGTGGAAGTAAACGCGGCGACGACGCGGTGCTTCAAGACCACTAGGATTTGCCAAAGGCCATGAAGCGCTATTTCTGGATCCGCATAAGGTTATTCCTGCGCCAGGCTCGCTGGGGATTTGCCGTCATTGCAATCTGGTTCTTGATTGGCATGCTGGTCTTCCGGCACGCTGGCGGATTGAGCTACCGCGATGCCCTTCTGAACGCAGTTCATCTGGAAGAAAGTGACGGTGCCCTCTGGGAACTTAATTCCTTCTGGGCCAAGTCTGTGCTGTCCGGGATCGTAATTTCGATTTTCTTTTTACAGGCGCTGGCGCGCAATAACCCGCAGGAGGTAGGCCGCATGCTGGCTGGCGCAACGGCTTGCTGGTCGGCACCTCGTACTTCCACACCTACTACTCCAGCCAGGAAATCGATATCGGCCTGGCCAACGGAGACACCATTGCCGCCAGCGGCTCTTCCATCTATCACGGCGTGAACATGTATGCCGACGAAGACCCCATCGCAAATCTCCATTTTTTCGTTAACGGGAACGTGGAGGGCGCGAAATACGCCAGCTACACGGTCGGTTGCAGCGGCGTTGGAACCAGCGATTGCATCAGCTATGCCGGCTCGCCCGTTTCTTACGTGCCGGAAACACTGTTCAACTTCGGCGCGTATTACGAGTTCAAATTCCATTCCCTCCAGATACAGCCCATGGCCGCCTTTCAATATGTGGGCACTCAACATCTCTTCGATAACTCCTTTGGAGCGCCGAGCCAACAAACCGTGGACGCTTACGGCACCCTCAATTTCAGTGTGAACGTGCCCTACAGGTTCATGAAGTTTCAATTCGCGGCCCTCAACGTCCTCAATAAGAACTACAACGAGTACGAATACATTTCCTCGGGCAGCTACTTCGGAACTTCGGGTTTCTACACCGGAACGCTCTCTCCGCCACCGCCGCCTTACGCGGGTTATGTGCTTGCTTATCCGGCGGCACCTTTCACCGCCTATGGAAGCGTGAAGTTCCGCTACTAATCGGCGTCGCGGTGGGAAGGCAAAAGCCGGGATGGCCGAGAGACTTTCCTTACCGAGAGAGCTCCTGAAATGGCAAGGGCGCCGCTCAATCGCGGCGTCCTTTTCCCTGAATTCGGTTGAACTCTGTTATTGCGTACGGAATTGAATCGTGACCGTCAAGTGCATCGAAGTAGGCTTGCCGTCAAGCTCCGCAGCCTTATATTTCCATTGCTTCAACGCGTTCAGAGCGGCCTGGTGCAGCAGCGGCGGGCCGGAGAGCACTTTCATGGCGCCGACATTGCCATCGGCATCGATCAACGCATCAATCTGCACATTGCCCGAAATCCGCTGATTGCGCGCCATTGGCGGGTATTCCGGCGGCACGGACTTCAAAAGTTGTGCGGGCTTCACGTCTCCGCCGACGGGCACCGGAGCCGCGGGACCCGCTCGATGCGATCCGGCAAGTGAAGCAATTGGGGCGGCAGACGCAGCGGAGGAATTGAGATCCAACGTAGGGGCTGAGGAAGACGTAGCTCCAGATCCTTCGTGATTGATCACCGGAGTGGCCAGGTGAACGTCACCCAGGGAGGGCTTCTTTGCCTCCTCCACGGCGGGCTTTACTGTCCGCGGGGCGGACACCGCAAGACTGCTCGCACTTCGGGTTGCCCGTTCCACTGTCGCATAGTTGGACGGGGCCGGTTCAACCACGGTATTTGTACGAGACGCCGCTGGTGCAGGCATGGACACTGCAGGGGTAACGGCTGGTGTCGGCTGCGAAGGTGTTTCGGAAACCGTGGGAGCTGACGCGGAGTGTTGCGTGGGGGCTGCGTTGCCGGAAAGCATCGCCGATAGCGCGTTGCCCGGCTGCCGTGAATACCATGCGCCGCCGGCGACTAACAAGAGCGATGCGGCAATCCCAATGAACAAGCCCGCCTTTGATTTCGAACTCGAAACTTCTTCGGTCTTGGAAGACTCGCCCAGAAGCTGGCCACCGAAGACCGCCGTTTCCGGGCGGCGCGAAACTTCCTGCACCTCGGAGAGAACCTGCTCCTCCGTCGGCTGCGGAATGACCGACTCCACGTCGGAGTTTGTGCCGTCCACATGGAAGGGAGTCGCAGTGGCAACGGGCGTTTCCGCTTCTCGTGCCAGCGGCGCCAGCCACGAAGGAATCTTGATCTCCTCCACCTGGAGAGAAGTAACCGCGGGTGTTGTCGGCGGCGTAATGCTGGCTACCGGCTTCGCAAGCGCAGGTTCGGACGGCGCACTCGCCAATTCAAAAACCTTTTGCGCCACCTCCGGAGTGTTGACGTTGTCTTTCTCCGAAGCCGGCGATGCAACGAGCGGTGCGGCAGGTTTTGGAGTCTCGGTAAATAGCAAAGAACTAAGCTGCTCCTGCAGGCGCGCGGCCTGCTGTTTAAGTTCCTCCGTGGAAGGCACGGAGGAGGAAACAGCCGACGTCGAAGTAATCGGTGCTGCGGGTTTCGACTCCACAACGGGAGCCGCCGGAGCAGACGCGAAAGGTGCGGGCGGTGCCTCCAAAACCGCTGGCGGAGGTGCAACGGGCTCCGTATGCCCCGAATCTGATGCAGTCTTGAAAGGCGTGGGCGGGGGAGGCGTCGGAAACGAAACCTTGGATTCGGCACTGGGCGGAGTGCTCACCAGCGACGGAGCGGGAGTGCTGGAACTATCCGAAACGCCATTTATCCGAGAAACTGGCGCAGCAGCAGCCGGAGTTGCGGCGATCACAGGTTTTGGCGGAGCTGGAGGCGCAACCGCCACGGCAGGCGCAGGAACTTGTGGCACAAGCGACGCAACTTTTGGGGCTCCGGGAGCTGGCGCTGCCGGGCGCGCCACAGCCTGCGGCAACAACGTGTCCGAAGGAAACCTCATTCCCCAAAAACCCGGGGCAGGCTCCGTGAATCGCAGCTCGACGTAGCCTACCGCGTTTCCGTCGGTTTTGGACTTTACAACCTGGCACACCACTTCTTTCTTCGATTTTTCGTTTGTGAGAAAAACAAGCTGTCCGGGAGCAAGCAAAGCGGAAATACGAATCACTGCCCCGTGGCCGAAGACCAAAACCGTGGCGGATTTTTCCGAAAAGGGTTCGCGCTTGTCCGAACCTTCCACAGTGCGGGCTCCGTTGACAGTGACCGGAATTTCCAGCGCCACCGGCTTCGGGCGGGCTGGGGCCTCGGGTGGCGATTTAGGAGCGGAAACACCCGGCGACGAAGGCGCCGCGTCCTTGTCTGAGTTTTTCACATTAAGTGTCATAAACCACTCACAAGAGCTGAAATGCGTTGCACAGGCCCGGTAACGAGAGGGTCCCTCTGCTGTACCTCTATATGTTCGGATTGGGGGAGAAGGAGACCATATAGTACGCAAGTACCACCGTGCAACGCATGTGCGCGAAGAGTGAAGGTGAGAGTTAGAGCAAATTGTTGCAGCTATAGGAGATACGGGAGCATCTCTCTGCTTTTCGACGAGCAACGGCTTGCAGACAGGAAGCAACCTCACAGACCGCCCCTTGCCAATCGTCTAGGCCCCGGGGCTGCAGCTTTATTCCGGATTCTCGGTCGGAACCCGCTACTTCTTGTTGATCTCCAGTGGTGGTTGGAAGCGCGCATCAACAGCGACCTGGTAGCCGGTGACGAGCTTGTTGGTCTCATTGGCCATCCCGATCACGGCCTGGAGTTCCTTGAACATTTCCGGTGTCATTCCCTTCGCAAAGGCAGAGGCCGTGTGAGAGGCAATGCAGTAGTGGCAGTTATTGGTGACACTCACTGCAATATAGAGGAGTTCCTTGGTGAGGGGATCCAGGGCGCCGGGTCCCATGAGCGCCTTCAGATCTTCCCACGTGCGCTTGAGCAGAGCCGGGTCATGGGCAATGGCTTTCCAGAAATTATTGATGTAGTCGGTTTTCCGGGTAGCCATGATGTCGTCATAAACGGCTTTCACTGCGGGGCTGGCGTCCTTGTACTCGATAAGTCCAAATGTAGACATGCTTTTTCTCCGTGGAACTGCAATGAATACACTTCGCATGTTAGCCGGAAATCTGCCGTGACGGTAGGGCGCGAACTTCAGTTCCCGGGACGATGCAGATGTTCCACTGGAAATGTCACATCTTGCACGCCGGCCAGTTGAATGAAAAGCAGCACGCCTTCAATATCTCCTTATCGCGCACCGGCGGTAGCCGGCGCTAGTCGCGATGCAGGAGCAACATTCTGACACTGCCGCGAGCACTAGCGGAACGGTGGACGAAGAAACTCTTTAAGCAGCAGCGCGGCGAGGCGCGCGGATTTGTGGCGAATCACTCCATGCTCTTCGAGCAGGTTATCCGCAATCAGCCGTACGTTCATTTTGCCGATGTTTGCACGATCAATCACCACAGGCTCCGCCCCTTCCGCACGGTAGCGTCGAGCGACCTCGAGCGAGATCCGCTTTGTGTTTGCAACGACATAATGAATGAACTGTTTGCCGACATGCTCCTCGATGGCGCGCAAATGCTGGCTGAGCGTATAGTGCGCGGTTTCTCCAGGCTGCGTCATCAGATTGGCGATATAGACGCGGGGCGCGCGGGAGCGCCGCACGGCCTGGGCGATTTCCGGAATCAGCAGGTTTGGAATCACGCTGGTGTAAAGGGAACCAGGGCCCATCAGAATCAAATCCGCCTCATGGATCGCCTCGATGGCGGGCGGGAGCGCACGGACCCGGCGCGGGCTCAGCTCAATTTTGCGAATGGGGATCTTGCTTCGGGATATATTCGTTTCGCCGCGGACGCGTGTGCCATTCGCCAGTGTCGCCACCAGGTGAACATTGGAAGTAGTGGACGGAAAGATGCGCCCGCGAATCGCGAGCACTTTGCTCGAAACGCGCACAGCTTCGGCAAAATCCCCGGTGACGTGCGTGAGCGCAGCAAGGAACAAATTACCGAAACTGTGGCCGGCGAGTCCTCGCCCGGCCTCAAAGCGATACTGGAACAGGCGGCTGAGCAACGCTTCGTCCTTTGAAAGCGCAACCAGGCAGTTACGAATGTCGCCCGGTGGAAGAATTTGATTTTCCCGCCGCAAGCGCCCGGAGCTGCCTCCGTCATCGGTTACCGTAACGATCGCCGCAAGGTCGGAAATCGGACGTCCCCGAGTCGGCAAGCGCACCGGACCTCGCACAACGTGCTCCCGCAATCCACGAAGCAGCGCGGAGAGCCCCGTCCCCCCACCGAGTGCGACCACGCGCAGGCCGCGGATCGACACGTTTTTTTTGGCGAGCTTCGTTCTCACAGGTAGCCTCGGTAATCGGCCAAGCCGAACACGCGTGGAAGTTTCAGTCGCACCGGCAGTTCACCGCGGATTGGGTGGCGGCGGAAGAGCCAGACAAGCGGCAAGACCCGAGATCAGATTCGAGGTCGTCGCAGAACCGGATGAGTGCGGCTATCCGGCGTAGCCATCTTTTTCAGGATACAGCAACTCGGTGAAGCGAGGATCTTCCTGAAGGAAGGCGAAATCTTCGTCGTTGCGCGCGTGGAAGCGGTTGGCGGGGCGAAGCTCAATGGCGAGCTTCAGGTTGGCCATGGCGGAATCCGCCTCGCCCGTGAGGCAATCCAGTGCCGCTAACGCGTAGTGGATGTGGTCGAGCTTCGGCGCGAGCTTGCGGGCCCTTTCCAGGCTCTCCCTGGCTTCGTCCCAGCGCCCCAGGTTCATCATGGCCACGCCGCGCTGGTAGTGCTCTTCGGGAGATTTGGGATTCTGTTCCGAAGAAGGCTTCATGCGCTGTTCGACAATGCGCAAATGGGTGCGTGCGCGATCCGCAAGTTCCTTGCTAGGGCCCTCAAGAACTTTTTCCAATTCCTGCCTGGAGCGCTGGAATTTCTGCTGATGAAAAAGGCTCATGGCCTCTTCGTATAGTTTCATCTGTGCCTGGACGCGGGGATCGACCAGTTCCACCCCGCCACGCTGCGGGGGAATGGCAGGTAAACTGCTATTTTTCTTGGACTTGGACGCGGCCTTAGTAGAAGACTTGGAGCGCCCAGAAGAGCTGGAAGAGGACTTTTGCGCTTTCGCCATGGCGCGAATGCTAGCAGAGGCGCTGCCCGACGTCAATCACAGCGGGCGATGCGGGTGACGGTGGAAAAGTGACGTTTTGAGCAGTCTTAACCGAACGGGAGCAACTCTGAAAATAAGGCTTACGCCGGAGGCCCTTCTCCGCGACACTAGAACCAGTCGATTCCAGGCACCTGCGGAGTGGAATGCTGGCCTGCTCTGCGGGCGTATGCTATAAGTTTCATGTGGAACTCAGGTTAACGACTCGTGCCTTTCATAAATTTTCCTGCGCGCGAAATTAACTGCAAGCTTGTCTACTACGGTCCTGGTCTCGGTGGAA
>JAJPIE010000043.1 GCA_021324935.1 Acidobacteriota bacterium
CGCGACACCGAGACGCACGGCACCCTGGACGTCTTCGACACGCGCACGGGCAAAGAATTGGAAACGTATCCGCTGGGCGGCTGGGTTGACTACATCATCTATGATCCGCCGGCGGGCAGAATCTACGCGTCGTGCGGAGCGCCCGTGCCCGATGGCGGCGCCATTTACGTGTATCAATCCACCGCGGATGGGCATTATTCTCTGCTCGCCAAAACCCCAACCGCTCCTCGCGCGAAGACGGCCCTATACGTCCCCGAAATCAGACGCATGTTCGTCTCCGTGCCGCATTTTGAGGATCAAGCCCGAATTTTGTTCTACGAAGTCGAATGAGTTGCGGACCGGAAAACCGGAGGCCCAGGAGTTTAGTGGTCAAAAATTTTCGCTGGTGAATAAAGGAGAAAAAGAAATGAAGAGGACACTGTTCTTGTCATTCTTGGTGGCCGCAGGCCTGTTGCTTCTGCCCGCAGGCAAGGGAGGTCCGCGCCGCGCCAGCGCGCAGACACCGACCGGGTATGCGGGAGGCACCGTGACGGACGCGAGTTTTTATCGCATTGCGCCGGGCAAGCAGGACGAGTGGCTGGCGCTCTACAAGAAATACCACTACCCCATCATGCAGTATGAAATGAAACAGGGCCTGGTAAAGAGCGAAACCATGTATAAACGCACCGTTCACGAGCTTTCTCCTGCTTGGGATTTCTTCGTGGTCATCGTCTATCGTGACCTCGATGCCCAGGTCGAAGTTCAGAAGGAACGCGCCAAGGTAATGAAAGCCGTGTTCCCCAATACCCCGGACTTCGAGCAGGGCGACAAGAAGCGCTGGGAACTTACCACCGAGCATTGGGACGAAAAACTGGCCGAAGTGCCGATGGATTAGCGCAGACCCGTTCGGAAATTGCCGCCCCAAGGGAATTCGGCGCGATCGGCTGAATTCCCCTTGTTGGCCCGATTGACGTGGCGTTTGCATGGGGTCTCGTAGCCGGCATGCTCACCGCATCTGCTCGGGTTCTCGAAATTCTGGTGTGTGCTCCGCCTGAACTGGAGTAGCCCCTTGGATAATTCCTGCCTGTCAGTTTTTTTCTCCCGGCAATTCTGATCTATACGATAATCGGCGTCGCTGGCGCTTTCCGCTATCATGCCGTTGTGCGGTGGGCGCGGCACCCAGGAGCGGACCCGAATGAAGGATGGCGTGGAACGGATTCTGCGCAAGACACCGTTGTTTGCAGGCTTGACCGACGCCGAAACTTCGGCGCTGGCTGCGCGCGTCTCGCGCAGGAAATTTGACCGCGGCGAACTGCTTTTCAACGAGGGCGACATGTGCGAAGGGCTGTTCCTCGTCGCGGCCGGCAAGGTTCGCATCTTCAAAATGTCGCCCGCGGGACGCGAGCAGATTCTGTCCATCGAGGGGCCCGGCAGTTCGATCGCCGAACTCCCTGTGTTCGACGGCGGCACTTACCCTGCTTCGGCCTCGGCGCTCGAAAATGCGGAGGTTTTGTTCATTTCCCGGAAAGATTTTCAGAATTTCTGTCGCGAACATCCCGATGTCGCGCTGAAGGTCATCAGTGTTGTGGGTTCCAGGCTTCGGCGGCTGGTGGGCATCATTGAAGAGTTATCTTTCACCACCGTGCGGCAGCGCGTGATTTCCCTGGTGGTGCGCCTGGCACTGACCGTCGGAGAACCTTCTAACGGTGGAATCCGCGTGGAATTGACAAAAAGTCACCAGGACTTGGCGTCGGAACTCGGCACCGTTCGCGAACTGATTTCAAGAAACCTTGGCCGCCTGCAAGCGGAGGGTTTCATCGAAGTCGACGGCCGAAACATCTTCGTAAAAGACCTCGACGGCTTGAAACGCGAGCAAACCGCCGCCGGCTGATATTGCGCTCTCCGGATTTGCCAGTGACTTTGGTCATAGTTCTCCTGTGCCGGCTCGCTCACCTTAAAGGGGCATTGGGCGCCGCGCCGCATCCCGCAAGACTCGGTAATTGTCAGGATGCGGACAGGGTTGTAACATGTGAGATCCTTCCTCTCCTTTCTGTTCGTGTTCCCGCATTCCTGCTTTTAGGAGAGAACTGATAACGAAGAACACCCAGATGCCAGAAACTCGTTCACATCCCAACCTCCAACTGACCCTCGCGACATTTTCTTTTGCCCTCTGTTTTGCGGCTTGGGGGCTTATCAGCGCGTTCGCACCGAGATTCCGCGAATTGTTTCACCTGACGGCGACGGAAACAGCGTTTCTTGTCGCAGTGCCCGTGATGCTGGGTTCTCTCCTGCGCATCTTGACCGGGATGCTCGCGGATCGCTTTGGCGGCAGAATTGTGTTTGCCGCACTGATGTTGGTTGTTGCCGTGCCGGCCCTCTTCGTCCCTCGTGCCGCAAGTTTCCAGGAACTGCTTTTTGCTGCCTTTCTTTTGGGCATTGCCGGCAGCTCCTTCGCTGTGGGAATCGGCTTCCTCTCCCGCTGGTTTCCGCCGGAAAAACAGGGAAG
The DNA here is from genome assembly GCA_021324935.1 of Acidobacteriota bacterium. GTDB lineage: Bacteria > Acidobacteriota > Terriglobia > Acidiferrales > UBA7541 > Acidiferrum. The sequence continues at coordinate 2,486 of JAJPIE010000043.1, forward strand.
CGCGCTCGGAATCTATGGCATGGGCAACATCGGCCAATCAGCGGCCGTGTTTCTGGGGCCGGTGCTGGCCTCGGTCACCGGCTGGCAGAATGTATTCCGCGCCACGGCGGTGCTGCTGGTGCTCTGGAGCGCGGGATTCTTTTTGCTCGCGCGCAACTCAACCAGAACCCCACGGCCGGCGAGCATCGGGGCCATGCTCAACCTGCTAGCGCGCGAGCGCCTGTCTTGGCTGCTATCCGCCTTCTATTTCCTCACCTTCGGTGGATTTGTTGCGTTCTCGATTTATCTCCCCTTGTTGCTCAAGGACGAATTCGGGCTTAAGCCGGCCGATGCGGGTTTTCGCACCGCGGGCTTCGTGGTGCTCGCAACCGTTTCGCGCCCGCTCGGCGGGTGGTTGTCGGACCGCATTGGTGGCGCGCGTGTTCTTCAGGCCGTCTTCCTCGGTGTCATTCCGTTTGCGTTATTGATGGCCTGGCCTTCAATGATTCCGTTTACGGTCGGCGCGTTAGGCTGCGCATTTCTGCTGGGGAACGGCAACGGTGCCGTATTCAAGCTGGTCCCGCAGTATTTCCCGAAAGAAGTTGGCACGGTCACCGGGCTTGTCGGAGCCATGGGCGGCCTCGGAGGATTTTTTCCTCCGCTGGCGCTGGGTTTTTTCCGCGACCATCTCCACGCCGTCTGGCCTGGTTTTTTGTTGTTGGCGCTCGTGTCCCTGGTACTCGAACGTGCCAACGCAACAGTCTTTCTTCGGAATCAAGAGGCCTTGGAACTCACGCTGCCGGCTTCGCTCACGCGCACCGCGGATCGCGTGCGCGCCGGCGTTACGGCAACCTTGTTTACGGGAGCGCTGGTGGCCGCGATTGTCGTGGGTTCGCGCAATTTACAGAACTTTGATCCCGCTCTGGTGATCTACACCTTCGCCACGGTTTTTGCCGCTTGGGGCGTGGTCTACCACTATCGCGTGTGGCTGGATAAGCCTCCGACGCGGGTGTATTGGGAACGGGGCTGGCTGTTGTTCCGCAAAGAAGGGCTGTTTCTAGGTCTCTCGCGGCTTTTCCGCGTTTCGGCCACGCACCTGGCCGCTCAGACGTTCATCCGGAAACGCTCACCCTTGCGCTGGTGGATGCACCAACTGATTTTCTGGGGTTGTGTGCTCGCGGTCTTGATCACATTTCCATTGGTTTTCGGCTGGATTTCGTTCCAATCCTTGCTGACGGATCAGGAGACATATGTTGTCCTCGTCTATGGATTCCCGGTGCGGACTTTCCACCTGCACACGGTTCTGGCCGAACTCTTGTTCCACGGTTTGGATATTTCTGCGGTCCTTGTGCTCGGAGGCATTGCTCTGGCCCTTTGGCGCAGATTCCGCGACAAGGGCGCACGGGCCAATCAGTCGCTGGCCTTCGATTTTCTTCCCATCATTCTTTTGTTCGCCATTTCCGTGACCGGCATCGCCTTGACGATTTCGCAAAATTGGCTGCGCGGTGAATTCTATAGTTTTCTCGCCATCCTGCACGCGATCACCGTTATCGCCGCGCTGCTCTACCTGCCTTTTGGAAAATTTTTTCACATCTTTCAGCGCCCCGCACAAATTGGTGTGAAATTTTACCAGGCCGCTGGGGAAGCCGGGGAAGCCGCCCTCTGCAAGCGCTGCGGAGAACCATTCGCTTCGAAAATGCACATCGAAGATTTGCAGCGCGTGCTTCCCCAGCTTGGTTTCGATTATCGCGTCGGTGGAACGAACTCCACCTGGCAGGAGCTTTGCCCCGCTTGCAAGCGCAAATCGATATCGCTGGCACAGCTCCAATTGAAGGAGGAATCGCGTGGCTGAGCCGCCATTGTCACCCGAAGTTTTGACAGAACGATTCGGGCCGCATCCTGCCTATACGCCCCCTGGCGGCTGGCTCAACGAATCCCGGCATCTGCCGGACCAGCTCGTGAAAACGCATTGTTGTTTCTGCGGCCAGCAATGCGGCATTCAGCTCAAAGTCCGCGGCAACCGGGTGATTGGCTTTGAACCTTGGGAAGAATTCCCATTCAACCACGGAATGCTTTGCCCGAAAGGCGTGAAGCGTTACCTGCAGGGCGGGCACCCTGACCGGCTCCTGGATCCGCTGTTGCGGACGTCCCAGGGATTTCGGCCGGCGACGTGGGACGAAGCGCTGGATTTCACCGCCCGACGTCTCCGCGAAGTGCAGGAAAACTACGGCAAAGACTCCGTGGCCATCTATGGCGGTGCTTCGCTGATCTCGGAAAAATCCTACCTGCTCGGGAAATTTGCCCGCGTCGCTCTTGGCACCCGGCATATCGATTACAACGGCCGCCTTTGCATGGTTTCCGCCGGCACGGCGTACAAGCTGGCATTTGGCGTGGACCGCAGCCCGCTGCCATGGAGCGACATTCTCAAAGCGCAAGTCGTTCTGGTTGCGGGCGCCAACGTTGCCGAATGCGCGCCCATCACCACCGACTATCTATGGCGCTGCCGCGACACCGGCGGGAAGTTGATCGTCGTCGATCCTCGCATGACGCCGATTTGCCGCAATGCGGACATGTATCTTCCGGTGCGCCCCGGAACGGATTTGGCGCTCTACCTGGGTCTGCTGCACGTCGTGCTGCGCGACGGGCTGGAGCGGCGCGATTTCATCGGCAAATATACCACGGGATTTGCGCAGGTTGCCGAGTCCGTCCGCGCCTGGGATCCGCGCACCGTGGCGGAAAAAACAGGTGTCCCGCCGGAGTCTATCGAACGCGCAGCGCACCTCTTTGCCAAGGCCGAGCGTGCCATCGCCTTGCACGCCCGCGGCGTCGAGCATCAGTCCAAAGGCGTGGAAAATTGCCTGGGTCTGATCAATCTCTGCCTCGCGACGGGCAATATCGGTCGCGAAGGGGCAGGCTGCGCGATGATCACCGGCCAGGGCAACGGCCAGGGTGGCCGGGAACACGGCCAGAAATGCGACCAACTTCCTGGCCAGCGTTCCATCAACGACCCCGAAGCCCGCGCGCATACCGCCGCGATATGGGGAATTTCTCCGGATGAAATTCCGCAAGCGGGTTATTCCGCCGTCGAGATCATGGAAGCGATTCATCGCGGCGAAATCAAAGCATTGCTCTCGGCGTGCTTTAATCCGTTGGTTTCGCTTCCCGAGGCCAATTTCACTAAAGAAGCTTTGGAGAAACTCGAATTTTTCGGCGTCGTTGATTTTTTTCTTTCCGAAACCGCGCATTTCGCCGACGTCGTCTTGGCGGGTAGCCTGCAAGAAGAGGAGGAAGGCATCGGCTGTACCGCCGAAGGGCGCGTGATCCACATTCGAAAGGCCGTCGACCCACCGGGCAACGCCAAGGGTGACAGCTGGATCTATTGCGAGTTGGCGAAGCGCCTCGGCAAGGCTAAATATTTCCCTTACCAATCGACACGCGAGATTTATGAGGAACTTCGCCAAGCGTCCCGCGGCGGCCACGCCGACTACTTCGGCATCACTTACGAAAAGATCGATCAGAATATGGGCGTCTTCTGGCCTTGTCCCACTCTCGATCATCCCGGAACTCCCAGATTGTTCGAGGATGGCCGTTCGTTTCATAGCGATGGCAAGCACCATTTTGTGGTCACGGAGTGGCGTGAAAGCGGCGATCCCGTTTCCGCGGAATTTCCCATCTATCTGACCACCGGCCGCGTGGTGAGCCAGTACCTTTCGGGCACGCAGACACGGCGTATCGGCGGCCTCGTGGATCAATACCCGAATCCGCGGCTCGAGATTCATCCGCGCCTCGCGGAGCAGCACGGAATCAAGGACGGAGACTGGGTCACGATCGCCTCGCGCCGTGCCGAAATCACCTTGCAGGCGATGGTCGTGAAAACCATCCGGCCGGATACCGTGTTCATTCCGTACCATTGGCCTGGCGGACGCAGCGCTAACCGCCTTACACACCGCACGTTGGATCCGCGCAGCAAGATTCCGGAGTTCAAAGTGTCCGCGTGCAGGATCCGAATTGCTTCCGCGCCGCCGGATTGGGCTCAGGCCCAGCTGGCAAAACCGGCGGCTCCAGGAAAGGGCACAGCCTGATGTACGGCTACGAGTTCTACGTCGATCCGTCCCGCTGCATCGGCTGCCAGTCGTGCGTCAAAGCGTGCGAGGAATGCGAAACGCACCGTGGCAAATCCATGATCAATTTCGACTTCATTGATCGCCGTGGCACAACGGCCACCGCCGCCTATGTCTGCTGGCACTGCGCGGAACCTACCTGCGCAATGGCTTGTCCCGCCGATGCCATCAAGAAAGGCGAAGACGGTGTCGTGCAGTCCTCGCTCAAGACGCGCTGCATCGGCTGCTCCAATTGCGTGTTGGCCTGCCCATTCGGCATCCCCAAGATTTTCCCAGAGCTCGAGCAGATGATGAAGTGCGACATGTGCTACGACCGCACGTCGATCGGCAAACGGCCGATGTGCGCCACCGTGTGCCCGAGTCGTGCGCTTGCCTTCGTCCTGCCGGAGGAGATCGCGCAACGCCGGGAAAAGGCCACCAACATTTTCTATTTCGGAAAGCAGAAGATCGTCACGCGCGTGCACATGATGGTTCCCGCGGAAACCGATGCCGTGTCTCTCGACGTGCTGGACTACATGTGGGAGGAGGCGTATGTCCCTGTTTCGCAACCCGAGTGACCAGCCGCTCTGGAAGGACGAGTTCTCCGTTTTCACCGCGGACGAGCGTTATGTCACCCGCCGCCAGTTCACCAAATTCCTCAGCCTCGCCAGCCTCGGCATGTTTGCAGGGAACCTCTGGATTCTCGCCAAAACGTTTTTTGTGAAAACTCCTGAATTCCCCTCCACCGTCGTCGCCGAACTCGGGGAGATTCCCGTGGGTGGCGTCAAGCTTTTCACGTATCCGGCGCCACAGGATCACTGCATCCTCGTGCGCACCGGCGACGACAAGTACGTTGCCTACAGCCAGAAATGCACGCATCTTTCCTGCGCCGTGTATTACTCCGCCCAGCAAGGGCGCCTCGAATGCCCCTGCCACCAGGGCTACTTTTCCATCAAGGACGGCTCCGTGCTGCAGGGGCCTCCGCCGCGCCCATTACCCCGGATTGTTTTGGAACGTGATGCAGGAAAGCTCGTCGCGAAAGGCGTCAAGGTAGGCGAACATGGCTGATCTTCCATCTCCGAATCAACGACGCGGTTTGGTTGCTATCGATGGCGCCATGGCGCTCATGGTGATTTTGCTTGTGGTGCAGATCTGGCTGCTGAGCGCGACCCTGGAAGGGTTCCTGGCGGGACACCACGGTGTTGCTCTTCCCGCGGCGATTTTTTCCGGGTTGCTTTTCGCCGCGTGCGTCACGATTGACGCCTTCGTGGAGCGTGTCGATCGCGAATCCCGCAAGGACTGAGCGTCAACAATCTTCAGCGCGATTCGCCCAGCGTGGCAATCTGCGGTAGTGCCACCATCATCGGTTCGTTCACCGCGTGGCTGGGCTGAAGCACAAATGTGCATACCAGGTTGGCGGCGAAGACGGACAACGCCGTCAATTCCACAAGTGCGGAGACTGGAAGAACCCGCCAGGCCCACGCCGCATAACCCTGATACGCCAGAACCTCGCACGAAACGCGCAGCGAACATCCAATTGTCAGTAAGAATAATCCCGCGAACATCAGGCGCGGGCTCCAAAGCACTCGCATCCCCGCGAACGCCGGCAGGATCCGTTGGCCAACCGCCAAAACCATGGTTGCGATGAATCCGACCGTGAGCGCGTGGCGCGAAGCTCCCCAGAATCCTCCGGATGTATCCAGCCAGTTGCCCGCCAGTCCCAACGATGCGGCGATCAACAGCCAGACGTACGCCAAACGTACAAACACTGGAAAACTTTTGTGAATCCCCTTGGTTTTCGGTTCCTGGACATTTCGCTCAAAAATCCGGATGGCCGCTATCGAAAGGCACGCCGCAATCAGGAATAGCGCGGTTGCCGCTACAAACCAGCCCGCAAGCGCAATGCCTACACCTGCCAGATTGCAGGCGACCGTCACCTTCAAATATTTCCGGCGCAAGGCAGGCAGGCCCAGGAAAACTCGCATCCATTTCGCGCTGAAACCCCAAACGAACGGCACCAGGAATCCCCAGCCGAGCAAAGCCAGATAACGCTGATCAAAGCCGTGCGGAAATGCCGGATCCGTGCCATGCCTGGCGACACGGATGCTTTCCACCAAGTTGCCAACCAGCGAAAAAAGAAATCCAAACGTCGCCGTCATCACCACCCACACCCACGGTTCCAAGCCCGATTGCGGATTGTCCTTTGGGCGATGGCCGGAAACGATGGAAAAGAAGATCAGGAAGGCTGTCAGCTCCAACGCTCCACCGAGCGGCACCAGGCGTCGCCATTCGATCAGATACACCGAGGAAACCCAACGCAGCGAAACGCCAAGCGTCCAAAGAGCCCAGCAAGCCCACGCCGCGCGAATCATCTTCGCAGCGCTCTCCTTGAGTTTCGGAATCGAATAGAAGCCGATCCCCAAAAGAAAACTGCCGATCCAGCCGAACACCTGCGCATGGCCATGGGCCTGCACCCAGCTCGCGGAAATCGCCCCGCCCTGCTCCTTGCCGCTGATCTGCAGAAGATTCCACACGCCGAGCAACGTCCCCGGAAACACCATGAAAAAGATGCCGGTGCCGATGAAAGCCATCAGGAGGCGCGACATCGCGCTTTCGCGGCTCCGCATCTCCTGAAGGGCCTTCGCAATTTCAGGATCGCCTTTGAACTTTTTCATCGTCGCCCTCTCCGCTGCCATGGCGCCTCCTCTCCTTCGTGCGCATGGTTTATGCAGCTTGTGCTTCCATTTCCACTGCGCGCGGGAACAGGATGTTGTTCTCCAGGTGAACGTGCTGGTGCAGGTCCGCCTCGAATTCCTGCAAGCCCTGATACAGCGCGTGGAAGCTCATGCAAGCGTCTTCCGGAACCTGGAAGCCGTGGGAAAGCCGGCGCATCTCGTGCACGGCATCTCCTGCCGAATCGTGCTCCATCATCATCATGCGCACGGGATTTCGAACTGTGCCGAACATCGGCGGCGCCGGGCGAGCTCCTTTTTTCACCGCATTTTCCAGCTGCTCGATGTAGGGAAACAGCATGTGCTCTTCCTTCATCATGTGCATGGTCATTTCCTCGGCGAGGCCCTGCAACAGCACCTGGATTTTCTCCAGTTCGGGATGGTTCATGCCGTGCGCCCCCGCCACCTTCGCCATCAGCGGCCGCAGCCGCGCGAGCTCTTCCCGGGTGTATCCGTGGTGCTTTACCACGATGTGGCCGATCAACTCCGCTAGTTCCGCCTTCTGCCAGTCGCATTCGCCGGTCGTCGGTTGAGGTTTCTCCAGTGCGGCGGTTACCTCCGCGACGCTTACCTTTGCGGAGGAGCAAGCTTCGGCAAACGGTTTTCCGCCGCCGCAGCAATAGTCGATTCCAAATTTCTCAAAGATGCGCGCTGCTCCCGGATTCGTGGCCACGATCTCACGTACCGTTTTGTGCTGTTGCAGTTCCATTGCTCCTCCTTCAATCTCGGACCTCGGCAGTCCGCGTTGCGATTCCCACTATGAATGCCCGATAGAATGCGGCCTATGACTTTAGTCACGCCCGCAAGCCATTTAGAGGCCTTCGATTACCTAAGAGTGGGGGTGACTTAAGTCATTGGGCAGCCGCCCGACCTCCCCTAGTATGGCCCTGACGAAAAAGCGCAACTGCGGGAGGAATACGCGGCGCGAATCGGGGCTAAGCTATGGATACCAAATGGCTTCCGGTGATTTCAGAGGACTTGTGTACGGGCTGCGGCCTCTGTGTGGCCGCCTGTGGGCCCGCCTGCCTGGAGGTGAGCAATCGAATCGCTGTGCTGGAGCGGCCCGCAGATTGTGGCAGCGAGGAACACTGTATCGCCGCTTGTCCCGAAGACGCCATTCAAATGGATTGGCTGCCTTCAGAAGGCGATCGCAACTTCGGGGTCTGGCGGCTGGAAAAGGGCGCAAAATTCGCCGTCCCGTCTGAAGTCATGCCTTCTTCTGCGCATTGAATCCGGGCTCTGTGGCATGCTCCCGGCTGGTTGTACAATCAAAGGCCTCATCGAACACTCAATCTGCTGAAGGAGAATGCAATGAAGATTCGCGCGTCGATTTCCTTGTTGGCGGCCGTGCTCCTGACTGCGGTCACATTCTCGTTTGCTCATCCGCAAGCCTCTGCTCCCGCCAAGGAGAGCATCCTGAAAGCGGCGGATGTTGGCAACAAACTGTTGCCCGAAAAAGTATTCTTCCGCGGCCAGGTGGCCACCGTGCAGGCGCGCAACACCGGCGGGATTCGCTATGCTGATGGATTTTTCGTCCTCGCCGGGCTCGTGGACAGTTCCGGCTATTCCACCGGCATCCGGGAAAAGTATCAGGCGTACTTCATCAACGAAGTGCCGGTGGAGATTGGCGGACAAACGCTGAAGCCCGGTGCCTATGGCCTCGGCTTCGTGGAAGGCGGCAAATTCGTGGTCATGGACATTGGAGCGAATGATGTTTTCCAGGTCAGCTCTACCAAGGACACGGAGATGAAACGGCCTGTGCCCTTGCAGTTCCTTGCAGCGCCGGGAGAAGGGAATTACCGGCTTTACCATGGCCGCGACTACGTGGAGTTTCATCGCGCCATGTAATCCTGCTCTTTGACTGAGCGAACCCCGCGGTTTGAATGTGGCCGAACGTTAATTCTGGCTCCAGACGTGGAATGCCGGGGCCGCCCGGAAGCTTATTCGCTACCGGCTGGATTCAGGAAGCAAGCAGGTTTCGCGCCATGAACCACAGGTTGGCTGGGCGTTCCGCCAGGCGCCGCACAAACCACGGAAACCAATAGCTGCCATAGGCCACCAGCACCCCCAAGCGGTACCCTTCGCCCGCCAGTCGCTCCTGTTCTTCGCGCTGAATTCCGTAGAGCATCTGCACTTCGAATTCTTTTTTGGCGAGGCCCGCTATTGATGCGTGCTCCGCGAGCCGCCGGATCAGTTTCACGTCATGCGTCCCAAACGCCGCGCGCACACAGTGACCCTCCTTTTGTGCCGCCATCATGGCCTGCCCCAGGGCAAAGTAGTTCTCATCCACGTCCAGCTTCTTGGGGTAGGCGATTTCCGCTGGTTCCTTGTACGCCCCTTTCACTAGCCGGACCGAGGGGCGCAGCGGTAACAACTGCTCCAGGTCCTTTTTTGTCCGGTAGAGGTAAGCCTGCAAACAGATCCCGACGTTCGGATATTTCTGCAGCGTATTCCGGTACACCTCCAGCGTGACGTCCACGTAGGAACTCGCTTCCATATCCACCCAGACAACGGCTTCCTTCTTTTCCTTCTGAATGATTGTTTCCAGGTTCTCCATGCAGAATTCCGGCGAGAGATCCAGGCCCAATTGTGTAAGCTTGACGGAAACTTCCGTGCCCAGCCCTGAAGCGTGAATCCGCCGCAAGACCTCCACATAATGTTGTGTAATGCGCTCCGCCTCGGCGCGCTCCGTCACGTTCTCTCCCAGGTGCGTAAACACGCTACCGATCTTTTTCTCTGCAAGTGCGTAGGCCGCGTCCAACGCGGCTTCGAGGCTCTCTCCGGGCATGAATCGCGAGACGCTCCGCCGAACGAATGGATAGTTCACGGCATGTTCTCGCAGCCACCTGTTCTGCGAAGCGACGAGCAAGGCCGACCGTAGGAGTGCCATAGGTCTTCAACGTCCTCGTGAGAATGAACTGCCGGATAGCGGACCCATTTTAATGCAGGCGGTTGTGTTTAGGTTGTCAGAGTGGAAGTGGAACCTGAAAAAGTTCAGGCAGGCTTCTTGGTGGTATGCAGGGCAGCTAGGGAACTCGCTTTGGCAAGAAATTCCGGCAATTGGTTGCGCACCGCAGCCGCCTGTCCGCCCAGTCGAGATTCCATGGCTTCGCGCTGCTTGACGATGGTGGAAAGCTCCTGGCCCGGCGAGTCACGGAGCAAATCTTCCGCCTTAAGGAAACATGCAAAAGCCAGATTGTCCGGCTGTTTTTGGCGTTCCAGGAATTGACCATAGTTCAGCCAGTCGATGGCCGCGGCTTGCGCGTCTCCCGCCTTCTCGTCGAGCTTCAACGCCTGCTGGTAGGCGTGAGCCGCGTCTTCGATTTTTCCCAGGTGCTCCTGCGCGTCGGCGGAATGCGTCAGCGCGAGGCTCTGCAAAGTCACGTCGCCGGATTTTTGCGCGAATTGAATTGCCGCGGTGTAACCCTGCAACCCGGCCGCAAGCTGTCCGGCAGAAACGCTCGCGTCGGCCACTTTAATCAGTGCGGAAATCACTGCGCCCGCCTCGCCGTGATGCTTCCCTGGCTCCTTGGCCACGTCTTCGAGATATGCACGATAATGCCGCGCGGCTGCCGCGGATTCGCCCACCTGGTCGAGCGCCTGCGCCAGGTAGAGTTGCGCATTGGCCTGCCGGGGATCCACGTCTACGGCACGCTGCCAGCTATCTATCGCTTCGGTGTCGTGTCCCAGGCGGTGTGCCAGCAAACCGTAATTCACCCAGCCGTCCGCGTTCTTCGGCATGAGCGCAAGCAGCTTTTGGTAATGCGTATATGCGCGCTCATAGAGTCCCGCCTGGATCAGTGCTTCGGAGTAAGCCTGCTGGGCGGTCAGGTCGCGCGGATTTACTTCCGCCGCATGTTGCAGATCGCGCAGCGCGGCGTCTTTGTCGCCCGAATTCGCCTCGGCTCGCGCCAGTCGCAATTGCAGAGTGCTGTCGTCAGGTGTCCACTGCGCTGCCCGCTTCAACTCAGGCAGGCTGGCAGCTACATTCGCGTAATAAAAATGCAGCCGGTCGAAACCTCCCCAGATCAGCAGTAGCGCCACCGTCCCCATGCGCACGGCGCGCGCGCCGGCGCTTACTCCCGCGAGCCACGCCATCCCGCGCGCGAATGCGCTATGGTGTTGCGCTGCGGGTGGAGAGCTTGCGTCTTGTGCGTTCAAGAGGAATCGCGCGATGCGCGAATCGCGCAGCTTCCAGATCGCCCCATCCAGCAGGAAGTGGTGCAGATTCACCAGTGCGGTGAAGGTCAGGAAGCTGGCGCCAAAATCGGCGTGAAACACGCGGCTCACAATCCAGGGCCCCGGAACAAACAGCGCGATTCCCCCGGCTACTAGAATCACCAGATACTTCCCGAAGCTCCACGCCTCATTTCCTGCTGCTCGTGCTTCCCTGCGCTGGTAATAGCTGGTGAACCACAAATACTGCGCCGAATGCAACACCGCCAAAATACCGCTTGAATACCGCGTTTGCGGCGCTTCTTTCCCACTTAAGAGTTCCACGAGTGCAGGCAGCAAAAACCACAGGAATTGTGTGCTCACCAGCGTCGCCGTCGGCAGCGTTGCCTTCCATCCTCCCCGCCGCGCTAGCGACCTCAATGCCCATCCGCTCGCTCCGAAGAAGAACGCCGCCAGCGTGATCCGGGCGGGCAGCGTGATCACCGCGGGAATTCCGAGCGAAATGATCATTGGATCGCTGGATGCTCCCGTGTGGAAGCTCAACATCAGCATCAGATACGACGCGACGAAGGAAAGATGTAGCGCGCCCCGCTCGTTCTCCGTTGGCGACAATTCCGCGCGCCGCGCGAACATCATGGCCAAGCCAAAATTTTGGCCCGTGTAGTGCCACGGGCTCCAGCAGATGTACACCGTGAAAATCCACGGCAACGCCGGATACCACAGATGCGCGACCACGCCCGCCAACGCCAGCAGCAGCGCCACATGAATCGTGTAGAACCGGTAGCGCGTCAATTCGTCGTACGAACGATACGCGCGGTACGCCGTGGCCATGAAGTGCGGGTAGTTGAACAGGAGCGCCAGCAGGTAAAACGCGAACGACCACTGGGCGGTTTTGCTGCTGGCTACGACTGTCGTCAGTAGCAGGAGCGGCGCGGACCACGCCCCGCAGCCCACAAGCAGATCGATTGTTGGCGTATAGATCCAAGCCCGTGGCCTCGGACTAGTACCTGCGGGCTCCATCCCGCAATTCGTCCGCGTATTGGTCAACTCCGTGGCCATAAATCCCAGCCTAGCGCACATGGGTGCCGGCGGGAGCTGAGCCTCAAGCCGCGTTGGTCGAAGGGTAACTTGGCCGTTGGATCGAGTCCTATGACCGACTGTCGTCCTTTCCTCTGGCCACTGTGCGGTTTGACGGTGACAATTCACAAACCGCGTGATATACGCTCTTGGCTGCTGAGCGCATCTTATGAGTAGCATCTCAGGAGGAGTTGTCCATGAACCTACGCAAATACACTGCACTTTCCGGTGCGTTGCTGTCCATCGCTTCCCTTAGCCCCTCCCTTGCACAAGCGCAATCGAAGCAGCCCAGCGGCAACGTCACCTTTACCGTGACTGCGGTACCGAAGAAGGACTCCGATGTCTCCAACATCGCGAAAGACGACGTCCAGTTGTTCCAAGGAAAAGAGCGCAAGCCCATCGGCGACTGGAAGAAAGGTGACGCGCTTTTTCTTTCGATTTTGATTGACGATTCGATCGACACAGGGGCCGGCGGCCAGTGGGAATACCTGAAAGATTTCATCATGGCGCAGCCTGCGTCCACGTCCATCATGGTGGGCTACATTCAGAACAATTCGGTACGCGTGGCCCAGGATTTCACTCCGAACCACGAACTGGCAACCAAGGCGCTGCGCCTTCCCATCGGGATTGGCGCGCTTGGCTCCAGCCCGTATCTCGGTTTGATCGATATGCTCAAGCGCTGGCCGGAAACCGGTTCGCGGCGCTCCATCGTGCTGATCAGCTCCGGCATCGATTTCTTCCGCGGTGGCGGATTCGGAATGTTTTATCCGGACATGGATGCGCTGATTTCCCGCGCCGAGCGCCAGAACATCAATATCTGGACGGTCTACTACCCAAGCGCGAGCCATCGCGGCCATTCGTTCTGGCTGCAGAACTACGCGCAGAACAACATGGCAAAACTCTCGGGAGATACCGGAGCGGAATCCTACTTCCTCGGCTTCGGTGTCCCGGTCACCATCAAGCCGTATTTGGATGAAATCGGAAACCACCTGAAGAATCAGTACCTTCTGACCTTTGCGGGCACCGGCGGGGCCAAGGGCAAGTATCAGAGCGTCAAGGTGAAGACGGAGTTGCCAGACTTGGAATTCTTGGTCCCTGCGTCCGTCTTTATTCCGCCGAGCAAGGAATAAACTTCCTCCTCAATGCGGGCAGCGGCGCGAGCGCATCTCGCGCCGCTTTTTACTTCGCAATCTCCGCACTGCGCTTAAATTGACCGTGTCGAGTCGCGAATCACCAGTTCCGGATGAAGCTGGTGAGCCGCCGCGCTCCATTCGCGATTTTCCTGGGCGGCCTTGATTGCTTCCATCACCATGTTCACCGCCGCGCCACCCATGGTTTCCAGTGGCTGACGCACGGTCGTGAGTGACGGCGCCGAGAGCCCGGAGATGGCCACGTCGTCGAAGCCAATCACGGAGCACTGCTCGGGTACGCTCACTCCTGCCTTGGCCAGGGCGCGAATCGCTCCGAGCGCTGTCAAATCGTCAAAAGCCAGCAGTGCGGTGAATTTCTTTTTCTTCTGCAACAATTCCTCGGTGAGCCGGTAGCCCTGCTCGAAGCTTGCATTGGCGTCGAAAACATCAGGCAATTGCAGCACCAGCGAAGGATCAATCTCCTGCCTGACGGACTGCGCGAACTTCTGGATCCCGCGCCACCGCGGCGCACTGTCAATCAGCCGCTTCGGTCCGCGAATCATGGCGATGCGTCGGTGGCCCAGTTGATACAGGTGCTCGATGGCCAGGCGGCCTCCCGCTTCGTTGTCCACCATCGCGAAACTCACGCGATTCCCTGGTATTTCCCACCCAATCGTCACCGTGGGCACCTCCGCCTTGTTCAGGTCGGCCAGCACATGGATGTCCACAAAGAGCCAGTTGGCCACCACGATCAAGCCGTCCACGTGGCGCTCCAGCAGCATTTCTAGATAACGTTCGAAACGCTCGCGCTGGTTGTGCGCATCTGCAAGAATCGGAAGGTATCCCAGCGGGTAGAGGGCATTCTCGACGCCCCGCAGGATTGGAGTGCAGAAGGGATCGGTCACGTCGAACATCATCACGCCGATGCTCTGGCTGCGCTTGCTGCGCAGGAACCGCGCCATGGCGTTGGGCCGGTAGCCCATCCGTTTGGCGCTCTCTTCGATCTTTTGCCGCGTGCCCGGTGCGATGTAGCGAGCCAGTGGCGCGTTGTTGAGCACGATGGAGACCGTGGCGGGCGAAAATCCCGTGGCCTTGGCGACGTCCTTCATCGTGACTTGCTCGCGCTTTCTCTTTGCGTCCATCCGCCGGCCCTCGCGCGCCTATCATCGAATGACTTCTGCGGAAATTGCAAATCAAAAACCGGCGGGCGCTACTCTTCAGGTGGTATTTCGAAGGAAAGCGTTTCGCGGAAACCTCTCGTTTTCCAGACGCCAAACGCGACACCCGCGGCCATCCAGATGGAGCCGACGAGAATCGCCGGCCGACTGAGATTCACCCACAATCCCAGGCAGATCAGGAACCCCAGGATGGGAGGAAGCAAGAACGATAGCTTTTTCTCCCGTGCGCGCACGTAATAGCGGAGAAATGCCGCGGCATTCACGCCCATGAAGGCGATCAGCGCGCCGAAATTCAGCATCTCCGCGCCAAGCCCGTACGCTTCCCCGCCGTTTATGATTTTCTTGAACGTCTCCCACGTCAGCGCACTCGTTCCCAGCGAATAGGTCGTGTAGCCGGCCACCATTTCCAGCAGAAACGCCCCAAGCAGCGCCACCCCGCCAACTAGGAAGACGTTGTTGCGCGGAATGCGGTGCTTTTCGTCCACCGCTCCGAAAAACGATTTCGGCAGCGCGTTGCTGCGGCCCATTCCGTACAACAAGCGGGCTGCCCCGATCTGAGAGCCGAGTCCTGAGCCGAAATTCGCCAGCAGCAGTGTGAATCCTACAATCGAAAACAGCGGCGCCCAGGACCGCCCTGCGACATACGAATACGCCGTGTTGATATCCGGAAAAGGCTGCGAAGCCGGCCAGATAAGTTGCGCGACGTAAACCTCCACCGCCGATAACACGCCGATCACCAGGCACGTCAGCACCGTCGCCATCAGAATATTCCTTCGCGGATTCTCCGCTTCCTCGGAGAGGGTGGATATGCCATCAAATCCAATGTAGGTCAGCACGGCGATCGAGGTGCATCCGAACAATCCGCCCATCGTGAAGGTCTGCGGATCGTAAAACGGCCGTGTGAAGTAACCGCCGTCGTGCGGTGCGCCGAATATGTATCGGGCGCCGGCGACAAAAATTGCCACCACGACCGCTCCCATAAATACGGCCATGCCCGTATTTATACGCGCGGAGGTTTTGATCCCCCGCACATTCAACAGGGTGAAGACGATGGCGAAAAAAATCTTCCAGATCCATGGCGGCACACCCGGAGCAAACTGGCTCGCTTGCCCCGCGCACCACACCGTGCAGATCAGCGGGTTCAGCATGTAATCCATCACCATGCTCCACCCGGTGATGTAGCCGACCGCGGGATTCACTTCTTGCGCCACGTACGTGAAAGCTGAGCCCGCGCTCGGATATGCCCGCGCCATTCGCCCGTAACTAATGCCGGTGAATAGCATTGCCACCATGGCGATCAAAATAGCGGTGACCACGTGGCCTTTGCCGCGGTCGCTCAACACGCCAAATACGGACATCGGCGCGACCGGTTGAATTACGATCACGCCGTAGAGAATCAGATCGGTCAGCGTGAGGGTTCGCCGGAGTCGCGGTCCGGCTTCCGTGGTGCCAGCGGCTGTGCTCAAGCACCTCTCCTTTTCGAGGGGTTACTTCCGTTGGAGCCCAGCACCACGGCGCGCGTCAGATTTTTCGGCGCGTCGGGATTGAGCCCCTTCCGCAAACCGGTCGCGATCCCCAGCAGGTGTGCGGGTATTGCGGTCACAGGGTACCGTGCGAACTCCGGTCCATCAAGCGCAAGCTCAATGAAAAGATCGCTGTTTTTCTTCAGTTCCGGCGTGCCGCGGTTCGCAATCACGCAGATGTGCGCGCCGAGTTGCCGGAGTTCCTTCACCAATAATTCTTCCTCGCCGGCGGCCGCTTCGGAAATAAAGAAAGTGATCAGCGTATCCGGCCCCGCGATCGAGCGCGGGCCGTGCCGGAATTCCATCGAATGATAGACCTGCGCGTAGGAAGACGACATTTCCGTGACCTTCAGGCCGGCCTCCTGCGCCAGCCAGTAGTGCGCGCCCTGGCCCAGAAACACATAGTCCTTGATTTTTTGGCGCGCGGCGAAGTCGCGAATCTTCTTTCCGTGGGCTTCCAGCCAGGACTTTCCACGCTGCGGCAATTGGTCGAGCGCACTGGAAAGCTGGCTGTCGCCGACAAACTGCAGTCCCAGCCGCTGGAAAGCGAGCAGGATCGCCGTGAACGACCTCGTCATCACCGTGCTTTTTTCATCCGCCCAGTTCAGCTTGAAGCTGTGCGTGCAAAGCGGTTCTAGCGGACTTTGCGGGTTGCAGGTGACGCCCAGCGTCTGCACCGTTTTATGCTTTTGCAGGAGTTCCGCGGCGCGAAGCACTTCGGTGGTTTCTCCGGAGCGGGACATCAGCACGACTTGTTCGGCGCCCAGCCGGCGCAACGTTTCTTCCGGCGCAAACAAAAGCTCCGATGCCGGCACCCCCGTCGCTGGGATGTAAAGGTGCTTGGTCCAGAGCGCGGCAATCAGCCGCGACAAATAGTAACTGGAGCCGCAGCCCACGAATAGCCACGGGCTCCGCGGTGAAAATTGCGTCGCAAAAGCCGCCAGGAGCTGTGATTCGCGCAGTTGTATTTCCGTCTCGCTCCAGATCCGCGGCTGGGATAGAATTTCTTGCAAGGTATTTTCACCGGGCTCGGCGTGGTGCCTGGCGGCCGAAGGTTTGCGCTTTACGGTGGTCTTGGACAAGGAACGCCCCTTATTGAATCGTTTCAATAAGGCTATATTGCGAAATCCCGGCCTTTCGCGCAAGCCCTTATTTTCTCCGCAATTCTTCTTGCCAGCGCGCCCCCCGCGCATTACCCTGTCCCTCCGTACAGGAAATCCATATTTCCACGGCGGATATCTCTTCGCTCACACCGCTGTTTTCCCACGCAACATGCGTCCTCGCTTTCGCGTCTAATAGTCGTAAGGGGAACAAGGACCAGGTCGCGCGAGCCTGGACCACCAGCATGGGCCAACTTTCCGTCATTTTCGAGCGCCGCCAATTTCAGCGTGCATTGATGCACGTCGCCGGTTTTGTGTTGATTTTTCTTGCCGCGGACTGGCTTCGCGAAATTGTCGTTCGCTCGAATCCCGTTCTTCAGGGATACCTGCAAATCACCACGGGCATATTCGCGTTTGTATTTGCCGCGGTTGCCTTGGTCCGCTTTCAGGGAACTCAGGACCGCATCTCGCTGATTCTCGGGTCCGGCTTTATGCTTTCCGGCGCTACTCTGGTCGCTTCCAGCGTCCTTTTTTTTCAGTTGAGTCATGAGAACCAGAACTGGGTTTTGTGGGCTCCAGTCGCCTGGTGGATCAGCCGCTTGCTGTTGGCTCTGTTGTTCGCAACGGCCCTCGTTGTGGAGCACTTCCTGCCCCGCTCCCGCCATCCAAAATTGGAAATTGCCGGTGGCCTTTCTGCGGTTATCGCCGCGACCTACTTGATCACTGCGTCGTTGCGAAGGCTTCCGCCGGATGCTTCTCATTACCCGCAGGCGTTCATTCCGAACCCGCTGCAGCTTTTGCCGGCGCTGATCTTTCTGCTTGCCCTGTTTGGTTACCGCCGCCGCAAGTACTTGCAGGATTCGGCATTCGATAAGGCTATTTACCTGGCGGTCTGGCTGAATCTTGCGGCGCAGCTTGCGGCCTGCCAGTCTGTGAAACTCCTCGATGGCCCTTTCGTTTTCGCTCAGTCTATGAACGTGATGAGCTATGCCATCCTCTTGGGCGGTGCGCTGTTCGACAGCGCAAAAACGTTCGAGCAGGTGCGGCACCTGGCGACCAGTGATCCGCTGACGGGTCTCGCTAATTACCGCAAACTGCTGGACGTGCTCGACACCGAAACCGAACGCACCCTGCGTACCGGCCGTCCCTTCGCCGTGCTGCTTCTCGATCTTGACGGGTTGAAAAAGGTCAACGACACCTATGGTCACCTGGTGGGCAGCCGCGCGCTTTGCCGCGTGGCGGATATCCTGCGCTTCCATTGCCGCGCTATCGACACCGCGGCGCGATACGGCGGCGACGAATTTGCCCTGATTTTGCCCGAAGCGCAGGAGGATGAAGCCGAGCGCGTGGCCGCCCGCATCCGCGAAACGCTGGCCGCAGATCAGGAGCACCCGCCACTTTCCGCCAGCATCGGCGCCTCGGTTTATCACGGCGAGGGCGAGCGCGTCGAAAGGCTTCTCAAGGTAGCGGACCAGAATCTCTATGCGGAAAAAGCGCGGCGGAAGGAGATTACCGGCTCATCGGAAAGCTCCCGCCGCCGTTTGAAGAAAAGCTAGTGCGAGCTTCTCGCCATCACTTCGCGGGCTCGAAGGGCGTCAACTGATCCGCAATCTTCGCCTTGTCCCCCACCACGACGATGGTCATTTCTTCCGGCTTGATGTAATTCTGGACCATTTTCTGCACCTCGGCCGGCGTGACCGCGTTGACGTTTGCCACATAGGTCTTCAAGTAGTTTTCGCCCAACCCCTGAAAATCCACGTATTGCAATTGCCCGATCAGCGCGCCGCGGCTGGAATTCTGAATCACGAAAATGCCGGAGAGATAGTTCTGTATGCCCTTCAACTCCGAGTTGGACACCGGCTCCTTCTGCATGCGCGCGATTTCTCCAAAGATCTCCTTCAGCGAAGGTCCGGTGAACTGTGTGGTCACGTCCGCGCTCTCCGCCCAGTAGCCATCGTGATAGCGCCGCGAAAGTTCGCTGCGGGGTGAATACGTGTAGCCCTTCTGTTCGCGGATATTCGCGGTGATTCGCGAATTGAAGGAACCCCCGAGCAGAGAGTTGGTGACAATCAGCGGCACCGTATCCGGGCTGGTGGCCGGGGGCACGGGAAGCCCCACGATTAAGGTGGACTGCGGCGCTCCCGGGCGGTCAGTCAGGTCCAGAACGTGCTGCGCCTTCATCACCGGCACGTTTTCCATTCGCGCCGGCCCCTTTTCCCAGCCGCCGAAACTCTCTTCAATGGCTTTTTTCACCGCGGCGCCATCGAACTTGCCCGCCACGTAAATATGCGACCGCTGCGCTCCAAAATTTCCATGATAAAAATCCTTCACGTCCTGAAGCGCCAGCTTCTTGACTTCCTCTTCTGTCGGCAACACGGTTGCGTACGGGTGGTCGCCGTAGAGAATTTTCCGGAATCGGACGAGCGCTTTCGTTTGCGGCTGGGAATTGCTTAGTGCGATCTGGCGCAGCGTGTCGTTTTTCAACCGTTCGATTTCCGACTGCGGCAAGCGCGGGTGCTCCGCCACGTCGGCCAGCAATCGAATGGCATCGGGCGTAAATTCCTGCAATACGTCCAGGCTCAGCTTGGTCTGGTCCGAGCCGGCGCCAATTTCCAGGGTGCTTCCCATGCGCGCGGCTTCCTCGGCCACTTGCTGAGAAGTCAGTTTTTCGGTGCCTTCCTTCATAAGGTCGGCAGTCAAGCCGGCCACGCCGACGCGCGCGCTGCCTTCATTAATCTCTCCCGCATTTACGGCGAGGCTGATCGTGGCCTTGGGAATAATTCCGTACGGAACCAGGGTGACCTTCAGCCCATTTGGCAGCGTGTAAGTTTCGTTCGCTGGCACGGTGAAGGCCTTTGCCGGCCCGCCCTCGGGAGGTGTTTGTTTCTGCGCGAACGCCGGAGCGGCGATGGACAAAGTGGAGGCGGCGACCAGCAGGCTCAGCTTTTGGATCGATGTCTTCATCTCTGGTTTCCTTTCCTACTGGTTTTTTGCCGGCGTCTCAGCGTCTTTCGCCTTCGGCGCGGGTTGGACTTCCACGACGGTGCGGTTGGCGGAGCGCAAATATTCTTGCGCGGTCTTCATCACGATCTCTGGCGTCACCTTGTCGAATTGCGCGACCAGGTCGTTCACCTTTGCCGGATTGTCGTCGAACAGCGCGAAGCTCGCGAGCAGGTCCATCAGACCAAACCCTCCGAACTGGCCCATGGTGTCGTAGAGGCTGGAGCGCAGCTTCACGCGCGCACGGTCCAGGGTTTTCTGGTCCACCGGTTTGTTGCGCAGCGGTTCGATCACCGAATCCATCGCTTCCAACACGGTTTCCGGCTTGGTCGTGGGGTCGTAAATCACGTACGCCGAAAAGAGCATCGGACCCTTGTAATTGAACATGTTGCCGAGCAGGTTGATGCCCCCGTTGACGCTGTCCGTCAAGCCGCGCTTCTGCACGAGTTCCTGGTGCAGAAGGCTGTCGTCGCCTTCGATCAGGATCTGGTCCAGCAGGCCCATCGCGTAATATTCAGGCGTGTTGCGTTCCGGCATGTGGTAGCCGATGGCCAGCGCCGGCCGGGGAGCCAGCGCGTCCTGCTTGACGACGATCTTTTCTTTTTCCTGTCGTGGCTCGCTCAAATCCGGCTGCGGGGGAAGCTGCGCGGACTTGATGCCGGCAAAATATTTCTCAACCATTTTCTTCGCGTCCGCCGGCTCGAAATCGCCGACGATCACGAGCACGGCGTTGTTCGGCGCGTAATAGGTGTCAAAGAACTGCTTCACTTCATCGAGCTTGGCCGATTCGATGTCCGAAAGATCGCCATAAAAATTGTGCGCGTTGTACCAGTTGGAATTCGCGGCCATCGGCAGGTCGATCCACGGGAAGCCGCCGTAGGGACGGTTGAGCACGTTCACTTTCACTTCGTTGCCCACTACGCCCTGCTGATTTTTCAAATTCGCATCGGTGACGTCCAGTCCATGCATGCGGTCCGCCTCCGCCCACAAGACCGTTTCCAGTTTGTTGGAAGGAACCACTTCGAAGTAGTTGGTGAAATCGAACCGCGTGGAGCCGTTCAGGATCCCGCCGTTGGCCTGCACCAACTTGATGAACTCCATCTTGCCGAGGTTCTGTGAGCCTTGAAACATCATGTGCTCGAACAAGTGCGCAAACCCCGTGCGGTCTTTCGGCTCGATGCGGAATCCGATCCGGTAATAAACTCCCACGCAAACCGTCGGTGCCGTGTGGTCCTGCGAGAGCACCACGCGCAGCCCGTTGGGCAGCTTGTAATACTCCACCGGAACGTGAAATTCGCTTGCGGTTGCCGCCATGCCGGGAATGGCCACGGCCAGCAGCAGAGTGCAGAGCGCCAGCACACCCGGTGCCGCGCCTATTCGTCCTTCTTGCATGCTTCCTCCTAAACCGGGAACGTCCGAATAACCGTGAGGATGGAATGAGGCAAACCCCTGCCTTTAGTAAAGACGCAATGCCCGGCGGAAAGTTTCGCGGCTTCCGTTCCCAACCCGACTAATATACCGTCCTTTTTTGCTCCGTGGCTTTGCTGGCCAGAGAGAAGCGGGGTTCCGCTTTCTGTTCGCCGGTGATCATCCCGGCCAGGTATTCCCCGAAGGCTGGGCCGTGCTTGAAGCCATGCCCAGAGCCCCCACCAGCCAGCCACACGTTGGGCAGATCCGGATGGCGGTCGATCAGAAAGTCCCCGTTGGACGTATTTTCATACTGGCACACCCGCGTTTCGGTTATGGGCGAGTCCTTCAGGGCGGGGAAACGCCGGCACACGTAACTTCGCGCCCATTCCGCGCCTTCGGTGCTCGTGATGCGCGATTGCGTATCCGGATCGACGCGCGGGCCGTGTGTGTCTCGCGCCAGCTTCAAACCGCGAAATTCGATGTCCGGCATGCCATAGACTTCGTCGTTATTGAAGAGCCACGTGGGCAGCGTGGGAGCCGCGAAACGCGCATCGCCCGCCGGGCTGCCAAAAAAAAACACTTCCTGCCGCGTCGGAAAAATGCGCTGCCCAAGAAGTTCAGGAAAGACTTTCCCAAGCCACGGCCCGCAGGCAAAAACGAACTGGCCGGCGGAGAACGATTCGCCGGTGGACGCGGCGATCTTCGGAAGAGGTCCGTTTCCTTTTGGTGAGGCCGCTTGCGCGATGCGGAACTCGACGCCTTTTTTCTTCGCTTCGTCGATCACCGTCTGCACGCCGCGCCGCGCCATCAGCACGCCGCTGTGCGGCTCCAGTAATCCCCGACTCACTCCCTCAAAATTCACCTGGCGATAGCGCTTCGCCAGGGTCGAATTGTCCATCACTTCGTGCGCGATGCCGCAGCGCTCCAGCGTGGCCTGCGAATCCTTCAAGCGGCCAATTTCTTCCCCTTCCATCCACAGCACGCCGGTTGGATGAAACAGGGGCTGGCCGGACTGCGATGCAAGCTCTTTCCACTGCGCCAGCGATCGGTGGGACCACCGCGTGTAGATCTCATCCGCGGCATAGCTCATGCGGATAATGCGCGTTTCTCCGCCCGAGCTGGCGCGCGAGTGCGCTGCCCCGTACGCCTCCAGCACCACCACTTTGCATTTGCGTCGCGCCAGGTGCCACGCCGTCCAGGAACCGAAAACGCCGGCTCCGATCACCGCCACGTCGTAGTTCGTCCTATCTGCCATAGCGCCGTTATTCTAGCGCGAGACTCTTCTTCCTGCTGGCCGATGCACGTTTATCGGAGTACTATCTTCGCTTGCCGTAAATCCTCCTTGGGGGACCCTGTGATTCGTCTTCATCGCTTCACCTTATTGGTCGTATCCCTTTGTGTGTTCGCCGTCAGTTCCTTCGCACAAAACTCCATTGATCCCAAACTCTATGAAGGGATGAAATGGCGCTTGATTGGCCCCTTCCGCGGCGGCCGGGCGCTGACGGGCGTGGGCGTCGCTTCGCAGCCGAATACTTATTATTTCGGCGCTGTATCCGGCGGCGTTTGGAAAACCACCGATGGCGGCCTGACCTGGGAACCGATTTTCGACAAGGAAAATGTCTCCTCGATTGGTTCCATCGCCGTCGCGGACTCCGACCCGAACGTCATCTACGTAGGCACAGGCGAAGCGTGCATCCGCGGCAACATTTCCTATGGCAACGGAGTCTACAAATCCGTCGACGCGGGCAAGACCTGGACCAATATCGGCCTGAAGGATTCGCGCCACATCGGCGCCGTGATCGTGCATCCCACCAATCCGGATATCGCCTTCGTCGCCGCACTCGGCCATGTTTATGGGCCTAATGAGGAGCGCGGCATCTTCCGCACCACCGATGGCGGCAAAACGTGGGAGAAAGTGCTTTATATCAATGACCGCACCGGCGGCATCGATGTGGTCTTCGATCCGCGGAATCCGCATGTTCTTTTCGCGGCCATGTGGGAAGGCTATCGCACGCCGTGGAGCCTCAACAGCGGCGGCGAAAACAGCGGACTCTACCGTTCGGCCGACGGCGGCACCACCTGGAAGCGACTCGAGGGCAATGGCCTGCCGGAGGGGCCGCTGGGGCGCATTGGCGTCAGCGTGCCGGGCGGCGATTCCAATATTGTCTACGCGCTGATCGAAGCGATCAAGGGCGGCTTGTACCGCAGCGAAGACGGCGGCGATCATTGGACCCTGGTGAACGACGATCATCGCTTCCGGCAGCGCGCTTGGTATTTCACGCACGTTTGGGGCGACACGAAAAATCCCAGCGTCGTATATATCGCAAACACAGGGCTCTTCCGTTCCATCGACGGCGGCAAAACTTTCGATCGTCTCAACGCGCCTCACGGCGATCACCACGGCCTGTGGATCGATCCCAACAATCCCAACCGCATGATCAACACCAATGACGGCGGCGCCACCATCAGCATCGACGGCGGCAAGACCTGGTCCACCCAGATGAACCAGCCCACCGCGCAGTTCTACCACGTCGTGGCCGACAACGATTTTCCCTATCGCATTTACGGCGCGCAGCAGGACAACTCCACCGTCGGCATCCGCACGCGCAGCGACCGCGGTTTCATCGATCGCCCGGACTGGGACGCGGTGGGCGGCGGCGAAAGCGGTTACATCGCCGTGGACCCGCGCGACCCGGACATCATCTACGCTGGCTCGTATTTCGGGCACAGCACGCGCTTCGATCGCCGTACTGGCCAGGCGCAGGACGTGATGCAGTGGCCCGACGATCCGGACGGCCATAACGCCAGCGGCTTGAAGTATCGCTACACCTGGACGATGCCGATCATTTTTTCGCCGCACGACCCGAACGTGATTTACAACGCCGCGCAGTATGTCTTCCGCTCCACCGACAACGGGCACTCCTGGCAGACCATCAGCCCGGACCTGACGCGCAACGATAAATCGAAGCAGCAGGATTCCGGCGGGCCAATCACCAAGGATCAGGCCAGCATCGAATTCTACGACCTGATTTTCACGGTGGCCGAATCGCCAAAAGAAAAAGGTGTGATCTGGGCGGGCACGGACGACGGACTGATTCACGTCACGCGCGACGATGGCAAGAACTGGGCCAACGTCACGCCGAAGTCCATTCCTGAATGGTCGCTGGTGAGCTTGATCGAGGCTTCGGCGCACGATGCGGGCACGGCGTATGCCGCCGTGGACGCGCGAAAGCTCGACAACTTCAAGCCGTACATTTTCAAGACCACCGATTTCGGCAAATCCTGGACGCAGATCACCAATGGAATTCCCGACGGCGCTTACGTGCACGCCGTGCGCGAAGATCCCGTGCGCAAAGGCCTGCTCTTTGCCGGGACGGAGATGGGCATCTACGTTTCGTTTGACGACGGCGCGCGCTGGCAGTCGCTGCAACTCAATTTGCCCAACACGCCGGTGCACGACATGGCGATTCACAACGGCGACCTGGCCATTGCCACGCACGGCCGGGCATTCTGGATTTTGGACAACATCGCCCCGCTGCGGCAGGCCGACCCGTCCCTGGCGGGCGCAGAAGCGCATCTCTTCAAGCCTTTAACGGCCACGCGCTCGCGCCTGGGGCACACCAAACGGCGCCGCAACGCCATCGGCGAAAACCCCCCGGACGGCGCGATTCTCTACTACTACTTGAAGGAAGAGCCGAAAGAGCCGATCAAGCTGGAGATTCTGGACTCCGCTGGAAAAGTGATTCGCTCCTACACCAGCGAAGAAAAGAAAAAGCCGGAGGCAGACGGAGAAGGCGAATGGGAAAAGGACGAACCGGCGGAAAATATTCCGGCCAAGGCGGGCATCAACACGTTTGCCTGGGACCTGCGTTACCAGGACCCAGTGAAAATTCCCAAGGCCGTGTATGACGAGGGCGAACCCACCGCGCCGCTGGTGATGCCGGGCAAGTACGAGGTGCGCCTGACGGCGGGCGACAAATCGCAGACCGAACCGATCGAAGTCGCGATGGATCCGCGCGTGAAAACCAGCACCGCGGATTTGCAAAAGCAGTTCGATCTGATGCTCAAGCTGCGCGACCGTCAGGACGAAATGAACAAGGCCATTTTGTCGATCCGTGACCTGCGCGGCCAATTGCTGGCGCTGGAAAAGCGCATTGGCAACGGCGCGTCGAACAAGAACCTCGTCGATCAGTCCGCGGCCCTGCGCAAAAAGATTTCAGACATCGAACATGAATTGATCAATCCGGAAGCCACTGCCAGCGAAGACGAACTCAACTACCCGACGAAGCTCAACAGCAAGCTGGGCTCGCTGAACCAGGCGGTCGACAGCGCGGATGCGGCGCCCACGGAAGGCGAAATCGGCGTGTTCGCCGAATTGGACAAGCAACTCGACGCGCAACTGGCACGGTGGAAAGCAGTGACCGGCACGGACGTGCCGGCGCTAAACTCCGCGCTGCGCAACGCCAACATCTCGACGATCATATTGAAGTAGGTTTGTGTAGCGGCCGACCTTTGGGTCGGCAACTGTGCACGAATCGTGCTGAAATAGCGACCGCCTCAGAAGGCGGCCGCTACAAGTGGTACAGCCACGCTTGCCCGGACAGCGTTATTCAAGCCACTCACCGTTTCCCGATCAGCGGCGCCCAGTGGCTCAGGTGGTTGAGCGATTCCGTGTGCGTCGGATCCAGATGCAGCGGAGTCACGGAAGCCTCCCCGGCGAAAATGGCGGCGTAATCGGATTCCACGTCGAGTTCCATACCGTTGTCTATTCGCTGCTCGCTGAGCCAGTAGTAAGGACGCCCCTTGGGGTCTTCGCCTTCACGCAAAACGGTGCGGGTGATTTTCTTTGATTGACGGGTGAACTTCACCGTCCCGTTCCAGTTTTCCGGCACGTTTACGTTCAGCAGCACCTGTTCGGGCAGGCCTTCTTTCAAGATCATCTCAGCGGTTTTCCGCGCAATTTTTGCCGAAGCGCCAAAATCGCACGCAATCCGCTTGGAGCACAACGACATCGCCAATCCCGGCACATGGTGGATCACCGCCTCCCGCGCCGCGCCGACGGTTCCGCTGTAATAGACGTTTTCGCCCAGATTCGCGCCGTGGTTGATCCCGGAAATCACCAGGTCCGGCGGCTCCGGCAACAGCTTGTGCAGCGCCACAATCACGCAATCCGCCGGCGTCCCATCGATCGCCCATTCGTCGGCGCCAGTGGTATGGCAGACGATCGGCTGGCGCAGCGTCAGGCTCTGCGCCGCCCCGCTGCGCTCCCAGCTCGGAGCCACAATGCTAACCTCGGCGATCTCGCGCAACTCGCCAGCGAGCGCCTTCAGCCCCGCTGCCTGGTACCCATCATCGTTGGTCAACAACACCCGCGCCTTTTTCACGTCGGCAAACTCCCAATTTTCTATTGTAATCGGAAGTGTGCAGAAACCGGCCGCCTTCTTGGATTCAAGAATCCCACGGATTGAACGCCGGGACTCCGCTCGCCGCCACGTCTTTCGCATTGCGGGTTACAAAGGTGAGGTTGTGTTGCATCGCCGTTGCGGCCAGCAGGCTGTCAATGATCGGCAGGGGGTGCCCGGACAGGAGCGCCTTTGCTGCAACTCTTCCCCAACGGTCGGCCACATCCTGATCCACGGTTAGTATCCTCCCTGCGAATCTCAGTGCCAAGTCATGATTTAGCCAGGATTCCAAAATTGCGCGCCGCGCGGGTTGCGGGAGAGAATCGATTCCCTTGCGCATTTCTCCGAGAGTCACTACGCTCAAATACAACAAATCATTTTCGCATTTATCGAGCCAAGCCAGGACTTTGTCGTCTGGCTGGGACTTGATGGTTTCCGAGACGACACTCGTATCCAACAGAAAACCACTCACAACTCGATGTCCCGGCCGTAGTCCGGCTCACGCTCCAGGTTGATGCCGGAGCCCACCAACGGCGATTCGCGCATGAACTGAACGAAGCTACGCGGCTGCTTCGCTCGGGCCGTGAGAATTTCATACTCCTCGGCAGGGAGCATCACCACGGCTTCCTTGTCTTGTTTGGTGATCCATTGAGGACCCTCGGTGCGCGCTTTGCGGAACACCTCGCTGAATCGGGCCTTGGCTGTCTGCAACTGCCAGCGCTTTTGCGGGATAACCGTGCGTCTTCTGCGAGAAGCGGAAGTGCGATTTGGCATCTCAATTATTCTGACTAGTCTGACTGGGCTGTACTATAGCAAGTTTGCTTCCACCGGGCAAGCTCGATTGAATCTTCACCGCTCGCCCTCCAAACTCTCGACCCATTCGTCCTGTTCGGGCGTGTCGGGGACGCGGCATCCCCGAGCTACCTCAGTGATATTCCATGCTTCCTCCGCCTGAACGCCCTGCAGAATCAGCAGAAACGCGGCTACCAGTGAGGATGCTCCGATTCCCGCCCGACAATCGATCGCCGTTGGCAATCCAGCGTGGAGGTCGAGGAGGAGCGACCTTACAACCGGCCAAATTTCGAAGGATCTGTCGGCACGGAGCGGTCCACGAGCGGGTAGTTATGGAATTTCACGCCGCGGGCGACACATGCCCCACTGCTTCCTCCGCCAAGTTCAATTCCTCCATTTCGCCAGGCGTCAGGAGTGAGGCCACGACTCCGACACCTTCCTGCTTAAGTAAAGAAATATTGTTCGAAAGCCAGTCTCCACCTCGAGGCCGAGGCATGATGGACAGCCGAATCGTCTCGTTCTTTACCCAGTGGAGAGTCACGCTTGCAACCTCCGAACATGCAATCGCGCAACTTCCTCAGATCGAAATCTGGGGGGAACGAAGTACGAGGGATACAAACGAGGCAACGAGGTGGAGTTATGGTCGGGACGGCGAGATTTGAACTCGCGACCTCACGCACCCCAAGCGTGCGCGCTACCAGGCTGCGCTACGTCCCGACCGCCGCGGCCCGCAAATAAGGCCGCAAACCTGTTAAATCCACGGTATCACTTGCCTTCGAGCAGCGTCAAGAAACTGCGCAGCGCGTCGCGCAGGTCCAGCAGCATCTTGCGGTTCAATTGGACGGCCTCGCCGTCGCCTTCTGCCACGGTCGCGGCTGAGGAGAGCCCTTCCACGGCCGCTTCCAGGCCGACTCCATTTTGCAGGTCGCGCAAATGCCGCCGCACGCCGGCCAGGGTCATGCCTTCGTCGTGAAGCAGCCGCTTGATCTTCAGCACCAGGTCCACCTCCTGCTGGCGATACAGGCGGTATCCGGCAGGGCTCTTCAGAGGCACCAGCGCGGGAAGACTTTCTTCCCAATAGCGCAAAACGAACGGAGGCACGCCCGTCAGGCGGCTGACTTCACCGATGCGGTAGTATTTCTCCTCCTGGTCGTCGGTTATCGGAGCTGTGGCGGTGCTGCTCATTTTGGAGTGGGGCCCCACCCGGCCGGGCCGCTTTCACGGTGCGAGTTTAGCAGAACGAGTTTCCGCCAGCCACAGTACCCGCCTCAGGTTTGATCGCCGGCCGCGGGCCGTTCGCCGCGCTTGCGCAGGCGCTGGATGAAGCGCACCGGGGTGCCGGTGAAGTCCCACTTGTCGCGCACCTGATTTTCCAGAAAACGCTCGAAACTGAAGTGCAGCGGCTTCTTCTGATTGGTGAAAAGGAGAAACACCGGCGGCGCCACTTTCGCTTGCGTCATGTAGTAGATGCGCACGGGCCGCGCCTTCGGCGTGGACGCGCGGCCAAGGTCCACCTCTTCCTTCAGCCAGCGGTTCAGCTCGCCCGTTGGAATCTTGCGCTTGCGCGCTTCGGCCACCTGATCGATTAGGGCGTAAAGCTTTTCGGAGCGCTCGCCGGTTTTTGCCGAAAGAAACAGGATGGGCGCGTAGCTCAGGAACTTGAATTTTTCCTTCACCATCTTTTCGTATTCAAGGAGCAGTTTGCCCTTGTCGATTGCTTGAGCGGCCCCTTGCGCGGCGCGTTTTTCCTTGCCCTTGGCCGTGCGAGCAGACGCGTCGGCGGCGCGTTGCGCTGCTTCCACGGCGAGGTCCCACTTGTTCACGACGATAATCACGGAGCGCCCGGACTCCTCGGCATAGCTCGCAATCGTGGCGTCGCCCTGGGTTACGCCCTGCTCGCCGTCGATCACCAGCAGCGCCACGTCCGCGCGCTCCAGGCCCCGGCGCGCCATTACGACGCTGAGCTTTTCCGCCACCAGCTTCGTTTTTCCCTTGCGACGGATGCCCGCCGTGTCCACAAAGCGATAGACGCGCCCGTGTTGCGTCACGTCCGTGTCCACATTGTCCATGGTGGTGCCGGGAATGGGCGAAACGATGGAGCGCTCTTCTCCGGCCAGGCGGTTCAGCAACGTGGATTTGCCCACGTTGGGCCGCCCGATGATGGCGATCTCAATCTCCTTCTTTTTGAGAGCCTGTTCTTCGATCGCCTGTCCTTTCACCTGTCCCAGTGCGGCATCGAGCAGATCATCCACGCCGGTGCCGTGCTCCGCGGCGATGGGAAACAGCGGCACACCGAGGCGATAAAATACGCCAGCATTCGATTCCTGGGCCGGCGAGTCGACTTTGTTCACCGCAACGACGAAGGGTTTTCCGGTGTTTCGCAGCAGCCGAGCCAACTCCTCATCCAGCGGCGTCAAGCCGGCTTGCCTGTCCACCACCAAAATCAGCAGCGAGGCGTTCTGAATCGCCACATTGGCCTGGCGGAAGATTTCCGTGGGAATCAGTTCCTTGTCGTGCGGGACGATGCCGCCGGTGTCCACCACTTCCAAGACGCGGCCGTTCCACTCGGTTTTGCCGTACATGCGGTCGCGCGTGATGCCGGGCTCGTCGGTGACGATGGCGCGGCGCGTGCCCGTCAGGCGATTGAAGAGCGTGGACTTGCCGACGTTCGGCCGGCCGACGATCACCAGGGATGGAAGTTTTGCCGCCATTTGATTCCTTGCACCCACGGCGCAATGCGCAGACGAAACCTCAATCTTCCAATCTACCGCATCCCTTGGCCAACTGGCGAGCGGCAAGCTTGCGGGCCCGCCATTCTACCCATGGTTTGGATGGAAACTTTCGCTTGCGAAATCCTTGCTTCTCCCGCCCGCTCTGAGTATGTTCTTTAGCAAATAGCCAAGGTGCCCCAGGACTCTTCGTCGGGGGAGTGTCCGCTGTGCTCTCGGGGTTTCGAGAAAACTGAACTGATCGAAGGAGTAGCTGATGAACAGCTCATGCCGTAGCCTGCGCGTGCTTATGCTGGCGATGTTAGTGCTTGCCCTTCTTGTGGGAGATTCCACCGTCGCTCAAACCTTCCGCGGCACGATCCTTGGCACCGTCACCGATTCATCGGGAGCCGCCGTTCCCGGCGCCACAGTAACCATCAAAAATTTGGATACGGGCCTGACCCGTACGGTAGCGACGCAGGAGGATGGAAGTTACTCCGCGCCGGAATTGCCGATCGGCAATTACAGCGTTTCGGTCGAAAAGGCGGGTTTCAAGATCGGCGTCGTGTCTGGCGTGAAGGTTGAGGTTTCCAAGGAAAGCCGGGTCGACGTTTCGCTCCAGCCCGGCCAGTTGGCGCAGACCGTCGAGGTGCAGGGCGAAGCGCTGCCGATGGTGGAATCGACGTCGGATACGCTGGGCGGCATAGTGGATGCAAAAGTAGCGACGTCGCTGCCCGTCAACGGCCGCGACTACCAGAAACTGATTTACCTGGTCCCCGGCGTGACCGGCTCCCCCGACCAGATCACGGATTCCCCGGGTTCCTTCGGCATCTTCTCCGTGAACGGCGCGCGCGGCCGCGCCAACAACTTCCTGCTGGACGGCACGGACATGAACGACGGCTACCGCAACGACCCGGCCATCAACGAAGCCGGCACGTACGGCACGCCGGCGACCATCCTGCCAGTGGAAGCGATCGCGGAATTGCACGTGGCCTCGAACTTCGAGGCGGAATATGGGCGCAGCGCCGGCGGCGTCATCAACGTGGTGACCAAGAGCGGCACGAACCAGATACACGGTTCGGCGTTTGAGTTCTTCCGGAACGACGCTTTCGACGCCCGCAACTATTTCAATCCCACCAGCCAGCAGCAGCAACCCTTCCACAACAACCAGTTTGGCGCTTCGCTCGGCGGGCCCCTCGTCAAGGACAAGACCTTTTTCTTCACCGACTACGAAGCCGTCCGCGAGACCGGAAAGCTCAGCTACACCACATTGGTGCCGACCGCGCAGGAAATTGCCATTGCGACCTTAAACATCCCCACGGGATCGGTAAATCCCGTGGTGGCCAAGCTCCTGGCGCTCAATCCGTGGCCCACCGCGAACATTCCGTCGGCCACCGCGGTGCCATTTTCCGGGATCAACAACGTCTTTGTGGCCACGCCCTTCTCGAACCGAGTGGACAACGGCATTATCAAGATCGATCACAACTTCAATAAAGATAACCTGCTGACCGGCCGCTATTACATTGGCGACAGCGACCAGAGTTTTCCGCTTGGCCTGGTGGGGGGCAGCCTTTTGCCGGGCTACAACGTAACCACCCCAACCCGAGTTCAGATGATCGCGCTTTCTTACGTCAGTGTGCTTTCCCCCAGCGTGGTCAATGAAGCCCGCCTGGGATGGAACCGCTTCGCGGAGGGTTTCTTCCCGCAGGATCGCAGCTTCGATCCGAGCACGGCGATCGGCCTGGACACGGGAGTTTCCGCTTACAACTTTGGTCTCCCCAGAATGAATGTGGGACCTTACGCGCAAATCGGCGCGAACTACACGGTGCCGCGCCAGCGCGTGGACACCAACTGGCATTACATCGACGGAATTTCCTGGAAGCACGGAAAGCACGACATGAAGTTCGGTTACGAATTTCGCCGGACATCCATTTCGCAAATCTTGAACATCGACTTCCGCGGGAAACTCTCGTTCAGCGGCACGGCCGCAGCCAATTCCCCGTGCGCGGGGGTTGCCGCGCTGGGCGGATCGCCCAGCGAATGCGAGGCATTGTCCCTCTTCCTGGCCGGCACGCCGACCGGCGGCAGCATTGCGCAGGGGAACACCAACCGGAATACCTTCGAAAATTCGCACGCGCTCTACGCACAGGACAGTTGGCGCCTGACCCGGACCTTCACCTTGAACCTCGGCCTGCGCTACGACTATTACGGCCTGATCCAGGACAAGCAGGGCAATTTCACCAACGTGCTCCTGGATCCCGCCACGGGAATCGGCACCGGCGTGCTCACAGGTTCTGGCCGCCTCTATCAGCCGGACTACAACAACCTTGCTCCTCGCGTCAGCATTGCGTGGGACGTTTTCGGCAACCAGAAAACTGTCGTGCGGGCGGGCTACGGCATTTTCTATGACGCCTTTTCGCAAGACGCCTTCATCGGCCAGGCTCCCTATAACAGCAACTTCGACCCCGGCAGCGCCTACTCGGGCTTCGGGCCGAATCCGATCAGTTTCTCGTCGCCAAGCGGCGCCGCGTTCCAGGCCGGCAGCCCGGTGTTCGGCAGCTTTTCCCCGATGCCAGACGCCTTTGCCGTGAATCCCAATCTGCGCACGCCCTATATGCAAAACTTTAACCTGAACCTGCAGCAGCAACTGGCCCGGAAAATGGTGCTCCAGTTGGGGTACGTCGGCTCGAACGGTCACAAGCTCTTGCAGACGGTGGATGCGAACATGCCGACACAGGCGCAAATCACCGCCGCGGACTGCGCGGGGCAACCGCTGCCAGCTCCCGGCCAGCCTTGTCTCGGTGGAACCATTCTGGATTACGGGGTGCCGCGCTACTACACCGTTACGAACATCCCCGTCAGCCCCTACTATCTCAATTATCTGGAAAGCTCGGCGAACTCGAACTACAACGCGCTACAAACCAGTTTCCGGATTGACGATTGGCATGGCCTGACCTCCACGGTCAACTACACATGGTCGCACTCCATCGACGATGCCAGCGACGTCTGGGAATATGTGCCGAATGCTTCGACGCCGGACCAGACCTACGCGGCCCATGCCAACAAGGGCAATTCCAATTTTGACGTGCGCAACCGCTTCGTTTGGAACTTCATTTACCAGATTCCCGATGCCAAGGACAGCAAGTACAAGCTGCTCCGCAATGGCTGGGGAGTGAACGGCATCTTTACCATGCAGTCGGGCCAGCCCTTCCAGTTCAACTTCAATTTCGAGGACGATTTCAGCGGCAGCGGCAGCGGCTACGGCGTGCCGGATCGCATTCCGGGAGTCGCCATCCATTACAACCAGAACGACCCGAACAATTTCATCAACCTGAACGCGTTTGCTGTGCCGTGCACGCCGATTGCTTCCGGATTCAACGGAACGGCG
Source organism: Acidobacteriota bacterium (assembly GCA_021324935.1). GTDB lineage: Bacteria > Acidobacteriota > Terriglobia > Acidiferrales > UBA7541 > Acidiferrum. Next base: position 36,181 of record JAJPIE010000043.1, read on the forward strand.
GCAAGGTGCCTGCCGGGAACCCGCCACTACGGCAATCTGGGCCGCAATTCCCTGATTGGTCCGCATTTCCGTCAATTCGACTTCTCCCTCTTCAAGAACACCTCGATTACCGAGCGTCTGAAGATGGAGTTGCGGTTTGAAGCGTACAACATCCTCAACCATCCGAATTTTGCCAACCCGTACCTGCCCTTCTTCATCGCCGACCCGCTGGTGAACGGTTCCACGCCAGCCGGAACCGGCGTGGGACATTACGCGTTGACCTCCACGCCGGACGTCGGGATCGGCTATCCGTTCCTGGGCAGTGGCGGTCCGCGCAATTTGCAGATCGCGGCGAAGTTCACTTTCTGACCTTTTCCGTTTGTCTGGCACTTGCCGAAGGCCCCGGTCGCCCAGCCCGGGGCCTTCGGCGTTTGAGGGCTTCGCCGAATGCGAGAACGATTCAGGCAACATAATTCGCCATGAGATGGCATGTTTGCGAAAAAACATGCAATTTTCGTATGTGTGGCAAACAAAGGGGTTATTGGACGCCTGTTTGTATGTGTGGCAAATAGAAGACTTATAAGCGCCATCCCATTTCGCTACTCGGCATTCTGTTCTGCGAGCCGCAAGTTGAGCGGCCCGTGGCACCTGGTGTTTTCCCTTGCTCCCCGAGCGTCGTCCCGTTCACGCCCATTCGCCCCTGGCATGGTTCATAGCAACTTGTGATAGTTTTCTCCTGCCTGCTGCGTACAAGGTTATGGAACCGCTGAGACCAGGGCGAATGAGCGCACCGGGAAAAACGGAGCCAACGGAGCTAATCGCTCGGGCCCGGACTGGGGATACCCAGGCTTGGGGCGATCTTTACCGGGAATTTGCCCCGGCGATCTTCCGCTTTTGCCGGCGGGCGATGCCCACACGAGAGGACGCGGAAGACGCCACGATGGAGATTTTCATGAAACTGCGCGACAAGCTGGTGCAATACGATCCATCGCGCTCTTTCACCGCCTGGCTTTACAAAATCGCCGCCAACCATTGCTGGGACATGCTGCGCCGCAAGAAAGCCCGCCACGACAAGGACACCGACGACATCGACGAAGTGGCCCTGGAATGTCCCGAGCCGAACCAACTGGAAAAACTGATCGAAGAGCGCACCGGGGAGGAAGTGCGCCGCGCGCTGGACAAGCTGGGCCTGCGCGCGCGGATGGCGCTGGTGATGCGCTACTACTCGGACATGAGCTACGACGAAATTGCGGAGGGCCTCGGCGTCCGCAGGCAGTTCGTGGGCGTGGTGCTGCTGCGTGCGCGCCACGAATTGCGGCAGGCGCTGGGTGAAAGCAGCGCCCTGGCCGTGGGAGGAACCCGGTGAGCGAACCCGATCTCGACAAAAACAAGCGCCTCGGCGAAAAGTGCATCGATGAAATGACCCTGCTCCTTTATGTCGAGCGCCAATTGGACCGTGAAACCGCGCAGGGCGTGTCTCTCCACACGCAGACCTGCACCCGCTGCCTGAACCTGCTGCGCGTTCTCGACCGCGAATCCCGCCTGCTGACCCGCTCGATGCTCGAATCAGACGAACCCCTCCCCGCGCGAATCGCGGAATTTCAAGCGCGGGTGAAGCCCGGCATGCAATGGATTTGGGGCGTGGTGTTTGGCCTTGCGGTTCTGGGCGTCTACGCCTTGTACACCGGATACATCGAGCCGTGGCAACGCCAGTTTGAACAGGCGGGTTTCGGCGGAAGCGATCTGCTGAGCCTGGTGGTGTTTCAGGGCGCATTCTGGAAAGGATGGCAATCCATGTTCACCTTATTCGAAGTTCTTGCTGTCATGATCATGGCCGGCTTCGGGCTGTTCGCGTTCCGGCGCTATTTCCGGCGCGGCTCGGCCATGGCGGTTGTGCTGGCCAGCCTAAGCCTGCTGCTGATGATGACGGCAGCGCCGGCTTCGGCGGCGGAATTTCGCAAGGGCGACAACGTGACCATCGGCAAGGACCAGGTGATCAAGGGCGACCTCTTCATCACCGGCGAACACGTGCGCATCGAAGGCGAAGTCGACGGCGACGTCTACGCCTTCGCCCAGCAACTCGACGTTTCCGGCCACATCAACGGCGACCTGATCGCGTTTGCGCAGAGCGAGCGGGTCAGCGGCGTGATTGACGGCAACCTCCGGTCCATGGCCAACAACCTGACGATTTCCGGAACGGTCGACCGCAGCGGATCGATTTGGGTGCAGACCCTGGAGCTCGATTCCAACGGGAAGATCGGCCGCAGCCTGACCGCCGGAGGACAATCGCTGACCGTGGACGGAAAAATCGCGCGCGACTTCCTAAGCTTCTCCGAAATCACCACCATTTCCGGATTGGTAGGAGGCTCGTTCAAGGGGCATGGCAAGTCGCTCTCGATCGCCTCCGGCGCGGAAATTGACGGCAAGACGGTGTTTGAAGGGCAACAGCCGCCCAGCGTTTCCTCGGAAACGAAACTCGCCTCGCAGCCGGAGTTCACCAAGGTGCAGCATCACGCCGAGGAGCGCGGCAGCGGCTATTACGTGTGGCGGGTGATTTGGACCGGGGCGTTCCTGGTGTTTGGCCTGGTGCTGGCCGGCCTGATGCCGAAATTCGCGGCGGAAACCGTGGAATCGGCGGGGCAGATCGGCGCGTCGTTCGGGCTTGGCGTGCTGGTGTTCTTCGGCGTGTTCATCGCTTCGCTGATCGCCTGCATCACGATTGTCGGGCTGCTGGTGGGAATCTCGTCGCTGATGCTCTGGTTCGTGATGCTGTTCGCCGCGGAAGTGGTGGTGGGCGGCATCGTGGGGCACTGGATCATGGGCCACACCGAGGAGTTCTGGCCGTTCTTCCTGCGCGTGCTCGTGGGCGTGGTCGCGGTGCGCATCGTCACCAGCCTGCCGTTCATCGGCTTCTGGGCCGGATTGGCCGTGGCGGTGTGGGGCATGGGGGCGATTTCACTGGCGCTCTATCGCCGCCTGCAGCCATCGCTGGCGCCAAACATTCCGTCGGTGCCAATGCCTCCGATGAATTCGCCGCTGCCGCCGCACACCACTGTCGGCGGGGTTTAATCTGGTGTGCGGCGGCTTGACGCCGCTCTTAAGCTCACAACCATAGTTCCAAGCCGTTAACGTTGGACACCCAAATGCCCTCGCGCTCGGAGGCTCGGCGAGTTGAGCTGTAGCTCGCCCCTACAGGGGCGAGGCATTTCCTTGCATGATCCCAGCCTTGCCGACTGAGGAGTCCTTGCTGGTTCCGGGGAAACCCTCAGGCCTGAAAGGCCTGAGCTACAATGCGCGGCATCAAGCCGCCGCACTCCAAAAAAGAACGGGCCCCGGAACTTCCGGGGCCCGTGGCCTTTGCGGAGGCGGGAAAAAACTCAGTTCTTACGGACTTTTGCGGCAGTAAAGGACGGTGATACGCCAGTGCCAAAATACAGCGCCCTGATTGAGACGTTATCGCCCTGGCTGATTGAGCTGGTGCTGGAATATCCGTCCAGGTAAGTGCTCGGAGTGCCCGTGCCGAACTGCACCTGGACGGGCGTCGTAAGTCCAAAAAACAGCGGAAGGGATTGCATGCTGAAAAACGGGGAAGGCTGTGCGGAAACGTTGCCAGCGACGCGGGTAAAGCGGAGCGCGACGGCATCGACGGTGGCGCTCGCCGCAGTCGTGCTGCTGGAGCGGGCTGTAAAGGATTTCACACGAAGCATGACCGTCTGTCCGGGCAGGATATCGCTTGCCTGGGTGCTGCCATTCGTGAACGCGGTGGCCTCCACAGGCAGCCCCTTGCTGTCCACTACGAATGGCAGCACGTTGCTAAGGGTCACATTGACCGGATCGCCGAGATTCACTTTGCCCGAAATCACGCTGCCACTGTTGGCGGCAAGGTAATCGTTAGTAACAATCTGAAACTGTGTTGTGGAAGTATTCAGCGTGGTGACGATGCCTTCGATCAGGTCGACGCTAGTGGGTGTGAGGGCGTCGTAGGTCAGCAGCGTCGAGGACCCGTTGGCATTGACTGTGGCATCGAGGCTGGCCACCTGGCCGACGGCCGGGATACTAGGGCAAGTCTGGCCCGAATTGACGATCAAGCAACTGGAAGAGACCAGCGTGGAACCGTTAATTACGGAAGTGACGGGGCCGCGCGTGGCCGTTTGAATGGTTACCGACGAGCTGCTGGCTGCGGTGACCACGCCGGTTACGTCATCCAGGTAGTCCTGCTGGCCTGAAGAGAGGGTCGAGCTCGAAGGCGGCAAAGAAATTGTGCTGAGGACGTTCGCGGCGGTCAGGTTGAGGCCAGTCACCGCTTGTGTCGCGGCGTTCACGGTCATGGCGTTGTTGAAGTTGATCACGATGCGCAATCCGGCCTGCTGATTGCTTCCGAGGGTTAGCGAAAAATTCGGGACAGTCGGAGTGGTAAAACTCTTGGAAAACTGCGCCACGCTGCCGGGATTGCAACCCGGCGTGCCTGTTGTGGCGGCGCAATAGGTGGCCACGGCGCTGGCATTGACGCTGAGGCCGTTATACGTGCCGGTGGGAACGCTCGCCACCGATTGGCCCAGATAAGCCGAATCGCTTTGCAACTTGATCATGTCCACGGCATAGGTGGAATTATTCAGCGGAATCGTGACGTCGCTGCCGCCGCTGGAAGGGGTCAACGAAATGGAATTGACTACCACGGCAAAAGAAAGAAGAGAAGTGCCGGGAGGAGGAGTGAACGGCTGTGCGGCGAGCATAACGTTCAGCGAGGCGTTGCTGCCCCCGCCCCCGCCGCCCCCGCCGCAGTTTACTTTACACGTGTCGCCCACGCCGCTGCAGGAGGACAGAGAGAGTGAGAGGACGGCGGCAACCGCAATTGCCAGGACGCGCTGTTTTGAGTTCATGCCGAATACCCCATGAAAAAATTGAACGCCACGCCTGGTGGCCAAGGGCAGCTGGAAATTCCCCACCCCACTCTAACCCGGCGCGGCGTTGTACATGGGGCATAATGCAACGAGTTGCCCTACTGTTAACGGCAGCACCGCGAAGAGGGCCCGCTTGCGGATGTGTTATCGTTACTTCTTTAGAGACCATTGCGCGCGACGGGCAGGAATTCTGGCAAAACGCAAACCCAAGACGGAGTCCACCGAGAATTCCCGGCAGCCACAAGAAGCGATCCGGGAGCGGGTGTATGCGCCGCTTGAAGAAGAGATGCGCGGGCACGACCTGGACGGAGGGCAGCCGCGGAATCGCGGTGCCAGGTCCGAGGAGGGGGATCCGAATGCCACGGAGCCCGCGAATGAGCAGGCGGCCCCGGCCACCGGTCCCACGATGCAGGAGATTTTTGGCCCCGGCGGCTTCCTGGAACGGTGCATGATGGGAGGCTACGAGCACCGGCCGGCGCAGTTGCAGATGGCCGAAGCGGTGCACGATGCATTTGCGAAGCATCACCACGCGATTGTGGAAGCGGGCACGGGCACCGGGAAAACGCTGGCGTATCTGCTGCCGGCGATCTGCAGCGGGCGGCGGGTGGTGATTTCGACGGCCACCAAATCCTTGCAGGAACAGCTCTACCAAAAAGACATTCCCTTCCTGCAAAAGCATTTCGCGCCGAATTTGAAGGTCGCGGTGATGAAGGGCCGCAGCAACTTCCTTTGCCTGACGAAAATGCACGCGCTGGCCGACCAGCCCATGCTTAAGGGCATGGAAGAGGTGGACGCGTTCCGGCAAATCCGCGACTGGTCCAGACTGACGGAGACGGGCGATCGCGCGGAGCTGACGTTTTTGCCCGACGATTCGGAATTGTGGTCGCGCATCGACGCGCGCCGCGACACCTGCACGGGCAAGAAATGTCCCGAATTCGAGCGGTGCTTCCTGACGCAAATGCAGAATCGCGCCAAGGAAGCGGACCTGATCATCGTGAACCATCATCTGTTCTTCGCAGACCTGGCGCTGAAGCAGGACGATTTCGGCAGCATCCTGCCGGAATACTCCGCGGTTGTGTTTGACGAAGCGCACGAAATGGAAGACGTGGCCAGCGATTATTTCGGCTGGCAGATTTCGAACTATCAGTTTGAAGAGCTGGCGCGCGACGCGGACCAGAACATGCGTTTGACGAAAACGGGTTCGCCCGCGCTGCTGCGCCGCACGCAGCGCATCCGCGAGAAGAGCCGAGCCTTCTTCGACAGTTTTCCGCCGCGCGACGGCCGCTTTCCGTTTACGCGGCCGGAGCGCGAAGCGTTCCTCGAGCAGAACCGCGAAGCCTACGAGGCGCTGCTGAATTCGCTGAAGGCCATGGAGACGGAGTTCGCCGCGCTCACGCAGAAGCCGGAGGAATTGACGCGCATCGCGCGGCGCAGCTTCGAAATCCGGCAGGAGCTGGCCTTCCTTTTCGAGTCGAACGAGCGCAATTACGTTTATTGGTTCGAGCGGCGCAACAAAGGCGTTTTTCTGGCGGCCACGCCGATCGACGTCAGTCAGATCCTGCGCGAAAAACTGTTCGAGGCGTTCGACACGGTGATCATTACTTCGGCGACGCTTACCGTCGCGGGCCGCTTTGAATTCATCCGGCAGCGGCTTGGCCTCGATCACGCCAAAGAGTGCGCTTTGCCGCCGGAATTCGATTACGGCCGCCAGGCGCTGCTCTACCTGCCGCAGCGGATGCCGGACGTGCGCGACGCGGGCTTTCCCGCTAAAGCCGCCGAGGAAATCGTGCAACTTCTCGAACTCAGCCAGGGCCGCGCGTTCTGTCTGTTCACCAGCTATCTGCAAATGAAAGATTTGTACGACCGGGTGCGCGAGCGATTGGAGTATCCGTTGCTCCTTCAGGGGACCGCGCCGCGGTCGGTGCTGCTGGAGCGTTTCAAGAACACGCCCAACGCAGTGCTGTTTGCCACGGCAAGTTTCTGGCAGGGTGTGGACGTGCCGGGCGAACAACTTTCCTGCGTGATTGTGGACCGCTTGCCGTTTGCCGTGCCCAGCGACCCGATCGTGGCGGCGCGCGTCCGCGCCCTACAGGAGGAAGGCCGCAACCCATTTTCCGAATTTCAGGTGCCGGAGGCAGTGCTCTCTCTTAAACAGGGCTTCGGGCGGCTGATCCGCACGAAGACGGACCGCGGCGTGCTGGCCCTGCTGGATACGCGAATCCAGCGAATGCCCTATGGTAAAATTTTCTTGGAGTCGCTGCCCCGCTACCGGAGAACCAGTGATTTGGGGGAGGTTTCCGGATTCCTGTCCGCGGCCGGCCCTGCCTGAAAGATATCGTCCCCAGGGAAGAAGAGGAAACGCTAGCTGGTTATGTTTCAAGTGAGTGTGGAAGACACATTTTCATCAGGGCACGCCCTGCGCGGGTACAAGGGTAAATGCGAAAACCCGCATGGCCACAACTATCGCGTGCAGGTGACGCTGGAGGGGCCGCAACTGGACAAGATCGGCCTGCTGATCGATTTCACGCAGCTCAAGCACTTGATGCGCGGGCTGATTGCCAGGCTGGATCATCAGTTCATCAACGATCTGGAGCCGTTCACGACGGTGAATCCCTCGGCGGAAAATCTGGCGAAATATTTTTACGATGAAATCAACGGCCAACTGACGGGTTTGCCCGCGGGCGCGAAGCTGAAGGACGTGGTGATTTGGGAAACGGATACGGCGATGGCGCGCTATCAGCCATAGGCGCTGCATTCCAAGGCAGAGTGCGATGAACAAATCCTTTCTCATCATTCTGATTCCCGCGCTGCTGGTGGCGGTGGGCTACGTCATTGTGCTGCGGCTAATGGGGATTCCCCCGGGCTATCCGCGGCTTATCGGCGCCGTGATTTTATTTTTTGGCGGGATTTACTGGCTTTCGAAACGTTCGGGAAAGAAGGCGAAGAGCGGAAGTTAAAGCGGCAAGCGAGAAGCCTGCCTCCGGCCCTTCGCTTGGCTTAGGGTTAAAAGGCGGCCGCTTCGAGACTCGACCTGCCGGGCGCAATCATGTTTATCACGGAAATTTTCAAATCCATCCAAGGCGAAGGAACCCGTGCGGGCCTGCCGTGCATCTTCGTGCGGCTGACGGGATGCAACCTGCGCTGCACGTGGTGCGACACGGCCTATGCGTTTCACGGCGGACAAAAGATGAGTGTGGACGAGGTGATGGATCGCGTGAAAGGGCTGAACTTGAAATCCGACGGGAGTTCGGCTGGAGTGACCATGGTGGAACTCACGGGCGGCGAGCCGCTGTTGCAAGAGGAAATTTATCCGCTGGCCGAACAGCTGCTTGCCGTCGGATACACGGTAATGATTGAGACCAGCGGCGAGCGCTTCATCGGACGCTTGCCAAAGGAAGTAGTCAAGATTGTGGACGTGAAGTGCCCGGACTCCGGCGAGCCGGACACGTTTGAAATGCGAAATCTCGAGGCGTTGGGTTCGCAGGACGAAGTGAAGTTTGTGATATCGAGCCGCGCCGACTATGAGTTTGCGCGGGAGTTCACGCGGCGGCACGGACTGGCGCAAAGAGTCCGCGAAGTGCTGTTTTCGCCGGTACACGATGATCCCGAAGGAAGATGGACCGGCCTTGAGCCGCGCACGCTGGTCGAATGGATGTTGGAGGACGGTCTGCCGGCGCGGCTTGGTTTGCAGCTTCATAAGCTTGTCTGGGACCCGGCGACCCGCGGGGTTTGAGTTCGCGCAAGGAGCGGATGTTGGCCGACAGAGGAAAATTCAGCGCGGTGGTTCTACTGAGCGGCGGCATGGATTCGTGCGTTACCGCCGCGGAAGCCATACACCGGCACGGCGCGCGGGGCGTGGGGCTGCTGCACGCGAGTTACGGCCAGCGCACCGAGGCGCGGGAAGCTCGCTCGTTTTCGGAAATCGCCGAATTTTACGGGATCGAGGAAAAGCTCCAGGTTCGGCTCGCGTATTTCCGCGCCATCGGAGGCTCGGCTCTTACCGACGCGCGAATCGCGGTACCGGAAAACGAGCTGGGAGCGGCGGACAGGGAAGGAAGCGCGATTCCGGTCACCTATGTTCCGTTCCGCAACGCGCATTTTCTGAGCATCGCCGTCAGCTGGGCGGAAGCCGCGGGCGCGCGCGAAATCTACATCGGCGCGGTGGCCGAAGACAGTTCGGGTTACCCGGATTGCCGGCCGGAATATTACGAAGCTTTTCAGGAACTGATTCACCGCGGCGCGCGCCCGGAAACGAATATCGCAATCGTGACGCCGGTGATCCGTCTGAAGAAAAGCCAGATCATCCGCCGCGGGCTGGAGCTGGGAGCGCCGCTGCACCTCACGTGGTCGTGCTATCAGGGCGAGGACGTGGCCTGCGGCGCTTGCGATAGCTGCGCGCTGCGGCTGCGCGCATTTGCCGAGGCGGGCGTTGCGGATCCGATCGCATACCGTCCGGTGGCGCGCGCCCGGTCCGCGGAGTGAGTTCAAAGTGCTTGGATTCAGCGCGATATGAGAGATAATGGGGCGAACCGGCCGGTGCACCTTGGCCGGCGCTCCTCGACAAAAAAGGAGAATGGGGCATGATGCAATTCATGAAGTCTTGCGCGCTCGCCGCCGTCCTGATGTTGGGACTGATCGGCTGCCTGGCCACGCGCGCGGCCGCACAGAACGATGGAAAGATTAACGGCCAGTTGATCGATTTTGACGGCAATCCGTTTGTCAACCTGCCGGTAAAGATCAAGAGCGAACAGGGCGTAACACAAGACACAAAAACCGGACCGGACGGCAAGTTTGCGTTCACGGGGTTGAAGAACGGCAAGTACACCTTGTCCGTGCAGCCGCCGCAGATGTCGAACTCGTTCGACGTTCCGGTGGAAGTTCACGGCGACGCGACTCCGCCGGTGAACCTGAACTTCAAGGAAATCCTCGAAAAGCAGAATCCGGAAGCCGCCGCAAAATACCGCCAGCAGCAGGCGGAGCAGAAGAAGTTTCAGGGCATGAAGGAACAGTTCGCCAAGGGCGTGGCCTTGCTGGATCAGGAGCGCACGGCCAGCGCGGACCTGAAAAAGGCTACCGCGGACCAGAAAGATGCCGCCAAAGCGAAGTTGGCCGATCTTTCGAATCAGGCGATTGCGGCATTCCAGGAAGGATTGAAAGCAGCGCCGGAAAAGGATCCGAACATCCACCTCTTCTGGGCGCGGATGGGCGAAGCCTACGATCTGGCGGGAGACAACGACAACGCCATTAACGCCTACCAGCAAGCAATCGCGAACAAGCCCGACAACGCCAGCTACTACAACAATCTCGGTAACCTGCTGGCGCGCGCGGGAAAGCTCGACGACGCGAAAGCCGCGTACACGAAGTGCGCGCAACTGGATCCGGCCAACGCCGCGCTGGCCTGGCGCAATTTCGGCATCAGCCTATACCAGGCGGGCCGCATGGTGGACGCGATCGAGCCGCTGCAAAAAGCGAGCGAGCTTGATCCCAAGAACGCGCAGACCTGGTATCTGCTGGGAGCGTGCATGGTGGCGGATCCAAGCATCTACAAAACCGTTGGCGACAAGATCGAAGTGACGCCGCGGCCGGGAACCGTCGAAGCTTATCAAAAAGCCATCGATCTGGATCCCAATGGGACCTGGGGCGCGCAAGCCAAGCAGGGGCTGGAACAACTCAAACAACTGACCGGCGGCATCGAGACGAAAGTCGGCGGAAAGAAAAAGAAGCCGTAAGGCCACGTCTGCAAAAAAATGCAAGGCAGTTCCGGCGGCCCTGCTTCGGCAGGGCCGTCTCGTTTCTATGCCGATTAGCTGTGGGTCAGCGTGCCGGTTACTTTTGTGCGACGCAGCGCCCAGGCAAATATCAGCATGGAGCAAGGCAGAAGCACGGCGCCAAACGCGAGCAAGAGCAGCAGCGATCCGCCAATCGACAAGATGCCGGCGCCATCGAGGAGCGCGCCGCGCATGGCATCCAGGGCGTAGGTCACCGGGTTCAGGCGCGCGACGACTTGCAGCCATGGCGGCAGAATGCCGACGGGAAAGAGCATCCCACCCACGATGCTGGAGACGCCGAGGATGAACCACTTCGCGGGATTCCCGCGCTTGAACAGCAGCAGATATGCCGCGGAGAGCACGCCGAGCCCGGAGAAAGCCACAAGCGTGGCGGCCAGGACGGCAATCACGGCGAACCAGTTGGCGGCGCGCAGCGGAAAATCGAACAGCGCGGTGGACCAGCCGAGATACACGGCGATGCGCAAGGTACTGGCGGCAAACGGATAGAAGGCCGAACCCGCCAGGATCACGGGCAGTGAGACCTGGGTGACCAGTAACGGCTCCAGGGTGCCGGAATCCCGCGCCTCTTGCAGGCTGCGATCGAAAGTTTCCAGCGCGGCGTTGAGATAGTCGAAAAAAACGACTCCTACCAGCGAATAGGCGAAATAGGTTGTTCCCTGCGGCAACGCTTCACGGAGCGCCGGCGAATCCACGAAGCGGGCCACGTAATAAAACGTGGCTGCGCCGAACAGCGCTTCCACCGCCTCCAAGATGAACGGGCTCCGGTACGTGCTGGCGATGCGCAAGTCCCTCCGGAAAAAGAGCAGCAGATCGTGGAGAAATTGCATCATAGCGGCGCGGGATCTCCCGCGGCCTGGAGTTGCCGCCCGGTAAGTTTCGCGAAGGCTTCTTCAAGCGATGGCGAGGAAGTGGCGCCCCGGAGCGCCGCCGGTGTGTCGTAGGCGAGGAGTTGACCTTCCTGTAGCACAGCGACGCGGTCCGCGAGGTATTCGATCTCTTGCATGGTATGGGACGCGAAGAGCAAGGAGGTGCCCTGCCGTGCGAGGACTTCTCGCTTCAGGAAATGGCGAAATTCGGCGGCGGCAATGGCGTCGAGGCTTCGCGTGGGCTCGTCGAGCAGCAGCACTTTGGGTTGATGAAGAAGTGCGCGCAGCAAACTTAAGCGTTGCACGGTGCCGGAGGAAAGCGTGCGCGCCTGCCGATCAAGGGCCTGTTGCACGCACAAGCGTTCGGCCAGGGCGCGGATGCGGTTCGTGATCAAGTCCTCCCTCAAATGATGCAGCCGGCCAAAAAAATGCAAATTCTGTCGGCCGGTGAGCCGTGGATAGAATCCCAGATCGCTGCCCGCGTGGTAGCCGAGATTCCGGCGCGCGGCCGCGGGCGATTCCGTCACGTCGTGGCCTGCGAGCGATGCTTTGCCCCGCGTGGGAAGCAGCAGAGTGGCGAGGATGCGCAGCAGCGTGGTTTTTCCGGCGCCATTGGCGCCCAGCAGCGCGACCGCCTCGCCCTCTTTTGCCTGCAGGGAGATGCCGCGAAGGGCCGGCGCCGTGGGTTGCGTGAAAGGTTGCAGGTAAGCCCGCCAGCCGCCCAACGCCGGGGGAAACCATTTTTCCAGCGAATCCAGAATGATCGAGAAATCGGACACTCCCGAGTTTATAGCGTGTCTCCCGGCAGAAAACAATGCGAGCCACGGCATTTTTCGGGCAAACGTGGCGATACACGGCGTTCCCCGGTAAGATAGGAGCAGGTTCTTGGTGTTTATTTCGCCAAGCAAGCATCATGCAAAGCGGCGCAAAACTGGGGATGCGGAGAATGGTTGATGCAACCAAGCGAGTGATTGTCCCGCCACATGTGTTGATCCGCCAATTGGATGGCGAATCGGTGCTGCTGAATCTGGAAAGCGAGCGCTATTTTGGCCTGGATGCCACCGGCACGCGCATGTGGGAGTTGGTGACCACGGAGCCGAACGTGGGCGCGGCCTTCGAGAAGTTGCTCGCGGAATTTGACGTGGCCCCGGAATCCTTGCGCAACCACCTGAATGAACTCCTAAGCGGGTTGGTGGACAACGGCCTGCTCCAAGTGCTGCCCGTGGATGTGGGAACCACTCCAACGATATAGGGCCCTGGACCGCGAGTCGCGGCGCATCTTCCGGCGCGCGGCGGTTCTTTTGCCTTGGATTCGCGTCTCGTTGCGGTTTCGCGGTTACAACCCGACTTTTTCGGCGCTGCAAAATCACCTTGGGTTTCCTCCGGCAACGCCGGTAGCGGGACGCGAACACGCCCAGCGCGTCACGCGCATGGTGCAAGCAGCCGTCCGCTATTCCTTATGGCGCTTCACGTGCCTCGAGGAATCGCTTTGCCTCTGGTACTTGTTGCGGGAGCTCGGCATCGCGTCTCAGCTTCGCATCGGCGTACGGAAAACGCAGGGAAAATTCGAGGCGCACGCGTGGGTGGAGTGCGGCGGCGAAGCCGTAAATCAGCCGGAAGCGGCGCACGTCCACTACGCCGCATTCGACAAGGAATTCTCAGAGCCTCCCGGGGACCTGTCATGAGCGGCTTCTTTGGCATTGTTCGCACCGACGGTGCGCCGGTGGATCCGGCGCTCCTGGAGCGCGTTTCGCGCAACCTGGAATTCCGTGGGCCCGACGGAAACCATGTCTGGGTGAAGGAAAATTTCGGCGCCTGCTCCACCTTTCTGGAAACAGGCACACTCCATCAAACTCGAAATCTGCCGCTCTCGATCGATGGGCGCTATTGGGTCATTGGCGAAATTCGTCTGGATGGGAGAAGGGAACTCGCCGCGGAGCTGCGTGAGAAGGGTGAGCAGGCTACCGAAGAAACGCCGGATGCGGAGCTTGTGCTGAGAAGCTGGCGCGCGTGGGGCCGGGCCTCGTTTGGGAAAATCCTGGGCGATTTTTCGTTCGGTTTGTGGGACGCCGCGTGCGGATTCCTTTACTGTGCGCGGGATTTTGCGGGTGCGCGGCCGTTTTATTACGCGCGAGGTCAGGGAGTTTTTTGTTTCTCGAACACGCTTTCCCTCTTGCCGGGAATTCCGGGAATTGCCGATGAAATCGATGAACGCTTCGTTTATGACTTTCTTTTGAACGGACCTACCGAAGATCCGGAACTTACAGTGTGGCGTTCCGTGCGCCGGCTGCCTCCCGCGCATCGTATCTACGTGGCAAACGGAAAGTTGGAGGTGCGGCGCTTCCTGCACCTGCCCATCGAAGAACCGTTGAATCTGAAGCAGCCTCAGGAATACGTGGATGCTTTTCGGGAAATTTTCGAACGCGCCGTGGCCGATCGCCTGCCTCAGGGCAAAAGTTCGTTTTATCTGAGCGGCGGCCTGGATTCGTCCTCCGTCTGTGCCATGGCCAAATGCGCAGCTCCGCAGCGAGTTTTGTCGGGAGAATTCAAAGCCTTCACGGTGAGTTGGCGCCCATTATTTGACGATCCCGAGCCGGAATGCGCCCGCAACACAGCGAATTACCTGGGACTGGATCACGAAATCGTGCAGGACGACCGCAGTCTGCCGGACGAAGAAGCCGCCGCGCCGCCCAGCCCGGAACCTACGGCAGAACTCTTTTTGGAAAGCGCGCTCCAGTTCTACCGCGTGGTTGCGGAACACTCCCGGGTGGTGCTTTCCGGTGATGGAGGCGACAACGTCCTCACCGGCCGCGCCTGGCCATTTCTCAAGTACCTTTGGGCCCGGGGAGATTGGAGCGGCATCCTGCGAAAACTGAGCACCTACGTTCTCCAGACGGGTAGAATGCCGCATTTAGGAGGCGGATTTCGGACCAGGCTGCGCGTATGGACACATCCTTCTGAAACCCAGAACACCGTGCCTGCCTGGCTGAACGAGGATTTTGCCAGGCGCATGCAAATGGATTTGCAAAACAGCGCGGGGCCGAAGGAATCGCTTCCAGCGCATCCTGTACATCCATTCGCATATCAGGGCTTGCACTCCGGGTTTTGGGGTGGCGTTTTGGAGGAGGAGGACGCCGGCTGGACTCGGGTCAATCTGGAGACTCGTGCGCCCTTTCTCGACCTAAGACTGCTCAGATTTCTGTTGCGGCTGCCCCCTGTACCGTGGTGCATGCACAAAGAGCTCACGAGGCGTGCAATGATTGGTCGCCTCCCCGTGGACATTCTGAAGAGGCGCAAGACCCCACTCTTGCAGGACCCGCTAGAGGTCTGCCAACGAACCAGGCGGTGGCGCCCCACCAGTAACAAAAATCCAGCCAAAGCCATTTCAAAGTTTGTAAAATGGGATAGCTGGACTGCAACTTTAGAAAATTCCAAGGGTTTAGTATCGAGGGAAATTCTTTATCCTCTCTTCCTCAGCCGCTGGCTTAAAGTCGTTGAAAACGCCATGGGGATTCAGTAGAGTCTATTTATAGCAGAGGGGCCTGAATGAAGCCGGTGCCGGATCAAGTGTCGAAAAAGCCGTATCAACCTCCCAAACTGCATGTTTATGGCAACCTTGCGGAAATGACGCAGTCTACGGGACGTATCGGAAAGGCTGACGGCGCCAAGACTGGGGTTAAACGCCATACTGGTTAGTGAACTGCTAGCCTCATTTCTTCGCTTCATTGAATCTCGTGAGTTATTCCTACCTCGTTTACGGGCTTAAAGTCGAGTCGTCCAGCCGCATCGAGGCTCTCCAATCGACCTTATCCGATTCCCCCGAAATCGACTTATATTTTGAAGACGGGCCGGAGCCCGAATGGGCAAGCACGCTGCTTACACTACCCGTGGAAATCGTCAGACGCCGGATGGAACCTGTCGGAGCGGCCGATCCGTCGGTTTTGCTGAAGCGGCTTGGCGAGGAGCAGGGGTTTGAGCTCTGCTATTCCGATGGGGTGCGCTTCGTTACCGACGGAAATGCAACGCGGGTGTGGGGCTCGCGGCCGCCCGGGATGGCGTCCGAAGAATTGATGCTCTATTTGCTGGGCCCGGTCATGGGTTTCGTGCTTCGGCGGCGGAAAATTCCGTGCCTGCATGCCAGTGCGATCGAGTTCCAGGATCATGCCATTTGCCTTTGTGGGGAGGCGGGCTTCGGAAAGTCCACAACTGCCGCGGCGCTGGCCCTGCGCGGATTGGGCGTCATTGCGGAAGACATCGTTGCCCTGGAAGAGGTGCATGGGGTATTTCTGGCGGTGCCGGGCTATCCACGCGTCTGCTTGTGGCCGGAGAGCGTGCAGATGCTCCTGGGACGCGAAGACGCACTGCCTCTGATCATGCAGGGTTGGGAGAAGCGGTATCTCACTCTCGAAGGGCAACCCGCCAGATTTGCGGCCAGAAAAGCGCCGGCCAGCATCGTGTATCTTATTGCTCCACGAACCAGGGAAGGGACCGCGCCGCGCATCGAGAACATCTCCGGCCGGGAAGCAGTGCTTGAGCTGGTTCGCAATACCTATATGAATTGGGCGTTGGGCCGTGAGCAGCGGGCCGCGGAGTTCGACACCCTTTGCCGCCTGGTGGAACGCGTGGAGGTTCGCCGTTTGGTGCCCCATGCGGAGCCGGGAAAGATCCGGGAACTGTGCGACGTGATTTTGGCCGATGCCGAAGCGGTTCTTTCCCGGCAAAAAAGTTCTTCAGCCTCGATGCATCGCTAGAATTTTCTTTTCACCAAAAGATTGGCTGGAACATTTCTGCCCCGTCTACCGGATCAGCCGGCCCCGACTGCACGGGTGTACACTGCTACCAACCAGTCTTGGGAGCCGCTTCTGACGCAAATTTCCCCACTCGAGACCAAGTCACTCGAAACCGAGTGGAAATTTCTCCGTGTGTGCGCGTGTCCGCTTCCGATCGCGTCAAGCGAACCATTGGAATCGACGGCCAATCTCGATTGGGACTTTTTGATGGAGCTTGCGGAGGGGCACCGCGTCGTCGGCGTACTCGCATCGCGCTTGAAGGAAATGAAATTTTCCGGCGTCCCAGCCGGCGCCCGGGAGAAATTGCAGAACCGCATGCGGGCACAGCACCTCTTCAGCTTGAGCATGACCGCGGACCTTTTTCGCATCCTTGAAATTTTTGCAAAGACGGGGATTGAAGCGCTGCTCCTCAAAGGGCCGGTGGTATCCGTGCTCGCCTACGGTGATCCCGCGATCCGCAGTTACGTGGACCTGGACCTTCTGGTGCGCCACGAGGCGGTTCTCGAAGCCTCCCGCGTCATGGCCGGGCTGGGATGGGAGGCCGGCGTTCCGGAAGCGGCAATTCTTGCGGGTAAAATTCCCGGCGAATATCTCTTCTCGCGCCCGGGCACGAAACAAATGATCGAACTCCACACGGAAAAAACCTTCCGCTACTATCCGCGGCCCATGCGTGTGAACGACTTGTTTGCGCGACAGCGGCGGATCGTTTTCGACGGCCGGGAAGTTCCCACGCTGAGCCTGGAGGATGAGTTCGTCCTCAACTGCATTCACGGCGCCAAGCATTTCTGGGAGCGCTTGATGTGGTCCGCCGATGTGGCCGCGATGGTCGCGCGCCATCCGGAGATCGACTGGAAGCGGACGCGGGAAGCGGCGGCGGACGTGGCCGCCGAGCGCATGCTGCGGGTGGCGTTGCTGCTGAGCGAGTCGCTGCTATGTGTCCCGGTACCGCTGGATATGCAATCCAGTTCCCACAGCGATGCTACGGCCAGGGACTTGGTGCGCCAGATCCTGACTTGGATGCCTTATGCCGGCTACAACGCGCCTCCGCTGGCGCAACGCGCGATGTTTCGATGGAAGATGGGTGGGGGCGGAGCAAGCGGAACCGCATATCTGATGCGGCTTTCCCTCTCCACCACGGAAGACGATTGGACCGAGGGCCAGCAAGGTTCGCGCCTGCTGGAGATGGCGCGGAGACCAATCCGATTGATGCGCAAATACGGTCAGGGCAGCTAAGCCGATTTCTCGATTTGAATCAGGGCTACGGACATTGCGAAAAAAGGAGGCCCGGCTCACAACGTAGGCGAGCCGGGCATTTTTGTCTGCACGGAATTTCAGATACTGGTGTGATCGGAGAAGAAGTGTTCTTCCTGTTCTTGGCGCTGAGGGAGTTCCACGGAGACGCTCATCGCGGCTTTATTGCGCAGCACGCCGAGCTTGATCGATTTTTCGTCGCGCTTGGTCATCAGCTTTTCGCGCAATTCGCTGGCGCTGCGTACCCGCTCGCCATCCATGCTGGTGATGACGTCTCCCACCTTCAGGCCCGCTTTTGCAGCGGGGGAATCGCCGAAGACGTTGCGCACCAGCACGCCCTCTCCGTCTGGCGCGCCAAAGAAATGCCCGAAGTCGCCTTCGAGGCTCTCGGCATCGATGCCAAGCAGCGGATGATCGGGCGAAACCATGGTGAATGTACGGAGGTGGTCCAGTCCGGAGAGATCCGGCATTGCGGGCAGCACCGGCATCTTGAACGCAAACGCATTCGGCCCGCCGAGCGCCTTCAAGCCGCTCATTTCCGGTTTGCCCAGCGTCACTTTCACGCTCTGCGTGCGCCCATCACGCCAGATGGTGAGATTCGCGGTGCGCCCGGCCGGAATTTCGCGGATCATGCGGCGGAATTGCTGAGTGCCTTCAACGCGCTGGCCGTTGATTTCCAGAACAACGTCGTTCGTCTTCAACCCGGCTTTCGCCGCGGGGCTATCCGGCACGATTTTCTCAAGCACGGCGCCGCGTTCTTCGGGGAGCTTCAACTGTTTCATCGTGTCGGTGGAAACTTCGGAGACTCCAACGCCAAGCCAGCCGCCCGAGGTGGTGAAGAACTGGACATCTTCTTCATCGTCCAGATCGTTGGAATCGTTATGAACGCGGACTTTCGGATTTTCATCCTGAAGTTCATTTGCGAGATTGGCCACCCGGTCGCGAAGGACCTCCAACCGCTCCGCGAATTCCGCCCGTGGCAAAGTCTGCATGACGACGTCGCCTTCCGCGCAATCCGTCGATGGCGGCGCCGGTGTCGCCGGGTCCTGTTTTTGCCTGGAAGATCCCGGCAAGGCGACCAGCGTGATGCCCAATGCACCCAAGCCGAGAATGGTCCACATGTTCCGATGATTCATAGGTCGTTCTTCTCCTTTGCTGGTTTAGACGCGGGAGAACCTAAATTGTCGACCGCAGCGCCACGACGCGAATCGCGCCGTTCACGGTGCCCAGCCGGATGGGAGAGCCGCCTTTGCCGAGCCGCCCGTGCAGCACGCGAGGCTGGATGGCTCCTTCCATCACAAAAGGAAGATCCGTGGAGAAGCTGCCGTTCATGCAGCGGGCTTCCAAATCGGCCTGGGAGTCGGCCGGAATCGCCAGCAACACGGAGCCGTTGGTAGTCTCCGCTTGCGTGCTGTGCGAGCCGGAAGGGTGCTTCAATTCCACGTAGACGTTGCCATTGGTTGTGCGCGCATGGAGATCGCCGCTGCTCTCGTAGACTTCGATGTTGCCGTTGACGGTGTGGAGATCGCCGAGCGAGTCGAGGTCTTTCACACGCAGTGTTCCGTTCACCGTGTTGATGTGCTTCAAAAGCGTTCGCCGGGGCACGTGGACGGTGTATTCCACGGCAACTTCGACGCCTTGCTCCGACGGATAGCGCGTCGAAATTGAGAGTTTATCGGGCGTCGAATCGACGTCGATGGAAACCAGATCGAGTTTCGACTCCTGGTCCGGCGTGGTCTTTACGGCGCGCACCTCCACTTCGTCTTTGTCCCAGCCCTCAATACGCACGGTGCCATTGATGTTGTTGAGTTCCAGGCTTCCATCGGGCTTTAAGTGATAGGTTTGCGCGAATTCGCGCGTCACCCCGTAACTTGCCGGAATCACCAGCAGGGATGCGGCCAGAACAGTCAGACCAAGCGAGCAGAACGCGGAGCGAAACTTCATACTGCCTCCTTCGCGGACAATTCGTACCTCTACCCCAAGACCATAACCAAATCCGAAGCGCCCGGCCCGGCTTTCCCCGCTAGCGGAGCTGGAAATTAAAAGCCAAACTCGTGATTACATCCACCTTCCTGCCGCAAATATCTTCGGGCGCCACCCGCCAATGCTGGAGCGCCGCGCGCGCGGCATCCACCAGCGCGGGCTCGCCCTCCAAAACCTTTTCCACTTCGAGCGTTCCATCGGTCTTCGCACGCACCTGCAAAACCACGACGCCTTGGATTCCGGCCAGGCGCGCGAGCTTCGGATAGTCGGGCGCCGGGGAAACGATCAGGTGCTTCTTGAATTCTTCGGGATCCTCGTGAATGCCGCCGAACAAGGTGATTTGCAGGCGGTTTTTCCACGCGTCCCACCAATCGGCGCCGCCGGTGCACGGGGCAGCCGCCGTCGCGGTTTGCGGGGGCGGGGCGCTCATGCTCGGGCCGGGTTCGTCGAAGCCCGTCAGGCTCAGCTTCTCCGCCAGCCGCTGCTTTTGCTCCTCCTGCAGGCTTCGGCGCAATGCCATCTGCTCGTCCACATATTGCAGTCGAATCTTGCCGCCGACGCTGCGCAGCCGAAGCACGGCGCCTCCGCCGTTTAAGGCGCCTGAGGCGTGCACCGGGCCGTCGTCGTTCGATTGCAGGTTCAATCCCAGCGCGGGATCGGCTTCGATGCGATCAGGGCCGCCATCTTCCACACTGGCGTCGATGGTGGCGGCTAGATTTCGTGGGAGGAACACGACGATGTCCCCGGAGACGGAAGCCAATTGCGAAGGACCCGGCAAACGCACGGGCTGCGACGCGTCACCCGATTCCGGAGTAATCCACGCCGTGATGTTGCCGTTGCCGGTGGCGGCGCGAACAACGTTGGAAACCCGGGTTAAGCAGATCCCACCGCCGCTGGTTTCCACTTCCATGGGGCCGGAAACGTACATCACGCGAACGCCGCCGCCGCCGGTCTCCGCATGCACCGAGCCATGGACTTCGCCGAAATCGATTTGGCCGCCCCCGGTGCGCACGCCGACTACCGCGCCTGCCTCGCCGACGGTGATATTGCCGCCGTCGGTTTCAAGTTGCGCGGCTCCCTTGATGTGCGCCGCGCGAATGTGCCCGCCGCCGGAATGCAGCTTGGCGTTGCCCGCAATATCGCGCGCCTGGATGAAGCCGCCTGCGGTATAGGCATCGAGGTCACCCATCACGTCGAGTACGGTGATGTGTCCGCCCTGGGTTTCGATTTTTGCCGCCGGCGCGCCTTTAGCGGCGGAGGCGCGGCCGTAAATCCCGATGCGGCCGGTGGTGACGTTCCCGCCTTCCGTTACCAGAAGCGCACGGCCGCCGATGTCGCCGGTTTGAATGTCGCCCGCACCAGTGTGAACCTCCACCGAGAAACTCGCGGGAACGTACACCGTGTACTGCACCCAGAACTGGGCGTTGCGCGCGGCGGGGCCACGCATGCGCGGAAGAAATCCATTGAGCAGAATGGTCCCATTCGCACTGCGGAGGTTCAGATTGAAATGATCGAAGAGGAATTGCGAAGCCGGCGCTGGGGCATCGGTTTCCAGATGCACCGAGTACCGCACGATGCCGGATTCCGCAGCGGACTGCGGCACGATATGCACGGAACCCATGTCCGCCATCAGTGAAAACGCCCGGGCGTCGCCAGTTTGGATTTGACCCGTGCGGTCCGCCGAGGCGTGAGCCGGAACATTTTCGGGGAAAGGCGGAGACGAGAGAGACAGAGAACCCGCAAGGGAGAATATGGCGCATGCGCCAATCCCAAGAATGCGCCAGCCAAGGCGAAAGCGTCCCGGTTCGATAGTGGAGGCTTGCAACTTCATCCGATGCACTTCCTGATCGTTCCGAACCGTATCACTGATCGCCGCGGGCGCTAAGCTGACGCAGGGCGGCAGCGCTGCGCAACCGCACATAGCGGCTCGGATCGCGATGCTGCAAAACTTCCAGTTCCCGGATTACCGAACTCAGCGAGGAGTTTTGCGCGTCGCCGGCGGCATTTGCCGGAAGGACGTTGCCGTCGCCCAGCGGGTTCACAGCCGGGAGGACGACGTTTTCGCCGTGGGAGTCCGAATTTTCCAGGGAACTCACCAGCAGATTCACCGCTTCCACGCGGACGCCGGGATTCGTATCGTGCTTCAGCGTGTCGAGCAAAACCTCGCGCACCTGGTCCTCCGACGTGGAGTCGCGCAATGCTTCCAGGGCTTTCAGGCGCACCGCGGGATTCTGATCCTTGCGCGCGGCGGCCAGCAGCGCGCTGCGGACTTCCGAGTCCTTCGCGCGCGCCTTCAGCGCGTCCAGGCAGTCTAGGCGCATCCCGGGATCGAAACGCTCGCCATTTTTCACCACATAGGTGAGCACGCGGCGAACATCGGAATCGTCTAAGCTGCCGGTGAGCTCCATTGGCTGCTCGGCGTTCAACTGTACGCGGACATTTTGCGCGCCGCTTCCCGCAGCGGGCATGAAGTTGATTCCCGCGACGGCCATCTTGGAAAGTTGAGCATCGGAAATGTGGGGACCCGGGCGCACATTCACGGCCAGATCCAGCGGATTCGCGCCGTCGCGGGCGACATACCATTGCGAGCCCTGCACGCCGGCCAGCACTCCCACGAGCACGAGCGCCGCGCCGCTCCATACGGGACGAAGCGCCATCCACCGGCGGAAGGCGCTTAAGACTGGAGTCTTTTCCAGCACTGCCGGCCGAACGATGTCGTCCAGGCTCTCAGCCAGTTCGCTGCGACATTGCGAAAGCACGATGCCGGCGGTGTCCAGGCGATCGGCGTCCTGGGGCTGGGAGGCCAGAAAAGCGTGAAAATTCCTTTCTTGGGCAAGCTGCTCGCTGCAGGCAGCGCAAACGGCAAGATGCTGCTCGATGAGCGCCGATTCCTGCTGATCGGCTTCGCCGCAAACGTAGAAAACCAGCAGCGGCGCAACCTGCTCGCAAATGTTGCGCGGTTCCAGCGGCTTCACCGGAGTTCTCCCAACTGACTGCGGAGCTTGCGGGTAGCGCGGAAAAGCGAGTTTTTCACAGTCTCTTCACTGGTACCCAGGGCGTCGCCAATGGCGCGCAGTTTGAGCCCCTGGTAGTGCTTCATCTCGAACACGATGCGTTCGCGGGGAGACAAGCGTTCCATGGCGGTTGCGAGGCGCTTCTGAATTTCCTGGCCAATGAGGTGCCGTTCCGGATCCGCCGAGGGCCGCTGCTCCTTCTGGCGCTCAAAAAAGTCGCTGATGCCTTCATCATAGTGCGCGGGATGGAGTTCCGGGGCTTGGTCTTCCGGGCGCGCCTGGCGGCGGCGCAGATGATCCAGGCAGACGTTGGTGACAATGCGGTAGAGCCAGGTGTAGAAGCTGCATTCGAACCGGAAGCGGTGGAGATTGCGGTAAACCTTGAGGAAGGCTTCCTGGTAGACGTCGCGGGCATCCTCGGTGCGCTTCATCAGGTTCAGGGCCAGGCGGAGAACATCCCGGTCGTAGCGCCGCACCAACTCCTCAAAAGCCATCCGGTTGCCGGCTTGTGCCTCTTGAACAAGAACGCGCTCTTCCAGGTGGTTCAAAGTGGTCCCCGAGGCCAAGGCCGGGTTCGAGGAACCGGCTTGGCCAGTTTCGTCTGCCAAGGCAAAAGCCAAACGGGGTAGAGGCATCGATCAACTTCCTGCAGACTCTTGTCTAACTTACTGAATCAAGAGGCATTAATGAATTCACGGGGGCCAAGGGCCGTGCCGCGATACCCATTTTGGACGGTTCCGTCCCACAATTGTGAGCAGCCGGAGCGTGTCCACACGCCAACGTCCTGCCGATTCCCCCCATTGGATGCCTGGAATCGCCTCACCGTGTCTCCTTATGGAATGCAGGACTTCAGTTACTGGGGTGGTTCGCCGGAACCGAACGCCAAGCCACGAGCGGCAAGCCCAGCAAGATCACCAGGGCTGCCACCAGGAAATACGCCTGGGTTCGGTAGAACGTATCACTCTGGCTGAAGAGTTCGACCGCTCCAGTCAAGAGCGTTGAAATTGCCACTACCAGAAAGCAGCCCAACAGGTTAAAACGCACAACCCGGCGGATGCCGAAAACCACCGTGCCGACCAGCAGCGCCATGCCCAGAAACTGCTTTAGAAAATCGGCAGAGTTTCCCCAATCGGAGATCAGGGCCGCAGCCACGGCAAAGAACAGGAGCAGGCGCAGCCAACGTACCCGTAACTCCGCACCAAGAAACGAAGCCGCCAGGGCGAAAGTTCCCGTCAGATAGAGACCTTTCAGAATTGCGCCGCCAATCACGGAAGCGGCCGGATAGATGGCGTCCAGGTCCTCCGGAAAACCCGCGGGATACCCGCGGTGAAGCGTCGGCCACCAGAAATCGACGGCACCCAGCAATCTCCGCAAGCCGATGAGCAGGGCTGTGCCTCCCAAGGCGATCCAGAAGGCATCGCGGTAATAGTCGCGGGGCATGCCAAGCCAGGTTGGGATGCGTTCGAAGCCGAAAGCACGGATGCCAAAAGACCATCCCAGGCCAAACAGCAACACGTAGCCTCCCAGGATGAGCGCGGAAAAGATGAAGATGCCCACACCGGACGTTGCCAGAAAGAGTTTCAGGGAGAGAGCCGTGGGGTACTGCATCAGAAGTCCCGGTATGCCCTTCCCGAGCAGAAAGCTGACAACAAACACGCCGGCTCCCGTGAGACCCCACAGGAGCAGTTTGCGCCAAGGAACGGCGCCCGGCGGCTGCGAGCGCAGTCTGAGGAAGTAGAAGACCAGGACACTGACCACCATCGTCAGGTACAGCGCCACCTTGCCCACAAGGAAGAGCGTCCGGGCGAGAGATTGCTCCTCCTGCTTGCGGGTGAACTCTTCTGGGATCTTGATGTAGGTGCGGTAGTTGGCCGGCTCATCGCCGAGCACCTGCACATCGATGCGCTCATAGGCGTGGTCGGAGGAATCCTTCGTATCGGCGTTCTGCGGATCGAGGGAAGCGAGTTGTTGCCAGGTTAAGGAGTGATCGGTGCGGTTTGGACGTTTGTCGGAATTCGCTTCCACCAGCCTCCACGCGCTAAAGTCGATTTGCTTCTGCTCGGTCAGGAATTTTTCGGCGATCGCCCGGGCTTCGTCTTTTGAAAGGTTCGCGCCCCTGGCGGCTTCGGCGAGCGTGTGGCGGAAGGAATGCAGCGTGCCATCGGGCCGCAGCACGATGGCGAATTCCTCGGGCTGGGAATCGCGGAAATAGCGCACGACCCATAGCGCGCCGGGAAC
Organism: Acidobacteriota bacterium; assembly: GCA_021324935.1. Lineage (GTDB taxonomy): Bacteria > Acidobacteriota > Terriglobia > Acidiferrales > UBA7541 > Acidiferrum. The sequence goes on from JAJPIE010000043.1 coordinate 60,992, forward strand.
CTTTTCGGCGTAAATCTGATTGATCTGGGAAATGGTCATGCGCCGGCGAAGATATTCGTTAACAACTAGGTTGGTGACATTCCGGAGCTCGGCCACGCGGTGAAAGGAATGGGGATCAAGATTGTGCGCGTGCATCACCATATCCGCGCGGGCAATGGCGGCGCGCCGGTCCATGCCAAGATGCAGGTAATCGCCGATCGCAGGACGCTTCAAGACGAATGCCAAAACGCCGCCCATCACCAGGCAGATCGCCAGAAATCCAATCGAGCCAGTGGTTAGCGCGTCATACGATTTTGCCGGTGGCGCGGAATCTGCCGGGGCGGGGCGGCGCTCCAGGGAGATCTCTCCCGCAGGCTCCGCGGCGTTCTGCAAGTCGTCGACGGCTTCGAAGCTTCCGCGCACCAGATAGGAGATGCCGGACCAGGCCAGCGGGGCCACCGCGGCAAGGCCCACGACAATTCCGGAAATCTTGAAATACAGATTGTCCGAGCGGATCAGCAGCATGCCGACCAGAGAAGCATCCACCGTGTAGTGCCAGATCAGCGTGGCCACGATGCCCCAGCGCAGCATCACCAGGCCGGCGACGATCCCGACCATGCCGACTTCGAGGCCGCGAATGTAGCCGGGTTCCTGGGGGTAGGCGCTATGGAGAAAGCTCCAGAAAAAGGCGGGTAGGATCACGGCCAGGACGCGCGAGCCGGTCATTTTTTCGAGGAAGGGAATGGCGAACATGCGGAAGAGAAACTCTTCGCTGGTCGCGGCCATCACGCCGATGGCGATTCCGGCGATCCACGGAAACGAGGTGTTCACCACGTCAGAATAATTCAGATCCTGAGGAGCCCATGCGCCCAGCCTGCTGGCGACGATATAGAACGCCACGATAAAGCCCATGTGCGCCGCGGCCATCGAGATTCCAACCACCGAGGAGCAGAAGAACTCCTTGGAGCGAATGCCGCGCCCGCGGAAAGCCTGGTACAGGCGCAGTCTTGCCGGTTCGGCGGCTCGGTAGAGCGGTTCGCCGCCGGGGAGAACCAGTGTGACCATCAAGCCGGTTGCCAGCGCGCCCAGCAAGATAATCCCGAGATGCATCACGATGAAGCTGGAATAATCCTGGTGCGTGTCATATTGCGCGCGCACGGAGTTCCAATCGTTCGCCTGCATCAGGAAGAACAGCACGGCAACCAAAGCGCCGATTTTCATCGCCGCGACCCAGGAACTTTTGCCTTGCCGAACCAGCGTGATTCCCAGCCAGAGCGCGGCGCCGATCAGCAAGCCGTAGGGAATCAGCGCGATCTGGTTGTAGAAAATGTTTGTTGAGCGAAGATGCTGGTAGGAGCGGGTCCATTCCTCGGGGACTTGCAGAAACTCCTGGGTGCTGCCGATGCGGTCGCCCTGCAAGCCGACTTCGAGCCGGTAAGGCGCATCCTTGGCCTTGAAATCCTTGCGCTCCCAGGTAAACGACCAGTCCAGGCGGTTGGGCCGCACTTCGGAATTCGCTTCCGCCGGGAGGAAATTCCAGTGATCGAGATTGATTCCCAGTCTGGCTTGCAGGAAGTCCTCTGCGCCGGCCAGCGCCTCCTCGCGCGTCAGGGATTTGGCCCCGCGCGTCTCTTCGATTTTGTGACTATAGGCGACGACCCTTCCGGCCGGGCTCACCCGCACGCGATACTCTTCTTCCTGTTTCGGCTTGAAAAAACGCACTTCCCAAAACCAGATATTCAGCTCGGAAGACATCAGGTGGTTGGCCTGCTGCAAACCCAGCTCGCGTTCGAGGTAAGTTTTCGCGTTGTCGTCGACCTGGAAGGTGATCGAGGACTGGTAACCGTTCAGGTTTTCGCCGAGCCCGTTGACAAACTCGCGGGCTTGGCCGAGCGCGGCGTTTCGCGTGACCTTGAAGTCCACGGAGGCTTCGGGAAACGCGCGGAAGAAATAGTGATGCGCGAACGCCAGCCCCAACACGCCGCTGACGATCCAGAGAAACAGCGCTCGCTTGTCCGACCCTGCCAACCGAACCTCGGCCACGAAATCCTCCTTGCGGGAACCTTGGCGCGACACCCCACTCTATCGGTACGCAGGCCGCCGCCGCAAGTTTCACGAAAAGAGAAGGTTAGGCAGGGATGATATAAAGAAGATTAAGGATGCCCATCAGCCTGCAAACCGAAGTGCGCATGGTGAAGGGAGTGGGGCCGCAGCGCGCCGAACTCCTGGCTAAACGCGGCATTTTCACGCTCGAAGACCTCCTGAATTACCTGCCGTTCCGCTATGAAGATCGCATCCACTTCTCCAAAATCAAGGATGTGCAACCCGGCGGCACGTATACACTGCGTGCCCGCGTAATGAGCGGCCAGGCGGTGCGCGGAATGTACGGCCGGGACGCTATCTATCATCTGCTGGTCCAGGACGACAGCGGCTCCCTACCCTGCAAATTTTTTCACGGCGGGTATCTCGAAGGTCGGCTCCAATGCGGCCAGCAACTGATCCTGCACGGCAAGGTGGAAATCGACAAGCTGCGTCCCGCGCGGCGGGAGATGGTGAACCCGCAGATCGAAGTGCTGAGCAGCGAGGAAGTGGACTCCACGGAAATGGGCCGCATCGTGCCGATTTACGAAGCCATCGGGACGTTTGGCTCGCGGATGATTCGCCGCTCGATCTACAGCACGCTGCAGAATCTCGACCAGACGATTCCCGATGTCCTCCCCCCCGGGTTGCGGGAACGCTTGGGCTATCCCACCAGGCGCGAAGCCCTGATCCACACGCATTTTCCCGCAGCGGGGGAATCGCTCGAGGCGCTGAACCTTTTTCGCTCGCCGGCTCAGCAGCGGCTGATTTTCGAGGAGTTTTTTCTCTACCAGCTCAGCATGGCGCTGGGCCGCAAGGCGGTTCGCAAGGAAAATGCCATCGCGTTTCGCGTGCGGGAGGACAAAATGCGCGAAGCGCTGAAGCGCATTTTGCCGTTCAAGCCGACGGGCGCGCAAAAGCGAGTGCTGGGAGAGATCGTCGCCGATCTCGAAAAATCCGCTCCGATGAACCGCTTGTTGCAGGGAGATGTCGGAAGTGGAAAAACGATCGTGGCCATGCAAGCCGCTGTGATTGCGATGGAAAACGGTTGCCAGGCCGCGCTGATGGCTCCGACGGAGATCCTCGCCGTGCAGCACTACCTTTCCGCCCGGCGGATTCTGGCGCCGGGCGGGTACGCCGTGGAACTTTTAATCAGCGGGCTGAAGCCCGCCGAAAAAGCCGCCGCGCGCGAACGCATCCGCGCCGGGGAAGCGCGCATGGTGATTGGCACGCACGCGTTAATCGAGGACGAAGTGAAGTTCGAGCGGCTTGGGTTCGTGGCCATCGACGAGCAGCACCGCTTCGGTGTGCTGCAGCGCAAGCGGCTGATGGACAAGGCCTCGAAAACAGGTTTCGCGCCCCACGTGCTGGTGCTGACCGCCACGCCGATTCCACGCACGCTGTCGCTCACACTCTATGGCGATCTCGACGTTTCCGTGCTCGATGAATTGCCACCGGGACGCACCCCCATCGAAACACGCATGACCACGGAAAAGCACCTTCCCGGCGTCTGGGAATTGTTGCGGCGCGAAGTGGCGGCCGGGCATCAGGCGTACATCGTCTATCCGGTGATTGAGGAGTCCAAGCTGGAGTTGAAAGCGGCGATGGAGGAGTACGAACGGCTTTCGCGAACGGTATTTCCTCAAATGAAGGTCGGCCTGCTGCACGGGCGCATGTCCAGCGAGGAAAAGGACGACGTGATGCAACGCTTCCGGAAAAATGAGCTGCAAATCCTGGTGGCGACCACGGTGATCGAAGTCGGGGTGGACGTACCGAATGCCACGATGATGGTGATCGAGCACGCCGAGCGCTTTGGCCTGGCGCAATTGCACCAGCTTCGCGGGCGCATCGGGCGGGGCGCGCAAAAGTCGCATTGCATTCTGGTTACGCCGGGCCGCCTCACCGACGACGGCCGCAAGCGCCTGGAAACCATGGTGCGCACCACGAACGGCTTCGAAATCGCCGAGACGGATCTGCTGATCCGCGGGCCCGGAGAATTTTTCGGAACACGGCAGTCCGGCGAGCTGGGGTTTCACGTCGCCAATCCGCTGCGCGACCGCGAATTGCTGGAGACTGCGCGCAAAGAGGCGTTCCGAATGGTCGAGGATCCCGCCGAAAAAGAATCGCTACGGCAAATGCTGCGGATGCTGCCGCCACAGTGGCAACGGCGCTATCACCTGGCCCGTATTGGCTGAGGGTTTCCCATGCGCATCATCGCCGGAAAATATCGCAGCCGACAGTTGAAGCGCCTCAAGGGACTTTCGCTGCGTCCCACCAGCGACCGGCTGCGTGAGACGCTTTTCAACGTTCTTGGTGATTTGGTGATGGATGCGCGCTTCGTGGATCTTTTTTCCGGCACCGGCGCCGTGGGCATCGAAGCGCTCAGCCGCGGCGCGCGCGAAGTAGTCTTCGTCGAAAAACACGCCGCGGCCATGGCGCTGATCATGAAGAATCTCGAATCTTTGGAGATTCACAGCGGTTTCCGTTTGCTGACTCGAGATGCAATGCACTCGCTGGAACAGCTTGCCAAGGAGGCTGAGGCACCCAGCTCGCGAATCAATCTCCTTTTCCTGGATCCACCCTACGCAGAAAAAACGCAATATTCGGAAATACTCTCTTTTCTCGGGGAGGCAAATCTTCTTGCCGAGCGCGCCGTCGTGATCGCCGAACACGAGCGATCCTTTTCACTCCCGGAAACGTCTGGTAACCTCGAAAATGTGCGTGTTCTTCGCCAGGGAGACGCGGCGTTGACGTTTTACCGGTATCGCTCCCCCAGTCCCCCGGAGTCTCCCCGCTCCGAGTAAACCTTCGTTCCGAACTGCTCTTCTTTCTGAAGGGCCGTTCTGCGGCTTGCGAGGGAGAGACGCGCGCTTCGTAGGCGCGATACAATACAGGTTTTATGGCCAGGAAGTACCAGGTTAACCCATACGATTTGCTCGGCCAGGCGGAGCTTTACCCTCCGCATATCGTCCTGCCCGGCAGCCTGGAGCCAAGATTTGAAATCGCCTGGGGCAGTTTTCACCAGAATTTTCTCAGTAACATTCCCATTTTTTTTCAGCGCAGCCACTTCAGCGGCGCGGTTCCGCTCACCTACGTACTGCGCGATTGCCGCGTCGACCATCGATTCCCGCGTCGCGGCCTGCTGGTTGCCGCAGCTTTGCAGGTGGGTCTGCTGTTGGTTCCCTGGCCGAATTTGCCCGCGGCACCGCGGCGCAATCACGCCTTCGAGAACACGCAACTCACCTGGTCCGGACCTCTCGATGACCTGCCGCTGGTCAACATGCCGCGCACGGAAAAGGCTGCGCCACGCGCGCAGACCCCAGACCAGCCGCCGCCAGAAGCGGGTGCGGACGCCTTCCATCCGCGCCAACGCATTTTTACCGACCCTTCGCGGCCGACGCATCCGCGCCAGACGCTGGTAAATCCCGCTGCGCCGCTGGACCCGCCGAAAATTCTGCCGGAGATGCCCAACGTCGTTCATCTTGCGCCGGTGGCCGCGCCACCCCGGCCGCGATTGGAGATTAGCCAGGAAGCCCTCGCGAAGCTTCATCCACACGCGAAAAAGCAAGCCGCTACGACGGACACACCAGCTCCACAGATTCCGAACCTGGAAACAAAACCTGCGGATATCACCTTGGCAACGCAGGAGACGGGTCCTGCCAGGCCAAAGCTGGAAATCAACGCGGGTTCGACGCCGCGCTTGGATGCAAGAAAGCAGCCAGGCGAAGTCGCAGCCGCACCGGATGTGGTTCCGTCGAATTCGAATACGACGGTTGGTTCGGCCAGCACGCTGATCGCGCTCTCGGCTACACCTGCTCCGCCTGCGCCGGTTGTCCCGGTGCCGGAAGGGAATTTGGCCGCTCGCGTTTCCCTATCGCCAGAGGGCAAGAAGCCGGGAGTGCCGGGAGGCGCGCCGGGATCTCCTGCCACGGGGGGTGGCGGTACGCCGTTGCCGGGCACCACAGCCGGGGGAAATAATTCGATTGGGATCGTGATCAGGGGCGGCGATCCAATGCCGCATACCGGTGTCTCGGGCCTCGGTGAAACACGGGGCTTCAGCATGGCGAAACCCCAGGCTTATCTGAAGCGGCCGGACCCGAACGCACCCGTGGAAGACAACCCCGTTCGCACTGGTCCGCCAAATTTCGGCGCGCTGCCGCCGGGTTCCCAGCCCGAGCAGATCTTCGGTCATCGCCATGTCTATTCCATGAACGTGAACATGCCGAATTTCAACAGCGCCACGGGAAGCTGGATCATTCATTTTTCGGAGCTGCATCTTGCCGGCGTTCCGATGAATTCCGGCGTGCTTTCCGCTCCGGGTCCAATTCACAAGGTGGATCCGAAATATCCGTCCACGCTGATGGATGCGCATATCGAAGGCGAAGTAATTCTCTACGGCGTGATCCGCAAGAACGGAACGGTCGACAGCATTCAGTTGGTTCGTGGCATCGATTCGCGGCTCGACGCCAATGCCATGGCGGCATTCAGCGAATGGAGGTTTGAGCCAGCTACGCGAGACGGCCAGCCCGTGGACCTGGAGGCCATCGTCCATATCCCGTTCCACGCCCCTCCCCGCGAGTAAGCCGCGAGCGTTTACGGTTTTGATTGCAAGGAGTTTTCCTGGAGCTTCACCAGGGTGTACAGCGTGTGATTCACCGGCGTCGGCACGTCCAGTTCCGCGCCGAGCCGCGCGATATAGCCGTTCAGCGCGTCGATCTCCGTTCGCTTCCCGCGCGCCATATCCTGCGCGGTTGAGGAACGTGTTGCGCTCATCTGCTGGCCAATGCGGTAGGCGCCGGCCAGCGCCGCTTTCGGATTTTCCAATCCCGGCGGATGAATCCCTTTTTTCCGCGCAACGGCGAGCACTTCGTGAACCACGGCTTCCACGATGCGTTTGGCATCGTTGCTGGCGATGATTTCACCGTAGGTCACTCGGCCCAGTCCGGATACGGCGTTTAACGCGCAGTTCCAGACCAGCTTGGTCCACAACTCGCCGTCAATGTTGTCGGAAACCCGGCAGGGGAGCTTGGCGCGCTCAAAAAACGCGGCCGTCCCATCCACTTTCGCGGAGTGCGGGCCGATCACCAGATCGCCGCGTCCAAAATGTTTCACGACCCCCGGGGAGGGCACGGAAGCGGCCACGTAAACGACCGCCGGCAAAGCTTCGATTCCGGAAGCCTTGCGAATTTCCTCCGCGTTGTTCACGCCGTTCTGCAAGCTCAATACGGCGCAATCCGCCCGGATGTGCTTGGCCAATTCCTGCGACGTCGCGGCGGTGTCCGTTGTCTTTACACAAAACAAGACGTAGTCGGCGTCTTTAGCCGCGGCAAGTTCCGTCGACGCTTCCGGATGCACGGTCTCCTGAAATTGCGCCGTGTCCAGGCGCAAGCCGTTCTGCCGCACCGCGTCCACAAAAACCGGACGGCCGATCATGGTCACGGGCGCGCCGCCGCGTGCCAGCAAACCGCCAAAGTAGCCACCGACCGCGCCCGCTCCCACAACCGCTACTTTTGGCCAATTGGTTTGAGAGGTCATCCAGAATCACCTGAAGGAAATTTGATGAGATGCGGCGAAGGAGCTAAAAGTAATTTCGCAGTTCACGGAATGCAGGAAGAATGACGAGCTTCCCGGTGCCCGCGACAACTGCCTCGTGCTCCAGTTGCCAGGTGTTCACATGCGGGATGTACACCGCGTTCAATCCCGCTTCCATCGCTGGATTGATATCGCTGCGTGGGCTATTGCCGATCATCCAGCCGTGAGTCTTCACGATTTTGTGCTTGTGAACCAGCACGTGATACGTCTTGGTGTCTTTTTCGCTGACGATTTCGATGGCTTCGAAAAATCCCCGCAACCCGGAACGCTCCACTTTGGCAGCCTGCTCGGCGGGCTCGCCTTTGGTGAAGAGAATCAGCCGGTGGCGCGCGGTCAGGTAGGCCAGCGTTTCCGGCACGCCATCGAGAATCTTCGGCGGCGTGCGTTCGAGCTCCACCACTCGGACGTGAATTTGCGCCAGCGTCTCGCGCTTGGCCATTTGGTCCGCGAGCTTCAAATAGGTTTCTTCCAGCGAACGGCCAAAGCTGCGCACGCCGTAACCATACTGGCGGATATTCTTGCGCTCGGTCTCGTTGAGAATATGCCGGATATAGGCGCGACTATAGCCGCAAGGTTCCACGAGGGTGATGAAATCCTCGATCAGCTTCTCGAAGAAAACGTTGTTCTCCCAGAGCGTGTCGTCCGCGTCGATCATCAGGGTGTGGCGTCTCATAAGCTGGAAGGGGCAGTTTGCGTCATGGCTCGTTCAACAATTGGAAATTCCAGTGTAACAGTTCGAGCGCATCCTGCGCGATCAAGCGGGCGGCATCTGGCCGCGCCATTGCACGCGCGGCGCGTTTCATTGCCGCCAGTTTCTCGGGCTGCTCCGCGAGCTTCGCAATCTTCCAGGCCGCAGCCGGCAGGTTATTGCAGCGAATCGCGGCTCCTGCCTCCAGCAGATGATCCGCGTTGCGCTCTTCCTGACCGGGAATCGGCTCGATCAGCACCATGGGCAATTCGCGCGCCAGCGCTTCGGATGTCGTCAATCCGCCGGCTTTGCCGATCAATAAATCCGCGGCGGCCAGGTATTGATCCATTTCCGTTGTGAATCCCACGGGCATGAGGCGTGGGCTACCAGAAGGGGTCCTGCCCGCGTGCCGTGCCAATGCATCCAATCGTTGCTTTAAGGGTTCGGACTTGCCGGCGACGGCCACGATTTGCCACGATTTCTTCGATTCCACCAGATCGCTTACCAGTTGCTCCACGGGTCCGATGCCGTAGCCACCCGCGGAAAGAAGCAGTACGAATTCGTTCGCGCCGAGCCCGAGTTTTCGCCTGGCCTCGGCGGCGCTGACGGGCTGCGCAAACAGGGGATCGATGGGAATGCCGGCCACGCAAAGTTTTTCGCGTGGCACGCCGATGCGCGCCAGATATTCCATCGATTCTTCGATGGCTACATAGTAGCGGTCCACGGTCTGGCACAGCCAGGCGGCGTGGACGTCGTAATCGGTTACGGTGATCACATGCCGCGCGCGCAATTTCTTTTTCGCGATGAGCCAAGCCAGAATTTCCGCGGGCAAGAAGTGCGTGGCCACGCACAGGTCCGGCTGCATTTTTTTGAGCATGCGGATCATCGGCTGGGTATTCAGGCGGTCCATGGCCAGCCGCGGCCGCTGCTGGCTCCACGGCCTGTCTGTCCGGTCGTAGAGCAATCCCATGAGATCGGGCGCGCGATTCACCATGCGAATATAAGTTTTGTTGTAGATGCCTTGGAAGAGCTTGCTCACATATTGCAGGGCATCAATGTGTGTCACTTCACAGGGGGCCTGCGCGCGGAAGGCTTTCTCCAGCGCTTGCCCGGCACGCACATGCCCGGCCCCGGAAGAAGCGGAGAGGATCAGGACGCGCGGCTTCCGGTTGAGGAGAAGGGAAGTGCTCATCGATCGGAGCCGCTAGGCTGTCTTGCGCTGCCCCGCGACGAGGCGGTCGAGGATCTCGCGAGCGATTTTCTGCAATTCACCAAAGCGCAACAGGTATTCCTGAAAGTCGTGGTTCAGAAGTTGCGCTTCCTGCGGTCCAAGCTGGTTGCGCAAGATCATGTCGCGCAGCTTCACGGGATGCGGCAGGAGCGCATCTTCCTGCAACTCCTCCAGCGCAATCTTTGGGTTGTAGTGATACATGGTGCCCCCCCGGCAAGACGATTCCATGCCTGCCAAACGCCAGCGATTCTATTCTAAGCGGAAAAAGACGAAGTGTTTTCAGAACTGACGGGGGAAAAGTGTTCAGGCGGCGGAGGCTCGCACGGGGATAAATTCGTATTTGTCGATCTTCGCGGCAATTCCCGTCTTGCCGGTATCGTCGGGTTCCACCCGCACCACATGCCCGTGGCAACGGATGTTCACGTCGCCGGCGGAAATAATCTGTTGCGGCAGAGTCAGGATAAAGTCGATTTCGCTGCCGTTTTCAAACCGCGCATCGGTGAGAAAATAGAGGCCGCGATAACTCACGTCGCGTGTACTGGCCTTGAGTTCCGGTCCATTGGCATCTTGCGCCAGCACGCGAACAGGCAAACTCATCGCGAAGCGCCGGGCTTCACGCCGATCCGAAAGATCGCCCATTGGGCCCCCCGAGAAATGTCGGACGAGGCGAAAGTATCATTGGGGCAGGCAAACCGCAACGCATAATTCCTGAAATTTAGCTCTAGTACGAGACAAATCGCGTAGTGGGCGGACTAGAACTCTCGCCATCATTGCATTCGGCCTTGGTGAACCTTTCAGGTACACTGCTGTTGACCAATTCTGCAATGGACAACCATCATGAATCCCAGTCACTATTTTTGGAAGGGCCGGCTGGCCGGCTTGAAACGGTCCTGTGGATTCCAGCGCGTTCCGGAACGCCTTCGTTTGCCGCGGTGGTTTGCCATCCGCATCCGCTGTTTGGCGGCACGATGCACAACAAGGTCGTCTACAACGCCGCAAAAACCTTGGATGCGCTCGGCGTGCCCGTCTTGCGCTTCAATTTTCGCGGCGCGGGGCTGAGCGCCGGGGAACACGACAAGGGAATTGGCGAACAGGACGATGCGCAAGCCGCGCTCGATTTCCTCGCTGCCCGATTTCCTGGCATCCCGCTGCTGATGGCGGGATTCAGCTTCGGCAGCGTGGTGGGGCTGCGTGTCGGTTGCCGCGATGCGCGCGTGATCGAGCTCATGGGGCTGGGGATTCCCGTCAATTCCACTGACTTTGCGTTTCTAACGGAGTGCGAAAAGCCGAAGTTGTTCGTGCAAGGCGCCGAAGATCAATTTGGCGCGCGCAAGAAAGTGGAAGAACTCGTCGTCGGGTTGCGGGGTGAGAATCGCCTCGTTGTGGTCGAACACGCCGACCACTTCTTCGCCGGACACCTCGACGAGTTTAACGCCGCCATTTCCGCATGGTTAAGCGAGAGGCATCCCTCGCTGCAGACGATTTAAGCCGAATTGCCGCGCTCAAAAAGCTTTGTGAACTCCTCTGCACCCGCAGGCTTTGCGCCAACCAATTTTGCATTTGCCTCCACATGCGCCGCGCGGGACATTCCCACCAGCGCGGTGGTGATTCCCGGAGAGGAACGCGCAAATTGCAGCGCGCGCTCCAGATCATTTTCCAGGCCGAGCGCCTCCGCCACAAAAGGCGGCAGATTCTGCGCCAATTGGCCCTGCAATAGTGCCGCGCTCGCCACCAGCGTAATTCCCAGATCCGAAGCCGCTTCCATCATCGTGCGGGTTTCGCCGGCAACGGTCTGGTTTCCCAGGGTCAACGCCTCCGTCATCGCCAGGTTGTAGGGGAGTTGGACGAAGCGGAAATGATGCTGGTCGCCCGCGAGTTCGCGCGCGATTTTCTCGAGCTCCGGCAAGGAAAGGGAATCGGCGGCTTTGGCTTCCTGCCGGAATCCGTTCCAGGTGGCCATCCCGTAAAACCGGATTTTTCCTCCGCGGACGGCCGCTTCCAGAAATTCGAAGGCTTTGCGGACGCGGGCAAGAAATTCCGCACGCGGCACTTCACCCAGCTGCGTCTCCGGGTTATGCAGATAATAGACATCGACGCAGTCCACGCCGAGATTTCTCAAACTGCGCTGGAGCTGGTTTTCCAGAAACCTGGAGGCCATGCAGTGGCAGCCGGCGGAGATTTCTTTTGCCGTGAACACACCGCGCTGAATGTACTCTTCAAAAAAATATCGATTGGGATCGGGGGGCATTGTTCCGTCGGGAGTCAGGTAGCCGCCCTTGGTGCAGACAACAAACTCGTCGCGCGGGAATCCCTTTTTTGCGAGCACCTTCAGCGCTGTGCCAACACTGCGTTCGCTGCGTTGAAAGCGATAGTTGATCGCCGTGTCGAAAAGATTGAAGCCGGCGAGGCCCGCTTCCACCAGAGCCGCAGCGTAGCTGGCGTCCGTGCTGTCGTTGGGCTGGCCAAGATAGGTCCCGGCGCCGAGAGATGAGACAATGAGGCCCTGCGCCTCCCGGAAATGTCCCTCGGCGGCAAATTCCTTGAATTTCCCCGCGTACCGCTGCGTACCCTCCAGTGTCGCTGCCTGGCTCATCCCTTATCCCTCGTGGTGTCATCCCCAGTGTAGTGGCCGAACTTTCGATCGGCAAACTTCGCGGTCCTCACTTTTCCTTAACCGAGATTAAGCTTTCGGAGCATCCCCTTCCGCCTTTGGCGGAGCCAGAAGGCGCGCGCAGGCTCGCAGGATCCTCCTGTATGGCCAATCCTTTTCCCGGAGGAAAATCTCGCCTTCTCGCGGATTGCTATAAAACCAGCGCGACACCAGCCGCAAGTGCTCCCCCAGTTCGGTGGACAACTGCCGCACATTTCCGGCCGGCGGCGCGGCGTTCATCACCGATTCCAGATAATCCCGCACAGTCTCCTCGGCCGAGCGCGGCTGGCTGGTGTCTCCTAAACGCAGCGCAAAGGGCTCCGCCAATCTTCCGCCGCGCAGGCCAAACATGCCGATGGTCTGCTCCTCGCCCATGCGTTGCAGAATCACGGCGTTCAAATCCCGCACGCTGCGGGCGATTTCGGGCCCGGCGCGCAAGGCGTCCTCGAGCTTTTCCAGCTTTTTGTGCACCGCGGCCGCCCGCTCGAAATCGAGATCATCGCTCGCTTTCTCGCGTTCCCGCTCGTACGCGCTGCGCAGCGAGCCACCGCCGGTCTGCAGGAATTCCACCAGGCGGTTTACCTCCACGTCATAGTCTTCCTTCGTGCAGCCGCCGAAACACGGCCCGAGACACATTTTCATCTCCGAATAAAGACAACCAGGAAAGTCGGGATCGCGACGGATCTTGATCTGGCAGCGGCGCACTTTGAAAAAATCCAGCACGCTGTCGGCAAAGGTCTGCGCCGCCTTTCGCGAAGCGAATGGACCGTAGTAGATGCCGCCGGCGGGGGACCCTTGATCGTTCACGCTGATATGCCGCGTGACGTAGCAGCGCGGGTAGGCGTTCTTCAGGTTGATTTTCAGGACGGGCGACGGTCGCAGCCGCATGAGGGTTTTATAGCGTTTTGGGAAAAATTGGCGGGCGATGCGGTAATACGTGAAGGACTGTTCGAAGGCGGAGCACGTTCCGCGGTAGCGCACCTGTCGCGCGAAATCCCTCAAGTTCAGCCGCTTGCTCGAGGGATCGAGGGGACCCAGAAGGCGCTGCAGACGGCGGCGGAGGTTGGCTGTGCGAATCAGGTGCGGCTCGGCGGAGCCTTCGCGAGGTTCGATCAGGCAAACGGCGGGCTGCTCGGGGAGCAGAGAGAAGAATTCCGCGTCGTGATCCGGATTGAATTCGAGCCCCGCGTCGAGTTCCAGCACGCTGTCAGGATACTACGGAGCCTTTTCTGGCGTCGTCTCACGCTCGCCGGCGTGCCTCTGGTTGATTCAGGGCAACTCGAAGTGCCCGGCGCGCTTTCGCGTGCTTCTCGCGTCACTCGAAGGCCGGGTGAGTTCCGCCCCTGCAATCGCTATCCAACTAGGACTTAAGGAGCCAGCCGGCGATGACCAGGCGCTGAATTTCGCTGGTGCCTTCGTAAATTTCGGTGATGCGTGCGTCGCGGTAGGCACGCTCGACGGGATACTCCTTGCTGTAGCCGTATCCGCCGTGAATCTGGATCGCCTTGTGGGCCACGCGTGTGGCCATTTCACTGGCAAACAATTTTGCCGTCGCCGCTTCCTGGCTGAAGCGTCCGCCGGAATCCTGCTTCCACGCGGCTTTGCGCACCAGCAGCCGCGCGGCATCGATTTCGGTGGCCATGTCCGCCAGCATGAACTGGATGGCCTGAAACTCCGCGATTGGGTGGCCGAAGGCCATGCGTTCCTGCGACCAATTCAGCGCCGCCTCAAACGCGCCCTGCGCGATGCCCACGGCCTGCGACGCGATGCCGATGCGCCCGCCGTCCAGCGTCGAAAGCGCCACTTTGTACCCTTCGCCTTCGTTCCCGATACGGTTGGCGGCCGGCACAACGCAATCGGTGAAGACCAGTTCGCTGCACGCCGTCGCATTGATGCCCAGCTTTTTCTCTTCCTTGCCCACTTTGAAGCCCGGTGTGCCTTTTTCCACGACGACGGCGGTGATGCCTTTCTCGCCTTTCGCTGGATCGGTGTTGGTGTATACGATGGCCGCGTCGGCCGCGCCGCCGTTGGTGATCCAGGCCTTGGTGCCGTTGATGACGTAGGTGTCGCCCTGCTTCACCGCTCTGGTCTGCAGCGCCGCGGCATTCGAACCCGCTTGCGGTTCCGTCAATGCATAGCAGCCGATCTTTTCGCCGCGCGTAAAGGGGAGAAGGAATTTTTTCTTCTGCTCTTCTGTGCCATAGCGATGAATCGGATCGCAAAACAGGGAATTCTGCACGCTCAGAATGACACCAGTGGAAGCGCAGCAGCGCGAAATCTCTTCAATCACGATTGTGTATGCGGTATGGTCGAACCCCGCGCCGCCTTCCGTTTCCGGAAACGCCACGCCAGTCAGTCCCAGCTCCGCTGCTTTGTTGAAGAGCGCCCGGGGAAATTCTCCGGTTTCGTCATTGTGCTTGGCCATTGGCCGCACTTCGGACTCCGCAAATTCACGCACACTCTTCTGCAACAGCTTTTGGTCTTCGGTCAGTTCCAGATGCAAGGCAGTTCCCTTCCCAGCACGCAAACAGCAATTTGAAATTAGGATTCTAGCTTTTTTGGAGGGTCGCGGCAAAAGCGGGAGATTGGACGGAGAGTTCGCAAACAGCCCAAATTGACCTGTGACGAACGGAGGACACCGAAGCGGAGGAGGCTGGGTAAACCTTCGAATCCGCTCAGGACGGACCGCCTTGCAACCAACTATGCCTTCAGCCCGTTACTCAGCCGATCGTAGGTGGTGCGCAATTCCTCGGGATGCACGCGAGTTTCTCCGGCCACGGTCATGAAATTGGAATCGCCGAACCAGCGCGGCAGCATGTGCAGGTGCAGATGTCCGGCGACGCCCGCGCCCGCTGCTCGCCCCAGATTCATCCCGAGGTTCATCCCATCCGGCCTGTAGTTTTCGCGAAACACGCTCTCCACGCGCTGCGCCAAGGCCATCATTTCGGCCAACGCTTGCGGTTCGCACAATTTGAGTTCCGCCACATGCGAGTAGGGGACAATCATCACGTGCCCGGAGGTGTAGGGAAAGCGGTTGAGAATGATGAACGACTGCTTCCCGCGACAGACGATCAGCGTTTCGGCATCATCCTTACGTGCCGCCGCGTCGCAAAAAATGCATTCGGGCTGCTTGCCCGACGCCGCCTCGGTCATGTATTGGTAACGCCAGGGAGTCCAGAGGTAGTCCATCGTTCGTCGTCCTCAATTCGCCTCAAAAGCATAGCGCATAACGGGATCACAGATACCAGCGAACAGGAAGCAGGAGCCGTGGAAAGCGCGGGCGCTTCGTGCCCGGTGCTGGTCCGTCTCAAAAAGCAAAACGCCCCGGAAACCGGGGCGTCCGCAAATTCCGCGAATTCAATAACGGCGCACGCTACGATGCCGCTTCGCTCTGCGTCGCAGCCGTGTTTACAAAGTCCTTTAATTCCTTGCTGGGCTTGAAAAATGGAATCTTCTTGGCCGGAACTTCTACTTTCTCTCCAGTTTTGGGATTTCTTCCGATGCGGCCGCGGCGCTGGCGGGTGCGAAAGCTGCCGAATCCCCGAATTTCGATTTTGTCGCCCTTCTGGAGCGCGTCGATGATGCTTTCGAAAATCGTTTCGACAATGGTCTCCGACTCTTTGCGGGGAAGCTCGGTCACGCGGAGCACTTCCTCGATCAGGTCGGCCTTGGTCAGCGTCGGTTGCTTTGTCATGGGTCTCAGCCTCTTTATGTCAAGAACCGCTGGTGCCGCACAACTCTATGGGGCAAGGCAACTTAGAGGGACCTCCCCTGCCCGGATGTCCCTCTTCCTATCATTAAAATGACCCGCAGGTAAATGAATTTATCTGATGAATCACCTGGGCGGTGAAAATCGTTCCGGCGCTACCGCGAAGCCAGCTTCTGCTTCAGGGCATCGCCGATCGTGGCCGTCGCCGAAGACTTCGACGACTTATAGTGCTCGATCTCCCTGCGCTCCTGCTGGCGGACCGCTGCACGATAGCTTAGCCCGATACGCCGAGTCTCGGGACTGATTTTGATGATTTTGAAGTCGTATTCCTTGCCGGGTTCCAGCGGGCCGGCGCTCTTGAGCGGGCCGGTGGTCGGGCGGAAGCTGGAAGGACCTTCGTCGCGGCGGCGGCGCTCCTCGATCTCCGTGTTGTGGCACAGGCCTTCGATGTTTTCGCCGAACTCCACGAACGCACCGAAGGTGGCGATGCGCGAAACCTTGCCGCGCACGATATCGCCGACCTTGTGCTGCTTGAACCAGTCGGCCCAGATGTCGTTCACCTGCTTCATGCCCAGCGAAACGCGACGGTTCTCCGGGTCGATGCGCAGTACCTTCGCGGTCACCGGCTCGCCCTTCTTGAAGACTTCGTGGGGATTCTTCACGCGGCCGGTCCAGCTTACGTCACCAACGTGCACCAGCCCGTCAAATCCCTCTTCGATTTCGACGAAAGCGCCGAACTCGGCGATGTTGCGCACCTTGCCGGTCACGACGGTGCCGACGGGATACTTCTCCGCCACCAGCAGCCAGGGATCGGGTTGCGCCTGCTTCATACCCAGCGAAACGCGCCGGTCGCTCGGCTTGATGTCCAGCACCACCACATCTACTTCTTCGCCGACCTTCACTACCTTCGAGGGGTGCGCGGGCTTCTTGGACCAGGACATTTCCGTGACGTGGACCAGGCCTTCGATGCCTTGTTCGAGTTCGACGAACGCGCCGTAATCCACCACGCCGACGACCTTGCCCTTGTACTTGCCGCCCGCAGGATAACGCTCGGCGGCGTCCACCCAGGGATCCTTTGTGAGTTGCTTCAGGCCCAGGGATACGCGCTGCTTGGACTTGTCGAACTTCAAGATGATGACGTCGAGTTCCTGATCGGGCTTGACCACGTCGCTGGGATGCCGTACGCGGCCCCAGCTCAAGTCGGTGAGGTGCAGCAAGCCGTCAATGCCGCCCAGGTCCACAAACGCGCCGTATTCGGTCACGTTTTTGACCGTGCCGTGTACGACCTGGCCTTCGCTGAGTTTTTCCATCAACTCGGCGCGCTTGGCGTGCAACTCTTCCTCGAGCAGCGCGCGGCGGCTGACAACCACGTTGCCGCGGCGGCGGTTCAGCTTGGTGACGCGGACCTGCACTTCCTGGCCGAGCAGTTCGTCCAAGTTCTGCGTCGGGCGCAGGTCGTATTGGGAGCCTGGCAGGAACGCACGCACGCCAATATCCACCACCAGGCCGCCCTTGATGCGGTCGACAACCTTGGCGGTGATAGTCTCCTTGGCCTTGAACTGTGCGTCGATTTTTTCCCAGGTGCGGCGCCGCAAGACTTTCTGGTAGGAGACGATGACGAAATTGTCCTTGGTCTCGCCGGTGCGCTGCACTTCGATCGTGGCATTCGGATCGGGGCGGGGAATTTCCGTCTCCGTGAATTCGGAGGCGGGAATCAGGCCCTCGGTCTTTCCGCCAAGGTCCACCACCACGCCCTGCTCCGTATAGGCGACCACTTTCACTTCGATAATTTCGTTTTGCGCGGCGGAAGCTTCCTGCGGTTCGCTGTATTGGTCGATGAGCTTGCTCATCTCTTCCGCGCTGGCGGCTTCTTCGGCGGCAGCGGCGGCTTCCGCATCGGCAGCGGCATTCTGCGCCTGGGCTTCGGCGTGGGCGTGGGCCTCTTCGGGCTTCACGGGAGCCACGGCTGCGGGCGCGGCCGGCGTGGATTCCGGATGCTGGGGAGCTTCACTTTCCTGGGCGGGTGCGGTGGCTGCGGAAGATACGGGGTTATCGTGGTCTGAAAACATGTTCAATCGCCTCCGGGATGTGTATCCCTGTTTTTTGTCGAGTCAATCCTTGCTGATTCCCAACCGGGGTGTGGCAAGGAGGGGTTACAACGGGGCAGAGAGGACAAGCACCTGCTTCGAAGTAACTCGGTCTCTTACTACGGAAAGCTGCAAACGTCGCGTGGAGCGCTACAGCCCTAAAAGAATACCCGCCGCAAGAAGCTCGTGTCAATCAAGGCCTGAGGAGCGAAGGTGTCACCTGGTGCCCGTTTTTTAAGCGATAACCGAGCCAGTTTCCGACGGGTGCTCCAGAGGGGACGGCATTGAGAAGACCGCTTACCGCGTACATCAGGACCCAAATCCAGAGCCGACTTTACATGCAACACACCAACTGAACCGGAGGAGTGAGGGCATAGAATCCCGGAAGGGCTGGCCGCAACTGAATTGATTCTTGCCGGTTTTGACCTAAGGAGGGCTGCGTAGAAATATCCGGCCGCGGTATCGAGCAATCCCGGAAGCGCGAAGGGAGAATGCAATGCCACTGCTTGCATCTTCCGAACAAGGTTTTTCCGCCTTCCCTAGGCCCTTGCTCTTCCGGCTTGGCGCGCCTCTCGGCGGAAATCCGGCGCATACACTTCCACCGTCCGGCACATTTCATAGAGGCGCGAACGCATGCGTGCGCCGATGCGGTCCGCCAGCGTATCTTCTTTCACAGTAACGCGCTGTCCGCCCGGCAAGCGCGCTCCTGGTTCGGCTGTAACGGTCTCGTCCAGATAATTGGTCGTAAGAATGATTACGCGCTTTTCGTTGTAGCGCGCGTTGAGCACCAGGCCGATGATGTCGAGTACCCACGCCGAAGGCTTGCTGGCGCCCAGATCGTCGAGCACCAGAATTTCCGCGGTGCGGATCGGCTCGAGCACGCCCATTTCGGTTGACTCGCTCGAGGGGTTGTAGCTGGCCTGAATTTCTTTCAGCAGTTCGCGGTAGTCGCAAAACAATCCGTTGTGACCGCGCCGGATCAATTCCTTCAACGCCGCCACCGCCAGGTGCGTTTTCCCCACGCCTGAAGGACCCATCAGCAACAAGCCCTTTTCCGTTCCGGGGTAATCGCGCACAAACGCCTGCGTCAGCAGTTTTGCCTGCTTCAGCTCTTGCTCATGCTGCGTGGTCCAGGTTGTTCCGTCTGCAAGATCCGTTGCGTAGCTTTCAAAATCGCAGTGTTCGTAGCGCTTGGGCACGCGCGCGCGCTCCATCACGATTTCCGCGCGTTCTTGCATCCCGCATTCGCAAGCCAC
>JAJPIE010000020.1 GCA_021324935.1 Acidobacteriota bacterium
AGGCAAGGTGTGTTTCCGCCATAGCGCCAGGTGGCAGGATCGACGGTCGGAGTCGAGCCGCGGACACCCCAAAAACTCAATTTGGCAATCGGGCTGCTCATTCCTAGGAGTTGGTAGGCAAGATACTCCCTTTGCAGCGGGAAGCCAACCTGCCTTTACGTCCCTTTTGTGATAGTGGCAGCGGAGCCCCGGAGCGTCAACGAATTCG
This sequence comes from Acidobacteriota bacterium, assembly GCA_021324935.1. Lineage (GTDB taxonomy): Bacteria > Acidobacteriota > Terriglobia > Acidiferrales > UBA7541 > Acidiferrum. The sequence continues at coordinate 209 of JAJPIE010000020.1, forward strand.
CAAGCGTGTGTTGTCATAGTTTCCAATAAGGGGTTGAGAGTTGATGATGCGCCACACGTAACATGCTCGTAGAATGGGTGAGGCTGCAATGCACACGCATATTTACGATTCCGGCCACAGTCCTGCGCATGACCACGGCCATGGACATGACCACAGCCACGGGCACGGCCACGATCATGCTCATCCCACGATGCGGCCTTCGGTGCTGGCCTGGGCAATGGTTGCCACCCTGGGATTAGTGGTCGCCGAGGTGTTTGGAGGCATCCTCGGTCATTCTGTGGCGCTCCTCAATGACGCCGTACACAATCTCAGCGACGTTCCGGCCCTGGGCATCTCCTGGCTCGCCATGCGCTGGGCCGAGCGCCCCGCCGATTCCGAAAAAACCTTTGGTTACCATCGCGCGGGGACACTGGCGGCGTTTACCAACGCGGTCTTCTTGGTGATCCTCGCACTGTGGCTGGGGTACGAATCGATTGACCGGCTGCGCTCGCCCGTGGAAGTGGTGGCAAGCTGGATGATCTGGACCTCCATTGCCGCACTGATGGTGAATGGCGGCATCACCCTGGTGCTGGTACGCGGGCATTCCGACTTGAACCTGCGAACGATTTTGGTTCATAACTTCGGCGATGCGCTTTCGAATATTGCCATCATCGCTGGCGCAATCGTGATTGGCTACACCCGAGCTCATTGGATCGATCCGCTGCTCGGCCTTGGCATCGGCCTGCTGGTCTTGTATTCGTCGATCGGAATCCTCCGGGATTCGGCTCATATACTGCTTGAGGGGCGCCCCAAGTCAGCACGGATCGAAGAAGTCGCGCGCGCTATCCTCTCCATCGAGCCGGTACAGGAAGTGCACGACATTCACGTGTGGTCGCTCGGCGGCTCTCACATTGCTCTTAGCTGCCACGCGCGCATCCCGGACATGCACATGGACGAATGCGAAAAAATTCTGGCGAAGATCCGGAAGAGGCTCGCGGACGATTTCGCTATCGAGCACAGCACGGTGCAACTGGAACGCGCGGGCCTGCCGGCCACGTCGGGCTACGTTATGCCCGAACCCGTGCGGAAAAATTGAAGTCGTTTCAGTAAAGGCCCGCTTCAGGCGGGGAGCCGGATGGGTACGCCGCGCTGATCGTTGAACTGCTGCGTGGCATCCAGATCAATGGTGTTCGCTGGCACCGTGCGGCGCAGGCCTTCTTCGGTCACGTACTGCAACCGGTCGTTAATCCACGTATACGCAATGGCAAAGATGAGCGTCCCATCGCGGCGCACAAATATGTAGTCCGCTTCCGGCTTGGGAGGAGGTTGAGAATAAGTGCGCGCCGGAGGATTGCCATAGTAGTCCTGCGAGGGCGGCTGCTCTTGCTGCTGGGCTTCCTGCACGGGAGCGGCTTCTTCCGCCGGCTGGGCCTCCGCAGCGTCATCCGCATACATCGGCACGGGGAGGTAGACACCCCCGTCGAAAAAGGGCACGATGAAGCCATTGTCGAAGCAGTGACGGCAGCGGCCGGCATTCGGGTGAACCGCAAAATAATGGCTGTAATCAAATCCCAGACCGGGAACCGGGTAGCCATCCACAATCGGATTGCCATTGGGGAAGACCGGATCGGCAGGGAAATTTGCGCGATGAGGCACGTTGTTCCAACCCGTCGGATGAACGGCGCGAGGAACGGCTGCGAGTCTCGTGCTGGTGCGGCCGGTTCTTGCGACCGAGCGTGACACAACCATTGGGCGAACCGACGCCCCTCGAGGGGCAGCCAGGGGTCGGGGGGCAGCGGCAAAGTGCACGCCGGAGATTGCGGGCATGGCCCCGGCAGCGCGTTGCTGAGCCTGTCCAACTGCTGGGAGGATACAGGCCAGAGAGAAAAGCAATAACCTACGCCGCATAATGGCCACCTTGGCCGAGATCCGGAATCGGCCCTCATGTTATTAGACGCGGCGTGCCTTTTCAACGTTTCTTCGCGTCACGCGGATTCGGCGTCGGCGACCTTTTCCCGGCGGCTGGGGTTGTGCTATAACCGAAAGGCCGTGAAAGATACCGGGAAGCAGGAGTTGGCCCCTGCGGCAGCAAGGGGCGTGGTGGTGGAGAACGCAAGCCAGCCGCTGGAACCTGCAAGTGGAGCAACCAGCCACCTGCAGGAAGATGCCTCACGGTATTGTCCCGTATGCTCGCAGAGACTCGAATCGCGTCGCTGTAAGCTGGTCTGCAAGGTATGCGGGTATTACATGTCCTGCGCGGACTACTATTAATCGCCCGGCGGTTCGGAACGAACAAAAAGACCGCTTGGCGAAATACATCAAAAGCATATATGCTTTGCCGTTCCGGGCCGGGTTGCCGCCGGATTCGTGTTCGGTCGAGGAGGAAACAACGTGGCATTGAAGATGACAACTCGCGAAGTGGACGGCGTCACCGTCGTGGCAATGGATGGCCGGATCGTCTTGGGCGAAGAATCCAACGCGCTGCGCGAAAAGGTGAAGGGCCTCATCGCCGAGGGCAAGAAAAAGCTGGTGCTAAACATGGACAACATCACATTCATCGACAGCGCGGGGCTGGGAACGCTGGTTTCCGCGCATCACAGCGCCAAGGCACAGGGAGCTTCCTTACGCCTTTGCCACCTCGGGACGAAGTTCACCGAAGTGCTTCAGATCACCAAATTGATGACCATTTTCGACGTTTACAACACGGAAGCGGAAGCGGTGGCCAGCTTTTCGAAGTAACTCCCCTTCGGCTGCAGGAATAAAGATCGATCCGGGGCGGGCATAAGCCTGCCCCGTCTGCTTTTTGGGCCTGCCTTATTCATCCACCCGGTACATCGTGATGCCGCTCATGAGCTTTGGGTAAAAATCCGTGGACTTTTGCGGCATCACTTCGCCGGAAGTCGCCACTCTCATCACCGCCTCCACATCCACGGGATTCAACAGGAAGGCAATCTGCGCTCCACGGTCGACGGCTTCCAGCGCCGCGCGGAACTCACGCTCGTAAGCAAGATTCGCCTCGGAAGCGACGGCGTGCGGCGTGACTCCGAGCGCCGGCTCCAGGATGCCTTGGTGAAGTAGCACGACGTCGAGTTGGCGCTGCAGCGGGGAAAGGCCGGGCAGGATCTGCGCCAGGTCCGCTTCGGGCCGAAGCGTTAGAAGATAGAACGCCCGATTGCCGGAAGCGGGAGTCGGATAGACGCCGATCGCCCGCTGATTTTTGGCTGCGGTCAGGCGATACCGGAGCTTTTCGATGGCCTCTTCGCGCTGCATATCATTCGAGAAGGAAAATACTTCGGTGGCAAACCACGGCTCCAGGTAACGCCGCACAGAGCTCCATGAAAAATCGCGCAAGTTGCTGACCACACGATGCGTGGGCAGGATAATCAGCCCTTCACTCTGAGTGTTCACGAAGGTCATCATGGAGCGTTCATAGTCCGCGTCGGGAAGGAGCTTCCCCGCGCGCGTGCGCATTTCATTGCGGAAATTCAACGACGTTTCGTAACGGTGGTGGCCGTCGGCAATCACGAGTTTCTGGTGCGCCATGGCGGCCTGAATTGCGGACACCTTTGCCGGATCGGAAATTGCCCACAGACGGTGTACCACGCCGTACTCATCGAGCATTTCGGTAACCGGCTTTTCGGTTTTTTCTGTTTCCTCGAGGATTACGTCTATCTTCCGTATAGGATCCGAGTACAGCATGAACAACTGGCCGGTGTGCGTCCGCGTGTGGCGCAGCAGCTCCAAGCGATCCGCTTTGGGGCCGGAGAGCGTGTGCTCGTGGCGGAAAACGACTTCGTTGGCGTAATCCTCGAGTTTCCCCGCGCCAATGAAACCGCGGCGGGTGCGGCGCGTGGAAGTGCCCGGGACGGTAAATTCCTGTGAGTAAGCATAAAACGACGGCGCGGCATCCCGCACGACCACCCGTTGGGCAATCCAGTTTTTCAATGCGGCCGCGGCGCGCGTATAAACATTGTTTTGCGGCGTGTCGTCCGGAAAGGTGCGTCCCTTCTCGACAGTGATCAGATTGTGGGGATCGGCGGCGTAGTATTTCTCCTGCTGGGCGGGAGAAATCTTGTCGTAAGGTTGCGTCAGGACGCGGTCGAACGGAGCGAGTTCGGGATTGTAACGGTAGGCGCGAAATGGATAAACCAGAGCCATGGGGTCTCCCGGAAGAATTTTTGCTGCACGAATAGCTCTTTAGTCTACGCGATTTTGCGGCCAACTGAAAAATAACCCTGCGCTCGCCGGAGGCGTGAACCACAGGTGAGTGGCGTATTACAATAAAGAATGCCCAAATACCGTTTTCCCACCCTGCGCGGCTTTCTCTTCGACCTGGACGGCACCCTGATCGATTCCAAGCTTGACCTGGTCAGCTCCGTAAATTTTATGTTGCAAGAGATGAACCGAGAGGCCTTACCGTTCGAAACGGTAGCACGCTTTATCGGCCACGGTGCGCCCCGGCTGGTGAGCGATGCGCTTGGCGGCTCGTCTACCGATGCCGAGCGGCAACGAGGAATCGAGATATTCCTGGCTCATTACGAAAAGCACAGTCTGGAAGCCACAACGTTGTATCCGGGGGTATTGGAGGGCTTGGAGCGGCTCAAGGGGTGGCCCCTTGCGGTGCTTACCAATAAGCCGACGAAAGTGAGCCTTGAAATTCTGGAAGCGTTCGGGCTCATGCGGTTCTTCCGGGTCGTTTATGGCGGAGACAGCTTCCAGAAAAAGAAGCCCGACCCCATGGGAGCTCACGCGATTCTGAGGGATCTTACGATGCAACCGGAGGAAGCAGCCATGATTGGGGATTCCGACGTGGACATGCAGACCGCCAGGAATGCCGGCACGCTGGCTATCGGGGTGAACTACGGCTTTGGCACACATGATCGCAGTGCAAATCCCGCCGACCTCTACGTCAATAGCATCGAGGAAATTGCGCCGCTGGCGCGGCACATGGACTGAATCGCAAAGAGCATCTTTCGCACCAGCAATACAGTCCGTCCTTGCGTTACTCCGCCCGGGTTTGGCAGACTCACCGCGTGCTCATTGGCCTCTTCCCCGAATTGGATGCCCCCGGCGGGATTCAGCGCGCCGGAAGACACCTTGCGCTTGTGATGAGCGAATATGCGGCTTCACACAAGATGGAATACCGCTTTTTCAGCTTGAATGACTCGATGGGGCTTCATCGCATAAAGATATCGGACCGGGAGTTTGTCTTTACGGGAGCCGACCGCGGCAAGGTGCGCTTCATTGCCGACGCCATGCGCGCGGCCCGCCGCAAGCCGAAGCTGGTTCTGGGGGCGCATCCAAATCTGGCACCCATCACACGCGCAATGCGCTTGTTCGCTCCGCGGATGAAAACGGTCATTTGCACCCATGGCATTGAAGTTTGGGAGCCATTGTCAACAAGGCGCCGCAATGCCCTGCGCACGGCGACTTTAGTGCTTTCGCCAAGCCAGGCCACGGCCGATCACCTGACAACGGTACAAGGCTTGGCTCCAGATCATGTGCGCGTGTTGCCGTGGGCGCTTGATCCCGATTTCCAGATCAAGTCCGCCGGGGAGGCTTCACGACTTCCCGCAGATTTCCCTGGTGGCCGCGTGATTCTGAGCGTGGGCCGCTGGCTAGCCGCCGAGCGCTATAAAGGAATGGATACGCTGATTCTGGCCATGCCTCGCCTCCTGCTCCGCTGGCCGGACCTGCAACTGGTCATCGTCGGCTCCGGGGACGACCGCGCCTGGCTGGAAAACATCGCGCGCGACAGCGGCGTGCAGCGCCACGTCCATCTCTTCAGCGACATTCCTTATGACGCACTTTCCGCCTGCTACGAAGCTGCGGAAATTTTCGCGCTTCCCAGCCGGGGCGAGGGATTTGGCTTCGTGTATTTGGAAGCCATGGCCCACGGCAAGCCGGTGATCGGAGGCGCTCACGGCGGAGCCCCCGAAGTGATCCAAGACGGCGTAAGCGGTTACGTGGTCCAACACGGCGATCCAGTACAATTGGCCACCTCCATCGATGCGCTCCTGAGCAATCCGGAACAAGCACGCGGCATGGGCGAAGCGGGACGCCAGCGCGTGGATAAAGAGTATCGCTTTAATGTTTTTGCAAAGAGCTTCAAGCGCATCCTTCGCGAACTATGCGAATCCTGAACGTCACCCAGAGCTATGCGCCGTTTTTGGAGTTTGGCGGCCCTCCAGAAAAAGTGCGAGCACTCTCCGAAGGGCTGGCACACCTGGGCCATGATGTCACCGTGCTGACAGCGGATTGGGGTCTGGATCGCAGGTTGGCGCTACTTCCTGGCGAGCCTCCGGCGGGAGATAGTCCGTTTGGGAGGAAGCGAGAGGTAAACGGCGTTAAGGCGATTTATTTGCCCAATTGGCTGCATTACCACGCTGCGAGCTGGAATCCCGCGCTGCCGCGTTATCTTCGGGCCCGCCTGGAAAATTTTGACGTGGTGCACATTTTCGGGCTTTACGATTTGCTGGGTTTTCAGACTGGCGCGGCAGCGGCAAAGCGCGGCATTCCATACATCGTCGAACCGATCGGCATGTTCGTGCCGATCGTGCGAAACGTGCGGCTGAAGCGCATGTATCACGCCTTATTCGGGCGGCAGATGCTGCTCGGCGCGGCGGCCATCATCGCGACCTCAGAGCAGGAGAAGACGGAATTGATCGGCGGCGGGATTGCGGCGGAAAAAATCGTGCTGCGCCGGAATGGGGTGGCGCCCCCCGCGCGGATTCCGCCCCGCGGCACGTTTCGCAAGTCACTGGGCATTCCAGCCGATGCTCCGCTCGTCCTTTTCCTCGGCAGACTCTCACAAAAGAAGAGTCCGAATCTTCTGCTCAAGGCATTCGCCAAAGCGGCCACGATCCATTCAACGCTTCGCCTTGCCTTCGTTGGACCCGACGAATCGGGGATGCTTGCGCGGCTTCAACGGATGGCCGAGGACTTGCACCTGGCCGGGCGGGTCCATTTTTCCGGGCCCGTTTCCGGGGAGGCAAAGTGGGGTGCATACGTCGATGCCGACATCTTTGTCTTGCCCTCACAAAATGAAAATTTTGGAAATACGGCGGCGGAGTCCGTGGCCGCGGGCACGCCGGTCATCGTCACGAACCAATGTGGCATCGCTCCGTTGCTGGCGGACGTCGCGGGGCTGGCTGTAAATCACGACGCCGATTCCTTGGCTGGAGCGCTGCTCCGGCTCCTGGATGACCGCGCCCTTTATCAAGGGCTGAAACGACGTTGTAGCTTCGCATTACAGCAATTGGACTGGGAGACTCCCGTCCGGGAAATGGATTCGTTGTTTCAAGGGCTTGCGGGTCTCGCCAAGTCATAGGAGAATCGTCCACACGGGAGTGACTCGAAACTGTGGATCAGCATCGAGTATTCCGCTCGACCGGCCCAGCAACCATTTGTCCGTCCGTTCGGGTCGGCGCTATAAATCCCACGAAAATGCCCGGCGTAGCACTGCTGCGCGGACATTTTTTACCCTCGCAGCCTTCCCTTTCATTTTGCATTTCGGAGAAGAAATAGCGCGTGTGCGGAATCTGCGGATTCGCCTACGCTTCAGACAGCGACGACGCCGAACGCCGCGTGCGAGCGATGGCCGGCGCCATGCAGCATCGCGGCCCGGACGACGAAGGCTTTCTGGTCCGCGAACCGCGGGCGCCTGGCGTCGCACTTGGCATGCGCCGCCTCAGCATCATCGACCTGGCCGGCGGCCACCAGCCGGTCTGGAACGAATCGCGGGACATCGCGGTGTTTTTCAACGGCGAGCTTTACAACTATCGCGAATTGCGCGAACGCCTGCAGATGTCCGGCCACCGTTTTCTCACACAATCCGACACGGAGACCCTTGTCCATGGCTGGGAGGAGTGGGGCGAAGACCTGCTCGACGAACTCCGCGGCATGTTTGCCTTCGCGCTTCTCGATTTGCGAAAGCATTTCGCGACTGTGCCGGTGATTTTTCTGGCGCGCGACCCCCTGGGTATCAAGCCGCTCTACTACGCGCAGACCACTGAGGGCTTCGCCTTCGCCTCGGAACTTCGGGCGTTGCTGGCTTCGAGTGCCGTCGCTCGCTCTCTGTCCGCGGACGCACTGACCAGTTATCTTCTGTTTGGGAGCGTCTCCGAGCCGCTGACACTTGTCGAATGCGCCTTTTCCCTGCCTCCAGGCCACCGCCTGCTGCTTCACCTGCCGGACCGCCGCAAAGTTCCCCGCGCGCGTCCATGGTGGGACCCAGCGCGTAGCGCTTCCGCTCGCGATCCGAAACGCCCTTGCGATTTTTCCACCGCCGTGCGGCGCACGCGCGAGTTGCTGAAAGACGCCGTGCGCGCTCACTTGATCGCCGATGTTCCGGTGGGCTTATTTCTTTCCAGCGGCCTCGATTCCAGCGCGGTTGCGGCATTTGCCGCGCGCACGCAGGAACGCATCCAGAGTTTTACCCTGTCGTTTCCAGACACACCCTACGACGAAGCGCCTCTGGCCCGCCAGGTTGCCGAAGCCACCGGCACGCGCCACGTGGAAGTGCCGCTGAAAGGCACGGATATGCTGATGCGGCTCGACGAAGCCGTTTCGGCGCTCGATCAACCGACAATGGACGGGATCAACACGTATTTTGTTTCGTGGGCGGCACGCCAGGTGGGATTGAAAGTGGCGCTTTCAGGCCTGGGCGGGGACGAATTGTTTGTCGGTTATAGCACGTTCGTCGACACTCCGAAGCTGCGACGGCTGGAAGTAGTGTCGCGCTTTGTTCCGGACGCGTTTCGCCGCATTACCTATCCGCTGGTTTCCAGTATTCTCGCCCGGCGCGGCACGGCCGATGCAGCGCGCAAGGCCAGCGACGCCTGGCTGGTACCAAACACCCTTCCGCATCCCTACTTTTTCACGCGACTCTTATTTCCACCTTCGGAGTTGCTGCGCTTGACCGAGCCGTGCCTCCGAAGCAGCGCCATCGCGGCGGATGGTGTTACCCTCGACCCGACTTGGATGGCGTGGCTCGAGCGCGCATCCGACCAAGCTCGGGAGCTGGAGCCAATCGCCGGAATCTCCTGGCTGGAGATGCGTACTTATATGGCCAGCACGCTGCTGCGCGATACCGACTCCGTCAGCATGGCATGCTCGCTCGAGGTGCGCGTGCCTCTCCTCGATACTCCGCTGGTGGAGTTCATGTGCGCGTTGCCGGATGTGGCGCGCGTACGGCCGGAACGCCCCAAGGCCCTCCTGCGCGCGGCGCTGGAAGGAATGCTCCCCGCCGAACTTATGCAGCGGAAGAAGCGTACGTTTACTTTGCCGTGGGAGGACTGGATGCGCACCTCGTTGCGTCCGCGGCTGGAAAGCAGCTTTGCAAATCTCGCTGCACCGCTGGCGGCGCATCTTTACTCCGCGGGCGTGCAGAACGTGTGGAACAACTTCCTGCAAGGACAAACCAACTGGTCCCGTCCCTGGTCCCTCTACGTCCTCAACGAATGGTGCCGCCGCCACCTGGTGTAACCATTTCGCATTGGATGGTCGCGCAGGCGGATAACACCGCAAGCTGGTTTTGGGTACACTGGTTCATTCGACGATGAACATCCTCGGGATCAATGCGTATCACGGCAATGCTTCGGCCGCCCTGGTTTGCGACGGCAAGCTGATCGCCGCGGTGGAAGAAGAGCGCTTCAATCGCGTGAAATATGCCGCGGGTTTCCCCTCGGCCGCCATCCACTACTGCCTGAAAGAGGCGGGAATTACGCTGGCGGATCTAGATCACGTGGCGGTTCCCCGCAATCCTTATGCGCGTCTGGGCACAAAACTTCTCTACGCCCTGCGGATGCCCGCGTTTGCGCGCGAGCGCGCCCGGGTAATTTCCAAATTTACCGGTATTCCCACGGCCCTGGCTTGGGCTTTCGACAGCGACCCGGCAAAAATCACTGCACGGTTTCACCGCGTGGAGCACCACCAGGCGCATCTCGGCAGCGCGTTTTTTGTTTCCCCGTTTGAAGACGCCGCGCTGCTTTCCGCGGATGGGCTTGGCGATTTTGCCAGTTCGATGTGGGGCCTGGGCAGCGGCAATGCCATGCGCATTGACGGCTCCGTGATCTTCCCGCACTCACTGGGGCTGTACTACAGCGCGGTGACGCAGTATCTGGGTTTCCTGAAATTCGGCGACGAATACAAAGTGATGGGGCTGGCCGCGTATGGCCAGCCCGCGCATCTGGACTCTTTCCGGGAGATCTTGCAATTCGGCAACAAAGGCGGCGACTTTCGTTTCAAGCTCGGCCTGAAGTACTTCACGCACCACAAGACCGGACCCGAGATGTCCTGGGCAGAATCCGATCAGACACCCACGCTTGGAAAACTGTTCTCTGAAGCCATGCCGGCCTTGCTGAAAGCTCCGGCGCGGCAACCGGACGAACCGCTCGAGCAGCGGCACCGCGACCTGGCTTCGACGCTTCAGGCGCGGCTCGAGGAAGTGTATCTGGGTATGCTCAAAAAGTTGGCGGCTGCGACCGGAGCGAAAGCGGTTTGCCTTGCGGGCGGCGTGGCTTTTAACTGCGTGGCCAATGGGAAAATCTTCGACGCCACACCATTCGAACGAGTCTATGTGCATCCCGCCGCGGGTGACGCGGGCCTTGCGGTGGGGGCGGCGTTTTACGTATGGAATCAACTGCTCGGCCAGCCGCGATCCTTCGTAATGGATCACGCCTATTGGGGACCGGGCTACTCTGCGCAGGAAATAAAGGCCGCGCTTGAAGCCAATCCAGTTTCCCGCGGGGGCCACACAATCACAGAACTGCCGGAAGAAGAATTGCTGCGCCGTACGGCTGCAATCATCGGCGAAGGAAAAATCCTCGGATGGTATCAAGGCCGCGCCGAGTGGGGCCCACGCGCGTTGGGCAATCGCAGCATCGTGGCCGATCCACGCCGGCCGGAAATGAAAGAAATTCTCAACCGGCGCATCAAGCATCGCGAAATCTTCCGTCCCTTTGCCCCCTCGATCCTGGCCGAGAAAACCGGCGAATGGTTCGAGAAGTCGCATCCCTCGCCCTTTATGAACCTGGCGTACTCCGTATTGACGGCTCAGCGTGAAAAAATCCCGGCTCCCACACACGTCGATGGCACGGGCCGGTTGCAGACGGTTACCCGCGAAGCGAATCCACGCTACTACGCGCTCATCCGCGAGTTCGAGCGCCAGACTGGAGTGCCCGTGGTGCTCAACACTTCGTTCAACGACAACGAACCCATCGTCTGCCGCCCCGGAGAGGCGCTGGACTGCTATCTGCGCACGCAAATGGACGCGCTGGTGCTCGGCAATTTTCTCATCACTCGGCAATGAAGCCTTTCACACCAAAGCTTGCGCCGTGGGGACCTCCAGTTCTCCTCGGCGTTCCCCTCGATCACAATTCTTCGTTTCTGCGCGGCCCGGCGCTGGCGCCACCGCTGATCCGCCGGGCGCTGCATTCGGATGCCTGGAACAAAACCACGGAATCCCGGGTGGATTTAGGCGTCCCTGGCATTTTTGAGGACGCCGGCGATCTTTCGAAAATGGAATCGCCTGATGCGTTCAAGAGGATAGAGGAAGCCATCGCGAAGATTGTCTCCGCCGGCAAACGCCCGGTAACTCTGGGCGGCGACCATTCCATCACCTATCCAATCCTGCGCTCCATTGGCAAGCGCATTCCCGGAATCACCCTCGTGCACTTCGACGCGCATCCGGATTTGTATGCCGATTACGAAGGCAATCCACATTCGCACGCCAGCCCGTTCGCACGCATTCTGGAATCTCAATTGGTGAAACGGTTGGTGCAGATTGGCGTCCGCACGCTGAACGAGCACCAGCACACGCAGGCAGAGAAGTACGGCGTGGAAGTTTTTGAAATGAACGCTCTGCCGGACCTGTGCCAGCTCGGCCTGGCGGGTCCGATTTACATCTCGTTTGACATGGATGCGCTTGATCCCGCTTTTGCGCCGGGGATTTCCCACTGGGAGCCTGGCGGCCTATCCACGCGCGAAGCCATTCGCTACCTGCATGGCTTGTCAGGACCGCTCATTGGCGCCGACCTCGTGGAATTCAATCCAGTGCGTGATACGATTGGCATCACAGCCACCGTTGCCGCGAAGATTTTGAAAGAAATTCTCGGAATCATGCTCCGCGCATGATGGGCGGAAAATGCGGAACGCTCCAAAAGTCTTTCTCACTGCCGATTGGCGCGACCTGCTCATGCTCAACTATGAAGTCGAGCCCGGCCTTCTTGAGCAATTCGTTCCCAAAGGCACCGAACTCGATACGTTCAACGGCAAAACCTACGTCAGCCTGGTCGGCTTCCGTTTCCGCAATACGAAGTATCGAGGCTGGATCCCAGTTCCCTTTCACTCCGAATTTGCGGAGATTAATCTGCGCTTCTACGTGCGCCGCCGGAACGGCCCGGAAATGCGTCGAGGCGCGGAGTTTTCCGGCGACCCGTCCAACTTATATGGCCCGGCATTGGCGATGGTTCTGAAACAGCCGCCAAATTCCGCCTTTGTTGCCGAAGGATCGGCCGTTAGCGTGTTTAGTGGCACAAACATCTGCTGAGCCAATCATCACAGGACGCACCAGTTAGATTTTCGTGACGGCCGCGCCTGCGATTTTCAAGGAAATCGTTGGTGCCTCCAATAGTGTATTGTGCACGAGGCAGTGCTCCACGGCATCCTCCACGCCTTTCTGGTGTTCAGGCGTAAGCTCGACGGGCGCGTCCACCTCAATCACGAAGTTGGTCATGCGTGCCAGCGGATCTTTCACTTTTTCGCAGGTCACCCGTACGCGCGTTCCTTCCGTGGCCAGTTTGTGCTTGCGGAGATACTGAGCCGCATAAAACCCCGCGCAAGATCCCAAGGAAGCGAGCAACAATTCCGGCGGCGTGAAACCCTCGTCAAATCCGCCGTCCGGCACAGGCTAATCGCTGATGATCGAGTGATTTCGGGTCTTAATTTCGAATTGCACCGATCCCAGATGCTCCACTTGAACTTCCATGTGTTCCTCCCTGGGGAAGCGAGCCCTGGTTGTGTTCCGAGAGAGCGAGAAACTCAGCGCTCCCGATTGTTTCAACTCCCCTATAACAGAAGGAAATGCTCCGTCCAAGTGCATCTGACACGAACCGGGGTCTTAGCGTTTTCCGCGGTCGTACTCGCGGAAAACGTCGCGCAGGGAGTCCAGCAGATGCCCGCGTTTTACCTTGCCGCTCTCAGTTTTGTGTAAGCCGGACCATAGCACCTGGCCCGATTTGGGATCCACGAGCGCGAGGCGCGTGTAACCGTTGGGCACAGCGCCCTCTACCGGCGGATTATCCGCAGCGGAAGGAAACTGTCCCTCGGGTAGCTCGCGAACGTGAGCGCCGTTGTCCAGACGGAAAATCAAATCCGCCTTTTCCCGGTCCTCCACTACTTCGAACCGATTCCACTTCTGTATTTCAAGGATTGCCACAGATCCAAGGTCGGCAAACCCAGTTTCATTTTCGATGTACACGGTATGCGCGCTTAGCAATTTCTGCGGCAAGTCCCCGGATTTCGCATCCGCACTCAGAACCGCCAGCCAGATAACGATGGCGAAGGGGAAAATTCCCCCGAGGAGGAGGGGATACCTGCGCATGCAAACCTCCTAAAGACTTGTCTGTGGAGAGTTGTAACCTACTTGGATGGATGGGAGAGGGGAACTGTTCCGACGGACAGGATTGGTCCAGCTGCCCGATTTTTGGGAGTACCCCGGCTTCAGGGAACTCCGCTTAGCCTGTAGAATCCTTGCGTGCGCATCCTGCTGCTCAACCTCTATTACCCACCGGACACCTCTGCCACCGCGAAAATCGCGCAAACTCTCGCCGAAGCGCTCGCCACAAAGCATGAGGTCACCGTGGTTTGCGGGCGCCCCTCCTACGATCCCTCGGAGCGCCGGCCCTGGAAGTTCTTTCAAACCGAAAGGAAGGGGAGCGTGCGCATTGTCCGTGTCGGCTCTACCGACTATCCCCGCACGGAAATGCGCAAGCGAATTTTCAACTACCTGAGTTACGTGTTTCTTGCTGTGCCCCGCGTGGTGTTTCTCCCGTGCGACGTGATTATGGCCATGACGGATCCCCCGTTCGAAGGGATTGTCGGCGCCTTCGTCGCGCTGCTCAAGGGAAAAGCGTACGTTTACAACATCCAGGACATGTATCCGGAGATGGCCGTGGGCGGCTCGATTGTGCGGCCGGGTACCATGGCTCGTCTATGGGAACGCATGCATCGCTGGGTGTTGCGCCGCGCCACGCGCGTCGTGGCCATCGGTGAAGACATGCGCAATCGCATTCTCTCGAAGGGAGTCGATCCGGCACGAGTCTCCGTGGTAAGGCACGGCACAGAGCCGCATCCAGCAGGCGAGGCGCCGCCCGAACTTGATTCCGAGGTGATTCGCGCGATTCGCGGAAGTTTTCGTTTTGTTCTCTTGCACGCCGGCAACCTTGGCTTCTATGGAGCCTGGGACACCTTGATCTCGGGGGCATCCGCGCTTGCCGGAGACGGCGTGGGCCTTGTGTTCGTTGGTGATGGAGCCCAGCGTTCCCGGCTTCAGGCCGTCTCAGCGGACCGGCCCAACATTCGCTTTCTGCCGTTTTTCCCCGGCCACAAAATCCCCTCGGTGCTTGCCGCCGCCGATGCGCACCTGGTCACCGTAAAGCGGGGCTTGGAAGGCGTCGTGGTACCCAGCAAGATGTATGGGATCATCGCGGCAGGCAAGCCTATCGTAGCCGTTGCGCCTCGAGAGTGCGACGTCGTTTCCCTTGGCGAGGCCAAGGGTTTTTCCGTGTCCGCGGATCCGGACGACCCTGTTGCTTTTGCGCAGACAATCCGGAATTTGCTGCGCGACCAGGAAAAGCTCCAGGCCATGAGCAAGGCGGCGCTGGCCGCGGCGCTGGAATATGCTCGCGCCGGCGAACTCCAGAAGTTGCTGCAGATTCTCGAGGAAGCAAACCGTATCTGATCCGGCTTTATAGTTTGGTTACGAGAATAGTTATTATATTGTCATCAGTTTATAATTCCTAAATTTTGCTGTGGCGGATTGCTTTCGTTCGCGCTAAGGTAAGACTCGCTGCGTGGGGCAGCACCGACGGTTCTCTCTAAACCGTCTTTTGCAGGCGTAACTTGGGAGCCGGATCCCAAACCGGCAACGTCTCTGTGAATGACTGGCGCTCTCGCCCTTTGCCAGTTTCCTCAGAACGCGTGTTGAGGATAAATGAGCGCGGGTTTGCTGGCTTTTCTGATAGCCGCGTCGGCATCGCTCCTTCTGACCGTCCCCGTCCGGGCGCTGGCGATTCGCGTCGGCATGGTCGATCTCCCCGGACCTCGTAAAGTCCATCTGAAGCCCATTCCACTTTTGGGCGGACTGGCCATGTATGGCGGCGTCATGCTGGCCATACTGATTGTGTTCGACGGGCCTGCGCGGCAGCAGGTGATCGGCATTGTCACCGGAGCGACGCTGGTCGCATCCGTGGGCTTTCTCGATGATCGCGGCGTGCTGCATCACCAGATCAAACTGTTCGTGGGTATGCCGTTGGCGGCGGTCATTCTGTTGGCCAGTGGCATTCATGCCCAGGTGTTCAGCCAGATTCTTCCTGGCCACGCAGGTTACTGGCTGGATGCGGCATTGACGGTGCTCTGGGTCGTGGGCATCACCGCTTCGTTCAGCATTTTAGACCATATGGATGGACTTTGCGCGGGTGTGGCCGCCATGGCCTCCGTATTTTTCGCCATGCTCGCTTACTTGAACGGTCAAACACTGGTGACCACGCTGGCCGCCTCCGTGCTGGGCGCAGCCGCCGGGTTCCTGCGATGGAATTTCAAGCCCGCCAAAATCTTCATGGGTGACGGCGGCGCGATGTTCCTGGGATTTCTGATGGCCACGCTGGCCCTGAAACTTCGCCTCGGCCATGCGTCGCTGCTCGCAAGCTGGCTTGCTCCGGTGCTGATTTTGAGCGCAACCATTTTCGACACCACTCTGGTCACCATTTCCCGGTCCCGCCGCGGTTTATTGCCGTTTGCCACCCCCGGAAAAGATCACTCCGCGCATCGCCTGGCGAATCTCGGCCTGGGCCAACGCGGCGCGGTCCTTGCCATGTATCTCACCGGCGCGGTTTGCGGCGGAGCCGCGGTCCTCGTGTCCTATCTTTCGAACAAGGCCGCGGCCCTGTTGGCCGCGGTGGTGCTTTCCAGCATGCTGGTGGCGGTCGCCTGGCTGGAACGCGCACCGTATGAGAAGCAGGCCATCAAAAAAGCTGCGTAACTCGCAGTTCCTTTTTCTGCCCGTACGAAAATTCCCAAGTCTGGTCGTGTTTGGTCTGCGCTGATGGTTCCGCTATAATTCTTGACGTTGCTTGCGTGCTGGCTTGTCTTAGCCCACCCTGCCGCGCACGCGGCGGTCTCGTCAGGTGGGACGGGAAGATTCACATACCTTTTGCAGAGTCAAGCGAGACGGTGGAACACGATACACACAGGTCCCGGGACTGTCGGGACTACGAAGATGTTGTCGTCATCGGAAGCTCGGCAGCCGGGCTTTATGCGGCCGCCCGCATTGCTCGCGGCGGCCGGCAGGTCTGTGTCCTGGAGGCAAAGGCAACGCCGGATCCCGCGCCGCGCACGCTCATCGTCACCGATCAGTTCACAAAGCAAACCAGCCATTCCGCGCGCTCCAGCATTCTGAACGAAATCCGGCGATTTGAACTTTTCACCGACGGGCGTTCCGCCCAGATTGAATTGAAGCAGCCCGACCTGATTATCGAGCGCTCCCGCCTGATTCGTTCCCTTTCGGAAGAAGCCCAGCATGCTGGCGTGACACTGCGTTACGACACGCGATTTCTGGATCTTTCGCCGAACGCCAACGGTCTGCACGTACAGGTCGATCGGAGCGGGAAACGCGAGGAACTGCATGCACTGAGTGTCGTGGGGGCCGATGGAGCCGCAAGCCGGGTCGCGCGCGCGGCAGGCTGGCCGCCGGTGGAAACGGTTCCGTTGGTCCAGGCGGTCGTGAAATTGCCGAAGGATTGCCCGCTGGACACCACGCGAGTCTGGTTTATACCCGACGATACCCCCTATTTTTACTGGATGATTCCCGAATCTTCGGAGCGTGCGGCAGTGGGGGTGATCGGCGAGCATGGCCGCGCCACAAAAGCATGCTTTGACCGTTTCCTGGAAACGAAGGGTTTCGAACCCCTGGAATGGCAGGGCGCGCGCATTCCCGTCTACAAGAGATGGGTGCCGGTGCAACGGACCGTTGGAAATGGCGAAGTGTACCTTGTCGGAGATGCGGCGGCCCAAGTGAAGGTCTCCACGGTTGGCGGCATCGTCACGGGATTTCGCGGCGCCCGTGGCGTGGCTGACACCATTTTGCAAAAAAGCACCACCGAGCTTCGCACTCTGCGACGCGAACTGGGCGCCCATTGGCTCATCCGGCGCGCCCTGCACGATTTTAAGCAGCAAGACTACTCCCGACTGGTGGATTTGCTAAACGTTTCAACGCGCGAATCGCTCGGTGCAATCAATCGCGACGAATCCACGCGCCTGTTATGGAGCGTTATTCGGCGCCAGCCAAAGCTTGTGCTTCTTGGGCTGCGCGGACTCCTTCTCGGAAAGAGGTAAAGTCCTCCGGCTGTGTGTTTCACGGAGCAACCCATTGGAAATTTAGCCGGGAGTAACCTCAATCGCCCCATAATAGACCTGTAAATCAAGTGGGTTGTGGGAATTAAAGGAGACACGAACGTGCGTTTGACGGTAATCGGTTGTGGATATGTGGGACTTGTAACCGGGGCTTGCCTTGCCGCCGCAGGCCATGAAGTGTTTTGCACGGACATCGATGAAAACCGCATTGCGCAATTGAGTGCCGGCAAAGTTCCCATCTACGAAGAGCATCTCGGCGAGGTCCTTCAGCGGGCCGTCAAAGAAAAGAAGATCAGTTACACCACGAACACCGGCGAAGCCATTCGTGCTGGTGAAGTGATCTTTATCTGCGTCGGAACACCCCCCAAAGAAAGCGGTGAAGCCGACCTTTCCGCCATCGATCACGTCGCCCGCCAGATTGCCATGGAAGCGCGCACACCCAAACTCGTGGTGGAGAAGAGCACGGTGCCTGCGTTGACAGGCGTGCAGCTGCAAAAAGCCCTAGCTGCGTATTCCCCGGATGGCTCGATCAAGTTTCAGGTAGCGTCCAATCCCGAGTTTTTGCGGGAAGGCACGGCGGTTGGCGACTTCTTTCATCCAGACCGCATCGTAGTGGGCGTGGAAGACGAAAAAAGCGCGGAGACGCTCCGCGAAGTCTACCGCCCCATTCTTGAGAAGCAGTTTCACTGCCCCGTTCATGCGGGAAAGTGCCCTGCGAACACGGGCGGAGAGCTGCTTGTGACCACCATCAGCAGCGCGGAGCTCATCAAGCACGCATCCAATTCATTCCTCGCGTTGAAAATCAGCTATGCCAACGTGATTGCCGACCTGTGTGAACGCATCGGCGCCGACGTCGAGGAAGTGACCCACGCGATGGGCCTGGATCCGCGCATCGGAACGCAATTCCTGAAGGCCGGACTGGGTTTTGGCGGCTTCTGCTTCCCCAAGGATATCCAGGCTTTCATCCACCTTTCCGCGGCGATCGGAGTGGATTTCGACATGTTGAAGGCCGCGGAACGCGTGAACAAGCAGCGTATCGACCGCTTCTTCGACAAAGTCCACAAAGCTCTGTGGGTAATTCGCGGCAAGCGCGTCGCTGTCCTGGGGTTGGCGTTCAAGGCCAACACCGATGACATTCGCTTCGCCCCCGCTCTGGAAGTGATTCGCCGCCTGCTTGAGGAAGGCGCCCAGATACAGGCCACCGATCCGCAGGCGATTTCGCGCACGAAACCCTTTTTCCCGAACATTTCATACGTGGATGATCCATACGAAGCGGTGAAAGGTGCCGACGCTGCTCTGGTCTGCACCGAATGGCCTGCATACAAGAAAATGGATTGGGAAAAGGCGGGCCACCAGATGAGCCGGCGCTTGGTGATTGACGGCCGTAATCTCTACGATCCGCGAAAGATGCAAGCGCTCGGATTCGAGTACTACTCGTTCGGTCGCTCCTAACCATAGCGTGGAGCAGCGCTGACCGCACGGCGTCGCTGTCTAGCGACGCTCAATCGTCTTCGCGTATTGCTCCTTGAAATATTGCAGTGTCAGCCGCAAACCTTCTTCCAGACCCACTTTCGGCTCCCATCCGAGGAGCTTACCGGCCTTGGAAATATCAGGCCGCCGCTGCTTGGGATCGTCTTCCGGCAAGGGCTCGAAGATAATCTTTGGCGCGTTGGGAAATTCCGCGCGGATGCGTTCGGCGAACTCCAGAATCGTCAACTCAGTGGGATTTCCTATATTGGTCGGAAGGTGTTCGTTCGACTGGCTCAAATGGTAAATGCCTTCGACCAAGTCGGAAACGTAACAGAAACTCCGTGTCTGATTGCCCGCTCCATAAACCGTCAGCGGCTGTCCGCTGAGCGCCTGGTAGACAAAGTTCGGCAACGCTCTGCCGTCGTTCAGACGCATGCGGGGACCATAGGTGTTGAAGATGCGCACGATATGCGTATCGACGCCAAGGTGCCGGTGATAGGCCATCGTGGTCGCTTCGGCGAATCGTTTCGCTTCGTCGTAGACGCTGCGTGGACCGATGGGATTCACTCGGCCCCAGTAGGATTCGCTTTGCGGCGAAATGTCCGGATCGCCGTAGCACTCGCTGGTGGATGCCAGTAGAAACTTGGCTTTCTTCTCATGCGCCAGATCCAGAGCGTGCATGGTAGCAATCGAACCAACCTTTAATGTTTCAATCGGAAATTTCAAATAATCGGGCGGGCTGGCGGGGGAAGCAAAATGAAAAACGTAGCCTACCTCTCCGGCGACCCGGAGCGGTTCGCTTACATCCTTCTTCTCAAACCGGAACTTCGGATTCCCGCCCAGATGCGCGATGTTCGCTTCGCTGCCCGTAATCAGGTTGTCCATGGCAAGGACTTCCCAGCCCTCCGCCAGTAACCGGTCGCACAAATGCGACCCCAGAAAACCCGCTCCGCCTGTAACGACCGCTCTCATTCGGCCTCCGTGGTGTTCCAAAAGCGTTAAGTTTAACGTGCCCGGGGGAATTTTGGCCAATCCAATTCCCGGATTTGCGCTGCCAGATTCGCTCGGATTAGCATGGTCGGGAGCGCCAAACCTCCGGCGCTGCGTCACTGATGTTTTTGATTCATGCAACCATCATGCCCGGTACTTCGCTCCGCCCGTCGCGAGCCGTGCGGCTGTTTTCGATTTTGCTAGCGCTCTTGGCGATCGGCGTGTTCGCCCTTAGAGATCTCGGCCGTTGGCTGGATCGCGAAGACCCCTTGCAAACGTCGGCTGCCATTGCCGTCCTCAGCGGACACATGCCCGATCGCGCCCTGGAAGCGGCGAAACTCTATAAACAGGGCTATGCGCCGCAAGTCTGGCTTTCCTATTCAGTGGAACCCGGCGCCACGCTCCAAAAGTATGGGATTCCCTTCGCTGGCGAAGAAACCTACGATCGTCTGCTTCTGCTCCACGAAGGAGTGCCGGAAAGCGCCATTCATGTGCTCGATCCGCCAATCGTCAACACCGCCGACGAAATGCTCACCTTCGGCGCGGCACTCCGGAAGGAAAATCTCCATCGCATCATCATCGTGACATCCAAACTGCACACCCGCCGAACTGCCACATTATGGAGAAGACTTTCTTCCCGGGATGGAGAGGCGCTCGTTCGCGGAGTAGCAGGAGACCGGGAATTGGTTGATCATTGGTGGCGGAGCACGGGCGGCGCGCTGGATGTGGTGCGCGAAGTGCTTGGCTTGCTTAACGCTTGGGCGGGACTTCCCCTACAACCCGCGGGTTCTTGAAATCCGTAGGCCTAGAAGAAGAAAAAGCGTTTCCTTTTTCGCCGATCCACCGTTGCAGCTAGCTCAGGGGTATACGGCAGCGCTTCACCGTGGAAGGCCGCGCGCGGATTATCGACCAACAGCGATTGAGCAACCGCGCTTCCGTGTTTGTCCGCGATGGCTTCCAGGGCAAATCCAAGCTTCACGGGGCGCCTGCCGGTGTTGTGTCCGTCGCTCGACACAAAATGCACCAACCCCTGCCTGATCCAGTTCCAGGCATCTTCCTGCGCGCCTTGCCCAAACACCCCAGTTAGCGAGCCCGCGGTGATCTGCACAAAACAACCGATGCGTACCCACGCTTGCAGGCGTTCGGGTTGCGAGCGCAGAATCCCATTTCGCTCGGGGTGCGTGATGATGGGCCGCAAACCCATCAACTGCAATTCATGCAACGTATGATCCATGGCAGGCGGTATGGAGAATTCGTTGAATTCAACCAGCAGATAATCTTTCTGATTGATGCAGTAAGGTGCGGGGTTCTTTTTCAGAACCATCAGATTTTCGTGATTAAGATGGAAATCGCATCCGGTGGCGAGCGTCAGGCGCCCTTCCAGGCGCTGCTGGAGATCATCCTTGGCCGCTCGCACTTTGGCAAAATCAAAAGGATATTCCGTGCAGGCGTGCGGCGTGGCGACCACATGTGTGATGCCGTCCTGAATGGCTTCCTCGGCCATGGCAAGAGATTCTTCGATGGTCTTGGCGCCGTCATCCAACGCGGGCAGAATGTGGCAATGTAAGTCGACCATGCAACATTAAGTATGCTTCAATGCTGCCACGCGGAGAAGACCTGCCAGACGCCCAAGACAAACATCAGCACGGCAAACACCTGGCGCATCAGCTTGGGATTCAGCTGACGGGCGATCATGCCGCCTAAGATTCCTCCAAGAAAAACGCCTGGTATCAGCAAGAGTCCGGTATGCCAGTTAACATAGCCGGCTTTCCAATACATCAGAAATGCCAATAGACCTGTAGGCGGGATAAGTGCGACCAGGCTGGTTCCCTGCGCCTTGTGTTGCGAAAACCCGAAAAACAGGCTGAGCAGCGGCACCAGCAAAACCCCGCCGCCGATACCAACCATGCCCGCGGCAACGCCGCAGAATCCCGCCGTAAGAAAAATACCGACTGTCCGCCAAAACTTTTCACTCGAAGAGGATTTCTCCGGCTTCTGCTCGGCTTGGGGCGCCTTCGTCTTGCGCCACAGCAGCACGGCCGAAAGCATCAGAAAACCCCCGAATATTCCCTTCAGCATATCCGAAGGCAAGGGCACGGCAATTTTTCCGCCCACGTAGCCGCCGAGTAAAAATCCGATGGCGCAATAGATACCCGCGCGCAGGTCCACCAGCTTGTTTTTCCAGTATTCGCGCAGCGCACCCAGTCCTATGGGCGGAAGCAGGATGAAAAGCGACGTACCCTGCGCCAGGTGCTGGTCGTAGTGCAGCAGGTAGACCATAGCGGGCACCAGCACGACGCCGCCGCCTATCCCCAAAAGGCCAACCAGGATCCCAATGGTCAATCCCAGCGCCAGAATCAGAAGATATGTCATGAGCCCCTGTGCTTAATCGCGTTCGTGTGGTTGCACGCATTGAGCGCCACCTATCTTGCCCTCTCTCCCGCTGAATGGCAAACCGCGAATCAGCGTTGAAGCGGCAAGTGTCGTGAAAATTTTGCAAAATTCGCCGCCGTTCTTCGGAGGAAACACCGGAAACTGCTATAGTAGCTATGGCTACGGCTTCCCAAGCCCAAATTTCTGCCTGATGCGAGTCAGTGCTCAGGAGTCCGTTTTCATCTCATGGCTACAGATAGACGACCCGAATATTTTAAAGGCGCGCAGCTCAAAGTCGCCATCATCGGATGTGGTTACGTCGGTTTGCCGCTCGCGCTGCGTTTTGCGGAAGCCGGGCACAAGGTCACCGGCTTCGATACCGATCCCGACAAGGTGAAGATGCTGAATGCGGGCAAGTCGTATATCGACCATATTCCGCAAACGAAGATTCAGCAATTTGTGAACAGCCGTCACTTCAGTGCGGTCACCGATTTTTCCCGGTTGAGTGAGGTGGACGTCATCATCATCTGCGTGCCCACTCCGCTGAACGAGTATCGCGAACCGGACCTCAGCTACGTCGAGAACACCGCCAAGGCAATTCAGCCTCATCTAATGCGCGGCCAACTCGTCGTGCTGGAGTCCACCACGTATCCGGGCACGACCGAAGAGCTGGTTTTGCCAATTTTGGAAAGAAGCGGGCTTCGCTGCCCCGTCGCATCCGGCCCGGAAAATGAAAATGTCCCATTGGATTTTTTCCTGGCCTTCTCGCCCGAACGCGAAGATCCGGGTAACCGGCAATATGGCCTTGCACAGATTCCGAAGGTTGTCGGCGGTATCAATCCCCCAAGCGGCCGTGCGGCCCAGGCGCTTTACGCGCAGGTTGTCGCTCGAGTGATTCCCGTGAGCTCGACGCGCGCGGCGGAAATGACCAAGCTGCTCGAAAATATCTTCCGCTGCGTCAATATTGCGCTGGTCAACGAACTCAAACTTCTGTGCCTGCGCATGGGCATGGATGTTTGGGAAGTAATCGACGCCGCGTCCACAAAGCCCTTTGGGTTCATGCCGTTCTACCCGGGCCCCGGCCTGGGCGGACACTGCATTCCCGTGGACCCTTTCTACCTTTCCTGGAAAGCACGAGAGTATGATTTCGCCACGCGCTTTATCGAGCTCGCGGGCGAGATCAACTCCTCGATGCCGTATCACGTCGTGGAATCGCTCTCGCAAGCGCTTGACATGCAGAAGAAGAGCCTGCGCGGCTCGAAGGTCTTGATCCTTGGGGTCGCTTACAAAAAGGATGTCGATGACCTGCGCGAATCCCCCACGCTGAAAATCATGGAGATCCTTCACAAGCGCGGCGTAGCCTTCGATTACAACGATCCCTATTTCCCGCAACTCCACAAAATGCGGCATTACGACTATTCCCACATGAAATCCGTTCCTTTGAGCGCGGAATCGATTGGCCAGTACGATGCGGTCCTGATTGCAACGGATCATTCGAGTTACGACTTCGGGGCCGTCGTGGACGCCGCAAAGCTCGTAATTGACACCCGCAATGCCACGCGCCGCGTCATTCGGCACCGCGCCAAAATCGTTCTTTGTTAGGAATTCAGGGCCGTGCCTTGCCGTCCGTCGCGGGAGCTTCTCTGGTGTTAGTGCACCTTGGTAAGTTCAACGCGCGCCGTCGCCACCGGTAAAACCGCTTCCATCAAAACGGGCAGCCGCTCCGGACTTTGGGCGATGTAGAGCAGGAAGTGCGCGTCTTTCATTTCCGCTCCGTTGTCCATTACGTGGATTTCAATCTTCGTCGTGTTGAATTTTCCGGCCGTCACGCTCACGCCTTGATCTCGGGCCACCAGAACCGCGCGCACATCATAAAGTTTGTGCCCGTCAAAGACCGGCGAACGCACCAGCGTGACTTTGTTCCAGTCCACGCTCCGGAGGTACATCAACATTCCTAAGGGATCGCGAGTTCCAGGCAGTACGCGCGCGGCGACTGCATCCGGCGGTGCGGGATCCTTGCTGGAAGAGAGCATCCTCTCCACGGTGTCCACTTTTTGCCCGCGCTCGCTCAAATGCATTTCGTACTGCAAGCTGCTCATGTTCGAAGCTTCGCTGTAGGAATCGAACTGGTCATCCAGTTCGAAGACCATCCGGTAGGGATTCTCGGTATGCGCGAAGGCCTGAAAGTGCCAGGCGATTTTTCCGTCAAGGTTGCGTCGGTCGCCAACTTTGACCCTCAAATCCGCTACCGTGCTGTTCAGCTTGGTCACGTTCGCCGCAAACTCCAATGTTTCTCCCGCGCGCGGCGCAAACTCCGGCGGCGCGACCGAAGCTTCTCCTTTTTCCACCGCGGCATTGGAGGCAGGAGCTTTGCCAGCCATCCCCGTATTTGGCGGCACAGTTCGCGGAGACTCGACGACGCCTGGCGTGAGCACCGGCACTGGCTGTGCCGCACTGTACTTCCGATAGGCCCAATAGCCCGCGCCAAAAACAATGGCTGCCGCCAACAGTCCGCTGAACACTCGTCTTCCCATAGTTTTTGCGCGCCGCCCCGCTTTTCCAGCTTTTTACGCTGCCCTCTCATCGTACAATAAGATGTCTTTTGCGGCAGGAGGCGGAACGCATGCGCTACCTGGTTACGGGCGGCGCCGGATTTATCGGCTCGAACACCGTGGATGAACTCGTGCGCCGCGGGCACAGCGTCGTCGTATTGGACGATTTGTCGGCTGGCAAGGAGGAGAACCTCACCGAAGTCCGGAGCAAGATCACCTTCATCAAGGGTTCCATCACCGAACTGGAGATCGTCCAGAAGGCCATGCTCCAGGCAGATTACGTCATTCACCTTGCCGCTCGTGCCTCCGTTCCACGCTCTGTCAAGGATCCCATCGAGACCAACCGGATTAACGTCGACGGCACTCTCAATGTGCTCGTCGCCGCGCGTGACAACAAGGTCAAGCGGGTTGTCTTTGCGGCCTCCTCCTCCGTCTACGGGGAAACTCCAACCCTGCCAAAGTCCGAAGACATGCGGCCCCTTCCCATCTCTCCCTATGGCGTCTCGAAATATGTTGGGGAACTCTACTCGCAAACCTTCGGCCGCTGTTACGGACTCGAGAACGTGTGCCTGCGTTATTTCAATATCTTCGGCCCCCGCCAGGATCCCGATTCACCCTATTCAGGCGTTCTTTCGCGATTCGCCACTGCATTTCTGGAATCCACGCAGCCCGTTGTCTTTGGCGACGGAGAACAAACGCGAGATTTCACGTACGTCGACAACGCGGTCCAAGCGAACATTCTGGCCTGCGAGGCACCCAGTGCTTCCGGCGGTACCTTCAACATTGGCACCGGCCGTTCCATCTCGCTCAACCAGGTCCTGCAAATGCTGCAGAACATCGCCGGCAAAAAGCTCGCAGCGAAATATGAACCTCCACGTGAAGGGGACATCCGGGATTCCCTCGCCGACATCCGCCGCGCCCGGGAAACCCTGGGCTACGAGCCCACGGTAATGTTTGAAGAAGGCTTGCAACGCACGTTTGCCTGGTATCTGGCACAATCTGCCAAGAAAGTGGCCAACTGATTCCCAAATTGCTTATTCTTGACGCCTGATCCTGCGGAATTGTCAACGGCTACAATTCCGGCGATGCGCATGCTAGGCTAGCTTTTCATTTTCATGGACTGATTCGCCGAGTGCTTCGACTCCTCCTCCATTCCGTGCTGAGCCGCACTGCCCGCCTGTGTTTGCCGCTCTTGCTGCTCCTGGCGTGCGCTTCGGCCCTCCTGGCTCAACAAGCTCCTCCACATCCTCCATCCGGAGCGGTCGCGGAGATCACGGCCCGTGGCCCACAAAAACGCGTTGGCAATCTGTATTTGGCAGAAGACGACGTCGACGTCACCTATGGCGGGATGCGGCTTCGCGCCGACCACGTGGAATACGACGATTCCACCTCGCAAGCCGTCGCACGCGGCCACGTGAAGTTTGACTTCGAAAACCAGCATCTGGAAGGCGACGAAGCCTCCTACAACGTGGCCTCAGGCAAAGGCACCTTCAAGAATGTTCGTGGCTTCCTGAAGGTTGAGCGCCGCCCGAATCCGCGCTTGCTCGTTTCGCGCAATCCTCTGTACTTCGAAGCGCAGGAAGTGGATCGCCTTTCCGAGGACCTCTACATTGTCAAGCATGCCTGGATCACTATCTGCGACCCCGTGAAGCCAACCTGGCAGTTCTACACCCCCAAGGCCAAAATCACCGTGCAAAAGAAAGTCGCGATGGTGAACTCCAATTTCCGCGTCTATCGCGTCCCACTGGTCTGGCTCCCTTACGCCACCACTCCGGCTGGCGAGCACATCCGCCAATCGGGCTTCCTGTTGCCCCTGATCGGCAACAGTACACAGAAAGGGTTTTCCTTTGGGGACGCCTTTTATTGGGCTCCGCGCACCTGGTTTGACACGACACTTGGCTTCGACTATTTCAGTCGCCGCGGCACTGCGCAGCGCGGCGAAGTTCGCGCTCGTCCCTTTGAGAACACCACGATTCAATACGACTATTTTGGCGTGATCGACCGCGGCCTCCCGCAGGCAAGCGGCCCTCCCATCAACCAGGGCGGCCATCAGCAAACCTTGGAAGTCCAATCGCTCTGGAACCACGGCTGGCGCTTCGTGGCGGACGTCAACGAGCTCTCCTCGCTCACGTTCCGTCTGGCGTTCTCCGACACTTACGGCGAGGCCATCAATTCTGAAATTCCGAGTTCGATTTTCCTGACGAACAACTTCAACGGCTTCAGTTTCAACGTGGCCACTATCAGCGATCGCAGCTATTTGGAGCTCAGCCCCCCGAACACGGTCTTTTTACGTAGCGCTCCCGAAGCGCGTTTCAGCTCCGTCGAACGCGCTCCCTGGCAAAGCCTTCCTGTCTATCTCTCCTTCGAATCCTTCGTGGGCTCGGTGCATCGCGATGACCAGTTTCTTGATACACCGAGCTTCGTGGCCCGCACGGAGATTTCCCCAAAAATCACCATCCCTCTCCATTTCCGCGATCTTTTCGGCATCACCGCTTCCGCGGCGTTTCGTTCCACCTATTACGGAGATTCGCTGAACTCCTTCTCTGTACTCACCGGTCAATCGATCACCCGCAACACGGGTGAATTTGCCTTGGAATTCCGTCCGGCCACCCTGGAGCGTATTTATGGCCAGCCCCATGCGCGCCATCGCTACAAGCACACCTTCGAACCCTTCGCCACCTACCGCTATGTCACTGGCGTCCACGATTTTGCCGATTTCATCCGGTTCGACAGTAATGCCACCTTGACCGACACCAACGAATTCGAATACGGCATCATGCAACACCTTTTCGTGAAATCCGGCGACGACCAGCCGGTTGATTTCCTGTCCTGGCGCATTGTCCAGAAGCACTACTTTGATCCCACCTTCGGCGGCGCCCTTGCCCCCGGCCAGCGCAACGTCTTTGACGCCCTGGACTCCCTTACGCCCTTTGCCTTCGCTTCCACCGCTCGCAACTGGTCGCCCATCGTGAGCGATGTAAAACTCACCCCCGGCGGTCCCTACGATGCCGAGCAGATTCTGGAGTACGATCCGCAGTTGCAAAAGGTCACCACGATTGGCACGCTGCTGAAGCTCAAGCCGCGCGGGCAATTCTCGTTCACCGTCGCACACTTCCGCCTGCAGGGTGATCCCATCGTGCAGCCCCTTTCCCAGCAGATTCGTGCGATCCTCGGTTACGGCGACATCACCCGCAAGGGCTTTAATGCCTCGGGTGGCGTTAGTTACGACATTCTCACCGGCACGTCACAGAACGAATTCGCTCAGGTCGGCTACAATGGCGGTTGCTGCGGGCTTTCGTTTGAATACCGCTGCATCAACCTCGGCACCGTGCGCACTGAGAATCAGTTTCGCGTGGCCTTCATCCTGGCCAACCTCGGCTCGTTTGGCAATCTTCGCCGGCAGGAGCGAATCTACTGATGCAGCATGATTCGGATCTTGCCTTCGCCTCGATAGCGGAACTCGGAAACCTTTTCCGCCGGCGAAAACTTTCTCCGGTGGAATTGACGCAGTTCCTGCTGGACCGCATTGAGGCTCTGAATCCTCGCGTCAACGCTTATCTTGGCTTGAATCCCGCGTTGTCGCTGCGACAGGCGAAGGCGGCTGAATCCGCGCTTTGCAGCAAGCGTCGGGGCAAATCACGTCGAGATCTCGGCCCGCTACACGGCATTCCGGTTTCCCTGAAAGACAATCTCTATACGCGGGATTTCCCCACCACGGGCGGCGCGGAAATCCTGCGTGATTTCCAGCCGCTCCAGGACGCCGCGGCCGTCGCCTCTCTCAAAAAAGCCGGCGCGGTGCTGATCGGCAAGACCAATCTCCATGAGTTCGCCTATGGCGTAACTTCGAACAATCCTCACTTTGGTGCCGTGCACAATCCTTGGGATCTCGACCGCATTCCGGGTGGCTCGAGCGGCGGCTCCGCCGCGGCCCTCGCGGCAGGTCTTTGCTACGGCAGTATCGGAACGGACACCGGCGGCTCGATCCGCATCCCTGCATCGCTTTGCGGCGTTGTTGGACTCAAGCCGGGCCTCGGCCGCGTCAGCACCGAAGGTGCCATTCCACTTTCCACCACCTTGGATTTTGTTGGGCCCATGGCGCGCACGGTAGCCGATACCGCCGCGCTTTTCGACGCCATCGCATTGCACGGAACAACTGAGCGTAAATCGATTCTCCCGCGAACTCCCTCCCCCCGCGCGCGCCGGCCCCGCATCGGCATCCCCAAACCTTTTTTTCTGGAAATTGTCGATCCGGAAGTGGAGCGCGCCTTCGAGGACGCGCTCCACGTTTTCAGAAAGCTCGGCGCGAAGATCAAAGACGTCACACTCCCTTATCTGCTGGAGAGCGAAACCGCCGGAAACGTGATCGCGTGGGCAGAGGCCACGTGTTATCACCAGCAAGCCGGTTGGTATCCGTGCCGCGCCGGTGAATATGGTGAGGACGTGCGCATGCGCGTCCAGATGGGCGAAAAGGTGACCGCCGTGGATTATTTGAAAGCTCTGGAACTTCGGGAAAAATTCACCTCCGGCTTTCTCCTCGCTCTTGTCGAAAACGAGCTGGATGTTCTCATCGCCCCCACCACGCCGATTGCCGCTCCCCGCATTGGTGAAGAAAAAATCTCCATCGCCAGCGTCGAACAAAACACGCGCGCTCTCCTTCTGCGCAATAACCGCCCTGCAAATCTCGGCGGCGTCCCCGCAATTTCAGTGCCCTGCGGCTTAACCCGGAAAGGCTTGCCGGTCGGCCTGCAGCTTATGGCGGGCGTCACGAATGAGGCGCTGCTGCTCGAAATTGCCGCGCGTTTCGAAAAGGCCGCTCCGCTCAATGCTCGGCCAAGCCTTCAATCATGTGCCTGAGGAAGCTGGCAATACTCCCGCGCCCACGGTCTTCACCGCGCCCCTCTGCTTCATCAGCCAGCTGCCGATGAAATAGCCCAATGTTCCCGTGACGATCCCGCCGAGAATGTCCGCGATGTAGTGATACCGTCCCCATATCGTGGATACGCACATCAGTAACACCAGCGGCGCCATCACCCAGAAAAGCCAGCGCCGGAATCGCCACGCTCCCCAAAGCGCCGCGATCGAACCCGCAACGTGTTCGGAGGGAAACGCCGCTCCCCGCACTTTGCCGTAATGCTCGATAAAGTTGATTGTCGCCGTGATCGGCCCGCCATCCAACGTCCCCTTCCACCAGCCGGCCATAGCGAACCAGGGGCTCTCGATCGGAAAGAACATGGAGATCATGTAGCCGATCGAGTAGCCGACCATCGAATACACCATCACCGACCAGTAGGCATGCCACTCGCGCCGCCGATACAAAATCAGGCCGAGAACCAACAAGTACACAAAGTAGGTCAGATAGGCAAGTTGCATCAGTTCATTTCGTCCCGGCGTAGCGAACTGCTCCAGCCACACAGAAGGATGCACGCCGGTCAGCCAACGATCAAAGGCGATGAGCTTCGAGTCCTGCCACTGCGGCTGAATCAGTGTCATCAATTGCCCCAGTTCCTCGAAGCAGAACAGGAAGAACAAGTGTGGATACCAATGGCGCCAGAAATGCCACCAGGAGGCGGCAAAAGACGCTTGCCTCTCGCGGTTGCGCGCCGCATAGCGCGCCTGAATTCCGCACAAAAGCAGCACCGCGCTCACTACTGCCGTCCGTACCGTCAGAATTCTCAACGGATGTTGCAAGTGATCTGCGAAAAGCACAATTAACACGCCCGAAATCGCAAAATACCCGAATGCCCACCTTTCAAAGGCACCGCAGGCTGCCCAAGCGCCAGCGACCTCACGTCGGAATGTGGTCCTTACGCTTTCGTTCATCGCTTGGTTCGCGCCCCAAATGGCCGCGTCATTCCTGTACCTGATCGACACGGCCATGGCTTGCGCGGCCGCCTTCACTTCTCCCTCGCTCTTCTTCATACCATTCATGGGCGCGTTCCGATCATGTGAAATTTCATTCTTTGCTTGAAAGTCTCTCCCGAAGACGCCTGGCGTTCCTGGTGCCAATGCCAGATCATCCAGTCGCATTCGTTGGCCACTCGCGCGAGTTCTCCGCCAGGATTGACGGCGTGCGCTCGGCCCACGGCCTTCAGCATCGGCACATCCCTCATTGTGTTTCCGTAGCCGTGCGACCCGCGAAGGTCGATCTGCATGGCGCGGGCCAGAACGGTGATGGCCCTTCGTTTGGCTTCTCCAAAATTCGCCTCGCCAATCACGTGTCCTGTGAACGCGCCTCCCCGCTCTTCCAACCGTGTCGCGCTTACCAGAATCTCTCTTGCCAGTCCTCGTGCCTCCAGTTCGCATTCCAGCGCCATCGCCGCCAATCGCGCCACAGGTTTGGCCATTCCGGTCACAAGAACAATCTCGTGCCCCTGCCTGGCGTGCCATTCCACGCGGGCAACCCCTTCTTCGAAAAAGGCGACGGTTTCAGTCGTTTCCAGAATTTGCTCCTCTCGTAGCCCGGAAAGGTAGCTCTTATTTCCCTGCGAGATTGCCGCCAGACCGCGCGGAAGCAGCTTCACCGCTTCGATACCCCATCGCGCGTAGTTCAACAATGGAATATCGCCACGGCGCCGCAAATTGTGAAACATTCGGATTTCGAGCGACGGCTCCGGCACCAGCGTGCCGTCGATATCAAAGAAAGCCGCAACGCGCTGTGCATCTGAGCTCATCCTGCCTCCCCTCCCATTTCACCGGCGGCATTGCCTGGCGAAAGCTGGCCCGCCAGGATTTTCCATCCCTCCACGATCACCGGCAATCCGCGCACGGCACAAAAAATTCCTGTCATCCAGGCCAGCGTCTGCGCCCCCGCGCGAATGGCTGCGTGCATATCCATTGAAATCGGACCCAGCAGTGCCACCGGCCCGCGCGTCAACGCCAGTTCCAGTCCCAGATAGCAGAAGCACACGCATTTCATCCCGGCATATAATCCCCGGCTCCAGCGCGATGCCACAATCGTCCTCGCCAAAGTACTTCGCAGCATCGCGCCGGTGCCCCATCCCGAATGCCCCGCCTTGAAAGCCAGTGCACGCAGGAAGTCCGTTGCCGCCCCTCGTGCAAAAAACAGGATGGGCAGCCATAGCGAAACCATTCCCACGACGGCGAAATACGTGAAGAACATGTTCTCGATCATTCGGTCACCCAGGATGTCGAGTTGCACACCCACCGGCGTCGCCATCTTCTTCGTGCGCGCCAGGTGGCCATCCACTGCGTCGAGCGCAATCGCCGTCACCGTCAGTGCCACGCCCAGCAGATTCAGCCACGCCCCGTGTCCGAACGCGCTCACGGCCAGAAAACCGATCAACACGCGCAGGAGCGTCACTTTGTTGGGCGTCCAGTTCATTCGCACCTGCCGGCCTCGCATAGCGCCTCAGCAAAAAGCAAATGGCCAGCCACTCCCGGCCTATCTAACCTTCTTTATTGCAATTACTTATAGCGGCATACCCGAGTCCCCTTTTCCTCCTTCCGCAAGACATTTCCGCCACCTGTCCCGGTAACCTGTCGCCCTTTCCCTTACTCCAATCGGTGCGTCTAATTCTCCTGCAGTCGCGCCGCTGCCGAGGAAACCTCGCTTGGTTTTGTGCGAAAATGAGAAGGTACGCTGCGGCGGACGGGCGTTCAGTTCGGTGCTCCTAACTTCGCGGAAACGAGTCTCTTTCCAATGACAGATGTCTCTTTAGGTCTTGCCTTCCTTGCCGGACTTATTTCTTTTCTTTCACCCTGTGTACTTCCCCTTGTTCCTGGCTACATCTCGATGCTTTCGGGAATCGGCGTGGAGCAACTTCGCCAGGGTGAGCAGCCAAAGTCCGGCCTGTTGTCCTCCGCGCTCGCCTTTGTCTTCGGATTTTCGGTGGTGTTCATCGGATTCGGCGCATCCGCCAGCGCCGTGGGGGGCTTTCTGCGCGAGAATCGGGCCCTCCTCGCTCCCGTCGCCGGGGCGCTCATCATTCTCTTCGGACTTCATCTCGTCGGCGGTTTGATCCGCATGAACGTGCGCGCCGGCTTGATCCTCGGCGTGGTCCTCGTCGCGCTGGGCATCGCGTCGCTGGTCACGCACGGCCCGCTATTCGCGGGTCTCGGCGCCAGCCATTTCTTTTCCCTTTCTCTGATCGGCTTCTTCGGACCGCAACTTGCCCGCTGGCTGAATCGCGACGTCCATCTGCGCAGCCAGGACGCCAAGCCCGGCATCGTAAGCGGCTTTCTGCTCGGCTTCGCGTTTGCCTTCGGCTGGACGCCCTGCATCGGCCCCATCCTGGCAACCGTGCTGACTCTGGCCGCTGCCAGCGAAACCGTTTCGCGCGGCGTCCTCCTGCTGGCCGTTTATTCTGCGGGACTTGCCGTTCCTTTCCTCATCACCGCGCTCGGCCTGGGCATGTTTCTGCGCTTCTACAAGAATTTCCGCAAATATCTCCATGCGGTGGAGCTTTTCAGCGGCGTTCTGTTGCTCTTCGTCGGCGGCTTGGTCTTCCTTAACAAGTTGACCTGGCTCTCGGGTAAACTAAGTTTCTTGAACCGTTTTTCGATGTAGGAGATTGGATGCAATCGCTATGAAGAAAATCGTCATCATCGTTATTACCGTGATCGCTTTGATCGGCATCACTATCTATGCCGACCGCGCCACCCGTGTTTCCAGCGCCGGGGGTTCACATCCGGTCGACGCAAACGTCGCCGGAAAAACTGAGCCGCAGCTCACGCTCAAGGATCTCAACGGCAAAGACGTTAATCTCGCCGACTACAAAGGAAAAGTCGTCTTCGTCAATTTCTGGGCCACCTGGTGCGATCCCTGCCGTATTGAGATTCCCTGGCTGATCGCCATGCAGAATCAATACGGTCCGAAGGGATTCACGGTCCTCGGCATCGCGATGGACGAGGAAGGCAAGTCCGCCGTCGCTCCCTTCCTCGACAAGGAGCGTTTCGACGTGGACGGCCAGAAGCTTCCCATGAACTACCCCATTCTGCTCGGCACCGACGAAGCCGCGGACAAGTTCGGCGGCATTCTCGGATATCCCAGCAGCTTCCTGATTTCGCGCGACGGGAAAATCGTTACGAAATTCCAAGGATTGAAGAGCGAAGACGAGCTACACAAGGCTGTTGAGTCGCTGCTCTAGGAATTCACTGCCCATGCTCTCCGAACACGACTTCCAGAAAAAGGCCGATGCCGCCTTCGACGATTTGAAAAAACGCCTTCTGAAATTGAGCGACGCCTATGGCTTCGACGTGGAAGGTGAGAGCGGCAAGCTGGAAGTAATTTTCGAGGAACCTCAATCCGCAAAGTTCGTCATCTCACCGAATACACCGATTCGCGAAATCTGGATTTCTGCGCTCTCCACCAGCTTCAAGCTCGGCTGGTCGGAAGCCCGCAGCACATTCGTATTGGAAAAAACCGGCGAGGACCTTTACGGCGTGATGAGCCGCGTGATCTCGCAACAATTAGGCACTCAGGTGACCGTATGAAAGGTAGCGCTGCGTTATGTTCGGTGATGCTGCTCGTGATCTGCCTGCTGGTTTCACCGGGGGTGGGCTCACAGACGCCTTCCGGCAAGGATGTGACTTCCCTGGAAGTCTATACTTCCCACGACCCGGTCGCGCGCGGCATGACATTCCAGGTTGCCGTGGTGGTGAAGATTCGCAACGGCTTTCACGTGAACGCCCGCGAAGTCACCGAGGATTATCTGATTCCCACGGATTTGCGTCTGGAGGCTCCCGCTGGCTTCAAGCTGGGAACGATTTCCTATCCAAAGGGCACACTGAAGACGTTCAGCTTTTCCAAAAACAAACAGCTCAACGTCTACACCGATGAAGTTGTGATTCGAGTTCCTCTAACCGCGCTCGCCACCGCTCCGCTCGGCCCCCAACATCTTCCTATGAAACTGCATTACCAGGCGTGCAGCAACGAGATTTGCTTGCCGCCGGTAACCAAGGACGTTGATCCAGCGATCAACGTCGTTGCCAGCAAATCCGAAGCAAGAACCGCGAATGCGCAGTTCTTCAAGTAAGGAGCGCAGGCTTCAGCCTGTGTTGCTTCGCCTTTCCAATTCTACTCTTCCATCGGCGGCTCGCAGCCACTCCGCATCCTTTATCCCATTTACTCTCTTACCTTCCCCTACTTCCACTCTTTCAGCGCGTCGCGCAACCGCCGCACCACCCGCTCCTGCCCCAGCACCACCATCGTGTCAAACAATGGCGGCGCCACGGCCTGGCCGACAATCGCCACGCGCGTCGCGTTGATCAGCAATCCCGCTTTCACGCCGCCTTCTTCGGCGACCTTGCGCGAAGCGTGGTCGCAGGCGTCGTGATTCCACTCCGTCAGCGCCCCAAGGGCGTCGGCCAACTTGGCCAGCAGCCCCGGCACTTTCTCGTCCTTCCAGAACTTCGCCTTTGCCGCCGGGTCGATCGCGAATTCATCGCTGAAAAAAGCCCGCGACCAACTCGAGAAATCAGGCAGCAGCCGAACGCGTGGCCGCAGCAGATCCACGGTGCGTGAAAACCACTCGTGCCCTGCACCTGCCGCCCATTCATCCTTCCACAATCCATCCTCTTTCAGTCGTGCCTCAACCTCCGGCAGCAAATCCTCAATCGGCAGCTTTTGCAGATACTGCGTGTTGAACCACTCCAGTTTGGCCCGGTCAAACACTCCATTCGTGCGGCTCACACCTTCCAGCGAAAACTTTTCCAGCAGATCGGACGTGCGCAGATATTCCTCGTCGCCGCCCGGGGACCACCCCAACAGCGCCAGAAAGTTGCGAAACGCCTCCGGCAAAAATCCCTCGCGGCGGTACATGTTCACATCCGTCGCTCCGTGCCGCTTCGAGAGCCGTGACTTGTCTGGCCCCAGGATCAGCGGCACGTGCGCAAAAATCGGCGGCTCTGCTCCCAGCGCCCGATAGAGCAGCACCTGCTTTGGCGTATTCGAGATGTGGTCCGCGCCGCGAATCACGTGCGTGATGCGCATGTCGATGTCGTCGGCCACGACGCTCATCTGGTACATGGCCTGGCCGAACTCCTCGCTCTCTTTTCCGGAACGCAGCAGCACAAAATCTTCGATCTCGTCGTTGGAAAATTCGCGCTCGCCGAAAACCGCGTCATAAAACTTCGTCGTGCCCCCCACCGGCACCTTGAAGCGCACCGCCGGTTTTGTGCCGGGGGTCGAAGGCTTCCCCTCACGGCAAGTACAGCGCGTGATCTTACGCACCTTCACGCTCTCGGCGCCCTCTTCGGCGTGGTCCCCTCCCACGTACTTTTCCGGCGGGCAGTAGCACAGGAACGCGTGCCCGCTGGCGAGCACCTTCCGTCCCATTTCGCGGTAAAACTCAGTGCGCTGCGACTGGTAAAACGGTCCTTCGTCCCAATCCACCCCCAGCCACTTCAGGCCTTCGATGATGCCTGTGACTAGTTCCGGCTTGTTGCGCTCGGCATCCGTGTCCTCGATGCGCAGAATCATCGTCCCGCGCCGTTTGCGCGCAAACAGCCAGTTGAACAGCGCCGTCCGCGCCCCGCCCACATGCAAATACCCGGTCGGAGAGGGCGCAAACCGCACCCGCACCTCGCTCGCTGTTGTCTCTTTTGTTTCTGTCATGGTCTGCCGTTTCCCGTTCGAATCTCAGAAACGTCCAGTTTAGCGAAACCTGCATGGAGCCGTCCAACCCGGTCATCAAACGCAGAAGTGCTAGACTTCGTCCCCACTCTAGGGGCGGGTGCCATAATCGACAGAAGGGGCCAATTTCTAATCACCCGCCTTTGGGACATGCACGTACACTCCTTTTCCAAAGGCCTGCCCGACCATCTTTTTCCGATGTTCATCGCCAATGGAGTCACGGAAATCCGAGACATGGGCGGGAACATCCCGTTGCCGGAAGTCGCGCGAATCAAACAGGAAATTGCCTCCGGCTCCCGGCTGGGCCCGGAGATCAATGCCGCCGGCCCGATTCTCGAAGGAGAGCAGCCATTCCGGCCGTTCTCCATTTCCGTGAAAAATGAACTGGAGGCGCCCCTGGCGGCCTCCCAACTCGTCGAACAGGGCGCTGAATTCCTCAAGGGTTACAACACCTTATCCAGGCCCGCGTATCCAGGCATCGCCGCGCAAGCGAAACAACTTCGCGTCTCCTTTGTAGGGCACATCCCGGACAGCATTACTCCCGCGGAAGCTTCCGACCCGGGCCAGAAAAGCATTGAGCATTTGTGGAGGATTCCCAACAATGTTGTCGCGAGACCAGAAAAACTCAAGATACTTTCCACCGACGCCGCGAACGCCCAAAACCCAAAAGCAGCCCGAGAGCTTCACTCCCAGTCGAATGAGATCATTCTCGCTGACTACGATCAAACAAAGGCCCGTAAACTCCACGCGAAATATTCTCGAAACCAGACTTGGCAGACACCCACGCTCGTCGTCTTGCGGTCTTATGCTTCGATACACGATCCCGCACTCCGGCAGGACCCGCGCATGGCGTACTTTTCTGAAGATCTGCGGAAATTTTGGGGCTCCATGGGCGGCAGTCCAGACCCACGAAACGGCGACGTTCAAAGGAGACTATTCCAACATGACATTGAAATTGTTCGCTCCATGCACGCCGCAGGCGTGCCACTGCTGGCCGGAACGGATACTCTCAATCCCTACACCTACCCGGGCTTTAGTCTCCCGGAAGAGCTTCAACTGCTCGTCTCTGCCGGACTCTCGCCCGCTGAGGCCCTGCAAAACGCGACCCTGCGGGCAGCGCAATTTCTTGGCGTCGAGAGAAATTACGGATCTGTTGAGCCCGGCAAGGTGGCAAATCTGGTTTTGCTGGATGCGAATCCGTTGGACGACATCTCGAATGTTCAAAAATCCGCGCGGTTATTCTCCGCGGGCGATTTCTCGACCGGGCTGTTTTGGATGATATGCTCGCACTGCAGCGGGTAGCACGGCCGCAGCGCTGATTTATTCCTCATGCCACCTCAGCGACGCACGTCCTGCGCACGCTTAGTTTCCCGTGTAGACGATACGCCAGATGGAATTCGAGCCGTCATCACTCACCAGGAGCGAGCCATCTGGCGCCACCGTGATGCCCACCGGCCTGCCCCACACGTGCCCATTGTCTAAGGCAAAGCCGGTCACAAAATCTTCGTACTCGCCGCTAGCTCGCCCGGTATGGTGCATGGGTACTCGAATCACCTCATAGCCCGCGCGCACGGCCCGGTTCCACGAGCCATGTTCGGACGCAAATATATCGCCCTGGTACTCCGCCGGAAATTGTGCGCCCTCGTAAAACGTCAATTGCAGCGAGGCGTTGTGAGGCTGCAGCAACACGTCCGGTACCAGCGCCTTTTCCTTCAGCTCCAGATGCTTGCCTGCGTGTCGCGGATCCTGGTGCCCGCCGATATACCACCAAGGCCATCCATAAAACCCGCCTTCCGCGACGTGAGTGATGTAGTCCGGCACCAGGTTGTCGCCCAAGCCGTCGCGTTCGTTTACCGAGCACCAGAGTTCGTGCGTGTGGGGATTTATGGCCAGGCCGCCGCCTGCATTCCGAATTCCGTACGCATAAATTTGCATTCCGGTGCCGTCGGGGTTGAACTCGAGGATATCCGCGCGGTTCTTTTCCTCTGGCGTGGTGTCCGGATCGTCGAAGTTCGACGCGGAACCGACGGCGACGAACAGCTTCGTGCCATCGGCGGAAAATTGAATGTCGCGCGTCCAGTGCCCGCGGCCGTGCGGTAAATCCGCCAGAGGTTCAGCGGGCCCCGAAGCTTGCAGATCCCCTTTTTTGTAAGGGAGCCTGACGATGGCATCGGTATCGCCAACGTAAACCCACTTCGGACTGTCCCCCGGCGGATAGAAAGCAATGCCATAGGGACGGTTCAATCCGCTGGCGAATATAGCGCTTACTTTTGGCTTGCCGTCTGGGGTCATGCCGCGAAACACCCGGATTTTGCCGCTGCTGCTTTCCGCCAGAAAAATATCTCCGTTGGGCGCCGTGCGCAGCAAGCGCGGATTGTCCAGCCCGGAGGCAAAGAGCTGCACTTGAAAGCCGGGGAGAGTCTTCGGCCATGCGCCGTCCGGGCGCGCAACTAGCTTCGGCCCGTTGTTGGAAGTGTCCGTTGCATACGGCTCGGGCAGTGTATCTGTGCTGATCTTTCGCACTTTGCCCGGCTCTTCAAACCGGAAATCGGTGAATGGCGCCGCCGGAGGCGGCGCGTTCGTCTTCACCGGTACATATTTTTCCCCTGCCACGGGAGTGCTCGTGCTCGCCGAATTCTTCAGGGTCCTCACGTAGGATACGATTCGCCAGCGGTCTTCTTCCGAGAGTGAGTTCCACGGCGGCATCCCGTTCTTGATTGACCCCGAGGTGATGAACCAGAAAACTTCCCCCTCGGGGACGGTCTGCGTAGGACCTTCCCTCAAGGATGGAACGTTGCCGGTTCCCTGGCCGTTCTCCCCGTGGCATCCGGCACAGTTCGCTGCATACAGTTTCGCACCAGCCGAAGCCCCCGCCATCTGCCCGGCAAACGGGTTATTTTGTTCCGCACTTGCCGCCGGCGCGTTATGAAAGTGCGCGTCTTGGGCAAGCAGTTGCGTGGCCAGGAATCCGGCACCGCCGGCAAACCCAGCAAGCAGGGCATAGCGGACGACGAAGCAGATTTTCACGATATTCCTCCAACAAAATTGGTCTTTGCCGGGCCGCAACTCGAAGGTGACTGGCTCGAGTCGCGCTGATTTAACTCTCAAATTCCCTTCGGGGCGGCCAGTGCCAGTGAAGGTTAGTGTGCGGCCAGCAACCGAAGTTATCGAGCT
This sequence comes from Acidobacteriota bacterium, assembly GCA_021324935.1. Lineage (GTDB taxonomy): Bacteria > Acidobacteriota > Terriglobia > Acidiferrales > UBA7541 > Acidiferrum. The sequence continues at coordinate 39,971 of JAJPIE010000020.1, forward strand.
TTCGAGTCAACAAGTATAGTTGTTCGAATCCTGTGGGTGTATAAGAACAATTGGATCCCCAAGCCCAGATGGTCCGCAAACTAGCGAGTCATTGCCGGGGATTTTCACTTTCCCACCTCAGCCTCCCTTAGCCGGAAGCCTACTACCTCTTTCGCAACTGGTACTTTGGTGGGCTTGCGGCCTCATTTTTTCGTGCCTCATAATCCTAAGTGATTCGTTTTGTGTGCGGTTTGGGGTGGCACGGTCGAAGCCGTCCAGTGCGGCGCGCGGCGTTGTTTTCTTCTCCAGGTTCTCGCCCGTGTCCATATGGATACTTTTTCCAGCCTCTTCGCGTCTGCCTTCGCCCACGACACGACGAATGAGACTCGGATGGCTCAACACGTCATCGCCCTTGGCTTGCTGCTCGGAATGCTCCTGGTAGGGGCGTTTTTTGCCTATATTTATTCCCTGAAACGTCAGAACTATTTATTGTGCTGGACCCTCGGCTGGGCCTTTTACTCGCTGCACTATCTTGATCCGGCACTCTCGCCCTGGATCGGCACGAATTCCGCTCTCTCCGCTTTGAACCAGGCGTTCTTTGGCTTTGCGGGCCTGTGCTTTTTCCTCGGGGCACAGCTCTACACGCGCCAGAAGTTTTCCCTGAAGCCGACGATCGCCGCCGCGGTGGCGCTAGCCGCATGGTCCGCTGCCAATGCTTTCCACGCTTTCTCGATCTCCTCCTTCGTTCCCTCATCGCTGGTTTATATCGCCGTCGGCTACCTTTTCTGGCAGGAAAGCCGCCACCATGAAACCCTCGCCGACCGGCTCATTGGCACGGCATTCACGGCCTGGGGACTCATCATTCTGCTGTTTTTCGTGTTGCCCTCCGTGCAGCGGCTCATTGGGGACGCATTGCCGACGGTTTCGGCGATTCCGCTGGCTTTTGTCTGCATGCTGCTGGTGATGGCGGTGTATGAAGAGGAAAAACGCCGGGTCGAGCGCAACATGCTGGCGCTATCGAATCTGAACCTGGCGACCTCGAGTTTTGTCGGCGGCGAAATTCAGCGCATGCTGGCCCAGGCTCTCGATCGCGTGCTGGGCGTCGTGCGGCTGCCTTCGGGCGCGCTGTTCCTGCACCACGGCGACACCACGGGTCCAACCTCCGTGGTCTCCGCCGGGATCCCGGACGAATTCTGCCGCGCGACGCAGGAAGAGGGATTGGACGATTACCTCGTTGGCCTCGTCTCCCGCCTCGGCGGCCTGCTCGGCTTTCGTGATCTTCGCGACGATAATCTGACGGCCCTTGAAAACGACGAGCCGCTGCGCCGCTTCCGCGAACTGGCCCTCCAGCACGGTCTCCGCAGTGTGGTGGTAATCAGCCTGCAAGCGAAGGAGCAAGCCTTCGGCTTGCTGCTGCTCGGCACGCCGGACAGCCGCCGGTTCACTTCCGCGGAATTGCGGCTCCTTCTCGCTCTGGGCCATCAGATCGGCATGGCCGTCGAAAACAGTTACCTGATCCAGCAGACCTCTCGGCGCTCGGAAGAATTGCATGTGCTGAACGAAATCGGCCGCGCGCTCAGCTCCACGCTCAACAAGGAAGATCTGCTGCGGAAAATCTGCGAAGAGCTGCGCCGGCTGTTTGACGTGGACAACCTGTATCTTGCCAGCCTCGACCCGGTTCGCGACGCCGTGAATTTCGACCTCGAAATGATTGACGGCGTGCGCATGCCCATGCGCTCGCGCCCAGGGGGAAATCACGTCACCGAATACATCATTCGCACCCGGCAGCCGGTCCTGATCCGCGAAAATTTCGTTACCGAAATCCGCAAGCTCGGCATCGAACCGATCCGCGCCTCCGGCTCCTTCTGCGGCGTGCCCCTGGTCGCCTACGACCAGGCCATCGGTGCCCTCTGCATCTTTTCCGACAACGAGCGCGCCTTTGACGAAGGGCATCTGGAACTTCTTCGCGTCCTGGCCAGCGAAGCAAGCATCGCCATCGAAAACGCACGCCTTTTCCAGAATGAACGCACTCGCGCGCGCCACCTCAGCCTGCTCAATCTGATTTCGCGCGACGCCATCGCCACGCTCAATCCCGATGAAGTGCTCAGCAAGATTACCGAGCAGCTCGAAAACGGCTTGCACTACGACCACATCGGCATCGCCATGCTCGATTACACTACGCGCGAACTGGTGATTCAGGCCGAGAGCGGCAAGCGGCGCGGCGTTTTGGGCAAGCGCCTGCCGCTGGACACTGGCTTGATTGGCCAGGTCGCGCGAACCGGTAAAGCCGCAACCTATCACTCGCTGCCGAACAACCAGAACGCCGTGAAACCCGTCTTGCCGGATTCCGCCGCCTCCATGGCCTTGCCCATTTTCTATGCGGATCACCTCCATGGCGTGCTCTACGTGGAAACCACGGACCATCTCGAATTTTCCGAGGAAGAATCGCTCCTGCTGCGCACCTTGGCTGACTTGATCTCCGGCGCCCTGCACAACGCGCTGACCTTCCAGAAAGCGCAGGAGCAAGCCATCACCGACGGTCTGACCGGCGTCAAGACGCACCGCTTCTTCATGGAGGCGCTCTCGTCCGAGTGGAAGCGTTCCTCGCGCGCGGGCCGCTCGTTTGCGCTCGTTTTGATGGACCTCGACCGCTTCAAGTTCGTCAACGATTTCTACGGCCACCTGGAGGGCGATCTCGTCTTGCAGCGCGTGGGCCAGATTCTCGAGGCGAATTGCCGCCGCTCCGACGTCGTGGCGCGATACGGCGGGGACGAATTCGTGATCCTCATGCCGGAAACGACGATGGAGCAGGCCCGGCAGCTTTCCTCGAAGCTGCGCGGCTGGGTTGCCGCCGATCCGCTCTTGCGCGAGAAGAACATCAGCGCCAGCTTTGGCATCGCGTGTTATCCACTGCACGGCGCTTCGCCGCAGGAATTAATTCAGGTCGCGGACGCTTCGATGTATCTGTCGAAGCACCAGGGCGGCAACACCGTTTCCACCGCCGATCACGTGGACCCGAACGAAGCACGCCGCTGGAAACGCGACGTTCTGGAAGCCTACCTCGGCGTCACCCTCAAGCGTTTGTTCACCACCGGCCCCGACGCATTCGAGGAAATCTATCTTCGCCTTCGTCAATTCACCGATTCCCTGCCGCCCACCGATGCCACCGAACCGCCTTCGATCGACGGGCCGCGCGCGCTTCCCCAGTCGATCCTCGATACCGTCACTTCGCTCGCTTACGCGATCGACGCCAAGGATCAATACACCCAGGGCCACTCGCAGAAGGTTTCCGCGTATGCCGCGCTTCTGGCCGAGGCTCTGGGCATGAACGAGATGGAAGTCGAGGAAATCCGCCTTGGCGCCGTGCTGCACGACGTCGGCAAAGTCGGCATTCCGGAAGCCATCCTGAACAAAAGCGGCCCGCTGAATCTCGAAGAGTGGGACACCATGAAAACCCACGTCACCTTCGGCGGAAAATTGCTCGAGCCGCTGCTGCCTCTTGGCCGCATCCGCAAAATGGTTCTGCACCATCACGAATTCTTCGACGGCTCCGGCTACCCCGAGGCGCTGGCCGGCGAAACCATCCCGCTCGGCGCGCGCATCATCACCATCGCCGATTCCTACGACACGATCACCAGCGACCGCAGCTATAAAAAAGGCCGCACCGCCGATCAGGCCCTTTCCGAACTCGAGCGCTGCGCCGGCACTCAATTCGATCCGCGTCTCGTGGAACTCTTCGTTCGCGCCATGCGCCAGCTCCCCAACCCCATCATCGAAGTCGCCTCTCTCCTCTCCCGCACGTCATGACCTTAAGTCTCTCCGGCCGCCCTATCTCGGCTTGAACCCTGGCCTTTGGACGGGGTTGTCGAACATTGTTATTCCATGAGATATTTGTACCCGGAATCACTTCCACAGGCGTCCATGAAGCAGCTACCCATGCACACGCGACTTGAGTAGCAAGTGCCGCCGTTTGCAAACGATTCAGGAGAGACCAATGCTCACCCGTGCCCGCTCTTTCCGTTCCGTCCTCTCGATGTTTTCGCTCGGATTCCTGGTTATCGGCTGTGGTGGCAACACGGGAGGCGGCACTCAGCCGCCAAGCATGTCTGGTAGCACAGCGGTCAGCCTCATGCTGACCAGCACTTCCAACGGGCACCTTTCGAGGTTCAACCTCGGATTCACGGGCATCTCCTTAACCAATCAGGCAGGAAAAACGGTCCCGTTGCTGACCATGCCGGAAAATCCCGAATTTACCCACCTCAACGGGATCACAGAGCCACTCGGCACCGTAAGCGTTCCCGATGATGTTTACACCTCGGCCACGGCCACTTTCGCCAGCGCCGATTTCGTGTGCGTCGACCTGAATTCCACCGGCGGCCTTCAAACCAACTCGTATATTGGCGACAGGCAGATCGGCGCAGTGACCTTCAATTTGCCCTCACCCCTAACCATCCAGGGCGGACACATGGGACTCCTGCTGGACCTTCTCATTTCACAGTCCTTGTCCTATCCAGGCTGCGATCAGCTGGCATCTGGATCGGATATCGTGACACCGACATTCATCCTCACATCCATGACCTTCGCCGCCCAGCCCACCAACAGCTCCAACGGCCTGGTGACAGATCTGGAAGGAACGCTCGGCTTGCTCAATTCGTCTTCCCGAAGCATCCAGTTGAAATCCGGTGACGGCCTTTCGTGGACTCTCACTGCCGGAAGCTCCACGATGTATCAAGGCGTATCCGATTTTTCGGGGTTGGCTACCGGTCTACCCGTGGCAGTTGATGCAGCAATCCAGGCCGACGGTTCGCTGGCAGCTACCCGCATTGCCGTGCTCGATACAAATACAACTACGCTCACGGCCACGACGGGACCTCTTCTTCAGATTGCCAGCGTTGAACCGGCGCTCGTTACTTTTGCACCGCTGTGGCAGGGTTATCTCCCGGCGACTGGAACCATGTATTACAGTTTTGGCAACACCACATTTGGGATATCCGGTCCTCCTGCGAATCTGCAAAGCTTGCCGTTTGCCGCTACCTTCACAGGCACCAATATGGTCCCCGGCCAGCGAATTTATGCGACCACCAATTCCACCATCAACGGTGGGGGACCGCTCTACACGCCCCTGGCCACGATTACTCTGGTTCCACAGACGCTAAACGGTACCGTGGCCAGTGTCTCCAACGATGGGAGCTTTGCGACTTACACCATAAACCTCGCCCCCTACGATCTGTTCGACGATCTGGCCGTTCAGGCAGGGCAAACCACTCTTCTGAATAACCCAAGCACGGCGGTGATATACGTCGATAGCAGCGTCCAAATGCTTAACACCAATCCGCTCGCTGCGGGGAGCAAACTGCGCTTCTATGGCTTGGTTTTCAACGATCATGGCACACTGAAAATGGATTGCACACAGATTAGCGATGGCGTGAGTCAATAGGGAGCGGGTCCCAGAACCCGCCGGCTCTTTAAGCGTTCCTACTTCGCAATTCCTGAATCGCGCTGTGGAATCTGCGTCGTGTTCCTTCGCCATGGGAAACCCACCGCGACGAAATTTTCTTCACACCTTTTTCCGACGGACACAATCGAATCGTGATGGAGGGTCTAAACTTGCCCGCTGTATTCAATAATCGCACGTCTACTAGCGCTTACTTGACTCACATCCTCTGCCCATTTGCTGTACCATACCGCTCATGAGCGCTCCGTCCCCGGGTGACCACCTCCGCGCCCTGCGGTTTCGCCTGGGCGTCACCACGCGCGACGTCGAAAGTTTGAGCCAGAAAATCGCCGAGGAAGAAGGCAACCCCGAGTTCCAGATTTCCAATGCCTGGCTCACCCAACTGGAAAATTCCGATTCCGTTCCCAGTATTTTCAAGCTCTATTCCCTCGCCGCGATTTATCGCGTCAAATTCACCGACCTCCTGCTGCTTTTTGGCCTGGACCTGCAGCGCATCGCCCATCATCAGATCGCCTTCCCCCTCCCGCACACCCACCTGACGAATCTCGAGGTCTACGATCCCGACCGGACTGTCTCCTTCCCGGTGCGCTTCGACCGTTCCTTCGATCTCGATAACACCAATCTGCTATCGCGGATGGTGGAAATCTGGGGCGAAGTCCCGGTCGCGCTCTTGCAGCATCTCGATGTGCGCCACAATCTTTACGGCTACATCGGTTTGCAGGATTTCACCCTCTACCCGCTGCTCCGGCCCGGCTCCTTCGTGCAAGTGGATCAGCGCGTGCGCAAGCTTCAGCCGCTCCGCTGGCGCACGGAATTCGACCGGCCGATTTATTTCGTGGAGCTCCGCGACGGCTACGCCTGTGCCTGGTGCGAATTGCAGGAGGGGCACCTGCTTCTGTTGCCGCATCCGCTCTCCCCCGCCGGGGTGCGCCGCTATGAAAACGGGAAGGAAGCCGAAATTATCGGCCAAGTGACTGCAGTTGCGATGCGTCTGGTGGCAGCGCCCGATGCTGCATCCGACGGTGCTTCAACACCTCTAGCGCGAGCCTGATGTTGCTCAGGAACAGGCGGACCATCGTCGGATCCGTCTCCATGGGAATCGCGACGCGATAAGGTTCCAATTGTTGCCATGCGCGCATCAGACCGGAAGGCTGCTCGCGCGAAACGCGAACATACTGATCCAGCTCGTCCACAAGTTTTTCCAGATTCATCGTGGCCAGGCGCGAAAAAATTTCCCGATGCGCCGTTTTCAGGGCATCCCGCGCTTCGCCGGGTTCATGCCGCACGGACAGCCCTTCATGGTGATAATCGCCGCTATTGTAGTCGCGGGTAGAGGCGAGATAGATCAGCCGTGCCAGATCGCAGGGAATGCCCGCCAGCGTGCGGCGCAACAAGTCCTCGTACGCAGGCTGTAATCCGCCGTGTTTTCCGGATCCGTTCACGTGTGAATCACGCTCCGCCTAGCGTGCCGGCTGGCTGAATGCGGCCGGCTGCCGTGGCCGTTTCCAGGGCCACTCCGATTCTCCGCGATACCTGCAAAACATGCGTTGCCAGGTTCCCCAATGTGTGCGGACCAAACACCCGCACCGAAAAGATCAGCAGACCGCACAAAGCACGAAATTCCACGTAGCGCAGAAGGAGCTGCAATTCGCGGCGAACGTCGAGATTTTCCTGATAAGCCGCTTCTAAACGATGCTCCCGCATGACCTGCGCGACTTCCCGCAAAACCGAGTGCGCCCAATACAACGCCACACGCGTCCGTTCGGCGCGATAAATCTGCCGCAAGCGAGGCGAACCCTGCCGCTCCACGAATTTTTGGTCCTCCGGAGAAAAGATTCGCCCCACGCAATCCGAGGAATCGGCGCCGGACAAGAAAGGTCCGGGTCGATCCTCTTCCGGTTCGCGCACATCGCCGGCTTCCAGATTCCAGGTGGCCCCGAGCATTGAAAGCAGCAAGACCAAAAGAATCGGAATGCCAGCGAAGACAAGTATCTCCATCATGGTCGCACCGCCGCTCCTAACCGCGCTCGCGCTTCATCCAGCGACCGGCTCGTGGCGTTGGCCAATTCCTGGTAGCTTCGCTCCGAATGCCGGGCCCTGTTTTTCCGGGGAGCCCCCTCAGAGGCCCACAATTTCATGGTCCATAACGCGACCACGGCCGTGTAGGAGACCGGCTGTGCGATGCCCCAGAAATGTTGCGCTCGCGTTTGATAATAATAAACGATCGAGAGCTGAGCCACGCTCACCGCCACGAACGTCGCGTACCCCAGCAGTATCCCTCCAAGGTTTCGCCCCAGCGGAATTGCATACCACAGGAACAACGCCACCAGGATGATGATGGCAATGGACTGCACCGCTCGCAGGTCTCTCTCCAGCTTCACGTACGTGCTCTTTATCCAACTGGGCGAATTCGTTTGAAGTGTGATCACGAGCCTCAAGAAAACTCCCGCAAAGGCGCCCGCTAGCAGAATGCGGGCCATTTTCGCGGTTCCAGGGAACTCCTGAAGCGCCAGGCGGTAGATTTCGAAGACGACAATCGAGCCCATCACCAGGCTGACAAACTGCGTCGACCAATAAATATTTGCGTAAACAGGTTGCCGGTAGTACGAAAGGAAGGCTATGTATCGAATGACATCTTGAATCAGAACCGTCAGCAGGTAGCTGTAAAAAAGGGGAAATCGGGAGACTAGCTTCTCTCTCCAGCCGCGAATTAGAATCGCGGCTTCAAGCAACATACCGAGCCACCATAAGGAATGTTCAAACATAAAAGAGCCGGGGCGCCAGGCGGTGGGCTGTCACCCGGAAAGGTGAATACTATCACAAGTAAAAGGGAGAGATATATCTATCTCTCCCCCAGCAGAACAAAATTGCTCTTCCCCGGCTTGCCGGACATCCAAGTCTGCGGTTCCGGTGCTTGCGGGCACCCAGCACCGCGCTTACACTCGCGCCGGTGGTCCTAAACCGCCTTGGGCGGCTGCGTCTGGATCGGAGGGGGTTGTCCGGGGCCGTCCGCCAAAAGGATGATCTGGCTACCAGGTGCCTTTTTCGCCGAGGCTTCGTCTCGCCACGAAATCGACGGCAACACGGTTGTCCCCACAACTGCGAGCAACACCAGGCTTGCGAATACTCTCGAACTGGAGCTTTCTTGTCTCAGATTCATATGCCTCTCCTGATTAAGTTGGTCTGAGTGTCCGCGAACCGCTTGCCTTTTGGTTCGCGGATGGAGGGAGGCTACGCGCCCTACGGGAAAAATTAGAAAATTCTTGTAATTTGGTTGGAATCCCAAGCAGAACAGTTCCGCAAGCTTCGTAAACCGGGTAGAAACTGCCCGGCAAATGGCCCGCGTGCCCAAAAAATGCCGCACACGATCCGCGTTACGAGGAAGAGCTTTTCGCTTGCTGCCCAGGCGCTTCCTCGTGCGTCTCTCGCCCCGTTCGCTCCAGCCGCCGGACCAAGCCTCTAGGTCTTTATTTAGCGGCACAATACAGGATCGGTTCCGGCTAACGCCATCGTCTCACTCAACCCGAACCCTCGCCGATGGAATTCAGGAAGCGCCGAGCGGCGCCTTACCTTCAGGCAAGCAGCGCTGGCCGCTTCCATCCAACTTTCCTGGCGATTTGTGGTGGAGTGCTTGGTTATCCAAGCAATCCGTTTTCTCCAGTTGAATTTTCCCAATTTGGAACAGACTTCCCCCATGGGATTCGCCCCCCGTTCCCGTGTCGTTCGTTTGTGTCTCCGACGCACTCCGCTTCGCTGCTGCGAGCCGCCCCGCAGCATTCCTCCGCCCGTCCCCCTGCGGCTTCCGCCCATCGCCGCATGCAACTCCGCCGATCTGGATCGGCGCTCGCGACGCTACGCTTTTTCTCTGGTCGCGGGTCGAGGCCAGTTTGCAGTCGAGGGGAACGCACAGGATGCACGGGGCTCGCAAAGGCACGGCGCGGTGTTGCCATCCGGAGCGGCGGTTAGGCGGGCTCGTTCTTGGCGCCAGTGGCAAACAAGGGAAGTTCGTTGATGGCGCATTCCTGCCGCTTTCCCATGTGTGCGACTTATAGGCGGCTTGCGATTGGCAAGGTCACGCTTAGCGAGGGCGGTGGGTACAAAACTTGAATCCACGATTCGATGCCGCGTCGCGCCGCCGCAGTGAGCGCGTCTTGCTGCACATCCGCTTGTTGCTCGAAACACGCCTCGAGGACGGCAAACTTGCTGCCACCGATGCATTCACCCTCGTGGTGAATGCCCACGGCGGCCTGCTGGAATTGCACCTGAAGCTGCCTCGTGGCCACCGAATCTGGCTGATTAACACTGGTACCGGCATCAAAGCGCCCTGCCGCGTGCTGGGCACACGCAAATCCCGCGAAGGGGGTTTCGCCACCGCCTTCGAATTCGAACAAGCTTCCCCCGACTTCTGGCCCATCAACTTCCCGCCCCGCGACTGGCACCTCGTCGACGCCAAATAAAATCGGTCGAACAGATAACTAATAATTAATTTTTATTTTCATTACTTGTCAAGGTTCTTTCTATGGCTCCCCTGATCGCCGTTTCTTCAGTTTGGCGGCGTGCGCCGCAGTGCCAATGCCACTTGCGGCGTTCCTTCGCAGGGAACATTCGTCACGAAGCGCAAAGTCCAAGAAGCATCCTCAAACACCAGACCGCTTTGCTGCGAACCTCCGCGGTATTGACCCCGCGTTCGCGGAACATACGAAACGCAAGCCGCCTGCCCATAAACGATCTACGGCTTGGCGCCCGCCTCCCTTTCCTGCAACCAGCCAAAGCCCACCAACAACCACTTCGCAACCCCGAAAATACGCAACGCTGCCTTTCTCATGGTGGTTCTTCCTTTCCTGACTCAGTATCCGATCTGCGCCAGCGGCCTGCCTTACCCAATTCTGTTACATTACCTTCCTGGCTGCATCGAAAAAGTCTGCTTCCTGCGGTGGAGAAAATTTCTTATGCAAACGGCATCGGTGAAATGGATCGGCGAACAGAAGTTCCTGGGCACCAGCCCCTCGGGCCACGCGGTGGCGTTCGATTCCGACCGCGAATCCAACAAGGCGCCCGGGCCAATGGAAATGTTGCTGATGGCGCTGGGCGCCTGCACGGCCACCGACATGGTGATCATCCTCGAGAAAAAGCGCCAGAAAATCGCCTTGCTCGAAGTCCTGTGTTCCGGCGAACGCGCGCCGGAGCCGCCAACGGTGTGGACCAGGCTCGATGTGCTCTTCCGCATTCGCGGCGACGTGGAAGCATCCGCTGTAAAGCACGCCATGGATTTGACCAAGGAGAAATATTGTTCCGTGGCGGCGATGCTGAAACAGACGGCGGCGTTCACCTGGCGTTACGAACTGCTCCACGGTGAAGGAAAATGATGCCTCTGCGCTTGTTTCCTGCAAAGTTCATCGCATACAATCAATCGTCTCTTCAGGGCGCAAGCACTTTGCAAGGAGAATCATGTCTCGCCGCATTGCCGCAAAAATTACGGGTGTAGCCGGGTACGTGCCGCCGCGCGTTTTGACCAACGCCGAACTGGAAAAAATGGTGGATACCACCAACGAGTGGATCATGGAGCGCGTGGGCATTCGCGAACGGCATATCGCGGACAAAGGCGTGGCCGCCAGCGATCTGGCCGTGGAAGCGGTAAAGAATCTGCAGGCTAAACATCCGTTTGATCTGCAAACCGTCGACCTGATCGTGGTCGGCACGGTCACGCCGGACATGATGTACCCCTCAACGGCCTGCCTGGTGCAGCATAAATTGGGAATCGAGAACACCTGGGGCTTCGACGTTTCCGCGGGCTGTTCGGGATTCCTATATTCGCTGAACGTGGGCACAAAATTCATCGAGTCCGGCCAGTACAAACGCGTTCTCGTGATCGGCTCCGACGTGAACTCTTCGATGACCGATTTCACTGATCGCGCCGTCTGCATCATCTTCGGCGACGGCGCCGGCGCGGTCATGTTGGAACCAGCCCAGGAAGGCGAAGACGGCATCATCGATCACGTGGCTCAGGTGGAGGGAATCGGCGGGCAATACCTCTACATGCCCGGCGGAGGCAGCCTGCATCCCGCGTCTCACGAAACCGTCGAAAAGAAAATGCACTATATCCATCAGGACGGCAAAAACGTCTTCAAATACGCCGTGAAAAAGATGGCCGAAATGACCGAGCGCGTGCTCGAGAAAAACAAATTGACCGGGCAGGACGTGGACTGCTTCATCGCCCATCAAGCCAACCGCCGTATCATCACCGCAACCGCCGAACGCCTGGGCATGCCCCTGGAAAAGGTAATCATTAACATCGACCGCTTTGGAAACACCACTGCCGGTACGATTCCCCTGGCGATGCAAACCGCGCTGGAAGAAAAGAAGCTGAAGGAAGGCGATCTGGTAATGCTCGCCGCCGTGGGCGCCGGCTTCACCTCGGGCGCCACCCTGCTCCGCTGGGCCTATTAGTTGGAAGCTGGAATTAAGCGAGCGTGCACACCTTGGCTATTTGGGCGAAAGCTCCAGCCGCGGCGTCCACGCCAGCAAAAAGAAAATTCCCACACCGTAAAATGCGCCGCGAATATTCCAGGATTCACCCATAAACCGCAGGGCAAGTCCCAATAGCACCACCGTCTCGCAAAATACCAGCGAGAGGATCACGCCCATCCGCCACCGCGCCGCCGCTCCGCGATCATCCGGATTACCGCGCAGCACATCGCTGGCCGTTTGGACGAGTCGGGAGCGCACAAAAATCCCGGCCGCCCAAGTGCTAAACCGCGCTGATGCCGAGAAAGAGCGCGAAGGGAAGGAATTGCCGACCGCGCGGAGCTGCCATGAACGGTACAACAAGATACCCGATGGCAGCGAAAACGAATGTGATATGTATGATGCGCGCCGACTGAAGATTTCTGTGTGCAAGTGTCATGCGCAGCCTGAAACCGGATCAAGCAACATCGTCACGACTGCTTTGGCCATTCTTTTCAATTTAGCGGTATTTGGCAAGACCAAACCAGGATCCGTTTTGACCGTCAGATGGAACGGATCGATGCCGCCTGGATCAGGTTGGCTTGCAACCGGCGTTCTATTTGCACCGCCGCAAAGCGCGCGCAGAGCAGCCGCTCTTTTTCCCCCCAGCTCGCAATCACGGGCGATACGCTTGCAAACATCGATTCGACACGGCGAATCATTTCAAAATACACGCGTACGAAGCCTAGGCCGCTCTTGCCTTCCTTGAGTTCCGGAGTAAGGTTAAGCAGGCTGACGAGTTTCACGAAGTCGTTCCCGCACATGGACGTCTCGTCCACTTGCGCGGCTTCCAGCACCCGGCTGGAAATCGGCAAGCTGGCCACGCCGGTGAAGACCGCGCGCCAGTAGTACAGGGCGAATTGCCCCATGGCCACGAGAGCGATTGCGAATAACATTGCGGAGAACATCCCTCAGCCTCCGGGAATAGTTTGTCGCGCTGCCAGGAATTCCCCCATAGCTCTGGGGTACTAGCGGAATAGCCAGGTCCGGTATGACTCTTTCGCCACGCCGGCGGCGCAGCCACCAGGAATTACCGCAAACTATTGAATAACAATTAGTTAGGGGGATTGATATGGCGAAAGGAAAGGCTATCGCGGCTGGACTAGGTTTCTTGGCTCTTTGCGGTTTCGCCGCATGGGGTGCAACCCAGGGAACCACCCTTCAGGCGACCTCGCAAGAAACCGACATCCGGAGCGTGTTGACCACCCAGCAAAGCGAATGGAACAAAGGCAACATTCGCGCCTTTATGGCCGGCTACTGGAATTCGCCCGCACTGACCTTTGCCGGGAGTAAGGGTTTCACGCACGGCTGGCAACCAGTTTTGGAACGCTACGAAAAAACCTATGCGGATCGCACGGCGATGGGAACGCTCGACTTTTCGGAACTCGAGATCCGCCCGCTCGGTCCGGATGCCGCCCTCGTCCTCGGCCACTGGCATTTGCGGCGCCACATCGGCGACATTGGCGGCATCTTCACGCTGGTAATGCGGAAATTCCCGGACGGATGGAAGATCATTCACGATCACACCACGCAAAGCCCTGCGGAAACACTATCGTCGATGTAGGTTTTGCAAATTATGAATCGCGGCGATCGCTGCTAACCCGCGCTGAATTCCTCGGCGGGAAGCGGCGTTGGAAACATTGGCGTTTTGACGGCACCGTTTTTGGTCATCAACAGGTGAACTACGTCAATGTACCGCTCACGAAACGCTCCCTCGCACCAGGAAAGATAAAAATGCCACATGCGCTGGAAGGTTTCGGGGAATCCCAGATCCTGGATGTCGCTCAGTTTCTGGAAAAACCGTGCGCGCCAGAGTTCCAGCGTTTTCGCATAATGCAAGCCGAAACTTTCCAGGTGCGTTAGGCTCATTCGCGCCACGCGTCCGATCGATTTTTGAATCTCGCCCACGAAGGCAAGCTCGCTGCCGGGGAAAACGTATGTTTGCATCCAATCCACGCGTCGGCGGTACGCACGGAGTTCTTGTTCCGGCATCGTGATCGTCTGTAGCAATAGCGACCCGTCCGGCGTCAGCAACCGGTCGCACGCGCAAAAAAACTCGTCATAGCGATCCAGGCCCACCGCCTCGAACATTTCGATGCTTACAATTTTATCGAACTCCCCGCGCAGGTGGCGATAATCTTCCAGCAAAATCCGCACGCTGCCGGGTTTCATCTCCGCGTTCGCCAGCCGGCGCGTTGCAAATTCGTACTGCGCCGCGCTGATCGTCACTCCAGTGACGTGAGCCCCAAAATTGCGCGCGGCATATATCGCGAAAGCGCCCCATCCGCATCCAATTTCCAGAATCCGATCGCCCGGCTCGATTTGCAGTTTCCGGCAGATCAATTCCATTTTGTTTCGCTGCGCGTCTTCCAGAGAGTCGGCGGGTGACCGGAAATATGCGCAGGAATAAAGCATCTCGCGGTCCAGAAACAACCGGTAAAACTCGTTGCCGACATCATAGTGTGCCCGGATGTTGCGCGTGCTGCCCTTCAACGTGTTGCTGCGCAGCTTGTGCTGCACACGCGATGCCCATGAGCGCAACGCCGAGAACATCCGGTTCCCCCCGTCCACACGGCGGAGATTGCGCGTCACCAATCGCACCAGCGACACTAGGTTCGGCGAAGTCCACTCTCCGTCCATATACGATTCCCCGATACCTACGTCCGCGCCCGTCAGCGCGCGCCAGAAGAATCGCTCGTCGTAAATCACCGCCATCGCCCGTAGCTCCGCTCCCGGATCGCCGAACGTGTACGTCGCGTCGGGGCACACGAGTTCCAGAAACCCTCCCTGGATTCCCCCCAGGGATCGCAGGAATAATTTCTTGGCATAGCCATGCAGCCGGCGTTTCATCCGGGAAACTGTCCTTTCGAAGCGACTGCCGCCGCCTGCCGTGCCACTTTTCCAGGGTGCCTGTACACCGGTACGCCCTTCACCCAAAGCTCCAACGCCTCCCAGTGTATGGCGGCTGTCACGCGCAAGCTCATCAAGGGATAGCGTGCAAGGATTCTCAGCAGTTCCCGGGCGTTCCATGGGCGCCGTTCCAGTTGCAGTGTCGCGTCAAAATTGGGGTGTCCCTCGGCAAGCGTGTTCATGTGCGCCACCAACTGCTCTCCGGGAGGCGTGAAAATCCACACATACTCGAGGTCCATCGGGTGGAATGGCGACACATACATCTGCTTCGGCGTGATGTAACGCAACGCCGCCGCATTTGGCTGCTGCGTTTCCGGCGTCAACCAATAATTGTGCGACTCCCCAAACGTATTGTTCACTTCGCTGAGGATCATCGCGAGTTCGCCGGCTTCGTTGTAGCAATAAAAGAAGGACACAGGATTGAACACGTAGCCCAGATAACGCAGGTGAGTGAGCACGAAAATTTTGCCGGATGGCAACTCAATCCCATGACGCGCCACATCTTCCCGCAAACGCTGCCGCAATCGCTTTTTCGGATCCCCAAAATGATCGCGTTCATTATAGGCAATCCAATTCCAGCGGTTGTAGGAGCTGAAAGGCGATACTCCCAGGAGTTCCGGCAGCCGGTCGATATCCAGGAAGGCCATGAACACCGGGTAGGTGAAGTGGTGCTCGCGCGGCGAAAAACGTCGGTGGCGGAGTTTCCCAAGATAGAGTGCCGATTCCATGGGATTAGACGTGAACTCCGAGGGCCCGGGCTACCCTTAGTGCGGAGTTTACTCCATCTTCGTGGAAACCGTACATCCAATAGGCACCGCAGAAGTGCGTGCGGCGCTGGCCGCTGATCTCGCCCCAGCGCTTCTGCGAAGCAATCGCTTTCCGGTTATAGAGCGGATGGTGGTAGATGAAATCGCGCAGAATCTTCTCCGGACGGATCTGGCTGCGCGCATTCAGGCTGACGCAATAGTTTTCCTTTACCGGCAGTGATTGCAAGCGGTTCATATGATAGGTCAGCGTGGCTGGACTGTGGCCGTTTCGCGGATCAAGATGCAGCAGGTAGTTCCAGGAAGCCCGGGCGCCCGGGCGGCGCGGCAGAAGACGGTCGTCGGTATGCAGCGTCACCTCGTTGCAGCTGGTCTCGAAAGCGCCCAGGATTTCGCGCTCGCGTTCGGTGGCGTCTAACAACAAAGGAAGCACTTGATCGCCATGCGTGGCGAACACCACATGATCGAACCGCATTGGTGATCGGCTTCCGCTGAATTGCAATGTCACATTCTCTTCGTTTCTCGTAACACGCTGCAGGTGAACTCCCGTAAAGATCCGCTCCTTCAGCGGCCTCGTGATCGGTTCAATATAGCGGCTGCACCCGCCGGAAATGGTTTTCCACTGGGCTTGCCCCGTGACCGTAAGGAAGCGGTGATTTTCGAAGAAACGAATCAGCGTGGCCGCAGGGAATTCCGTCAAGGCATTCTGTGCGCAGGACCATACGGCGGAGGCCATCGGCAAAAGATAAAGTTCGCGGAACTCCTGCGAAAATTCGCCTATGTCGAGAAATTCGCCCAATTTCAATTGCTCCAAGTCCTCGCGCTCCAGTATTTTTGGCGCTTGCCGGTTAAATCGGCGGATTTCCGAAAAGAGCTTCCATGGACGTTGACTGAAGAGTGTGCGCTTGTGCGCGAAGAAACCATGTAGGCCCCGGCTGGAGTATTCGTAGCCGGTCTTCCGGCAGCTCACGGCGAATGACATATCCGATTTGATTCGTGGGATCCCGAGTCCCGCAAAAAGGCGGATCAGGTTGGGGTAGGTCAGGTCGTTGTGGACAATAAACCCAGTGTCCACCGGCAGCGGACCCCCGCTGGAATCGACCGTGACCGTGTGCGTATGCCCACCGAGACGCGTGTCCCGTTCAAACAGGAACACCTCGTGCTTGCGGCTGAGATAATACGCCGCGGCGAGACCCGAAATGCCTGAACCGATGACCGCTACCTGGCTCACGATGTGGTCTGTATCCTACTACTTGATTCTCTCCGCATGAGACGCATTTCCGGCCAAAAGCGTTAAACGCGCTTTTCTTCGGGAGATAAGGATTTGCTTTTCGATTGACCCAGAGGAAATGCCAGCTTCCCGTCCATTTTCCGTCTCCAGGCCTCGATGCGACTTTAGGTTCTTCTTCGCATCTGACGGGGGTACGCCTTGCGTACTCCTTTTGGATTGCGGCCCGATTCAGCATTGCCGTAATTCGTAGAAACACCCAAAATGCGCCTGGAGGCGCCGTGAAACTCTTCCTCAAAGGCCTGTTCGGCTTCATTTTCCTGTTCATGGTGGCTATGACCGTTCGCACCAGCCTGCAAGTACCCATTTGGCATGCATCGTTTGCAGGCAATCCCTGGGCTTGGGCAACGCTCTATGACGCCTATTTTGGCTTCATCACCTTTTTTTGCTGGGTGGCTTGGCGGGAAAGATCGCTGAGTAGCAAAATCTTGTGGTTTATCTTGATTGTGGCTCTGGGTAATATCGCCATGTCGTTCTATGTTCTGCTGCAACTGTTTGCGCTGAAGCCGGCGGAGCCAGTCGGAGCTCTGCTCCAGAAGAAAGTGGCATGAAAGAAAGTTTTCTGAAGCGCAGGGTCGTGAATCCCCTGCTGAAATTATTGCGGCAAGGCGTAACCCCGGAAAAGCTCGCCCTGAGCATGGCCCTTGCGGCCACCTTGTCTGTGATTCCCGCCTTCGGCTGGAGCGTCTGGCTTTGCGGAATTTGCGCGGTGGCCTTTGGCTTGAACCTCCCTGCAATGCAGGCGGTGAATTACCTGATGTACCCCGCCCAAATTGCCCTCGTGCTTCCCTTCTTTCGTTTGGGTGAAAAATTGTTCCACGCGCCCCACCTTCCCATTTCCGTTTCACAAATCTTTTCGATGGCACACGCCTCCTTTTGGGGAACGGTGAAACTTCTCTGGAACACCACGTGGCACGCGATCATCGTGTGGATGTTGCTCGCCCCCTTCGCGGTTGCGTTGATCTATTTCCTTCTGGTGCCTGTCTTTCGGCGCGTGGCCCGCAACCTCGCGCGTCCAATTCCCGCCGCTGAGGTGCTTGTCGCCTGATGCTCTCGCAAGCCTTGCCTTTTCTGCTCACCGGAGCTGCGTTGGTCGGCGGCATGATGTTCCTCCTTTGGATCATTCACTTGTTGATTCGCAACGCGGCGGTGGTGGACGTCGGCTGGGCCATGGGGCTCGGGATGCTGGCCGTCTTTTACGCAGCCGCCGGCCCAGGCTACCCCGCGCGTCGCTACGCAATCGCCACAATGGCCGCGGTCTGGAGCCTCCGCCTGGCCGTCTATCTTCTCTTCGGGCGAGTGATCGGCCATCCCGAAGAGGGCCGCTACGTGCAATTGCGCTCCGAATGGAAGACGTTCCTTCCGCTGCGCTTCCTGTTTTTCTTTGAAATTCAAGCCTTGCTCGATCTGGTGTTGTCGCTTCCCTTTTTGCTGGCCTGCCTGGATAGGCGCGCTCCCCTCGGCATCCCCGAAAAAATCGGTGCGGCGATCTGGCTGCTCGGCATGCTGGGCGAAACGCTGGCTGACGCACAACTCGATGCCTTCAAGAAAATTCCTGTGAACAAGGGCAAAACCTGCCGCGCCGGATTGTGGAACTACTCGCGGCACCCAAACTACTTCTTTGAATGGACCATTTGGGTTGGCTATTCTGTGTTTGCCCTCACCTCACCCTGGGGTTGGCTCGGGCTGCTTTCTCCCGCCCTCATTCTTTTTTTCCTTTTGGGACTTACCGGAATCCCTGCGACCGAAGGCCAGGCCTTGCGTACCCGCGGCGAAGAGTACCGCCGCTATCAACGCGAGACGAGTGCGTTTGTGCCCTGGTTCCCGAAAAAGAGGCGGGCATGAACGGCATCTTCCACCTGCGTTGGCTGCCTTCCGCGCAGCAGCAGCCAGAAAAGCGCTTCTGGTACGAACCGTTGCTCGAGAGCGGCGCCGTGCCAGACGCGGTGATCCGCGCGTCCATTCGCAGGATGCTGCGCCAACGCCTGCGCGAGGAAAACCGCGGAAGCGAAGAAGCAAACCGGGAAAAGCTGCTGGAATTTATGGCTGGCATGAATGCCAGCCCGATTGCACTGTGCACGGACGCAGCGAATGCGCAGCACTATGAAGTGCCCGCCGCCTTCTTCGAGAAAGTGTTGGGACCCCGGCTGAAATACAGCTCCGCCTTCTACGGCCCGGAATGCTGTTCCCTCGCGGAAGCCGAAGAAGCCATGCTGAAACTGTCTTGCCGGCGAGCGCAACTTGCCGATGGTCAAGACGTTCTGGAACTTGGCTGCGGCTGGGGCTCGCTGACCCTTTGGATGGCAGAACAGTATCCCGCCAGCCGCATTACCGGCGTCTCAAATTCCGCCTCACAGCGCGAATTCATTCTCGCCCGCGCACGCGAACGTAATCTACACAACGTGCACATTCTCACGGCGGACATGAACGCGTTCGACGCGCCGGGAAAATACGTTCGGATCGTCTCCGTCGAAATGTTCGAGCACATCCGCAATTGGCGGGCGCTTCTTCAACGCGTCGCTTCCTGGATGAAGCCGGACGCGAAATTCTTCCTGCATATCTTCACGCACAAGAAATTTGCCTACCCGTTCGAGATACGCGATGGAGGCGACTGGATGGCGCGCCATTTTTTCACTGGCGGCATGATGCCCAGCCACGAGCTGCTTTTTCATTTCGTTCATCATCTGCGCGTCGCACAACACTGGAGGACCTGCGGCACACACTATCAACGAACCAGCGAAGACTGGCTGCGCAACATGGACTCCAACAAAAAGTCCCTCCTCCCCCTCTTCGCCAAGACTTATGGTGAGGATCAGGCCAGGCGCTGGTGGGTTCGGTGGCGCATCTTCTTCATGGCCTGCGCCGAGCTGTGGGGCTACCGCGGCGGTACGGAGTGGATTGTCTCCCACTACCTGCTCGAAAAAGTCTAGAAGCCATCTGGCTCTGTCGATTTTCCTGTACTTTGTGAAGGGAGCGTAAACCCTTGGGTCGGGGTTACAGAATCTCAAGAATCTCTTCATAGCGCTTGAAGGGCGGAATCAAATATGTCCCGGCAATTTCCGTCCGCGCCCAAGCGAGCATCTCGCGCGCCACCTCGAATCCTCGATCGCGCGCCGAAGCGCCCGACGCCTCCATCGACTTCAGCAGCGGCTCGGGAATCACGATGCCGGGCACTTCGTTGTTCAGCCGCAGCGCCTGCTTGTAACTGTTCAGCGGCCAAATGCCAATCATCACCGGAATCGGCGGCTTGCCCCCGAATTTCTTCAGGAACGCGTGCCAGTGCGACGGGTCGAAGAGTGGCTGGGTCATGGCGAAATGCGCGCCTGCCTCGATCTTCGCGTGAAAGCGCGCGATTTCCGAATCAAGATCGTCGGCCACAGGATTCAGCGCCACGCCGATGGTGAAATTCGTCTGGCCCCCCAGCGTTTTCCCCGCCCAGTCCGTTCCCTGATTCAACCGGTGCAGGATTTTCACCAGTCCTACGGAATCGACTTCGTAAACGCCGCTGGTTTCCGGATAATCGCCCACCGACGGCGGATCGCCGGTAATGGCCAGAACGTTGCGCACTCCTCCAACGGTCCACGCGCCGAGAAGCATCGCCTGCAAACCGATTATGTTTTGGTCGCGTGTCGTCAGGTGAGGCACGGTCTCCGCTCCGCGGGCTTCCAGCGCGCCCGCAACGATCAGCGCATCCATGCCGACCCGCGCCATCGCCCCGCTGTTGATGTCGATCGCGTGAACCTTTTTTGAACCCATCACGCGGTCCACCTGCTCGTAGATCCGGTCGAGTGCGATGCCCTTCGGCGGATCGATCTCCACGCAAATCGTGAATTCCTTGTTTTGCAGCCGCTTCCAGAATTTGCTTTCCGGTTCGCGCTCCTGAATGGGAGCGGCGGCCTGTGCCGTGGCCACCACTGCAACCCCCCCCTGCGTTTTGGCCGGGCGCAACGACTTTACGGCTTCGGCCATGGCCCTGATATGCGCCGGCGTCGTCCCGCAGCACCCGCCGAGAATACGCACCCCGATTGCCGCGGCCTCGCGCGCGAATTCCGCGAAATACTGCGGAGAGGATTTCGGATACACGATGCGATCGCCTTCGCGTTTGGGAAATCCCGCGTTCGGCATACCGCTCACGCAGATATCCTGCGCCGCGGCCAACTCCTGCAAAATCGGCAGCAGCGATTGTGGGCCAAGCGTGCAGTTCGAGCCGATTGCCTGCACATTCTTCTCTTTCAAAAGCGAAGCCGCCAGGAACGGCCGCACGTCGCCAAACGTCGTGCCTTCTTCGGAGTACGTCAATTGCGCGACGACCGGCAAGCTGGAGAACGAACGAATCGCGTCAATCGCCAGCAGAATTTCCTCGATGTAGGAAAACGTCTCCAGAATAAACAGGTCTACCCCGCGCTCTTCGAGCGCCAGAGCCTGTTCCTTGAAAATCGCCAGAATCTGGTCTGGCTCCGGATGCCGCGCCTGCACGCCGATGCCCAGCGGACCGATGGAACCCGCGATCAGCACTTCGCGCGAGGCCGCTTCGCGGGCCTCGCGCGCGATTTTCACCCCGCGGCTATTGAGGCGCTGCACTTCGTCCCCAAGGCCCAGCGGGGCAAGCTTGAACCGGTTCGCCCCGAACGTGTTCGTCTCGATGATCTGCGCCCCGGCTTCGATGTAGGCCTGGTGCACGCGAAACACCGCCTCGGGCTCCGTCGCGTTCAGTTCATCAAAGCAGCGCACCGTCCCCACGGTTTCATGGAGCATGGAGCCCATGGCGCCGTCCGCGACGAGAATGGAATTCTTCAGCCTTTCGTTGAACTCCTGGATTTTCACGATGTGTTGTCCTGTGTTTGGCGCCGCGGGAGAGCGATCAGCGCTTTTGTTCCATCAATCCGGCGACCGTGCTCATCAAATCGTACTTGGTGAGAATTTCGAACTTCGTTTCATCCAGCTCGACGAAGACCGCGGGATTTTCGTGGCTGAGAATGTAAGTAACGCGCTCGACTGGCGATGATCCCGGAATTTTCGGCAGCGGTTTGCTCATCACTTCCCGCACCACGAGCTTGCGAAGATCCTTGCCCTGCAACGCCAGCGTCAGAATCTGATCCTCATAAACCGTGCCGATCGGCAGATTTTCCTCGAACACCGGTATCTGGGAAATATCCTGTTCCTGCATCGTCTTCAGCGCGTGAAAAACGGTCTGGTACGGCCGC